>CALMQS010000143.1 GCA_937871285.1 uncultured Sphingobacteriales bacterium | reverse complement strand
GACTTAACGCTACCATCTACGGTTACACTATTGGTGGGAAGCGTTATAACCTGGTAGTCGCCGGCGTTTGACTTAAGCGCTGTACCTGTTGATCCGGGGGCAGGATTTACAGTAATATACACGGAAGATGTTGAAACATTGCCGTTCTTGTCAGTTATTTTCAGTTGGAATCTGTAATCTCCGGCTTTATTCAATCCGGTTATTGATGTTTTAAGTGAAGTGTGAGCCGCAATGGTAGTTGTGGCAGGCCCTTCTTTTTGCGTCCATAAAAAAGTGCTGCCTGCTGGATAAGTGGACTTAACGCTACCATCTACGGTTACACTATTGGTGGGAAGCGTTATAACCTGGTTGTCGCCGGAATTGGCAGCTAATACAATGGATGGTGGAGGTGGAGGTGGTGCAGGCTGAGGCGACGTCCCTCTTTTGTAAGACAGCATCCATTCGTATACATTTAAGCCACTTTCCCTAAAATTGGGATCATATGCTTTCGTCCAGGCATCATGTCCGTTTTGCTGAAAAACAGTAATTTTAGCTTTCGGAGAACTAATAAGGGCGTTTACTGAACTCAAAAGATCCTGAGCTTTAGGTAAAGAAATATATGGGTCGCCGGAATTGTTTAAAAACCACATTGGAAGCCTTGCGTCGGTTATATTAGCAATACCTGATTTTGTTCCTGATGCTCCGGAGCAAACGAGAGTTATCGCTGCCAGCATATTCGCCCTGTCTTTAGTAGATGCAGGAAAATCCCAGGATCTCTTTCCACCCAGGCTCAAACCGGTAAGATAGATTCGTGAAGCATCCACTCTGTAATGTTGTATACAATAATCAATCATTGCTTGAATGGCTTCTATCTGACCCGAACTAGCCTTAAACTGGGGGGATATCACAATAAAAGAATGCTTCTCGCCTCCAACGGTAAAAGATGCAGGAAATGTCCCGGCATTAAGCAACTTAGGAATAGCGTTCTTCAAAACCAAAGGAAGTTGGGTTGTACCATTCCCTAATTCTCCAACACCATGGAGGAAAATTAATACAGGATATTTTTTTGTGGGGTTAGAAGCGTAATCAACAGGCAGTGATTCGTAAAATCCTCCTATTTGAGCATGTACATTAGCAGTAACAGCTTTTTGCGTTTTTTGATATTGCGCAAAACTGCTTTGACTATTAAAAAAGAAAAAAGAAAAAAAGAAAAAAAGAAAAGGAAAAAGATTTCTTTTTGGTACGTTGAGCAACACATTGCTCTTTTGGTTCTGGTTCATGATTTTTCAGGAAATAAAAGGGGTTTAAAAATATTGTACGGTTTAAATATGCCTAATGAGAGGATTATTATTCATAGTAGGCACATAATGCTTTCCTGCGGGGAAATCTTAAGTAGATCTTACGCATAGTAACTGGATTTAGTATGTTTATAAAAGAGTGAAGAAGACTGCAAGTATTATACCAATTAGTTAATAAATACTAAAAGTGGAAAACTTTCAATAAGATGAACTATGATTTAAATGTTTTTAATAAAATGCCTATTCATTAAAAATAAAAAAATCATCTTCTTATATCTTTTGTTTAAAAAACCAATAATAAACTGTTGTTTAAATGCCCGACAATTCATTTTTTATCCTTGTTTTAAATATCAAACGATAAAATCTCAACCGGCAATCAATGGATAATTAAAAAAATAACATGTTTATTATATTGACATATATACAGATAGTCAAATAATCCGTAAATATGGAGCGATACCCGTTCTCCCAACCCTTATGATCTCTACTTCTGAAAATCATATATTTGTTACTTTTACACCACCTATTCATAATAACCCATTACTATTTCTGATATCCTGCATTCAGTAAACCGGTAAACTTGTTGCTTTACCCTGTATTTTGAAAGACTACATTTAAATCCTTTATTTCTCAGCCCGTATTATTTAATTAATAATCAAAGAGAAATAATATGCAGGAAAAAAAATTTATCCTCGTAAAAGCGAAGCCCTTAGTATCTATTATCACGCTTAACTGGAACCAAACGGAAATCACATGTCAGTTTTTAGAATCCGCCCGGAAGCTCCTTTATACACATTATGAAATACTGGTTTGTGATATGGGCTCAGCCACAGACCCCACCCTGCAAATTATTGGAGGCAACTATCCCAATACACGTATTATAAAAACAGATGCCGGTGCTGACAATGGCGTAAACCGGGCGATCAAGCAGGCAAAAGGAGATTTTATATTACTGATTAACAATCATACGGAACTTACTGAAAATACATTAGATGATCTGTTAGCACCCTTTTTAACAGATCATCTCCTGGGCGTTACCTGCCCAAAAATCCGTTCCTTTCACAAAAAAAATGAGATACAATATGCAGGGTACAACGCCCTGAACAGGTTAACAGGAAGGAAAACAATTATAGGTTACAAAAAAGAAGACAAGGGACAATACGATATTCCGCTGTACACGCATGGCGCTTACAGCGGGGCCATGATGATCAAAAAAAGCGTAATTGAACAGGCTGGCATGCTTCCCAGGAATTTTTTTATTTATTTTGACGATTCCGACGTAAGCGCACGCATATTGAAAAAAGGATACAAGATCTTATACCAGCCAAAAGCTGTTGTTTATAATAAAGCGCCATTACGCCCTACAGAAAAAAGCGCCACTGCTGTATATTATAGCACCAGGAACCGTATTCAGTTTATGCGCAGGAACAGTAATCTTTTACAATTTGCCGTTTTTGTATCCTTTTTCCTGCTTTTAACAGTACCGGCAGCCGCCATCAGGTTTCTGTTTAAAAGACAATTTACCCACCTGCAATCTTTTTTTAAAGGAATATGGTGGAATGTAAAAAT
>CALMQS010000142.1 GCA_937871285.1 uncultured Sphingobacteriales bacterium | reverse complement strand
GCTGATATGGATTGTGCCGGGGATATTGTCGTATTTCTTCTGGAAGAAAAAAATGAGGCAGACGCCGGATGTGAGCTAGTACCAGTGTAATTTTGCATCCCCAGGCTAGCTTAAGTATTCCGGACCTCATCAGTGGAAACAGTTGATTCAACCTGCCTGAGTAATTCATACGGGAAAATAAATCCGCACGATGAGCCGCTAACCGTTATATTATCAATTTTTAACAATGCATTGCCGGCAGTTCCTTCATAATCGCCGGAATACAAATCATAAGGAATCAAAAAGATAATAATTTTTGGCTTTTGTATAGCTCCGCTTCAGGCAGTCGGTTATAAAATCTTTTTTCTCTTCAATTTTACCACTTTCATATTCAATTCTTGTCAATCCATTAATGTCAGCAAATAGTTCAACATCTTTTTCAGCAACTACAATTAAAGCATCTTTTGGTTTATATGATGCAATTCCCGGCAGGCTGTCAAAAGCACCAAAGCAGTAACCCAATTCAAATATTACATTTTGCCTGGCTCTTTTATTCCCGTCTAACATCTCGTCATCTTTGGTTAATATTACTATAACACAGTGAACATCATCCCAAATTAAATCTCTTAAATTTTCAAAAATAGTATCTGCCGCATATTCTTCAACTAATATTCTTGGTAAAAAATTACATTCATTAATCATTTTTTTTACTTCTAAATAATCTTTAGAATGCCCATGCATTATTGCAACCTGAAACTTCCCCATATGATTATAAAAAATTTATTAACGAACTCAACTACTACTCAAAATTTTAAATTATATAGCGGAAATTGGATGGGTGTATCTTGGGTATTGTATACGGTGCGGACTGATACGGTTATCAAACCTATTCATTTATTTTGAAATTGAAAAAGTTTTTTGCAGGGTTCTATGCGGGCAATTTCATAGCAATGGAGCCTGATAAAAAAGCAGATTTAAAAATTTTCCGGCGTTGTAACTGATACACATTGGCTTGACCGCAAAGACTATTGCAGGAATAAAACTTAGCCCCTGGGTCGCGTAGCCATGTCTGTTGCTTCAATGCAGACCCCGGCGCCTGAATAAGAAAGGCCTGCTCCAAACGCGTTCCCGGCGCAGGGAGCAGACCTTTCCTAAGCTTATTAAAAAGAATATTCAGGGTTACTCCGGAATATTCAGTAAACTGCTTATCTCTTCAAATGACAAAGCCTTCAACTGCGATTCGGTGTACCTTTCCCCGTTGATGGTCACTCGTTTTTCGCCTTCCCCGGCAAATCGGCCTGCGGCGACACCACCCGGAACCAACACATACCGGAACTGTACGGAGCCAAAGCCCAGGTAGGGAGACGTATTGTCATGCGTAAAGCGCGTAACGTAAAGCACATTCGGGCGGGGAACAAAACTAACCGTATTGGGCCTGGACCCCGCACGGCTTGTGTAGGGTAATGCAAGAACAGTAGTACCGAATCGCATATATATCAGCACGAAACCATTATCAATGATTGCCTGATTTAGTTGATTTGCACGGATATGGTTAACTTTTAAATTAGTGCCGTCAATTAGTGTATCACGTTCAGCCTGCTGAAAGCTCAGCCATCCGCTGTAAATAACATTTGCTGTACCTGCAGGACCCTGCGTACCGGCAGGTCCTTGCTGACCCTCAGGCCCCGCGTTGCCCTGCGCGCCCTGTGCGCCCTGCGGCCCTTCCGGTCCTTCTTTTGTGCAGCTTAAGATAAGTAACATAGCAGCCAGTGCCGGCATGAAAAGTTTGAATTGTTTCATTATTGTATTTTTGGTGAATGTTTAATAGCACACAATATGAATCCCCGTATGGTTCAATTTGTTACCTTTCAAAGGATAACGCTTTTACAACCTTTTTGTTTCCCCGCAGCAATATATATTTTAAAGGACAAATTTTTCGCAGGTGGGTGGTGACACCATAGTCGTTAAGCTAAGAAGAAAAGGAGAGCTAACTCATTAATAATGAACAATTCCCTTCTGGGGAGTTGTTTTTTATTTTCTCCTCATTGTAGTATTATTTAAGGGCATGGGGTAAGAAAAAAAAGTTGTATAATGCATGCCCGTTGTAAAAGTAAGCATTTACAGCCTAAGAGGAGAAACAAATTAGAAATTAGAGAAAAAGTTTTATTAAAGGAACATGCCGCAGATATTTCTGCCAACATCAAAGGCTTCCTTTGCTCTGCCCAGGCAGAAAGACTAGGCAGACAAACAGGATTTATTAAAAGAAGCAGTGGCAAAATAACAGCACAGGGCTTTTTAACTACACTAATGGTAGCCGATAGCCCACAGGGTCATATAAGCCTGCCGGATCTGACGGCAGAGTTACGACAGGCTCATGGTATAGCAATAAGCAAAGAAGCCTTGCATCAGCGCTTCAGTGTCCAGGCGGTTAATTTTCTTGAAAAAGTAATACAGCAGGCGCTGGAGCAACACCTCGGCAGAGAGAAAGAGGGATTAAAAACACATTTTTCACGTATCAAGGTAAAAGACTCTACTAAGTTTAAATTGCCCACCGATTACAACGGTGCCTACAGAGGATATGGTAATTTCAGCAAAACCAATGGCATGATAAGCCTGCAATACGAATATGATCTGGTGAGTGGTAACTGGCTATCCATAAAGCTAACCGATGGTTTGCGCAATGATCTCGCGGACGCAGAACAAACCATATCGGCTATAACCACCGGCGATCTGCATATCCGCGATCTGGGATATATCTCCCCGGCCTATCTGAAGGCAGTCATACAATCTGAGGCTTTCTTCCTAAACAGATTACCTCCTCAGGCGGGCGTATACAACCTGAATGGAAAGTCTTTGAATTGGAATAAGGTGTTCAGGCAGGCAAAGGGGCAGCAGCATCTGCAACAGGACGTGTTGGTATATGACAAGGAGCGGATTGCATGCAGATTGATCATTGAAAAAGTACCGGATCATGAGTTTAAGCGCCGGTGGATCAATGCACAGGCTAAGGCTAAAAGCAAGGGCATTGGTATATCACAAGAACATAAAAAAAAGCTGCATTATAATATTTATGTTACTAATGTCGGAGCTGATATACTGCCTGCATCAGAGGTTAGAAAAACCTATTACCTGCGCTGGCAGATAGAACTGGTATTTAAAACGTGGAAATCATTTTTCCGTATCAATGAAGTTAAACGGGTAAAAAAAGAGAGGCTGGAATGCCAGTTACTGGGCAGATTGTTATGGATATTGATCAACTGGAGCTTATTCAGCCGTCTCAATAAGCATGTATCTGTCAGGGGACAGACCGTAAGTATGCTGATGTTTTTTAAACGAAGCCTCAAATTTGCTTCTACTTTAAAAACGGTACTATTAAAAAAGCTACCAATAAAATCCTGGTTATCCAATAACTATCTGCCCCTCATAATAGATTGTGTATGCCATGCACCAAAAAATAAGCAAACGCATTATCATTCCTTACAGTTTAATACAAAATCTTAGCTTAACGACTATGGTGGTGACACCCACCTGTAGAACCCGCTACCGGTCGGTGTCTCACCGACCGGAAAGTTGTACATGGAGCGAAAAATTGAAATACGCCCAGCGCATTTTGCGCTCACACGCACATAGTATATATTCATATGAATACAGAAAAAAGCCCGATAAAGTACCCAAAGCTCAAGAAGATTTCCGCCAGCCCGTATTTTTGCCAGGCATGTTAGCGGTTCAGGCTTTTTGTCCAGTCGTTATATGTCATCTCAAACTTTATTTCGCAGTCTTTTATTGTCTCCCCTCATGTGGAAAGTTAAGTTTAGGCATTGCCTTTTTACAATTATTGTTACCCCGTTTTATGTTAGTTCACTATTTAAATACAGCGCAGGCCAGGTTACCTTTCTGTGAAAAATGTAATGGAGCTGGTGATCATTTTTTTCAAGACCTCAATATTTATATCTGCTAACTTCTTGATATAAATACAGGCTTTGCCGGTTTTGTGTTTTCCAAATTGCTTAAGCAATGCTTCCTTCCCATCAAAATTCGTAGCCAGGTACAGGGCAAATTCAGCTTTCCGCGGTGAAAAACCAATTAAAGGAGCATCTCCCTCATGGCCACTTTCATATTTGTAGTGGTAGCTGCCAAACCCCACAATAGCCGGGCCCCACATTTTCGGTTCGAACCCCGATTGCTTTTTCATAATTTCCATTATGGCAAATGCATCTTTTTTCCTTTGCACGTCAGGTACTGCGTCAAGAAAGTCGGAAACACTGTTTGCGGTTGCTGTAGTTTTTGCTTTATACCTGGTCATAAGATGCTATTTACTTAACAAATGCTCCAAAATGCCATAGAATTCCTGACGGGTCGTGCAAAAAACATTCCCTGCCCCAGTCGTATTGCCGTATTGGTGTTAGCTTTACCCCTTCGTATTTAGCTGCCAGGTTTAAAGCCACCAGCTCATTCCAGAAACGATCCACATCTTTTACTTCTAAAAAAATCATTGAATTGTCTATCCAGTCCGCAACGTAAGCGTCCTGCAAATAAAATCCCAATCCCTCCGTTGTAAAAAGAGACATATCAGGAAACAGTACCGTTTCCCTGAAACCCAGGTCGCGGTAAAAACACCGCGAAATGTTGAAGTTCTTAGCCCCGATAAACGGCCGGATAGATATTGCTTTATGTTCCATTGTTCTTGTTTTTTCAAAGTTCCTTAATTTCAATTCCTTTTAAAAACGCTTTTGCCGGCAAAATAAAGAAGCCGTCAAAATGCCTGGTAAAAATTAAAAATTCACCATCGGCCGTGATATACGGAAAGTTGCCCGTCATATCACCTTTAATAATATTCCCGATGTATATGGGCGCTGTCCATGCCTGCTGTGTTTTGCGGGACACAAATAACCTCGCGTCCTGCCGGTTTTCGGCGATCGTTAATACCATATAGCTTTCATCGGGCGATACCGCTATTTCAAATACCGTTCTGCCGGTATCCTCTTGCCTCAACTGGTTTACAAAATGAAAAGGCTCCGGGTTTTGATAGTGTCCATTTTTACAAACCATTTTATAAGTGAGCGTCTTACTCCAGTCCGGCGTATGGGAAGTAAAATAAATAGTACCATTAGCCGTAATGCAGGGTTGCGAATTGTAGTTATAAATAAGGTTAGCTTCGGCAAAGGGAACGGGAGGTTGCCAATGATCCGCCACTTTTGAGGAAGTCCAGAAATTACCATTGGGCTTAGCGCTGGTATCACCAGGCGTTCTGCGGTATGAAATGAAGAACAGCTTATCTTTTTCAATGGTTGAGATCACAGGATATAAATCTGAGACGGAATCACTAAAACGGATCAGCTCGGGCTCCTTCCATTTGCTACCTGTAAATGCAGACTGGTAGATCCGGTAATCTTCGCGGTTGGGAACCTGATGCCGGAAAAAATAAAAAGTAGCATAATCATTTGAAAAGCATCCCTTGTAGGTGTTGCCTTTTATGGCTAATCCGGGAGCAAAGGGCACGGGTTCTTTATTATCCCTGTACTTGCTGAATAGGCTATCATGTATTGATGCGTTGCCGCATGAAAGCATACCAGCAATGCATGCATATAATGCCAGGCAAATGATAATCGGTTTCATTTTAGATAGATAAAGTATCTTAAAAAGAGCAGGATACAGATCTACACGCGCTAATGCAAAGGCGGAAGTATAAAAAATTCAGCCTGCTAACTGAGTTAAATATAAGAACAAAAATTGATGATAAAATGTTTCGTTGAGATAATGACAAAGTATTCTTATTGCTTCCGTTCCAGGTCCTTTACCTGCATTTTTTTCCGGCAGCCATATTGCAGCGCAGCGAACTGAACCCTGAAGTGTGCGACGCAAGATAAGCTGCACGGCATTCCTGTAGCCGGGTACAAAAATCATTTTGCTAATTGCTGTTAGCAGGAATTATTTCATTCTACCATCCCGGCTTCTTCTCCCCGGTGGTTCTTATTATTTATACCCTTCATTTCTTTCACCAGCATTTTTGCGATAACGGCATAGCCTTTGTCGGAGGGATGAAGCCCGTCGTAGGTCATGTTGATGGCATCCGGAGGATAAGGATATTCATCCGTTTCAGGATGGAAAGCGATTTTTGTATAGGCGGGATAGGGATAGTTTTTATATGCCCCTGTTTGCGGATCTTTCAGCCGCTTGAAGTGCACCATATTCTTTTGTGTTATGCCGCTCCTGTTATACAGATCAACCACCGTAATATTTTCATATTTCCCAATGGCGCTGATGGCCGCGGCAAACTGTTCCAGTTGCTGCCCGTCTTTTTCCCTGTACGAGCCCCAGGCATTGTTGGTCATATTGGCAATGTACACAAAATCGCCACGCTGCATGGGCGTAATGAGGATGATCTTCGCATGGCTGTTTAAACTGCGGAGCTTGTTGATGATAATACGGAAAGAACCATACACGGTGTTATTGCCGGTATTGTTTTGATAATCTGCCAGAACGCCAACGGGCCTGCCTTGCCACCAGTCGTTGGTACCGAGGAAAATGGAATATATATCGGCTTTGATAATACCCAGCTTTTCAATCTCAGCGGCAATACCCCCGGAGGTCCAGCCATTATGGCCCTGGTTGATGTATTGGATATGCGGCAGTTTTTCCACCACTCTTGTCATATATCCTTTGCTGATGGAGCTACCTGTTTCATCCGCATGTTCGTTCAAATAGGTAATGGAGTCGCCAATGGCTACCCAGGTCATTTTTTGCTGTGTAAAAGCGGTAATACCACAAATAATAATAAAGGCGATGAGCAGCTTTTTCATATAGCGTTTGTTAAAATAATGTTGCAATATACAGGAGGTGCTTTTAATGCTGCAATAAAGACGCTGCAGATATGCAGATTATTTGCGGCAAAAAAGCCAGGCACGTTATTTAAAAATAGCAATTCACCGGCGATTATTACAATTCATTCCAAACAGACTTGCTACCCGTATCCCTTTGATATTGTTTTGCAAGCTGAAAAATAAAAAAATTATGCAAACTACATTGAAGTTAAATCAAAAATTGATCAGCATCGTGCTGATCACCGCAACATTGCTTTTTGCTTCCTGCAAAAAAGATAAGCATCCCGATCCGGCGCCTCCTCCCCCGCCGGCCAACCCTGCACTGCAGGAATATAAAGACGGCGAGGATTTTATGCGGTTCGAATACAATACAGACGGGTCGCTTAAAAAAGCTACGGTTAAAAACGATATCAACACTTCGGGCGATATTGTGGATTTCAGCATCAGCTATGCAGCCGGTAAGATCAGCGAAGTAAACAGCAGCTCGGGTGAAAAAATTGTGCCGGTGTATGAAAACAACGTTTTAAAGCGGGCTGAATATTTTGTTGCCGGGCAAAGAACAGGATATACCAACTATTATTTTGAGAACGGAAACATCAAAAGGGTAACCATTTACGCGGGCGAAGGAACGGAATATAACCCGCTGCTTGAATTTATGTATACCTATAATGGAGATGGCAATGTTACGGAAGGTGTAATTATGGTGGCAACAAACAGGCCGGGGTATATGGTGAGAGCAGGGCATGCAGAAATGCAGTATGATCAAAAGATCAATCCGCTCTATACCCACAAAGATTTTTTATTGCTGCTTTGGCAGGGCCCTTCTAAAAACAATGTTATTGTAGAAAATATTTTTGATGCGCAGTTAACCCTGGAAGACAAATACCAGTATGAATACACGTATAAAACAAGCGGATTGCCGGAAAAGGCCCAGGTTAAGATAGGTTTGCCGGGAAACCCGGTTACTATGGGGAGCGTTGGATTTACCTATAAATAAGCCATAATTTTAAGAACAGCCGCTTCAGCGTGGCTGTTCTTGTTTTTGATTTATTGAATAGTCTGATGCCTCCTTCATCGCGTACCGACCAGTTTCATTTTCAAATTTTCAAATTCCCCAATAGGATTAGGTATTTTATTCTCAAATAGCTTTTAGTATTGAATAGGGGTGTG
>CALMQS010000141.1 GCA_937871285.1 uncultured Sphingobacteriales bacterium | reverse complement strand
ACTAAAAGCTATTTGAGAATAAAATACCTAATCCTATTTGAAAATTTGAAAATGAGGGCTGTATGCTAATGATAAACCATGAGCTTAAAGGACAAGTGAAAAGAGAGAGGTGAAAGAAGAAGTACTCAACCTATCGTTAGCAATTGCACAACCAATAGCTGGTACCTCACTGCTGTTAAATCGAAGAGAAATACAATCTCAAATTTTAGATATCAAATTTCAAATCGGGCCTCGCAACCAACTATTCACTACTAACCACTCTCCCCTGACTACACAAATTCTATCCGCATTTTTGGGTTTTCACGCGCTGCAATGTATATTGAAGCATGATGTTCGTCATTTCCAAGCTGGTAATTGTATTATTGAGCCCCGTATTATGGATCGTAATTGTTTTTGTATGGGCATGGTTATCCAAAAAAGCAGCCAGGAAAAAAAGATGCTATACCGCCGGCATCATTATGCTCCTGTTCTTTACCAATCCCTTTATCATCAGTCAGCTCATCCTTGCTTACCAGCCTGAAAAAGTAACACTCGGGGCAGGTGAAAATTACAGCGCAGGCATTTTATTAGGCGGCTTCGCGGGAAAGAATAAAACAGACCAGCAAACTTATTTCAGTGAGCAAAGCGACAGGTTTATACAGGCGGCACTATTGTATAAAACAGGCCATATACAAAAAATAATTGTAGCGGCAGGGGATGGTACCGTCTTTAACCGGGACACGTTCAGGGAAGGCGATTTTATTCAGCAGCAGCTCATTGCAATCGGCATTCCCCCGGAAGCGATTGCCTTAGACAGGGATTCGCGCAATACAGCCGAAAACGCTGCCAATACCAAAAAGATCATTGATTCACTGCAGCTTCCCCCACCCTACCTGCTCGTTACTTCGGCTATGCATATCCCCCGCGCTAAAAAAACCTTTATCAGGGCGGGCATTGCGGTAATACCTTACCCGGCCGCCTTTTTTGTTAGGCCCCCGGATAGTACTGTGCCAACCGATTATATGCTTCCGTCGGCCAACGCGCTTAAAAACTGGGATATGTATTTAAGAGAAATTACTGGAAGCCTGATGTATTGGATAACCGGAAGAGGATAGCAATTATATACCCATGTTTTATCACATTTCTATGTTCCGCTTCATATAATCTGCAATATGTTTTTCATTGTCATTATCGCTTCCTGAAAGTGAGTTGATAATGCTTCGTTGCTCGGCCTCCGTTTTATTCTGGCTCAGCTTTTTCTTTGCCTGCAACTCGGTTACTTCAATTTCAAAAGCTACAATACCCTTTATCATTTTCAATTTAAAATCTTCAGGCAAACTATTCCATTGCTGCATGTAAGCCATTTCATAGCTATGAATTGTCTTTTCCAGTATTTCAATAACTTTATCTGTTTGGGTAACAAATTTCCCCTGCCCGTAAGCGTGAATCGAAATATAATTCCACGTAGGCACATTTAGCTCCTTATCATAGTTTTTGGGTGATATATAAGCGTGTGGCTCAGTAAAGATCACTAAAACCTTATTTTCTCCAATAGCTGCCCATTGTTCATTTGCCCTTGCAAAATGAGAAGTCAGTATAATCTTATCGCCGTGAACTGATATAAGAAAGGGCAAATGTGTAGCCGTAGGAAAATTTTCCCTGGCAGTAATAATCGTTGCAAAGCTGAATCGTTTCATGAAGGCAACCATCTCTTCGCGATCTGTCATTGCATTCATCTTAGGGATATACATACCTCAGTCTTTATTTTCAGGAATTAATAAAATTACTACCAAAATTAATTTGTTGCCGGCTACTTTACCATTACATGCAGTAAGTCCTTAACACTATTCTTTACCTGCAAACCGCCCGGCAATATAGCTCACCATAAATAACTGAAACGCATGAAAGATCATCAATGGCAGCAGCATAAAACCTGCGAAAGCCGCATTGCTGAACAGCACTTTTGAGAATACCGTGCCATGGACTAATGATTTTTTTGAACCGCAAAACAGCGCGGTGATCATGTCTTCCTTATTGAAGGCAAGCAACTTACTTGTGCAGTAAATAATGCCATATAGTGCAAAAAACAGCGCAACGGAAATACCGCATATCATCGCAAGGTCATTCCATTGCATGCCCGAAAATGTACCATCCGAAAATGATTCCGCGAAACTTTTATATACGATCAAAACAATAATGCTCTTGTCAAATACCGACAGTTGTTTACCATACCTGGCAACCCAATGTCCTATAGCGCGTTGCATGACAGTACCGGCAATTACAGGTATAATGATCTCAACGATCAGCTTGAAATAAATTTGCAGAAAATCAACATCGCCTTGCTGCTGCAGAAATAACCCCATCCACAGAGGCGTCAAAACAATACCAATGAGCCCCGAAATGCTTGCATTAAAAATGGCGGCAGGCAAATTCCCTTTTGCCATAGCCACCATCACAACAGAGGAAGAAACCGTGGAAGGTAAAGCGGCCAGAAAAAACACAGACAGCCAGATCATTTCCTGCTGCTCATTTTTCAGAAAAGGATAGAAAATCAATACAAGCAACGGACAAATGATAAACGTAGCTGCCTGGATAACGATATGCAGCTTCCAGTTTTTTAAGCCTGCCTTTATTTTCTCCGGGCTTAGCTTTACGCCATAAAAAAAGAAGATCAAAGCAATGCCGGCACTGCAAACAGCATCCAGCGGAATGCCACTTTGGGCGGAACCGAACTGCGGGAAAAACCAGGCAACCCCAACTGCAATGAACAGGGCTAATACAAATTTGTCTAATTTCATAATGCTACGCTAAACAAACGACCTTGCATAAAAATACACTGTAATTTATAATCATCAATCTCCAATCAGCTATTAATTACCCTGAGCAATATGATTATTCATTGTAATATGCACAAAAAAGCATAGCGTACCACCTGCACAGGCGCCATACGCTATGCTCCTTCTCACGGTATACTATTTTCTTCCTACCAGCTCATCCTCTTCTTTAACGCCATTTTCCTTCTTCGCCAGGCTTCCTGCTTTTCTTACCAATTCCAAAAAGCCTTTGCGATAACCTTCCTGATCGGCACCAATAGCAGAATTAGCCAATGCCAGCACGTTGTTGTACGAAGATTGCTGCATGAATTCGGAATGGGTGAGCAGCATACCGAACTGAGCCACGGCAGCGGCAAACCGGAAATTAACAGAAGTATGGATTAATGCCATGTGCCCGTCAACAACCGGGTGTTCTATCAGCTTGCTCTTTTCCCCATCCGGATCTTTATACCTGAATTTGATCGTCATGAGCTCAGGAGAATTATTATTTCCCGCATTATTTTTGAGGGACTGGTATTTTAGCGGATCAACCTTTTCTGTAAAATCACTCTTTACACCTGCAGGTATTACCTCATACAAAGCCGTAACGGTATGCCCGCTCCCCAGCTCACCGGCATCTTTCTTATCATTGTTGAAATCTTCTTTATTCAGCAAGCGGTTTTCGTAACCTATTAAACGGTAAGCCTGTACTTTGGCAGGGTTAAATTCCACCTGCAGCTTCACATCTTTGGCAATGGTAAATAAGGTGCCGCCAAACTCACTCACCAGCACTTTCTTCGCTTCACTCATATCATCAATATAAGCATGGTTGCCATTGCCTTTACCGGCCAGCTTTTGCATCTTATTGTCTTTGTAGTTACCCATGCCGTAACCCAGCACCGTTAAAAAAACACCACTCTTTCTTTCCTGCTCAATCAGCTTTTCCATGTCGGCATCACTGCTGGCGCCTACATTGAAATCGCCGTCGGTACATAAAATAACACGGTTATTGCCGCCCTGCACAAAATTTTGCCTGGCTATGCTGTACGCTAATTTAATCCCTTCGCCACCTGCCGTAGAACCACCCGCCGTTAGCCGCTCAATAGCATCCTTTATGGTTTGTGTATTTGCTCCGCTGGTAGCAGGCAATACCAGTCCTGCGCTGCCGGCGTATACAACTATGGCCACCTTATCCTTTTCGCGCAGTTGATCTGTAAGCAACTTCATAGATTGCTTTACCAGGGGCAGCTTATTGGCATCTTCCATTGAACCCGATACATCAATCAAAAAAACCAGGTTGGAGGCCGGGATGTTTTCCGTTGCCACTTTCTTCCCCTGCAGGCTCACCAATACCAAGCGATGATCTTTGTTCCAGGGCGCTTCAGATAATTCGGTATAGATAGAGAAAGGTCTGTCGCCTGTGGGCTGAGGATAATCGTAATGAAAATAATTGATCAGCTCTTCTGTGCGCACTGCCCCGGCAGGTGGCAACTGCCCGTTGTTTAAATAGCGCCGTACATTACTATAGGAAGCCGCATCTACATCTATGGAAAAAGTAGACAGCGGATTATCCTTTACTGTAAGAAAGCGGTTTTCTGTAATGCCGTCATACCCTTCGGTATTAAAATCCTCATCCCGCTGCTGGTACAACGGGTAGTTTTGATTACGCGTTTTCCTTGCAGCGGCCGAAGGATAGGAAGCATTCCCTCTTATTGCTACACCTGCCACCTTACCCTGCAACATCATATCTGCTTCCGACTCCTGCATTGCTGCTCCCGTAATGCTTTTCTTTTTAACAGCGCTATATGCTGTAACTACTACTTCCTCCAGGTTGGCAGCTGATCCGGATAGCTGCACATGCAGCATTGATTTGCCGGATACTTTTATTTCCCGGGTATCAAATCCTACGGATGAAAAAACCAATATGGCATTGACATCCGCAACGGTAATAGTAAAATTGCCATTAGTATCGGTTTGGGTAATATTTGCCGTACCTTTTTCGGTAACGGATACCGCAGAAAGGATAGCGCCTGTGCTATCGGTTACTTTACCTTTTACTGTAAAAGAAGTGCGTGGCAAAAAAGCCGTTAAGGCGGCAATAATGATTATGCCGTAAATGGTTACCTGCTTCATACAAATAATTTTTAAGGTTTAGTTTGAATGATGGATGCCATAACGGATGTCATTACATACGCGCCTGAAAATATTTATGCTGAAAAGAGATAAAGAACGGATTATGCTTCTCTTTCCTATTATCTTTTATCTTTGATTCTCACTTGTTTATTGTTTGAATTTTATTAAAAACATATCAACCGCGGGCAACACAGATCTGGAAATGATAGCTTTGTATAAGCAAACAAAGGATATGCGTGTGCTGTCGGACCTTTACCAGCGGTATATGGAGCTGGTATACGGGGTTTGCCTGAAGTATTTTAAAGACAGCGAGCGCAGTAAAGATGCCGTGATGAGCATTTTTGAAGCATTGGTTGAGAAGCTCAAACTGCATGAAGTGAATAATTTTAAAAGCTGGCTGCACACGCTTACCCGTAATTACTGCCTGATGCAGTTGCGTACCCCCAGAAACCTGAAAACCACCGAATTTAACCCCGATTATATGCATTTGGAAGAAACCGTGCATCTTAATGGCGTGTTGGAAAAAGAAGAACAATTTGTTAAATTAGAAAAATGCATGCAAACCCTATCGGAAGAACAGAAAAAAACAGTTGAACTATTTTATTTACAGCAAAAATGCTATGACGAAATTGCCGAAATTACAGGCTATGAATGGAATAAGGTAAGAAGCTATATTCAAAACGGGAGGAGGAATTTGAAAAATTGTATGGAAGAGGAGTGAGCATGTGGAAATGTGAGAATTTGAAAATGTAGCGGTCGCAGGCGATGAAGGAGCGTCAGACCGCATGTTACAGGTTACAAGGTACAGGGGAGCAAGGGGCTCACGGATAGCTGACCACTCACCACTAACTACTGACCACTGACTAAATAAACAATGTCTGACAATAATAAACATATCAAACGATACACAGCAGCGGACATAGAACGCTACCTGAACCGGCAGATGCCTGCAAAGGAAAGGCATGCCATGGAAAAAGCTGCGCTTGAGGATCCTTTCCTGGCTGAAGCAATAGAGGGTTATGCGCATCATTCCTCTCCGGCCCTTTCTTCAGATATAGAAGACCTGAGAAAAAGATTACAGGAAAAAGCCGGCCCTAAAGTAATGCCTCTGCGCAGCACAAAAATATGGTGGAGCGCCGCAGCAGCCATTCTTATTGTATTGGGAACAGCGTTTACCTGGTACTGGCTTGCTCCAACTGAAAACAATATCGCGCAGCAAAAAGAAAAAGAGCAGAAAATTGAGCCTTTGCAGGAAAAAGAAAATACTGATAAAATAGCAGACGAAGTCACCGGTTCAACAGATAGTGCTGTGCAGGAGAACAAAAACCGGGAACAAAGCAATACACCGGCTCCAAGGCCCGGGAAAGCGTCTCCTGTTTTACCTCCTGCCGCTCCTCAAAAAATAAAGTCTTCTGTTGCATCCCAACCCAAAACAAAAAATGATTCAGCATTCCCTGATTTAACGGTTAATGCAGCAGACCAGGCTACAGCAGCTAATATACTAAGGGCGCAGAAAGCGGAAGAAGCGGAAAGTGAAAAAAGCCCTGTAAGAGCATCCCGTACCATACCTATTTCAGCAACACCAAACAACGCTCCGGGAGCGGTTATTACCAATATAATTACCGGCAAAATAACCGACAACCACAACAAGCCATTGCCCTTTGTAAATATCCGTATCAGCAATACACCGGCTGGTACCTATAGCGATGCCGGGGGTAACTTTAAATTATTAAGCGGCGATACCTCATTGTTAGCGGATATAAAATCTGTAGGCTTTCAACCGCAACAGGTGGTTTTATACGCAGGCGCTCCTGTTAATAACATTATACTCCGGCCCGATGGTAACCAATTGTCGGAAGTGGTAGTATCGGGCTATGGCACTCAGAAGAAAAAAGCAACAGCCACCAGGGATGAAAGTGCGGATGAATCTCCTGAAGCAGAGCCTGCAGACGGCTGGGGCAATTATGATATTTACTTAGTGAACAATACCCGTTTGCCGGAAACGGCATTTACCGCCAGCCGGGGGTTTGTTGACCTGTCGTTTTCTGTTGATCAATACGGCCGGCTCTCGGATTTTAAGATCATACATTCTACCTGTCCGCAGTGTAATAAAGAAGCCATCCGCGTGGTAAAAGAAGGCCCTCAATGGAAATTAACAGAAGGCAGTAGCACTGCACAGGTAACACTTACCATCCAGTTCTGATCGCTACAGCAAGCCTGACGACGCGCATATTTTGTTAAACCTGGCATAATTCTTTTCAATTTCCTTTCCGGCTTGAATTACATCACTGTAAACATTATCTTCGCCGCAATAAATAACAGTGCGATAAGCCATGCAACTGCAGGGTTTATGCATACAAACAACGACCTGATTAATCAACCAAAAAACAACTACAGATGAAAAAGATCTTTTTACTTGCCGCTTTTTCTACAGTGATCTGTTTTGCAGAAGCACAACAATTAAAAACGCCGGCCGCTTCGCCATCGCAAACAGTAAAGCAGGAGTTTGGCTTATCTGCCGTTGAACTGTCTTATTCAAGACCAGCAGTAAAAGGCAGAACCATCTTTGGTGACCTTGTACCTTATGGAAAGGTATGGCGTACGGGTGCAAATGCCGCTACCACTATTAGCTTTGGTGATGATGTTACTTTTGGCGGTAAAAAAATTCCGGCCGGGAAATACGGATTGCTTACCATTCCCAACGCATCCGAATGGACAGTAATTTTAACCAAACAATTGAATGTAACCAGCCCGTCTGCTTACAAAGAAGACCAGGATGTAGCCCGCGTTAAGGTTAACGCCGTAGACCTTCCTTTTCCTCTGGAGTCTTTTTTAATCTCTTTTGACAATATCTTACCCTCTTCTATGAACATGATCATTGGGTGGGACAGAACCGTTATTATCATCCCCATTACTACAGATGTAAACACTAAGATCAATGCGCAGATCAGCAGCTTAGAAGGAAAAGAAAATTTCCCTTACTTCGCGGCCGCTGCTTATTATCTTGAAAATGGTAAAGACCTGAACAAAGCGCTTGGCTGGTTCAATAAAGCAACAGAAAAAGAACCTGATGCATTTTGGATCTGGCATCAGAAAGCCAAATGCCTGGCAAAGCTGGGCAAGAAGAAAGAAGCCGTTGCAGCAGCCAACAAATCTACAGCGCTGGCTGCCACTGCCAAAAATGAAGACTATGTTACGCTGAATAAAAAGTTACTGGCTACATTGAATTAATCTGATGACTATCCGCTATTTTTTTTGCGCCGCGTATTTTTCAGCGGCCCGCAAGCACGTCTGATTTACAAATACAACTTAAAATAGCCACGAATGCACGAATATTTAATACATGTATTCGTGCATTCGTGGCACATAGCTAAAAATTGAACAGTCATTATAATCTGCTATCTGAACCTGTTGATGATAAAAAGAAAAAAACTGCGTATCTGCGGCTAATTTGTTAGCAGAAGTACTTTATCTACATACTCCGCATGAACCCTTTTCCTCCTGACTTGTCCGCCATTGATTTTTATAAAGTATAAGTCATTGATGATGTGA
>CALMQS010000140.1 GCA_937871285.1 uncultured Sphingobacteriales bacterium | reverse complement strand
TATGTATTTAATCAGCCAAACAATTTTTGTTTCTGTTACCTTTGCAGGAATTTTTATGCTGATGAAAGTTGGATTTGTAAATATCTTTGGTAAACCCAATGCCGGCAAAAGCACTTTGCTCAACGCACTCATAGGAGAGAAGCTGGCTATTGTGTCGCCTAAAGTACAAACCACCCGCCATCGCATCAAAGGTTTTTTAAACAGCGAAAACTACCAGGTTATTTTTTCCGATACACCGGGCATTATAGAACCCCGGTATAAATTGCATGAAAAAATGATGCATTCGGTAAAAAACAGCCTGGAAGATGCAGATCTTGCATTGCTTTTGGTTGACGTAAATGAGAATCTTGAAGAAGCAGACAGCATTTTTTCAGGACTCAGGTTAAAAGTTCCCGCTTTTGTGGTGCTGAATAAGATTGACCGTGTGCAGCAAGACAAGATAAAGCAGGTATCGGATTTTTTTAATGCAAAAGCATATTGTAAAAAAACGATCGCTATTTCGGCGCTTAAAAAAATTAATACAGACGGGTTGCTCCATGACATACTGGAGTTTTTGCCGGAAGGAGAGCCCTTTTACGATGGAGATGACCTGACGGACCTGCCTACCCGTTTTTTTGTGGGCGAAATGATACGTGAAAAAATATTTGATCTCTTCCAGGATGAAATTCCTTATCATACTGCCGTAGTGGTAAGGGAATTTAAGGAAAAGATCAGCTTAATTAAAATAACGGCAGAGATTATTGTTCACCGGGAATCGCAGAAAGCTATTATTCTGGGAGAAAAAGGAAAAATGATCCGGCAAATCGGAACAACAGCCCGGCAGGATATAGAAAAATTTCTGGACAGTAAAGTGTTCCTCGAATTATTTGTTAAAGTACGTCCCAAATGGAGAGACAATGATATACATTTAAAGGAATACGGGTACTGATATGGGATATAAGGTAGTGAGGTATAGGGTATAGGGTGTAAGGTATAAGGTATAAGGTATAAGGAGTGAGGTATGAAGTAGAGATGGGAAATAACTTTCACCTTAAGATTTATAGCGATAAAGATAAGGAAGATGGGATGGATATAAGGAGATGTTTACCCTATACCTTTCACCCTACACCTTCTACCATACTCGTTAAACCCTCCAGCTTAAACCAATTAAAAAAGTATGAGTTTTACAGTAGCTATAACAGGAAGACCGAACGTTGGCAAAAGCACTTTCTTTAACCGGATGCTTGAGGAACGCAAGGCCATAGTAGATAACATCAGCGGCGTTACCCGCGACCGGCAGTATGGCGTGGCGGAATGGAACGGGAAAAGCTTTAATCTTATTGATACAGGCGGCTTTGTGCCCGGCAGCGCCGATATTTTTGAAACGGAGATCCGCAAGCAGGTAGGCATTGCCATTAATGAAGCCAATGCTGTTATATTCATGTGCGATGCTGCTACCGGTATTACCGCGCTCGATGAAGCCATGGCTGATATGTTGCGGCAGTCGGAAAAACCGGTATTTCTGGTGGTAAACAAAGTAGATAATCCCGAGCGTATGCTGGATGCCACCGAGTTTTACAGCATGGGCTTTGATCGTATTCACTTTCTTTCCAGCATCAGCGGCAGCGGTACGGGAGAATTGTTAGACGACCTGGTAAAGCTGATCCCGGATACGGATGATGATGCAGCAGGAGAAAAAGATGCACTGCCTAAGTTTGCCATTATCGGCCAGCCCAATGTAGGCAAATCATCGCTGCTGAATGCGCTGGTTGGCGAAGAGCGAACAATAGTAAGTGATATAGCCGGCACCACAAGAGATACGATTCATACGCACTATAATTTATTTCAGAAAGAATTTATATTAATTGATACCGCCGGTATACGCCGAAAAAATAAGGTAGAAGAAGACCTTGAATTTTATTCCGTAATAAGGGCTGTAAAGGCGCTGGATGAAGCAGACGTATGCCTGTTACTGTTAGATGCCGGCAAAGGCATTACCGCGCAGGATATCAATATTTTTTCTTTAGCCGTGCGGAAAGGAAAAGGCATTGTATTGCTGGTGAATAAATGGGACCTGATGGAGAAAGCAACACATACGGCCAGGGATTATGAAAAAGAATTAAAGAACCGTTTAGCTCCCTTTACCGATGTGCCGGTATTATTCATTTCCGTAAAAGATAAGCTCCGCATTTTTAAAGTAATTGAAACCGCTTTGCAGGTATATGAAAACCGCCGGCGTAAGGTACCTACTTCCAAACTCAATGAAGTAATGCTTAAAGCGGTGGCTGCTTACCGTGCGCCGGTAGTGAGAGGTAATTCCGTAAAAATAAAATATGTAACACAACTGCCTACTGTTGTACCCAGCTTCGCTTTTTTCTGTAATTACCCCGATGATATCAAACAGCCTTACAAAAATTACTTAGAAAATCAACTAAGGGCGAATTTTGATTTTAAAGGCGTACCGGTGCGGGTGTTTTTCAGGAAGAAATAGATTTCTTTTTCGTAATTAAATTATTGGTGTCGGTACAAAACGTAATAATTATACATAAGCAGTGTTTTCTCTAAGCTTTATAAATCCCAATGACAGGATTATTAAAAATAATTCTCTATATTTATATTTTATTACTCTTATCTTTTAAACTCCAGTTCCCATTCACGTGAAATCCTACCTGTAGCAATTCCATTGCTTTGCGTTAGTGTATTGTGCATAATTGACCTGAATTATTTTATAATTTTATAATCCTGCCTTTTTAACCGGACGGTATCAAGTTTACTATTTGTAATTACTGAACCGGTTAGCATACATGCCCATATAGAATATTATCCGAAGCACTTTTATAACCATACTAAATAATTCCCATGAATAAAACGCTACTCTTTGTTTTTGCCTTATACCTGTTTTCTGCAAAAAATTTTGCACAGGTAAATGTTCAGGACAGCACAGCACTTGTGGATTTATACAACAGTACCGATGGCGCAAACTGGATTGATAACGGCAACTGGCTTACTACCGCACCTTTGAATACCTGGTATGGTATAACGGTTGAAGATGGCCGGGTTACAGAGGTTTATCTGTTTGATAATCATCTCGTTGGAAGCCTTCCTTCTTCTTTTGAAAATCTTACCGCACTTATCACTATCTATATGGGCGGCAATCAACTCTCGGGTGTCATTCCGGCAGGCATAGGCAATTTTCCCGACTTAGAAAGTCTGGAATTGGGTGTTAACCAGTTAACCGGCCCAATACCATCTACCTTCGGAAATTCACCCAAATTAAAATGGTTGATCTTAGAACGCAATAAGCTTACCGGAGAAATTCCTGCAAGTCTCACGAAAACAAAGATTTACGATTACATTGATTTACGAGACAACCAATTGAGTGGTAAAATACCGCAGGGTTTTGGAGATGTTTTTACATATGGGTTTGACGTGGCCAAAAATCAATTGAGCGGACCTCTGCCGGACGACTTTGGAAATCTTACAACTGCTTTTCTGAATATTGAGCACAATCAACTAAGTGGCGATCTGCCAGCCTCATTCGGTGCAAACTTTGGGCAAGTATATATGGATCACAACCAGTTTACGTTTGAAGGTATCGAATCATTGATAGCCGCTTTTCCCGAAAAAGTGTGGGATTATGACGTTCAAAAGACCTTACCCATCACCAATAACAACCCCGTGCTTTCGGTAACCGCAGGCGGCACATTGGGCAATAATACCTATACCTGGTATAAAGACAATGGGGATGCGCCTTACCAGGCCAAAAACGCAGACTCTACCCTTACCTTAGCTGAAACAGGTACTTACTGGGCCGTTATCAATAATAGCATTGCAACCGCTTTAACCCTTTATACGGATACCATCACGATTGCAGATATTTTAACTATGTTGGAAAGAGACAGTCTTGCTCTTGTTGATTTATACAACAGTACCGATGGCGCAAACTGGACTAACAACAGCAACTGGCTTACCACCGCTCCTTTAAATACATGGTATGGTGTAACAGTAACAAATGAGCGGGTTACGGATATTCTTTTGCCGTTTAATAATTTAAACGGAACCCTTCCCAATTCTTTGGGTAACCTTACAGGTCTGGTCAATTTGCAACTGAACAACAACCAACTGCAGAATGAGATTCCTGCTTCTTTGGGATCTATTGTATCACTCAATATAATAATACTCTCTCACAATCAGCTCTCCGGTGAACTACCCGACACATGGGTACAAACAAATATTGAGGCTTTTGATTTTTCACACAATCAACTGGGCGGACCTGTTCCCCCCAATGTATGTTCGGTAAATGGCTATTTCCTTTTTCTGAACAACAACCAGTTTACTTTTGAAGGGATGGAGTGTATTGCAAGCCTTGATCCGGACCCCAATGAATTGAATGAAGTGTATTATGATACACAGAAAACACTCTCCATCACCAATAACAATAATGCAACACTTTCAGTAACTGCAGGCGGCACATTAAGTAATAATACCTATACATGGTATAAGGACAATGACGATGCGCCTTACCAGGTTATATCCGGCGACTCCACCATACAGTTAACACAACCGGGAACGTATTGGGTGGTGGTTACTAACAGCATAGCTACCGGGCTTACCCTGAATAGTGAAACGATTGAAATAGCAAGTGTGCTGCCTCTTACCTGGCTCAACTTTACTGCATCCAATTGCTCTGATAACGTGTGCCTGCAATGGCAAACGGCACATGAGCAGCATACTGCTCATTTTGAAATAGAACGAAGCGTTGACGGTAAAAACTTCATGCAGCTCTCGAAAATTGCCTCACAAAACATACCCGGCAGGCACACATATAGTGCAACAGATCATTCACCAGCATATGGTACTAATTATTACCGCATCAAACAGGTTGATCTGGACGGAAGATATTCCTATAGTGACATTATAAGTGTGAAGGTGATGAACGCCGGAAAATTAGCTGTCAGGCCAAATCCCGCTAATACCTATATTATACTTAACGGTATTGACAAAGCTGAAAGCGTAATCCTGTATAGCATCAGCGGGCAAATGGTACGCCGGTGGCAACATGTAACTGCTAACCAGCAACTTTATATTTCAGACCTGAAAAAGGGGATGTACATTCTAAAAGTATTACATCATAACAGTGAAGTTGTACAAAAGATAATCAAACAATAAAGCTATACGTTTTAAAAAGGCCGGTGATGTATGATTCACCGGCTTTATTATTACAAGACCGAAGGGTTCATCAGGCGCCATCACCATTCTGCCCTTGCATTTGCGGTTACAGAAAGCTCAGCAAAATCTTTTGCCAGGTATTTATAATACCCCGTAATGGCAATCATGGCGGCATTATCAGTGCAGTATTCAAATGCAGGAATGAAGGTATTCCATTGCTGCTTTTCTCCCGTCTCTTTAAAAGCTTTGCGCAAGCCGCTGTTGGCGGATACGCCCCCGGCCAAACAAATATTTTTAACACCCGTTGTAATAGCTGCCTTTTTAAGCTTATTCAGTAAAATGGAAACGATACGGGCCTGTATGGAAGCGCAGATATCTGCAAGATTATCATCAATAAATGCCTTCCTTTCGGCTTCCGTAGCTGAAAATGTTTCTTTAAAAACATAGCTCTTGCCTGCGTTTTGCAAAAAATACAGGATGGCTGTTTTAACGCCGCTGAAGCTAAAATTGAGTGCGGGTATCTGCGGCTCCGGAAACGAGAATCTTCGGGGATCGCCGTCTTTTGCATACAGATCAATCAGGGGACCGCCGGGATAGGGGAGCCCTAACAATTTGGCCGATTTATCAAAGGCTTCCCCGGCCGCGTCATCTATAGTTTCGCCGATGACTTCCATTTGCAGGGGCGATTTGCACAGAACGATCTGTGTATGTCCGCCGCTTACCGTTAAGCATAAAAACGGAAAGGAAGGTTTGGGGTCATCAATTAAATTGGAAAGCACATGCGCCTGCATATGGTGTACAGCGATGAGGGGTATGTTTAATGACAGCGCCAGCGATTTGGCAAACTGCGACCCTACCAGCAACGAACCGATCAAACCCGGCGACCGGGTAAATGCAATAGCATCAATAGCCTGCAATGCATGCCCTGCTTTTTGTATTGCTCCATCCACAACCGGCACTATGTTTTGCATATGCGCCCTTGAAGCCAGTTCGGGTACTACACCGCCATATTGTTCGTGTATCTTTTGTGAAGCGATAAGGTTGGAAAGTATCCTGCCATCAACACAAACGCTTGCTGAAGTTTCATCGCAGGATGATTCAATAGCCAGAATGGAAATGCCGCCGGTTCCTTTTTTTTGCATGTGCAAAAATAACGGATTATACAACTATTAAGGGGTTGCTCAAAAACTAAGAAGCTTACGAAAACGATCATAAAAAAACAATACCGCCACAAAACCTTTTCCTTTGTGTTCCTGTGGCTTTGTGGAAAAAAACAACGAAACCCGCTGGTTTATTGAGGGTGATAGCTTACTGACTTTATATTAACCGGAACGGAAGCGTTCACCGGCACATATTTTGAAGAATCTACATTATAACAAATGGTAACTTTTTGCCCGGCAGCCAATATAATATCTTCATTCATGGAAGAGGGATGTAATATTTTATCCTGGTCTGTAATTACGCCCAGGTAGCTTCCCGTTGAATCCGTAATGAGCGCTATGGTGCCGGAGGCCTGGTTATTACAAACGAAATCATCTTTTTCTTTCGAAAAGATAAATAACAGAAAAGAAGTAATGCCAAGGGACACTACGTATAAAAATTTTATCATAGGATAATTTTAAGGTTGTTTTAAAATGGTCCTGTTCTGATAACGAAAAAAAAGTGCTCGTAGTATACTAAAAGCGTATACTATCCCCGGGTGGCTGAATGACAGAGACTAATGTATAAAGGATTATTTAGACCGTATAGCTACTACCGGATCCATGCGGGCGGCAATGGTAGCCGGTATTATTCCTGCTAAAAGTCCGATAGCGATGCAAATGCTTATGGCGAGGACCAGTATATTATAGGAAATATAAACATTAAAATTAAGGGGGCCGCTTAAAAGCTGGGCCATCAAAAACACCAGTACCAGCCCTATTGCGCCTCCTACAAAACAGATAAAAGCCGACTCTAATAAAAACTCCGATAAGATTGTCCTGCTTTTGGCGCCGATAGCTTTCTTTAAACCTATTATTGGTGTTCTTTCTCTAACCGTTACAAACATGATATTGGCAATACCAAAAGCGCCCACCACCAGGCTCAGCAGCCCTATAAGCCAGCCACCCAGCTTAACGTTCGCAAATAAGCTGGTAATGGCATCACTAAAATCACTTACCGCGTTTAAGGAAAAATCGTCTTCTGTTCCGGGACTTAAGCGGTGCACAGCCCTTAAAGTTCCCCGGAGTTCATCTCTAAATGCTTCCGTAGTTACATTGGGTTTTCCCTGCGCCATAATTTTAGGGCTGGAGTAGCGTTCTTCAAAGATGGTTCTGAAGAAACGGTAAGATAAAATAACACAATCATCAAAATTCCAGCCACTTACCAGCAGGCTTTTGCCCTGCTTTTTAATTATCCCTACAACGTTTATTCTTTTGTTTTTTATAGTTATTGTTTTACCCAGCGCCCTTTCAGCAGCACCGAAAAGCTTAGCGGCATTTTCATAACCCATTACAGCGTTTGCCGATCCTCTTTCCATATCTGATAAGGTGAGATAACGCCCATACTGGATTTCAAAAGGCTGAATGGCATTAAATTCTTCTGTTACGCCATACAAAGCAACATTTTGAATCATGTCTTTATCATGAATTACATTCTGTCCCTGAACCTGGAGCGTAAAAGCCATATTGTCTATGGCATCGGTTTTAGCGCGTATGAAACGCATTTCGTCGTATTTGGGCGAAGGGCGTTTTACATATTTCCACCAGGGGTATTCGCCATCCCCGCCCCCGGAATAATCCCATTTATCAATATAGATCGTATTAGAGCCTAAGCTGTTGATGCCTTCCTTAATATTTCTTTCAAGGCTGTCAACCGTAGTTAGAACGCCGATAATACAAAAAATGCCAATGGTTACTCCAAATAAGGAAAGGAAAGTACGCAGTTTATTGTTCCTTAATTCCTGCCAGGCTAACCGGAAACTGGCAGCTAATATCTGGAGTGTTTTAAGCATATATCAAAAGTAATCACATTAGCCCGAATTATGCCTTTTTCTTCCTTGGCGCTTTTTTGGGTGGATTAGCCTTAAGCGTTTCTATGGTTTGAAGCGCTTCCTCTATGGTTATATCCGCCGCCTTTTCCTGTTGTTCTTTGCTGAGCTTATAATTACGTAATCCCTGCTTGAGGTAAGGTCCGTAAGGTCCGCGCAAAACCTGTATTTTCTCCTTTTCAAAAACTTTGATCGTCCTTTCTTCCTTCGCTTTTCTTTTTTCAACAATGATAGGGGTAGCTTCTTCGAGCGTTATGCTGTAGGGATCGAATTCTTTGCTTAAGGAATAGAATTTTTTATCGTGGGCTATATAGGGCCCGAACTTTCCGATACTAACCGTTACATCCGTGTCTTCAAACTGGCCAATGTTGCGCGGCAGCCTAAAAAGATCCATGGCTTCTTCCAGCGATATGGTTTCGATGCTTTGGGTAGTTTTTAATTTGGCAAACCGCGGCTTTTCTTCATCTTCTGTGCTGCCGATCTGCACCATAGGGCCATACCTTCCCATACGGGCAATTACGGGCTTTCCGCTTGCGGCATCTGTTCCCAGCTCTCTTTCGCCTTTAATACGCTCGGCCGTTTCAATGGTGTTGTCCACATCCTTTTTAAAAGGGATGTAAAAATCTTCCAGCATTTTGTTCCACTTCATTTTTCCCTGTGCCACTTCATCAAATTCCCCCTCGATCCTGGCTGTAAAACCGTAATCCATTATATCGTCAAAATACTGTTTCAAAAAATCAGTAACCACAAGCCCGAGGTCGGTTGGAAAAAGTTTGGACTTTTCCGCTCCCGTTGTTTCCTGCTCTGTAAGCTTAGTTATTTTATCCGCTTTCAGCAGCATGATCCGGTAATCTCTTTTAATGCCTTCTTTATCTCTTTTCTCTACATACCCGCGTTTTAAAATGGTAGAGATCGTGGGAGCGTAGGTAGAAGGACGGCCAATACCCAGCTCTTCTAATTTTTTTACCAGTGAAGCTTCGGTAAAGCGGGGCGCCGGCCTTGAAAACCGCTCAACAGCCTTCATTTCCTTAAATTCCAATTGCTGATTTATTTCAAGTGGCGGCAGCATACCTTCCGTAGTTTCTTCCTCATTGATGTCTTCTTCATCCCTGTCTTCGCGGTATACTTTTAAAAACCCTTCAAACTTCAGCACTTCTCCCTGTGCCGTAAGGTCTTCTTTATTGGTGGAGATACTGATCTTTGCTATGGTTTTTTCCAGTTCCGCATCCGCCATTTGGCTTGCCATGGTACGTTTCCATATCAGCTCATACAGCTTACGGCAATCTGTATCTTCAACGCTAAGCGTTTCCATAGCCGTAGGACGAATAGCCTCGTGCGCTTCCTGCGCCGATTCATTTTTGTTTTTAAATTTACGTACCTGCAAATAGGCGTTGCCAAACTGCGATTTAATTTTAGCCGAGATATCGTTTACAGCGGTTTCACTGAGGTTTACGCTGTCGGTACGCATATAGCTGATATGCCCGTTTTCATATAACTTCTGAGCCAGCAACATGGTGCGACTTACCGAGTAGCCCAATTTCCGGGAAGCTTCCTGCTGTAATGTTGAAGTAGTAAAAGGAGCGGCAGGAGATTTTTTCCCCGGCTTTACCTGTATATCCCTTACCGTATATTGAGCTCCAACACAGGTTTGCAAAAAGCTTACCGCATCGTCCGCCGCAGAATAGCGGTTGCCTTCTGCTTTAAAAGTTACGGGCTTATTGCTGATATCTTTCGCGGCAAATAAAGCTTCTACCCTGAAAGTGCTTACACTTTTAAATGCGTTGATCTCCCGTTCGCGCTCAGCTATTAAACGTACCGCCACACTTTGTACCCGCCCTGCGCTCAGGTTATTACGCATGCTCATCTTACGCCAGAGCACCGGCGACAATTCAAATCCCACGATCCGGTCTAATATACGGCGCGCCTGCTGGGCGTGCACCAGGTTCATATCTAACGTACGCGGCGATTTAACGGCCGCCTGGATAGCGGGTTTGGTTATTTCGTGAAAAACGATCCGTTTAGTTGTTGCAGGATCCAGCCCCAGCACTTCACATAAATGCCAGCTTATGGCTTCACCTTCGCGGTCCTCATCCGTTGCCAGCCATACTTCGCCGCTTTTTTTTGCCAGGCCCTTCAGCTCTTTCACCACTTTCTCTTTTTCCTCCGGAACAATATAGCGCGGCTGAAATTGATTATTAATATCAATCCCCATATCATTTTTCTCCAGGTCGCGTATATGCCCGTAACAACTTTTCACCTCAAAATCTTCACCGAGGATCTTTTCTATGGTTTTTGCCTTTGCCGGTGACTCTACTATCAATAAATTTTTTGCCATGGTATTGCTTAAACTCGATGATTAAAAGAAAATTGTACATGTTACTACAGATGTACATCTATTAAAGCACAAAAGCCATCTGGTAAAAGCATCTCTTTCACTGCTAACCATTTGTTTTTAAACACTAAATCAGGATTTTATACAACAAATGGCAGTTCTTTACCAACAGGTTTTTCTTTATTAAACTGATGCAATATTAAAGTAAACCATTAAAAAACAAAAAAAACCATCATTTATAAAAAGTGAAGGATGTGGTTTAGCGTATGCTTATCACGGTATATTTTGCGATGACCCAACCCGCTGGAAATGATGAATTGAATGTTGGAATGCCGGTCATTTTTAACTTTTTCTGCATCCCGGTAAGGTGTTATATCATCCTGGTCGTCATGCAGCCATAGTATACGGGCATTTATATTTTGCACGGCCCGCCGTATAGAAAGCTCTTCGGGCGATACCCCTGTTTTGTCCCTCGCCAGCCTGTCAAATGCCGCTCTTAGGTTTCCGTTCAGGTGCAATAAATGAAAAAAACCGTTTATAGCAGTAGTGGTTTCTGTTGCGGGAGCGATCAGCACCACCCTGGTTTGTTCATCGTGCGCAACAGTTTCAAGCAGGTGTGCAATAGCCAGCCCGCCGAAGGAATGTGCTATATAAGCATTGAAAGGCCCGTATTCGCTTACTATGTATTGCAGCGTTTGTACATATACCGGCAGGGTAATCTCTCTTCCGTCGCTTCGGCCGTGGCCAGGGGCGTCAAATGCAATAATTTCATATCCTTTATTTATTAAAGGTTGGACAAAGCCGTCAAAATTTCCTGCAGCAGATTCAAAACCATGCGCTATCAGTATTTTTTTTGGTGAAGGATGATTCCACCTGTACCCGTGAATAGCCAGGTTGTTCATATTGAAAGAGATCAGTTCGGCCTTTTTTATAATAGCAGATGGTGTTTGCTGAGTGCTCCTGCGCGGCGTACAAAATAAAGTGAAGGCTTTTTGAGCCGCTTTTTGCGGTGAAACGAGCGCAGTAAGCTGTAAACGGATTCTCAGGTAGGTAAATACAATTTTGCGGGAAAGCTTCATGATGTGCGAATATCCATAACAAACAACAAAATTAAAGGAGTTTAGCGCTAATTTGCAACAATGAAAATTGTAATGGTAGGAACCGGTAACGCAGCCAATGTGTTGGGACGTAAAATCATACAGTCCGGACATCATATCATACAGGTTGCGGGCCGTAACCCGGCTCATGCCGAAACCTTAGGTGTATTGTTGCATGCACAGGCTTTTGGTAATTTTTCTGATATTACCGGTGATGCTGATCTGTATATTGTAGCGGTTTCCGACTCCGCACTGGCAGGTATACACAACTGGCTGCCGGTAATAAAACAAGGTATTGTTGTACATACGGCGGGTGCTGTTAGTAAACTGGTACTAAAAACAGTGGCAGGAAGCTATGGCGTTTTATATCCTTTGCAAAGCCTGCGAAGCGACAACAGTGCAATTCCGGAGATACCCTTTTTAATAGATGCGGATTCACCGGACACGCTGCAGCACATCCGGTCTTTTGCTGCTTCGCTCTCCGGGAAAGTGGCGTATGCGGATGATGTTACAAGAATGAAACTGCATGCAGGAGCGGTTATGGTTAACAATTTTCCTAATTACCTGTATACGCTTACCCAGGATTTCTGCACAAAAGAAAACATAGACTTTTCGCTGTTGATGCCACTGCTGTATGAAACGGTTCACAGGCTGGAGCAGTATCCTGCGGGGCTGATGCAAACCGGACCGGCGATGCGGAACGACCAGGATACCATAGCAAAGCACCTGTCTGTGCTGGAGCCTTACCCCGGGCTTGCAAAAATATACCTGGAATTATCCGTTAGCATTACGGACTATTATGACCGATTGAGATTTGAAATTTGAGATTTCAAATCTCAAATTTCAAATTTAACCGGCTGGCGTTTATCTTCACGCCATGAAACTGGCAGGCGCGTTTTTAAGATTGATCAGGTATCCCAACCTAATATTCATTGCTGTTACGCAGTTTCTCTTTTATTTTTGTATTCTTTATCCTGCCGCACATCCTCATGTTTTTTTTGCCGATGAGTTCAGCCTGTTGCTTTTGCTTGTTGCATCTTCTGTGAGCATTGCAGCCGGAGGCTATGTGATCAATGATTATTTTGACCTTAGCATAGACCAGGTAAATAAACCCGGCCGCATAGTAGTGGAAAAACATATTCACCGGCGGTGGGCCATTATATGGCATTGGATATTTTCTACCGCGGGGGTAGTAATGGGTTTTTATATATCTTTTATAACACGCAACTGGCTCATCGGCTTTTCCAATGTGCTATGCGTATTATTATTATGGGTATATTCCACTACTTTCAAAAAAAAGCTGCTCTCCGGTAATATCATTATTTCTTTGCTTACTGCATGGGTGGTGCTGGTCGTTTTCTTTTTTGTTGATTATTTTCCCGCTAATATTATTCCCGGGTGGACAATGCCTGCTGCCATGGATGAACAGGCGCACAGGCGCGTTATGCGGCTGGCATTTTTATACGGAGGTTTTGCTTTTGTTATTTCGCTGATACGCGAGGTAATAAAAGATATGGAGGATATGGAAGGCGATGCAAGGTATGGATGTAAAACCATGCCCATTGCCTGGGGCGTACCCGTGGCAAAAGTGTTTACAGGGGCGTGGCTGATGGTGCTCACGGGCACATTGCTTGCCATACAGTTTTACGCTATGTACTTAGGCTGGTGGTGGAGTATCTTATATTGCTCGCTGCTGATCATTATTCCATTACTGTGGATCACGAGAAAGTTGTACCTGGCATCTGTTGCCACCGATTATCATTACCTGAGCGGCACTGTAAAATTTGTTATGCTTGCCGGCATTCTCTCTATGATTTTCTTCAAATTATATCAGTCATGAAAAAAATAGTACTTGCTTCCGGGTCGCCAAGAAGAAAACAATTGCTCGAATGGGCAGAAGTGGATTTTGATATTATTGTTGTGGCAACACATGAAAGCTTTCCGGAGGGCTTAACAACAACACAAGCGGCCATACATATTGCCAGGCAAAAGGCGCTGGCCGTACAGGCCTGCGCAACATACAGGCGATACGATCAGCATGTTCCGGTTCTGGCGGCAGATACAATAGTGGTGTGTGAAGGAAAGATCATTGGTAAGCCGGCAGACCGCGATGATGCCATCCGCATCCTCCACCTGCTGTCGGGCAAAAAGCACGAGGTCATTACCGGCGTGGCTATCATAAACGGTAAGGAAGAAAAAACATTTGCAGACATTACGGAAGTGTGGTTTCACGAATTAACCCACGAACAAATTGTATTTTATACAGACCGCTACAAGCCTTATGATAAAGCCGGAGCCTATGCCATACAGGAATGGATAGGCGTTGTGGGCATCGCACGCATTAACGGCGATTTTTATAATGTGATGGGCTTACCGGTGAGCAGGGTAGTAAGAGAGATGGGGATTTGAAATTTGTTGTTTGAATTTTATTTGTTTCTTGGGATTTGGTTCTTGGTGCTTTGCGGTTATCAGATCGGTTTATCAGTGACTGCTGACAGCCTTCTTCGAATTTCGGATTTATCGCTTCGGATTTCGGATTTAAAATTTATTTGGTTCTTGTCATTTGGTTCTTGGTGCTTTGTATTGTATCTCTGTGCCACTGTGTCTCCGTGGTTTATGGTTTCCCGCTTCGGATTTAACCATCCATATAACATTCCTTTTAAAGGGTAATCGTTACATTTACATTTCTGTTGAAGTAAGGATAGCGGGCGCAACGGGTAACCGGATAAACGTTGAACAGCATGATGAAAATGACAGTATTTTTTTTATTTCTTTTTACCTTTTTTGTATCACAGGCCCAACCACCCGTTTCACTGAGCAGCTCCGAAATTTTACTCCGCTTAAAAAAGCTGAATGTATTGGGAAGCGTTTTATATATCGCTGCGCATCCTGATGATGAAAATACAAGGCTGCTGGCCTACCTGGCCAATGAAAAGCTGTACCGCACGGGCTATCTCAGTATTACCCGCGGGGATGGAGGTCAGAATTTAATTGGCGATGAGCAGGGCGCAGAGCTGGGTTTAATAAGAACACAGGAGTTGCTGGCGGCCCGCCGCATTGACGGAGCGGAACAGTTTTTTACAAGAGCTTACGATTTTGGCTTTTCCAAAAGCACGGAAGAGGCTTTGGAAAAGTGGAATAAGGAACTGACTCTTGGCGATGTGGTTTGGGTGATCCGTAAATTTCAACCTGATGTGATCATTACCCGTTTCCCGGAAGACAGCCGCGCCGGCCACGGGCACCATTCCGCTTCGGCGGTGCTGGCGCATGAGGCCTTTATTGCTGCTGCAGATCCGCAACGGTTTCCCGAACAATTAAAAAAAGGCGTTCAGCCCTGGCAGGCAAAGCGCATTGTATGGAATACTTTCAATTTTGGCGGCAACAATACCCAAAGTGATGATCAGTTTAAAATGGACGTTGGCGGGTACAATGCCCTGTTAGGAAAAGGGTATGGGGAGATAGCGGCCGAAAGCCGCAGCCAGCATAAAAGCCAGGGCTTTGGTGTAGCCGCCCAGCGGGGAACGGCATGGGAATATTTTTTGCCTGTAGCGGGCGAAGCGCCTGTGAAAGACCTGATGGACGGGGTGGAAACAGGCTGGGAGAGAACTGCCGGTTTTGGCGTATTGGATCGCCTGCAACTCGCGGAGAGGACAGACAGAATAATTAATGGTTTTTCGTATGATCATCCGGAAATGTCTGTATCTGACCTGGTGAGCCTGTATAAAAACCTGATAGCAGCCAACGGGCTTTCTCCCTATTGGCAAACGCAAAAGCTGAAGGAATTATCGGAACTGATCCGGTCTTGCTCAGGTTTGTTTTTTGAAGCAAACGCTGATGTTCCTTATGTGGCGGCGGGCGATTCATTGCGTATAAACGTTAACGTTATTAACAGGGGAGCATTACGCGTATCGGGTATGGTGGTCAGGCCTTTCAATTACCAGCTTCCGGCGCCATTGCCTGCTAACCAGATGATCTCTTATACCCAAACCATTTTTGTGCCGGTTAATATGCGGATATCGCAGCCTTACTGGTTAGAAAAAGGATTAAATGAAGGTCATTTTATAGTAGATGATCAATCGCTGATCGGTTTGCCGGAAAGTTCGCCTGCGTATGAAATGACGCTGTCGGCAGAAATAGATAACCAGGTCTTCCTTTTTTCCACGCCCGTTCGCTATAAATATACCGATCCCGTTCGCGGTGAAGTATACCAACCCCTTCCCGTTGTACCGGCTTTATCCCTGAATGAGTCGCCACAGTTTGTTTTCACCCGGCTGAATAAGCAACCTGCATCCGCTATAAAATTAAATGTAACATCATTATCAGCATCACTTCAAAAAGCAAAAACGCAATACTATCAGTATGAATATAAAGGGAAGGAACTGGTAAAGAACAGCGTATTAACAGATACAGCCTTATCGCTTCACAAAAATGATGTGATCAGCTATGTTTTAAAAACAAGCGATATACTAAAGCAAACAAAGGAAAAATCGCTTCGTTTTTTTGCTGATGTAAGGGCGCCCTATAAAGAAAGATATCAAAGCTATACGATCCGTAAAATTGAATACGCCCACATACCCGCCATCACTTATTTTTATTTGAACAAAGTAAAGATAATAGAAGATGAAATTATTACGGCCGGAAAGAAAGTAGGATACATTACCGGCGCAGGCGACAGGGTGCCGGAAGCCTTGCAGGAAATGGGATATGAAGTTACCTTCCTGAATCAAAAGGATATTGTTGCCGGCAGTCTTAATGGCTTTAACGCTATCGTGATTGGCGTACGCGCCTATAATGTAAATGAATGGCTTAATAATGTATATGATAACCTGATGGATTATGTAAAGAAAGGGGGCAATCTTGTGGTACAATATAATACCCGCAATTTCAGCGGTCCGCTCAATGCCAGGATCGGCCCCTATCCGTTTGAAATTTCAAGAGGAAGAGTAACTGACGAAAATGCCGCTGTTCATTTTCTGCAGCCCGCGGATCCTGTGCTGAACTGGCCCAATAAGATCAGCCCGAGAGATTTTGATGGATGGGTACAGGAAAGGGGTATCTATTTTGCCGAAGCGCCGGATAAAGCCTATAAAAATATACTGGGCATGAAGGACCCCGGCGAAGCGGAGCAGCAGGGAAGCCTTATCGTAGGCCGGTATGGAGAGGGCAGGTTTATTTATACGGGATTGGTTTTCTTCCGGCAATTACCTGCCGGTATTGGCGGTGCTTACCGATTATTTGCTAATTTGGTGGCTAATCCTAATCTTCAAAAAACAAATGGCACAGCAAAAAAAGAATAACATTAATAAAGGGTCGGCAGTAGGAGTGGTTATTGGTGTAGCCCTGGGCATTTTAGTAACATTGGTTTTTAAAAAAGTGGGGTATGGTATATTAATGGGTATTATTGTGGCGCTGCTGCTGCGCCGGTCGCTTAAATAAATAATATGGAACAATCCAATGAACGTCCGCCTGTATTTAAAAGCTGGAATGCCTGGTACTTTATTGTGGTGGCGGTGCTGGTGTTGCTGATTGTATTATTTACTTATTTCACGAAAACTTTTTCATGAGTTATCCCGACTGGTTTGTACTGGTTATAACCCTTGCTGTTATCATTTTGTATGGTGTATACAAGAGCCGTACTACCCGCAATCTTGACGGTTATTTTTTGAGCAACCGTGAAATGCCCTGGTATATCGTATTGTTCAGCATTATGGGTACTCAGGCCAGCGCCATCACTTTTTTATCGGCGCCCGGACAGGCGTACACAGATGGCATGCGCTTCGTGCAATACTATTTTGGATTGCCTTTAGCCATGATCGTGCTGTGCGTAACCTTTGTTCCTATTTTCCATAATTTCCGGTTATACACGGCCTACCAGTTCCTGGAGAAACGCTTTGATGTAAAAACAAGAACGCTCACTTCCTTTCTCTTTTTGTTGCAGCGGGGATTATCTACAGGTATAAGCATTTATGCCCCGGCAATTATCCTTTCTTCCCTGTTGGGCTGGAACATTTACTGGACCAATATTTTTATGGGGGGCCTGCTCATCATATACACCGTAGCAGGAGGGGCAAGAGCGGTTGCCTATACACAGCAACTACAGATCGTTATTATTTTTGCCAGTATGTTCATTGCCGGCTGGCTGGTGGTAAAATACCTGCCGGAGGGCGTGGGTCTTTTTGATGCGTTGAAGATAGGCGGCGCGATGGGCAAAACCAATGTAATTACCACCGGCGTTCGGGAAGGCAGCGGATTCGACTGGAATGATAAGTATAATTTATGGAGTGGAATAATTGGTGGGTTTTTCCTGGCACTCTCTTATTTCGGAACCGACCAAAGCCAGGTAGGACGGTATCTTACGGCAAAATCTATCAGAGAGAGCCGGATGGGCCTGTTAATGAACGGGCTGGTTAAAGTGCCTATGCAATTCCTGATACTGATGCTGGGGGTGCTGATCTTTGCTTTTTACCAGTTTCACGATGCTCCCCTGTTTTTTAATCAAACCCAGGTGCAAAAAGTAAGCAACTCGAAATATGCGGCATCGCTGGCGGAAATACAGGATCATTACCAGGCGGTAGATTCGCAGAAAAAGCAACTGGTACAATCTATTGCCGCAAGCGGAACGGCAAATATTTCGGCAGAAAACCGGTTGGAGCTTACCTATATTAACGGGCAAAGAGACAGCCTGCGCACCGCCTTTAAAGGATTGGTAGTGAAGCCCGAAGTGGGAGGGGATTCCAATGACGCAAATTATATTTTCCTGCGTTTTGTGCTCGATTACCTGCCTAAAGGACTGATTGGGCTGCTGATAGCCGTTATTTTTATTTCATCCTGGGGCAGCATAGCCGCAGCGCTTAATTCCCTGGCATCCAGTACTATTGTGGATATTCATAAAAAATTTATCAATAAAAACTTAGATGAAGCGGGCGATTATCGGGTTTCAAGGTGGTATACGTTAGCCTGGGGAATATTTTGTATTATAGTAGCCCAGTTTGCCTATAATTTGGGCAACAGCTTAATTGAAGCGGTAAATATACTGGGCTCCCTCTTTTACGGGGTGATACTGGGTGTATTTTTACTGGCATTTTATAGCAAGCCTGTAAAAGGGAACGCGGTATTCTGGGGGGCCATACTGGGTGAAGCGCTGGTGATTACATTATTCCTGCTGAATGAGCATAAGATCATTAATCTCAGCTTTTTATGGCTTAATGCCATTGGCGCCCTCGCTGTTATGCTCATTGGCTGGCTGTTGCAGCTTTTCCTCTTCAATAAGCGGGCTGCGTAATAATTTAAAGCCTCTTTTTTACCATTAATCGAAAAATGAGCTGTGTTGGCCGATTTCGCAGAACGGCTATGGGATTGCTGTGTATCTTCACACCAGTTAATCATATCCGTATATCCATTGCCTTTGTAAAGCCGGTTTAAAAATCTAAAATTATGAAAACGTATCAATTGCTCAGGAACAACAAACAAATGGGATATTACACAAAAACCTGCTTACTTCAGATCGGGCTTCAGCCATTAGACCTGTTATGGGTAGAAGGAGAAAGCATTACCTGGAAACATCCTTCGGAACTGGAAGAGTTTTGCGCATATGCATCCCCGGTAGAGCTTACAGAAGCCACGGTAGTAAATAACCGGAAAGAAAAGCAGATCCTTTATTTCGATTCGCATATGGCAGAGATGGAGTATAAAAAAGTGAACATTCAATATATTCAGGAACCCGATGCTGTTTTGTATGATGTAGCTCCCGGCTATGAATACCTGGTAAGGGCGCAAAGCTTCAGGCTGCCGGTTGATGAAGTGATCGCAGAAAATAATGCCGGGCAGGAAGCGGTAGATGCGGCTCAGGCTATATTAGATCATGCTTATCCGGTAATGGGTGCAGGTCAGATAATAGACACACCCGAATACAAAGCTGATTATAACAACTTTACAACCATATGGAAAGTGAAGAACAGGAAAGAAGAACAGGTGGAAGACAGTGCCATGCGAAAAAAGCCCAGCCTTTTGAAAAGCGGATTGGGCGCCATAATAACGGGCTTAATAACACTTGCGGCAACCGGCTTCAATTTTAAAATATAGTAAAGTGAAAAACAGAGACTATAGGATATTAACGTACAGTTTGCCATTTTTTAGCGGTAAACTGTACCATTTTTGATCATACTCCAATACCTTTGAACCTGATTCCCCGGGTACTTCCTGTTTCATTTCAAATCCTCCTCCTCTGAATATCCATGCCATGGGCATATTATTGATTTTCTATTATCCGTTCCTTTGAAATATTCGAAATTGAACCTCTGGTAAAAATTGTATGTTCATGAAAGAATATTTGTTATTGCGGAACAATACCGAATCGGGGCCTTATTCGCTTGATGAATTGAGGGTAATGGGCTTAAAGGCCTATGACCTGATCTGGGTTGAAAAAAGGAGCTTTTCGTGGAAGTATCCATCGGAGATCAGTGAACTGTCAGCATTTGCGCCTCCGGTAGAAATGCGGGGGCCAGGTAGTAGCATGGATGATTTAGAAAACAGGGGGGCTGATAGGCCGGATGCCGGGAACAGGGCTGATTGGGCTTTGGTACAGGATAAACCGGTTGCTAAAAAGAAAGCGCCTGTAAAACAGCTCAGTCATATTGTAGCCTTACAGCCTACAGTAGAGCATATGCGTATCAGAACTATAAAATCTGTTGTTCAACCCCATATGGTGAAGGTGGAAATACGTGAAAAGGAATTAATTGCAGATCCTCCTGTAACTGCATCCGGGTATAATGCCGGTTATATGCATAAACAGCCGGAAAGGGGGCATTCTGCAACCGCGTTTCTGCAACCGGTTCATACATGGCTGCGTAAGTTTCACCCGTTGGAAGGCCTGCACGCGTTAAGCAATAATAATAAAATGGAAATGATCGTGCTCGCCGTTGGCGCCGCTTCTTTGCTGGCGGTAGCTTATTTATTTATTACTACGGGATATTGAGGATATTGAGAAAACTTACTTTTCCTGCTCATATGTTGCAGGCGCATCTTTTACCGTTACTTTTTGTGTATTGTGGAGGCTGTTGATCGTAAATCCTGTTTTGTACAAATGCAGGAACAATAGTAAAAAGGCTATACCGCCTAAAACGCAGGCCCATATCCACCATCTTTGCTTCGGGCTGGTCACTGCTTCATCTTCCGGGTAAGCTGCGTCACGCCGTATAAAGTTTTCGCTTACTTCCGTGTCGCCCCTTAAAATAGTATGGTTGGCATTGGTTCTGATGATACGTATCGCCGGCACAGGCTCCATAAAATCGTAGGTAATGGTTTTGGCCTCCAGTGTAATGTTACTACCCAGTTCGGCACGCAGCACGCCTACTTTGTCCCATACCATTTCTCCCTCCTGCTTCAACTGGTTTTTTAATTCATACGAAAAATCATTCACTCTTTTAATGGCTTCCCATTCTTCTACCTCTAAGCGTGCGGCCACATATTGAAAGAGGTCTTTATCAGGCGCATCATGCATATCATCGAAAATAATTTTTTGCATGGGCGGCTCAATCATATGGTCCGAAAAATTGCTGATGGCCGGAATGTTCTGTAGCTCAAGGGTGCCAAGCCCCGGCAGGCTTAACGACTTATGTTGTATGAGGTATTGATGCAGGATATGAAACATGAAAATGCTTTAAACAAATTGCAATGCCACTAAGATAATATTTTATCCTCTCACTTTTCACGGGAACATGCACACATCATTTGCCTGAGATTTAACACTATCTACTTCGAAAAATTATATATAATACCCCCCAGGATGTTAAAGCCATATACATCATACTGGTTCCAGCGCTGGTACTTGTTATTGAAAACATTATTAGCCTGCGCCCACAGGTTAAACTGTTTGGTTATTTTAAATTCCAGTCCGGCGCTCAAATCAACGGGGTGCCTGCCCGTATCCACGCCGCCATCGCTTTTCAGGTATTTGGCACCTTCAAAGAAGAACAGATCGCTCTTAAACCAAAGGTCTTTTAACACTCTCCAGCGGAGCGCAGCGCTAAATTCCCTTGGCGTAATGCCCCAGGGCTGTGGTTCCGTTTTTTGCTTGTTGAAAAGCAGCCAGTTAAAACGGCCTGTTAATGAAAAATCTTCTGCCTGCACCACACCCACTTCTCCGTGCATCTGAAAGGCGTTCAGCTTTTCTTCATTGCGGATGGAAAAGCGGTTTCCGGCAAGAGGAAATCCGGGTGCGCCATAATCATTTACAAACAGGGGCATATTGTAGAACTGTACGAGGCCTACTTTGGCATTGTAAAAAAAGTGCTCCAGAAATGTTCCTTTTATACCACCAAAGGTTTCATTTACACGGGTATTTAATAACTGCGCCGGTTGTGCCAGGTAGGGGTTTATGGAAGCGAACCGTTTGTAAGAGCCCTTGTCGTAATGCATCAACCATCCTAATTGAACGATCAGCCCTTCACCGCCCAATTTAAAATCGGCCAAAAGATCAGGTAGCAGTTTAAATGCCGAATTATCCCATGAAGGAATAACACCACCCTGGATATTAACATTTTCATTTCTGAACTTCAGGGCAAATGGAATCGTTATAACAGAATTATTGATGGTGCGGGCTGTATTATTAGATGAATATTGTGTGTAATCTGCATTTACGCCCAGCTTAATGCTCAGGGCTTCACTAATGGCTTTTTCTAACGGCAGATCGGCCACCGCGTTAAATTCCTTCCCGTTATGGTTGTCGTTAAAGAAAGAGAGTTGAATATCGGGATGATATTTTAAGCCAAACGCTGTAGGTTCTGTATTGCGGAAGCCAATATTGGCATCAAAGGTTAAAAATCTTTGCAAAAGGTCGCCCTTATCAAACTGGTATGCACTATGATCGTAACCATACAGGTAATACTTATCATTATCAAAAGAAAGCTTACCGTAGAGCTCCTGCTTTGCAGCGGTTATGGTGCTGCCGTATATGCTTGCTCCCGCATCAGTATATTCCTGGTATTGCGGCACCTTTCCTTTAGAAGAAACGTAGTGCGCCAGGATGCTGAGATTGGCATTATCGCTGTTATTAAAGCTCAGCCCGGCCTGTGCAAACGGCGTTTGAAGATTACCATAGCCTAATTTCACAAAATTGGTGGCGTCCCATTCCCTGGAGGCAGAATCTATGCTGAGCGCCAATGGGCTGATAGCAAGTGGCTGGTATACCAGCGATAGGCTGGTAATGGGAATATTGTAATTGAATTTTGGTTTTGCGGAATCAGGTACCGGCGGCGCCGCAACAAAATTGATCTTAGCCGCTTCCTTTATTTCAGGCTTAAAGGCAGAAGTGATCTCAATGGTTTGCTTTTTCAGCGGATCCTGGGCCTGCACTGCTGCGAGGGAGCATAAAATTGCCAGTGCCGAAAAAACAAAGGGTTTGTATCTATTGTTTTGCATGATCATTTTCATCTTTTTTTATCTGTAAATACAGGATTGGTGGCTGCTGTTTATCCTGCAATTTTACTTTCTGTTCTTTCGGCATTAATCACCGTCTTCAGCTTTTCAGCCGCTTCGTTCTTTAATTCCGTTATGCGGCTGTTATCAACCACACTTTGTAATGTGGCTTTTGCATTGAAATAATCCTTTTCTTTAAAATAAATATCTCCAAGCAGTATATAAGCCCTGGTGATCCAGAAATCATACGAGCCCGATTTATTGATGGTTTCAAAGGCGGCTTTGTCGGCATTTTTCAAATCGTTAAGGGAATAATAGGAACTGGCAATCTCGTACCGCGCTTCTGCAGCAAATGAAGCTTTGTTGATGCTCACCACATTTCTGAAATTCCGGATGGCTTCGGTAAACGCTCCTTTATCCTGGTCGGCTCTTGCGCTTACCATATAAGCCAGCACTTTATCATCAACACCGGTGTTTTTTTCTTTTAGCAGTTCCTGCGCGTTACCCACGGCTTCTGCCCATTTCTTTTGCTGGTACTGGCTGCGTAATAGCCCGCGCATGGCTTCCAGCCTGTTTTCGCCGCCGGCTGCCAGCATTTTAAGCGTGGTAAAATATTGTTCTGCTTTTGGATAATCCTGCAGTTCAAAATAATAAATACGGCCGGCTTGCGACGCGGCTCTTTCCGCATACTTGCTGGCGCCCCGGTCCGATACTTCCGAATAGCCGGCTACTGCATTTTTCCAGTCTTTCTGCTGGTTATAGATCTCGGTTCTCAGGAACCAGGCATCCAAAGCATTTTGCCCGTCGGGAAATTTGGTAAGATAATTATTTAAAGCGGTAAGCGCGCCGTTGAAGTCCTTATCTATATACCTGTTTTCTGCCGCCCTGTAGGTGAGGTTATCTTCTTCATTAATGGTAACCGACCGGCCTGCACTCCTCATAAAAGCAACATATTCCTCGGTTTTGCCTTCGGCGGTATAAATGGATTTTACATTTTCTATAGCTTCGTTGGCTTCAACAGTATTGGGATAGTCTGCCACCAGTTTCCTGAACTGGGTTAACGCCTCCGTATTGTTGTTGAGGTTAAGATAAGCCAATCCTAACTTTAGCTGAGCGCCGGGCTTCAGGTTACCCGCTACCGGCGCACTCAATACATTGTTTAAATAGGGTACGGCATCGCGGTATTTTTCATCCGCGAGATATGTTTTCGCAATTTCAAGGTTTACATCAGGCGTCAGCAGGGAAGAGGGATATTTGCGTTCAATGGTTTTCATCAGGTTGATCTTCTCATTGCTGCTATTAACCCCTGCAATCATGGCGTTTTGATAAGTGGCATAATCTCCCGATGGCCACGAATAATTGATGATGGCATTATATATGGATCTTGCTTTGGAAAAATCCTTGTTCATATAGTAACAATCCGCCAGCCGCAGGTAAGCATCCTGCTCAACGGGCCTGGCATTTAACGGGGGATTTTTTGAAACCTGCTCAAAAAAGGTTGATGCCTGGCGGTAATTTTCTTTGCGGTAATAGCAATAGCCCAGGTTGTACCTTGCATTAATAACGCTTACTTCCCCGCCGGAGTAAGAGGGGTTGCGGAGATAATCATTATAAAACAGCATGGCTTCATCTAAGCGGTTTTGACGGTAGGCTATTTCGCCCTCCCAAAAATTAATAAGCGGCAATACCGGTGCGTTAAAAGGATCCCTTAGGGCCTTATCTAACACGGCTTTGGCAGCGTTGAGGTCCTGGTCGTTGATCAGCTCCATTGCCCTTCCATACAGCACCCTGGGATACATTCTTTTTACTGATTCTGCCGGAGACGGTATTTTTTCAAGAATGCTTAGCGCTTCGCGGTAATTATTGGTGTTGGCCAAAAGCGCCGCCGCAATTTCAGCCGCTTCTTTCTGGTAGATTGAATTGGGATATTCGTCTAAAAATTTTTTAAACTCGTTGAGGGCAATATCCTGGAAGCCCAGCTCATAGGATAGCTTGGCATAATTGAATTTTGAAACTTCCCGTTGTGCAGGATTGGTATTATTGGCGGCGCAAAAGGAAAAGGCGTTCCTGGCATTGGCTTTGTCGCCTAATTTAAGGTAGGCGTCTCCCAGGATATACATGGCATTCTGGCTCAGCGAATCTTCACCGCCGCTTAGTTGCTTTAAGCCTTCTACCGCTTTATTCAACTGCTTTGCCTGGTAATAGCAATAGCTCAGTTGGTAAAGGGTTTCGCGGTTTACTTTCTCTGTTTTATTTACATAATCTTCTAAGTAAGGCAGCGCCTTTGCATAATCCCCTTTCTCGAACCAGGCATGGCCGATTAATTCTTTCATCGGAACATCGTAGTAGCCGCCCGTTTTGCCAAGCGCCGATTCGCCGTATGCCAGCGCTTCTTCTTTTTGCCCCTGTACATAGTAAATATTGGCTACATAAAAAGGAACAACGTTTTTATATGGATCGTCTTTTTCCACTTTCCGGAAAGCGGTTAATCCTTCCCGGTAGTTACGGTTGGCGTAGGCAATGAGCCCGTAATAATAATTGGCGGCTTTATAATTAGGGTCGGAAGTTGTTTTTGCGATAGACTCCAGCAGGGGGGAGGCTTTGCTGAATTCTTCCAGTGTAAAATAGGCATACCCCTGGTGAAATTTCATGTCGGCAACCTGCCTGTTGCTCAGGCTTTCTGCGCTGGTTTGCTCATAATAGGCCAGCGCTTCCCGCATATCGTTTTTACGGAAATAATATTCCGCAAGATGAAAGCTCAGTCTTTGGGTAAGGGAGGGGTTATAATTTAATACAATAAAGCCTTTGGCTTCTTCAGCAGCAAAGGTTTCATTTTGCTGCAATCCGCAGGCGATGGTATAAAACTGTACATCATCATAGGTGATGTTGTTGTTGCTGCGGTCTGCAGAACGCATCCCGTTCCTCATTTCCTTAAAAAGCGGGTAGGCTAAGCTGTATTGTTCTTTCTGGAAATATTCTTTGGCCTGATTAAAACCAGCCTGCGGATCAGTATAAATCCTTGTTTGCTGCGCGGTGGCGGCGGCTGAAATACATAACAGCGCCATCGTAATATAAATGAAACGTCCTTGCATACATGTGGTGATTATCGTACAACGTTGCTGCGGTTTTGCAGATTGCACGAAGTTCAATGCTCTTTTGTTACAAATTTCTTAAAGTAAAAGCAAACGCTAAGGTACACTGAACAGATTTTGCAATAACCATTCCAAAACACTTGTGGATAAAAGGTTGGTATCTCTTATTTTTGCCTCTTCAAAATAAAAAGATGAAAAAACTTTTATCTACGGGTTATACCGACTGGGCATTCAATATTGCCATGTTAGTACTTCGTGCGGGACTGGGACTGATGATGCTGCCGCACGGTTACGATAAACTGGTGCATTTTGCAGCAAAGAAAAACACGTTTATGAATTTTCTGGGAATGGGCAGCACGGTGTCGCTTTCTCTCAGCCTGTTTGCAGAGTTCTTCTGTGCTATATTTGTTATTATAGGATTGTTCACCCGCTTTACGGTAATACCGCTTATTATTGGAATGAGCGTTGCTTTATTTAAAGCGCATGATGCCGCGATATTTGGAGCTGGTGAAAAGGCTGCGCTCTACCTTACCGGTTTTTTAGTTATACTGTTAGTGGGTCCGGGTAAGGCCAGTGCAGATGGAATGATGGGGAAGTGAGGATGGGGTATGAGGTTTCAGGTCTCAGGGTACAAGTTACTGGTTGCAGAATGAGAAATGTGAAAAGGTGATGATTTGAAAATGGGAGTGGGGTCTAAGGACAAGACACACTCAACTAATAGCTGATACCTGACTACCACAAATCCGAAGCCTGAAATCCCCAAGCCGGGGGAAATACAAAGCATCAAGAACCAAATGACAAGAACCAAACCTGCCTGCGGCAGGCAAGCTTGTCCGCCGGGGCGGATAAAATTCAAATGCTAAATCCGAAGCAGAAAGTTCAAAATCCGAAGTGAATACAAAGCACCAAAAGACAAATCACAAGTACCAAATAAATTGAAAAAGCCCGAAGTCGGGAATTCGAACCTGAAGCGAAATCCCAACAGTAAACCACAAACGATAAACCACTAATAAGATGATCAGCCTCCGCCATTGGGAGATTACTTCCACCTTTTAAAATATTAGGCAGTATTCAGATCCGTTTAAGGTCTTAATGACGTTTAAGAACCAAAATCCGAAGAAGGCTGTCAGCCATACCTTATACCTCATACCTTCTACCTTACACCTCACTTCAACGCATTCAGTACGGTATACATCTTACGCACCAGTGATGATGCCGGACCGTTATAGTTGTTCACCAAAAATGAAAAAATATAACTGCTGCCGTTAGATGAAGTATGGTAACCGGTAAATCCTTTTACATTCCTGATGGTGCCGCTTTTCATTTTCATGCCGTTATATACGGGCAATGATTTTAAAAAAGAAGGAAACCAGCTTTGCTTTTGGGCGTATTGCAGTATCTGAACCTGTGCGTGGGTGGTAACCCTGTTCAGGGGAGAAAGCCCTGAGCCATCCACTATATTTAATTCTGCGGCGTTAATGCCGTTTTGCTTCCAGAAATTTTTTACAACGGTAACGCCTGTGTCTGTGGCGCTATAGCCGCTTTCCTTATAGCTTATTGTTTTCAGCAATGCCTCTCCATACAGGTTAATGCTTTTTTTGTTGAACCAGTAAATGATAGAATCCAGCGGGGGAGAAATTTCCGTATGAATGATGGTATAATCTTCAGCCCCGGGAAGAGCTGCCTGTTTTATTTCAGGAACTGTTTCCCCTACGCCTGTCTTTATCATTTTATCTGTTAATTCGGCAATGAATTGCCTGGCGCCTGAGGGAAATGCTCCCGATATGGCAAAGGCATTTTCGTTTACGGGAATGGTTCCCTTAACGATTCCCGCAGTATCATTTAAAGGGAAATAGATATACGCATTGTCTCCCGTTCCCCTGGCTGCCGAGGTTACTGCCGACCGGAGGCTGTATCCGTATAATTTAGGATTGGCGCCTACCATGCGAACAGAGTCGCCTAAGGCTTTGCCGGATTGCAACAGCAGGTCATATTGGTTTTCGCGCCAGTTTAATTTTTCACAGCCTGCGCCGTAGTAGTTACCTATATCCTGCCATATCCAGCCATCAGGAATATAATCAAACTCCCACCTGCTGTTATCTATGACTATGGTGTTAATGTTTTTTTTGTTTTGTTCAAGCGAGCGGGTGATCCGGTTTAATATTGCATTCGCTTTTGTATTCTCCCATCTCTCGCTGCCCAATGTAGGATCGCCGGAAGGAAAAATATATAAAGTGCTGTCGAGATTGTTGGTAGCAAATGATGTGGTATAGCTGAAATCTTTTCCCAGCAGGGCAAAAGCGGTGGCGCTGGTGATTACTTTTTGGGTGGAAGCGGGCGCAAGACCAATCCGCGAATTTTTATCAAACACTACTTTTCCGGTTGCCGCATCTATTACATACAATGAGCTGACGGCATGCGCCAACTGGCTGTCTTCCTCAAACATGAGGAATGCTTTTTGCAGCTTTTGGGTAATGTTTTGCGCGTAAATATTTGTTATGGGCAATAATACAACCATAAGCAGGATACATGCTGATACCGCATTGCCCAAACCCGGAACCTTTTTTCTTATCATAAAAATTATTTATTGCTAAACAGGAAATAATTAAATTTATAGTATGGAAAATGAAGTTAAAGAACCGGCGCTAAAATACAATTATATCTCCCCGGAAGCATACCTCGCAGCGGAACGAACAGCAGGAAGCAGGAGTGAGTATTATGACGGGCACATTATTGCCATGGCCGGGGCCGGTTTAAAGCATAACAGGATTGCCATAAACCTGTACCGGGAAGTGGGCTATTTTTTAAAAGGCAGGTATTGCGGGATACTTCCTGCCGATATGCGTGTTAGCACACCCTTACAAGACGCATACATGTACCCGGATGCGGTAATTGTATGCGGTGAGCCTCAATTAGAAGATGATAAATTTGATACCCTGCTTAATCCTTCCGTAATATTTGAGATACTTTCTCCTTCTACCGGCAGCATGGATAAGGGCAGAAAATTTTTCTTTTACCGTGAAATCCCTTCGCTAAAGGAATACATCATGATTGACACCCTCAGGAAATTGGTGATCGTTTCCCGCAGGCAGCCGGATCATTCCTGGGCCTTTGAAAATATAGCTGAAGAAGGTGCGCTAAGGATTCAAACGATAGACTTTACGCTTACCTTGCAGGAAATTTATGATGGCACAGATATCTGATTCTTTTGATGATCCCCTCAAAATAAACGCTTCCATTATTACCATTGGCGATGAACTGCTGATCGGGCAGGTTATAGATACCAACAGCGCCTGGATAGCACAGGAACTGAACAAAACAGGAATATGGCTCAGGCGCAGGGTATCCGTTGGCGATAGTAAAGCGGAAATCATTCATGCCCTTGATGAAGAAAGCCGCAACGCTGCTATTATTCTTATAACAGGCGGACTGGGCCCTACCGCCGATGATATCACGAAACCCGTGCTTTGTGAATACTTTGGCGGTTCAATGGTTGTTGACGACGGGGCGCTTGCCAATGTGAAAGCCATTTTTGCAAAACTGAACCGCCCGGTAATAGAGCGTAATCTTAAACAGGCCGAAGTGCCCAATAATTGTACGGTTATCCCCAATAACCGGGGAACAGCCCCCGGTATGTGGTTTGAGAAAGACGGAAAGATATTTGTAAGCATGCCGGGCGTACCGCATGAAATGAAAGGGATGATGACGGATTATGTTATTCCTCACCTGCAGCAGCATTTTACTTTTCCCTTTATTGACCATCGTACCCTGCTTACTTTTGGCATTGGCGAATCCTTCCTGGCAGAAGCCATTAAAGACTGGGAAGCGCAACTGCCTGCTCATCTTAAATTAGCCTACCTGCCCAATTATGGTATGGTTCGGTTACGCATAACCGGCAGCGACAATAACAGCAGCCGGTTGCAGGAAACACTACATATCCAGTTTAAAAAATTAAAAGCGCTTGTAGCCGAATGGCTGGTAGCGGACGAAGATATTACGCTTGCACAGGTAACAGGAAGAATGTTGCTGCAAAACAAACAAACCGTTGCTACGGCAGAAAGTTGCACAGGAGGATATATTGCCCACCTCATTACTTCCGTTGCAGGCTCCTCTGCGTGGTTTAAAGGGAGCGTGGTAAGCTATGCCAACGAAGTAAAAGAAAATGTACTGGGCGTGCAAAAAGGCACCCTGCAGTTGGTGGGTGCTGTAAGTGAAGAAACCGTAAAGCAAATGGTGAGCGGCGTTATGGAAAAAATGCAAACAGATTACGCCATTGCTACTTCAGGCATCATGGGCCCGGACGGAGGTACAGCCGGAAAACCGGTAGGAACCGTATGGATAGCGGCGGGAAGCCGTAACAGGATAATGACTGCAATATTTCATTTCCGTTACGACAGGGCGCGCAATATTGAAATGACCTCGCACTATGCTTTAAACCTGTTGCGTAAGCTGATGACCGATGAAGGGATTTCGTTGCCGTAACACCGGGCAATACAGGCGTGCAAAAAGAGTTATTATAAAAATATTCACATATGTATCTGCTGGTTCCTAATTGCACAGCAATACTTACCTTTGAATCTTAACGATAACTAAAATTCTAATATGGCGATAGTTGACCTGGTAATGCCTAAGTTAGGCGAAAGTATCATGGAAGCTACCATTTTACACTGGAGTAAAAAGCCGGGCGATCATGTAAAAGTGGATGAAACCGTGTTGGAAATTGCCACGGATAAAGTAGACAGTGAAGTGCCTTCTACCGCGGAAGGGATAGTGGAAGAATTGTTGTACCGTGAAAATGATGTGGTACCTGTAGGCGCCGTTATCGCAAAGATCAGATCAGAGAACGGCGTGGAAGAACAGTCTCAGATCCCGGAGGCAATCGTATCCGAAATACAAACATCACCCGAAAAAGAAGAGATAAAAGAAGTACCTTATCAGCCATCGCATATAGCCATGCCACCTAAAACAGGAGGCGCCCGGTTCTATTCTCCCCTTGTTTTAAATATTGCAGCTAATGAGGGAGTAAGTCTGTCGGATCTTGAGAAAATACCCGGCACGGGCAATGAAGGACGTGTTACCAAAAAGGATATCCTTCAATGGATTGCCGCTAAATCGGGTGGTGGCGTAACGGAAACCGTTGCACAGCCGCAAAGCATTCCCATCGAGGAGCCAGTTGGAAGTACCGTGCAGCCTGTTGTGCCTGAAAAGGCAGAAGATACGCCACAACCGGAGTATAGCGGTAATGTGGAAGTAATTGAGATGGACCGGACGCGCAGGCTTATTGCAAAGCATATGGTGGAAAGCCAGCGTACCAGCGCACACGTAACCAGCTTTACAGAATGCGATGTAACCAGCATGGTGTTATGGCGTGAAAAGGTAAAAGCGGCCTTTGAAAAGCAGGAAGGAGAGAAGCTGACTTTTACACCTTTGTTTATTGAAGCTATTATTAAATGTATTAAGAAATACCCCTGGCTTAATGCCAGTGTTGAGGGCGATAAAATAATTGTACGAAAAGATATCAATATCAGCATGGCAACTGCTTTACCCAACGGTAATCTTATTGTACCGGTTATACAGGAGGCAGATATGCTGAACCTTACCGGACTCGCTAAAAAAGTAAACCGCCTGGCCGATGCCGCCAGGAACAACCGGCTCCGCCCCGATGATACCCAAAACGGAACTTTTACAGTAACTAACGTAGGAACCTTTGGCAGCTTAATGGGTACGCCCATCATCAATCAGCCGCAGGTGGCCATATTGGCAATTGGTGCCATCAAAAAACGCCCGGTAGTGGTAGAAACCAAACAGGGCGACAGCATTGCCATCCGGCATATGATGTACCTCTCTCTTTCTTACGATCACCGGATAGTAGACGGATCGCTTGGCGCTACATTTCTTACAGCGGTAGCCCATGAAATGGAAAATTTTGATGTGAACAGGAGTTTTTGAGTTGCGGACAGGTTTCAGGGTACAAGTTGCAGGTTGCAAGGTTCAGGACAGTGGCTTTGTTCGTTTATATTTTCTCCTTTTTTAAAATAACCGCGGCAATAAAACCGTTACCATAAGGTAAAGGATATGAACAGTTACAGGAAGGTTAAATCTGTGGCTTAAAAAATAAGCACACTACTTGAGGCTGGTCTTTTTACTTATAGTTGATTGGAAGGTTTTTACATTTTTCTTATATTCGGTAAACTAACCCATACAATTATGAAGACTTTATCCCAAACCTGGTTCGCGGAAGGCTACATTGATTTTGAATTAAAAAAATATACCCTGCTTGCCTACCTGCAGGAGATACATAAAGAGTTTACGCAAAACAAGCTTTACCCGCAGTTATCCGATATCATTTTTCATCACAACAATATCCTGCATTTTAAACATAATAAGGAAATGCTGCAGGAGCAGTTTCCCAAACGTTTTACCGGAGTAAATATAGATAAGCTGCAATTGCTGTATGAAAAAATTGTGGAAGACGATGAAATGATGAAAGAGCTGGAGGATATTATAGCATACGCTGTTAACCTGATGAACTCAACCATTAAAAGCGGCGCCGAGATATACGAATTTGTGGAAGACAAGCTCAATATCGCACCGGTAGGGATCATCCCGCTGGAGAACAGGGAAGGATATTTTTTTCTGTGCAATGGCTCTCATCATCAAACCTATGTATACCAGTACCGGCTGAGCATTTTTGAAAAACATGATGAGAAATACCGTAGTATCAAAACCTCCTTTATTGCACAATGGAAAAGAAACATCGTTCATACCTTTGAGCACATAAAAACGGAGCTCATCCGCAGCAGGAAGGATTTGCCTAATCCGGCAGTGTATTGCATTGAAACCGGTTTGAGCTTTCCGTTAGAAGAAACCTTATTGCCTGTTGCCAAAAGGTCGCTTGTAAAATATATTACGGGAAATGCGGCGTAGTTGCGGTAACGCCACGAAGTAATTATGTAAGAAAAGCATAGTGCAGTTGTTGCGGTCATGCAGCA
>CALMQS010000139.1 GCA_937871285.1 uncultured Sphingobacteriales bacterium | reverse complement strand
ACTTCTACATTTACGGCATCTGCAATTTTTATCTTGTCATACAAAATAGCATTCATCAGCTTCCTGTGGTATTTCATTACAGGGCATTGACCCGTATGCAGGGAATGGGATTTAGCCCATCCCAAACCGATCCGTATACTTAAACTTCCCTTTTTTGCCGCTTCATCCACAGCTCCGGGGTCTCCCGTTACATACAGCCCGGGTATACCTAACTGCCCTCCGGCCCGGGTAATTTCCATAATTGAATTTAAAACGGTTGCCGGTTGTTCGGTATTGCTGTTATGCCCATGACCCTTAGCTTCAAAGCCAACACAATCAACTGCGGAATCCACTTCGGGCACGCCCGCAATCTGTTCAATTTGTTCTGCAAGCGTTGCATCTTTCTTCAGGTCAATCGTTTCGCAACCGAAACTTCTTGCTTGGGCAAGGCGTTCATCAATCATATCTCCAACAATTACCAATGCGGCTCCCAGCAGGTGACAGGAAGCTGCACATGCCAGGCCAACCGGGCCTGCGCCGGCTATATAAACAATAGAACCCGGGCCTACTCCCGCAGTTACTGCGCCGTGAAAGCCGGTAGGAAAAATATCAGACAGGAGGGTCAGGTCTTTGATCTTTGCCATTGCCTGGTCACTATCCGGAAATTTAAGCAGGTTGAAATCGGCATAGGGAACCATCACATATTCTGCCTGTCCGCCTACCCATCCTCCCATATCTACATAGCCATAGGCGGCACCGGCGCGTCCGGGATTTACATTTAAACAGATGCCGGTTTGCCCTGCCTTACAGTTGCGGCACCTTCCGCAGGCAATATTGAATGGTACGGAAACGAGGTCGCCTACCTTAATAAATTCAACATCCCTGCCTGCTTCAATCACTAAGCCCGTAATTTCATGCCCGAGGATCAGCCCCGCCGGTGCAGTAGTACGGCCGCGTACCATGTGCTGATCACTTCCGCATATATTGGTGGATACAATTTTAAGGATCACCCCGTGTTCGCATTTACGGTTGCCTAAAGCCAGTTTAGGGAACTCAATTTCTCTTACTTCAACTACTCCGGGTTTAACATAAGCAACGCCATGATTCTGACTCATAAAAATATTTTTTAAGATAAAAGAATTTCTATTGCATTTGTTCACCTGTTTTTTAAACCGGCTTACTGATTACAATACCCGCCCTGCGTTTTTAAAAGGCCGATGCACCTGCTTCGGCAACAGAATGATCCTGCACGCCCGAGCCTCCGCTAACACCAATAGCGCCAACCACTGTACCGTCCTTCTTAAGCGGAATACCACCCGCGAAAATCATTATCTTACCATCATTGGAGGCATGAATGCCGTAAAACTGTTGGCCAGGCTGAGCATTTTCGCCCAGGTCCTTTGTAGTAATATCGAATGCCCTGGAGGTAAAGGCTTTTTTAATAGATATGTCTATACTCCCCAGCCATGCGCCGTCCATACGTACATGTGCTATTAAGTTTCCTCCTGCATCCACCACTGCAATATTCATAGGCTGTCCTATCTGCACTGCCTTTTTTTCGGCGGCAGCAATAATTTCTTTTGCTTTTGATAATGTAATGCTCATAATGCTGTAGAATTTAATCACCTGAAAATATTTTCAAAGCTAATGAACCTGCCCTCCCGGTTTGTGAACGATCCTGCTTTAAAATAGAACTATCCTCCTGTTTACCGGGAGCCTTGTTTTTAATATAGTTTTTAAAAAATAAACGCTTTAACGGCCCATAGCAGAGTTAATGTTGTAAATTCATAGCACTTACTATACCTTTTGCAACAACTGCTGCCCACTCCTTTAAAAGGTTTGATCCAAAATGCTTTTTTATGGAACATATCTGTTTGTTACATCCCATCAATCTGAGCGATAATACGGTGCTGGAAAGCAGGGTAGAACATCGTCGTGTTTTTAACCTCAAACATTGCGAGCTCAATATTTTTGAGACCTGCCACCCCTGTTGCGATGTGTCATTGTCTCATAACGGACTGGTTATTTCAAGTATGATGAGAGGGAAAAAACGAATGTCTTTATCTTCAGAAACAGCATTCGATTTTTTGCCCGGGGAAACCATTATCCTTCCTGAAGGCGTTTCCATGAAAGTAGATTTCCCCGAAGCAGATGAAAAACATCCAGTGCAATGTATTACTTTGGTTTTGGAATGGGATATGGTATACCGGACATTGAATTTTTTAAATGAAGCCTATCCTAATAAAGAGCTGCCTTTTGAATGGAAGCTGAATTTTAGCCAGTATCATTTCAGGAATAACCGGGAACTGGCGCAAAGCCTTAATAAGCTTACCAGCATCAGCATGGAGGATAACATAGCAAAGGATGCATTGGCAGATCTGTCGCTTAAAATATTATTGCTTCGTGTTATACAAACGCAAAATCTTGCCGTTCCCGCTCCTGTTCAGAACCATAGATTTGCGCCGGTTATTCATTACATCAAAAAAAATTTATCGGAAAAGCTGAATATAAAAACGCTTGCACGGGAAGCCTGTATGAGTCAGTCCGCATTCTTTCATTCATTTCGTGAAAATTTCGGGATTAGTCCCCTTGAATATATACTTCATGAACGCATTAATCTTGCTAAAAATATTCTGGTGGATTCTGCCATAAGTATTTCGGAAGCCTGCTACCAGTCGGGGTTCAATAACCTGAACCACTTTATAAAACTATTTAAACGTATTGAAGGAATAACGCCAAAAGAATACCGTAACAGGTAAGGCGTAGCTTCTGCCGGGATCACTGAATACATGGATTGTTGTAACAATTCGTGTTTGGCATACATTTTACTGGTTATTTAACCTTCGTCATTTATAGTATAAGCCGGCCCGGGATGCTACGCTTTTTTAGGCTTATACATCTTCTTCCACAGCGATTCCGCTATCCAAAGCACTAACATGGCAATAGCGGCGCCCAGCAGGGTATCCAATACTCTTCCCTGCCTTGTTGCGGCTACATTAGCAGCATGTCCGATGGTAGAATTAGCTAATGCAAGCGGTGTAATGAAAATGAGTGCCAGCACATAATTGCGCGTTACTACCACTTCGGTTGCAAACTGCAGAACCATAATGATCAGAACCAGCAGGAAAGGGGAAGGAGGAATGAAAAGAATACATTCAAATAATATAATACCAAGAAGTGTTCCCAATACGCGCTGGATGGCTCTTACCGTTGTGAGCCGCCTGTCTTTAACCGCTTGTAATATAGCTACTGCTACGATCACCACCCAGTAAGCACGGTGCGCCTCAAGGGGCGTGGCTGCCAGTTCAGCTACAATAACCGCGGCAACAATGCGGGCGGTAATCACCTTTCCGGTTTTATCTAATCGAATGCGTAATGAAAGTGGTGAAAGCCCGGCTGCAGGATTACGCAGGAGCGGCAGGGCTTGCATGGCCATAACTACCAGGTAAGCAAGGATACTCCCAAAGGCAACGAGCATTGGAATGGTATAACCCGGAATGGCAGCCCCTCCCAAACTAACGGGGGCGGCTAAGTGACTGCTAACGGCGGCTACAAGTATAAACATGATGGGACCGGGCGGGCCAAGGCCGCTGCCCATCGTAAGGATACAGGCAAGCGCGGCTACTACTACAAGACAGGCCATGCTGAGCCATTCATTACCCGAACAAAGCACGCCCAGGGCCGATGCCACCACCAGCCCTGCTGCAACTAAGGGAAGCGCAAGCATGCGTTCGCGTGTGCTCCTGGCTGCACAATACAGCGCAGTGAAACCACCCAGTGACGCCATTAATCCGAGCGACTGGTTCCCGAGGAAAGTAAATAATGCAACCGGCAAACCCATAGCAGCTCCTGCCTGCACGCCAACGGCCCAGCGCCAGGGCCCCTCGTTGAGCGAGGTTACTTTTTGAGCCGGGTGGCCCATTCTTTTGATATGATGCCTCATGTTCTGTTTCTTCATTGTTCAACAGCTAAAGGGGAAGGTTGCCGCCGGGCCGATCATTTTACCGGCTTCATGATCCTCGTCTAACCGGTAAGGCTACAACATTTCTTGTAAAGACCGCGGGGCGTATTAAATAATAAATGAAATTACATAAATTAAAGAATGGTTATATTACCGGATAGCATATCATCGCTCAAATAAACATATGAACTGGTTACTTATTTTCGAAATTATTTACCTCATCATGCTGGTAGTAGTTTGCCTGCGTATTATTTATGATACCCGCAGCACCACCAAAACCTTAGCTTACCTGCTGCTCGCTATCTTTATTCCGTTTGGAGGCATGCTCTTCTATTTTTCTTTCGGCATTAACTACCGGAAAAGAAAAATGTACACTAAAAAGCTGATCGCTGATGACAGTATGTCGGCAAAATTAAAGGAGGATATCTACCGGTATTCAAAATATACATTTGATCAAAGCAGCGCCGATATGCAAAGCAGCAGGGAATTGGCCGTTATGCTGGTTAAAGACAGCCAGAGCCCGCTTACCGCTGGTAATGAGGTTAAGCTGCTGGTGAACGGGGAGCATAAGTTTCCTGAAGTGTTAAGCGCTATTCATCAGGCCAAACACCACATTCATATAGAATATTATATTTATGAAGATGATGAAATAGGAGCTGCAATAGCGGATGCATTAATTCAAAAAGCCGGAGAAGGAGTAACCGTTCGCTTTATATATGACGATTTTGGCAGCCGGTCCGTTAGAAAAAAGTTAATTCCCCGCTTACGGGCGGCGGGAGTAAGCGCTTTTCCTTTTTATAAAGTCATTTTTATAGCGCTGGCTAACCGGCTTAATTACCGCAATCACCGTAAAATTATAGTCATAGACGGGATCACCGCTTTTGTGGGCGGCATTAATGTGAGCGACAGGTACATCAACAATGCTGGGGGAGGCAATAAACTTTTCTGGCGCGATACGCATTTGCGGATTGACGGCCCCGGCGTGTATTACCTGCAGTATCTTTTTTTATGTGACTGGAATTTTTGCGCAAATGACAAGCTGCAGCCCGATGCCCTGTTTTTCCCACGTCCATCCTCCCCCGCTGTTAATGGCAATAAAGTAGTGCAGATAGCGGCAAGCGGCCCTGATTCGGATACACCTACCATTTTATTTTCGCTGCTTCAGGCCATTAACCTGGCAACGGAAGAAATACTGATCACCACACCTTATTTCATTCCGGGGGAAAGCCTGCTTGACGCACTGTCGGTGGCTGCGCTGGGAGGGGTTGCTGTAAAGCTCCTTGTGCCGGGCGTTTCAGATTCCGTGCTGGTAAATGCGGCTGCCCGATCGTATTACGATGACCTGCTGAAAGCCGGTGTTGAAATTTATTTATACAACAAGGGATTTGTTCATGCTAAAACACTGGTTGCCGACAGAAAGATCGCCATAGTTGGAACGGCGAATATGGATTACAGGAGCTTCGATCTGAACTTTGAAGTAAATGCAATTGTGTATGACAATGCAATTGCCGGTGAGCTGTCGGATATTTTCTACGAAGATATTTCAGCTGCCGGAAAAATTGATGCTGCGGCATGGGAAAATCGTCCCGCCTGGAAACAGTTGCTTGAAAAAACAGCGAGACTGGTATCGCCGTTGCTATAAAATTAATTCATGGCTTTTTTTGCCCTTCTGTCCTGCGCCGCTCCCCGCCGGAAATATTCATCTGCAGAAAAAAAACCGCTTCCCTTTATGGCAAATAAAATAAGCAGCAGCAGTGTAATAAGAGACAGGAAGAATTCAAATTTATTTTCGCCGATACTTCGCATATTCACGAAGATTACCGCCACAATAAGAACGGGGAGCTGAACGATGGCTGCTATTCTTGTAAAGAGTCCTATAAATATGAAAAAGCCGCATAGCAGGCCGAGATAGGTGATTACCAGTGCCAGCACGTTCGCATTGGCTGAAAAAACACCAACTCCCGTATGCTCAATCAACGTTTGGGCAATAGCAGTGTCGCGTATAAAATTGAAAGACTTCCAGAATAAGATCAAGCCCAATGCGATTCTCAGAATAATGAACACGCTGGGCTGCCTGCTGTTAACTTTTGCCGTTGCCGTATTAATCGTTTCACTCATAACTCAAAAATTATATTTAGTTGGATGAACATGTAGCGGTTCGTGTTACACGATCTGCCGCAATAATGCATATTTAAAATTACAGTATTACAGAATGAATTCCTAATCAATAAGGCAATGACGCTAAATTTTCCAGTGCTGATAATCAACCATTCAAAAAATACATCATTGGCAGGCCCAGAACCAGCTGTACCTGCTTGTTTCCTGGTGCTTCTTTCCGAATTCCGGGCTTTGGGTTTTATCAATCATTGGCAGTTTGCTTATCCTTAAAAACAGGAAGGTTCCAGTGGTAGCGGAGCGCTAAAAAGCGAAGGGTGAAACATAATATAATAGCAGTTAACGACACTACGGTATCGGGCCAACGAAAGTATGTTCCTGCTACTACCACTATAGTACCCACCAGGGCAGCGGAAGCGTATATCTCTTTTTGGAATATAACGGGAATACGGTTAAGCAGCACATCGCGCAGCACGCCACCCCCCACTGCTGTCATCATACCCAGCAGGATGGCTACTTCAGCATTATGACCGTACAAAAGCGCTTTGTGTGCGCCTGAAACGGCAAATAAGGATAAGCCCAGCGCATCAAACAGCAATACAGGCTGGTACAGCCTTTCCACAAGCGCATGCAGTCCTATGGTCATTAATGCGGCCAGCATGGCAGTCGCTAAATAGCGCCAGTCCGATAACCCAACCGGTGGAATAGCGCCTATGCACAGGTCGCGGATTATTCCGCCGCCACAGGCAACGGTAAATGCCACGGCAAAAATGCCAAACATATCCAGCTCCCTGTGTTTTGCCGCAACGGCGCCACTTATTGCAAATGCGAAAGTACCTGCCAGGTCGAGCAATTTGTAAAGTATTTCGTATTCAGGCATGAGGGATTTGAAATTTAAGAAACGCTAAGATATAAGATTGGATTCCTTTGGATTTTGTGATTTGTGGTTTATCGTTTTTGGTTTAGCTATTTTAATTGAGTGCTGAGATGGCATTTCACTGGTCTCAATACGTTAGTTGAAGCTATACCCTTTAGGGCAAGGCTTTAGCTGCTACAAATCTAACTAAATTTGGAGATGCAAAGACGCTCTTGGTTGCACTTCGCTTCGGATTTCGGATATATGCCTTCGGGCTTTCCTCCCTATGCCGTTCATCCCTGTAGAATCTCCCTTCCCATATTTATGTTTTAACCTCCTTTTCGTTTACTTTAGTATTGCAAAGCTCCCGGAGTTAAAAAAGGAACAATGAATTTAAAAAATGCTGCTATACTGGTTATAGACGATGATCAGGATGTGCTTACGGCGGTGCGGCTGCTGTTAAAAACAGAAGCCGCATCGGTAGTTACTGAAAAAAATCCCGAAAACCTGCGCTGGCTCTTAACAAAGCAACACTTTGACCTGATTATGCTGGATATGAACTTCAACAGTTCTATTAACACCGGTAATGAGGGATTATTCTGGTTGCGTAAAATAAAAGAGCTGGGGTCAGATGCAGCGGTAATTATGATTACCGCCTATGGCGATATTGACCTTGCGGTGCGTTCCTTAAAGGAAGGCGCCGCCGATTTTATGGTAAAGCCCTGGCATAACGAAAAGCTGGTTACTACCATAAAAGAAACGCTGAAGCAAAAGGGCGGGGCGCAAATAAAAAATTCGTCGCAGCTTCCCGGCGCAGTTACAGGTTCCGAATTAATAGGCAAGTCGGAAGTGATGCAGGATATTTTTTATAAGATCAATAAAATTGCCCCCACGGATGCCAATATTTTGATATTGGGAGAAAACGGAACAGGTAAGGATTTGATAGCGAAAGCCATTCATCAGCAATCTTTACGGGCAAACCAGGCATATATAAAAGTAGACGTTGGCGCTTTAACGGAGTCTTTATTTGAAAGTGAATTGTTCGGACATAAAAAAGGCGCTTTTACAGATGCTAAGGAAGATCGCCCCGGCCGTTTTGAGTCGGCCAACGGCGGCACATTGTTTTTAGATGAAATTGGTAATATATCGCTTCAGCAGCAGGCTAAACTATTATCAGTTCTGCAAAACCGGCAGGTAACACGCCTGGGGTCCAACCAGCCCGTTGCTGTAGATATCCGCCTTATTTGCGCCACCAATTTGCCGCTCAGTGAGCTGGCAAATGAAAACCGGTTCCGGAAAGACCTGGTATACCGTATCAATACAGTTGAAATAACGGTTCCGCCATTGCGTAGGCGGCAGGATGATATTATACTGCTGGTCAGGCATTTTGTGCAGGTATATGCATCCAAATATTTAAAGCCTTCCCTGGTATTACATGCATCGGCTGTTGAAAAGCTGAAGCAGTATCATTACCCGGGCAATGTGCGTGAGTTGCAATACACGATAGAGCGTGCTGTAATTATGTCGGACGGAGAAAGCCTGGAAGCCGCCGATCTTATCTTTTCGCCCATAGAATCAGGCGCTGCCGTTGCTCAGGAAGCGGATGAGCTGAACCTGAGCGCTATAGAAAAAAATGCCATCCTCCGGGTTATTGAAAAGCACAATGGTAATATTACCAAAGCGGCAAAGGAACTGGGCTTAACCAGAACCGCGTTGTACAGGAGGCTGAGCAAGTATGATATTTAAAAGAGGTTGCAGGTTTCAGGTTTCAGGGAAAGACTGTGTGCAACCTGTGCGTGCCTAAAATAGGTTGACATTTTTATAAATGTTCAAAAAGATCGAGC
>CALMQS010000138.1 GCA_937871285.1 uncultured Sphingobacteriales bacterium | reverse complement strand
AATCTTTACGACTCTCTTCTCCATCTTTGAAAGAACTTGCATGGCACAAACATAGTCACATAGAATACAAAGAAAAATTCATGGCGTGTTGCCTGATGGCTATATTAAATCCTAAGTTCTTAAAGGAGCGTATTCCCCTTACTACGTGGGAATGGAAGCCCCTGAAGTCCATTCCCGGATTAATGCTTCAATTTTATCTTCCGCATGGTAAAAAGAAGCGATCTTCCTGATCACATCTTCCACGAGCGCATCGGGGCAGGAGGCGCCGCTGGTAATAAGCAGTTTTGCCGGGATATTCAGGGGAAGAAAGCCCGTTGTCAGCACTTCTTCCTTTGTATGAAAATTATAATGAAGGATTTTTTCTTTAGACTGGATCTTGGCTTCACTGCTAATAAAATAAGTGGGTAATTTTTCTTCACATAATTCTACCAGGTGGGAAGTATTGGAGCTGTTATAGCCGCCTATTACGAGGGCAATATCGGCATCGGTGTTCAGCATTCCCGAAACGGCGGTTTGATTATCATTGGTAGCATAGCAGAGCGTATCTCTTGTGTCGGCAAAATGTTCTGCCAGGGTAGCTTCGGTTAGCCTGTAGTGTTGTATCATTACCTGTTTAAGATAATCCGCGATAGCCTGTGTATCGGCTGCCAGCATGGTGGTTTGGTTTACTACGCCAATGCGCTGCAGGTGCTCCGCCGGGTCAAATCCTTCTGAAAACCTTCCTTCAAATTCGCTGCTAAACTGTGCAGCCGTTTTTTCACCGGTAATATATTTCCCCAGTGCTATAGCTTCCTCCATGTCTTTTACTACTACGGCGGGAGCGTTAACGGCGCTGTGTGAAAAGGTAGCCCGTGTTTCTTCGTGCCGGGGCTTTCCGTGTATTATAATGCTGTACCCTCTTTTTGCAATTTGTTCGGAACGGTTCCATACCTTTTCAACAAAAGGGCAGGTAGTATTAAATTGTTTGGTTTCAAGCCCTATATCATTTAGCTGCTTTTCAATATGGAGTGTAGTGCCAAAAGCAGGGGTAATAACAATATCGTTGGGTGTAAGCGATTCAAAAGGTAACAATTGCTTTCCATGCGTGTCCTGGAGAAACCGTACCCCTCTTTCCTGCAGGTCTTCATTTACGTGGGGGTTATGGATCATTTCGCTCAGTAAAAAAATACGTTTGTCCGGATTTTCATCCACTGTACGGAAAGCGATCTCAATAGCGTTTTCTACACCATAGCAAAATCCGAAGTGCCTTGCCAGGTAAATATGTACATTGCCCAGGTTAAGCAGGGTAGGGGTGAAGTCTTTCTTCATCTTATCCTGCTGCTTACGCTTCTGTTTTATGGCCGATATAAGCGGACTACGGTATATGAAAGGAACATTAAACTGTTTCATACAAATGGAAAATACAATTGCGCAAAGGTACGAAGTTTGGATCAACCGGTATTGGCGGAAAGCGCATGGGTGCATTTACCTTCGGAGCGAAAAGCTCAAATTTTCGCATAGGAATCTGTAAAAAGCAGAATGAATTATCCGGATTATCAGAAAACAAAAGTTAAAGCAACTGCATAAATGCACCCAGGATTCCGGCTCTTTCTGCAAAAGTTTAAGGATATTTGAGCGGTATATTTTTCGTATAATGTGATCTATATAATTTTTAATTAAATGTTATGCCGGCAAACCATTTCATTATAGCGCTATCGGCTTTTTTTATTACCGGAATTGCATGTTATCATACACCGGCTGCATCCAATAGGAAAGAACCCGTTCTTTCCCGCTTAACAGACGGTATAAATGAAAATGATAATATTATTGCCGGTGCACAGCGTTTCGATGAGTATATTCAATTATTAAAGGGAAAAGCCGTTGCGGTTTTTGCCAATCAAACCTCAATGGCAGACAACACCCATCTGGTAGATGCCTTAAAAAGCCGTGGTGTTATTATCAAAAAAATATTTTCGCCTGAGCATGGTTTTCGGGGCACTGCCGATGCGGGTGAAAAAGTGGGAAATTACACCGATACCAAAACAGGCATACCGGTTATCTCGTTATACGGCAGTAAACGAAAACCTGCAGCCGGAGATGTTAAAGATGTAGATGTGCTGGTTTTTGATATACAGGATGTGGGCGTTAGGTTCTATACTTATATTTCATCGTTGCAGGAATTTATGGAAGCCGCAATAGCGTTTAATAAACCGCTGGTCATTTTGGACCGGCCCAATCCTAATGGCTTTTATGTAGACGGACCTGTGCTGGATATGCAATACAAATCTTTTGTTGGTATGCAGCCCGTACCCGTGGTATATGGAATGACGATTGGTGAATACGCTTACATGCTGCTGAAAGAAAATATGCTTTCGGTAAAAACAACAGCGCAACCTGTAGTGCACATTGACCCAAAACCCGGAACAAACATTAGTTCATCAAACTTCAGTCTTACTATTATTACGTGCGGCAACTACACGCATAACAGTAAATATATACTGCTGGTGCGTCCTTCCCCTAATTTGCCCGATATCCAGTCTGTATATCTTTATCCTTCCACCTGTTTTTTTGAAGGAACAGTTTTAAGCGAAGGCAGGGGAACAGCGAAGCCCTTCCAGGTGTTCGGACATCCATCTTTGCCCAACAACTTATTTTCTTTTACACCCAATCCAACCGAAGGGGCTAAGAACTCAAAACTATACGGACAGCTTTGTTACGGATGGGATTTGAGCGGATCGCCGGATGAGGTATTGAAAAAGGTGGATAATAAAGTGCAATTACAATGGCTGATAGCAGCATACCGGCTGTTCCCGGAAAAAGAAAAATTCTTTATTATTCCCCAGTCCGGCAAAATGGAAGCATCCTTTTTTAATAAATTGGCAGGCAATAATGAATTGTGGCAGCAAATTAAAAACGGTGTGCCGGAGCAGGATATCCGTAAAAGCTGGGAGCCCGGCTTAACCGCATTTAAAAAGTTGAGAAAGAAATATTTGCTGTATGAAGATTTTTAGCGGGGCGGATAACGGTTTAGTAATTTTGCATCCAATGTCGCCAACGCAACCATCTTCCCTGCCAGATCGTAAAGTTCTCCGTATCGTATTTATGGGTACGCCCGAATTTGCTGTGGCCTCATTAGACGCATTGGTGCAGGCAGGCTATCTCATAGTTGCGGTTGTTACTGCTCCGGATAAACCTGCCGGCAGGGGCATGAAGCTTACGGAAAGCGCGGTTAAAAAATATGCTGCGGAAAAAGGATTAAAGATCCTGCAACCGCTGAAGCTGAAGGATCCGTTATTTGTAGAGGAATTAAGATCATTGAAAGCGGATATACAAATTGTAGTTGCATTTCGCATGTTGCCCGAAGTGGTATGGAATATGCCGCCTATGGGCACCATTAATGTACATGGCTCCCTGCTTCCGCAATACCGCGGTGCGGCGCCCATTAACTGGGCAGTGATCAATGGCGAAAAAGAAACCGGTGTAACTACTTTTAAGCTGCAGCACGAAATAGATACCGGTAATATTTTATTGCAGCAACGTTTTGCTATTGGTGATGATGAAACCGCAGGCGAAGTGCACGAACGGATGAAAGAAACTGGAGCAAAGCTTTTGGTACAAACCATAGACGGACTGATAGGCGGAACCATTGAAGAAACGGTGCAGCACCATTCACCACTTACCACTCACCATTTACCACTCACCACCAACCACCTCAAACACGCCCCCAAAATATTTACGGAAACCTGCCGGATAAACTGGGATAAGCCGGTGAATGAAATTTATAATTTAATACGCGGCTTATCGCCTTTCCCCGGCGCTTTTACCTTGCTGGGTGAAAAAACGTTAAAGATCTTCCGGGCAAAAAAAGATATGACTATACCGCTCATTCCTCCCGGCAGGCATGAGTCAGACGGAAAACAACTGCTGCGGTTTTCGGGCAGGGATGGATATATTGAAATACTGGAATTGCAGCTGGAAGGAAAGAAACGGATGCCGGTGGACGCGTTCCTGAGAGGGAATAAGGTTTGAATGTGAAAATGTGGGAAATATGCAAATATGCAAATATGCAAATGTGCAAATGTGGAAGTGGGTGAATTTTAGAATTTGGAAAAGACTAAAAGCCAGAAACCGAAAACTATATATCCTCCCTGATCTCTTTTGCCAAAAATAGATTTCGGTTCAGTATTCCCGTGGCTGTTATGCTTTTCCCTGCAAGCATTTCAAGCGATGCATCCTTAAATGGATTGCCACCCATTTTCCTCAAAACATATGCTTTGTTTTTTGTTTGCAGCATTACAGCATTGCGTTCCGATTTGGAACCTTCCGAAAGCTTTTTCATTACAACCCTTCCGGAGAGCTGTACCTCCTGTATTTTATTTATGTTTTTTTTATCTCCGCTCATAAATCCTCCAGCCAAGTAATTGTTCACTGGATTCTTTAACCACCAGTACTTTAATATTGTTAAAACCAACGGAACCCGGTGTGGAAATGGCTTTAACGAAAGTACGGAATCTGGCTGTGCGGGGTGCGAGTTTTTTCTCTGCTATGCTCTGGGTGCCTGTTTTTATACTGGCTTTATATAACCCCTTTTTGTCGTAAGCGGTAAAGCCGGTTTCCTTCAGCAGCGTATTAAGATCTTTTTGATGCGCAGACGGCGTTACTGTTTTTTCTTTATGGCTGGGAGCAAGATTCTTTTTGAGGTCGCTGCCTTTATTGAATAGCTTCATCCGGGTATTCTGCACCGTGTTTTGCGAAACAATTTTTCTTACACTGTCGTCAATTACAGGTAATACAGACGGATCGCCCAGCAAATGAAACTGGGCAACGGTTTTGAGTTCATAGGGATCAAGGTGGGGACCTGATTCGCTTAAAAATTGCTGTCTTGCCTGTAGCAACGCCCTGCCGGTTGATGCGCCGCCGATAATGTTTTTTATAAAATACTGTGTTATGAGGTCGGCAAGTCCCTGTGCATCGGCAGGGCCGTATGCGATAGTGCTGCTGCCCATAAAAGCCACCGCGTTGTTGTTTAAATACATATTGGCAATGCTTAATGCATTAGGTTGGGGAAGCAGAACGGGATTTACCAGTTCAGCGCCATAGCAACATTCTGCCGCTACTATGGTGCCTTCGCTGATCTTCCCTTTCAATTGCGCTGAACTGATCGCAACAGGATAGCTGCTTCCTTTTTGTCCGTAAAATGCCATGTCGTTTTGTGCACCGTGGCAATTGTAAAAATGGGTGCGTTTTTTTAGCTGTGCAGCGGTATAGCTTGTTGCTGAGCCTGGGCTGAGGAGCAAATTACTGTAATTGCCCACCATGCTTTGCAGGCTCAGCTCGGTTGATTTACGCCATACATACGCGCTTATACCAAAATACTCCATATAGAGCGCCTCTTTCCGCGGTTTGGCTTTTATAATATTATTGATGATGGTAGTAAAATATTGTATATCATTTTCGCCGGGAACATCCGGAATACGGCCTACCACCCGGGTGGGGCCGGTAAAGGATTGGATGTTCTTGCTGTAAGGCGCATCGCAGGCATAGGGCAGGTCGGAAGGCACCGTCATATCTCCATCCGCATCGGCAGGGTTATGGATATCCTGGAAAGGGAAAATATCCTGAGAACCTGCCAGTACAATATAATCGGGAACGTATTTTTTATACAGATCATCCACCGCTCTTTTACATTCCCTGGCAGTTACGTTCTTTACGGGCTTAATACCGGCTTGTTTGGCAGATACTGCATCATCTATAAAAACAATACGGGCGGCTATTCCTCTTTTTTTGTCGGCTGCTTTCAGTGCCTGCAACAGCTTATTTATTTTCGGAAACGCTGAACCGTACTTTAATGTAAGCGTGCTTTTGGCAGTTATGATGATCTTTTTTGCGTACATGGCAGTTGGTATTAAAAGTGTAAAATAAATTTCAGATCCGGGCCTGCTCAAGAATTTTTTTTAAAGCAACAGACGTGCCGGGATGCGCAATTACGGCTGTTGTAAAGTGTTTCCATTTTTTTATACCTATCTTTTCGTAAGGGCGGTTTTCGTCATCAATTAATGCCGAAAGTTCGGGGTAAGTGTAAACTAACTGCGCCAGTTCGGTATTATACATTTGTATGGCCGGTACGGATTGTGCATTGTTTGTTTTAAAGATGGTACTCAAAACCGGGAACCAGGGTACCTGATCTTCGGGTGTTTTTGTTAGGTTCGTTTTTACACCTATGCTCAGTGCATCATTGGACTGCAATATGCCGTTCCCAAAATAGTGATTATAAGTAAGCGGTGCATTACGCACCATTTTTTTGGCGGATGTATATAATGCAAAACGGATGGCTTCTACCCGCTGCCAGGGCTTAAGCCGGCTGAGCGCTGTATAATGCTGCCTGTAATAAATAGCGGCTGCTGCTGCTATTTGTGGTGCCGCGCACGATGTACCCGATCCGTTAAAACGGATATTATTTTCTGCTGTACCTGCCCAGGGAACATTAGGTGTAAATGCCGCCAGTGCTTTTTTCATGTGCCGCTTTGGTCCAAAGCAGCCCTGCATTTCACCCGGCTTCAGACTTGCATAAGGTTGCATGTTGTAAGTAACGCCGCATGCTGCAATTACCCTTCCAAACCGTGCCGGATAAATTACATGCCGTGTAGGCAAACCATTAAAATTATTACCGGCGGCCGTTACCAGTGTAATGCCGGCCTCATAGGCGGCATTTACCGCTTTTGCCCAGGATGCCGAGGGGGCGCCTCCCATGCTCATGGAAGCTACATGCACAGGCGTGCCGCCGGTGCTTATCCGGGTAATATAGTTCAACGCTTCTGCAAACGCGCTTGTTTTTAATAACACTACGGAAGCGGCTATCCTGCAACAAATAACTTCTGCAAACCAAGCGGCGCCCAGATAGTCGTTGAACCGGCCATTATCCGTGCGTAAATCAATGGTATTGCCGGCCAGTATGCCCAGTGTGCCTGTACCGTGCCCCGGCATTTTTAAGAAGCCGCTTGTTAAAGGATCGTGGGCGTCATCCACCTTTTCTCCGTCAACAAAATTGCGTTGCAGCTTATTGTTCTTTACGCTGCCGGGAACAATAAAATGAGTGGCGCTATATCCTGTATCCAGATGCGCGATACGGATAAGCGCATCATTATCCTGTACACTTTCTCTGGCTTTTTTTAACTGAGACCAGGCATCATCCAAATGCCATATGATGTTTTTATCCGGCGGCCAGTCTGCATCATGATCATTCGTATCACTTCCAAAAGATTTGGCATTTATTTTTTTAGGCAGATCGTTTATTTTTTTGTTAATGGTAAACTCCTGCAAAAAATCCGGTTCTACAAAGGTATGCCTGTTGTTTAACGCAGTACGCGACATATGCGCCACATCCCAGGGGTTCACCTCAGTATCACTGATTTTTGTTTTAACATATATATTTCCCGTCATAGTGGTCTTAAATTTTGAGGCAGACCGCACAGCTATCTCAGGTGCCGGTTCCTTAACGGAACTAACCGGTATCCCTGCCGCTTTTAATTGCTGTTGTACCGCTTTTGTGGCATCGGGGTGCAGCTTCCCTTTAGCGCCTGCTCTTCCGGGCATTTGCTGAATAATCATTTCAACAGGCTGGTTGTATCGTTTCATGTCATAGCCGTTTGGTCAAAAAAGTTCCGATAAAGTAAAAATAAAAAGGGAAAAATTTTTTTTATTCATGAATACGATTAATTTGGCCGTTCGGTATTTTTATATATAGTAAACAAAAGTTTATTATATATAAACCCCGTTTTTTGCTGTAACGCTGCCGGCCGGTTGAGCTAACGTTAAGTAATGAAATAAAAGCTAATACGGTTATGACAAAAATGAAGAAAGCACTTTTTACGTTGTTCTGTATGCTGTTGGTGGCAGCTCTGTATGCTCAGCCTAAAAAAGTAAAGCATGTTATATTGATTGGTTGTGATGGCTTTGGCGGTTATGCTTTGCCACAGGCCGATATGCCTAATTTAAAAAAAATGATGGAAGAAGGCGCATGGTCTTTAAAGGCCCGTTCGGTATTGCCTTCGTCGAGCGCGGTAAACTGGGCCTCTATGCTAATGGGGGCGGGACCTACCATGCACGGGTATACGGAATGGGGCAGCGCCGTACCTGAAATACCTTCTGTTGATATCAACCAGTATGGGATGTTTCCCACTGTTTTTAGTTTATTGAAAGAACAGCAACCTGCTGCTATATCTGCGTTAATTTATAGCTGGCCGGGCATTAACCCTTTGGTAGAAAAAGAAGCCACAACTATACGTGTGTCCTCCGGTGATGATGATGATTTCTGTGCCGATACGGCTGCGGCTATTATAAAATCACACAAACCGGCATTAACATTTATCCATTTTCACCAGCCGGATGTTGTTGGCCATAACATTGGTCATCATACGCCTGAATATTTTAACGAGCTGAAAAAAGCAGATGCGCGGATAGGTAAAATTGTGAATGTGGTTCAGGAAGCCGGCATAGCGGAGCACACGGTTATACTGGTAACGGCAGATCATGGCGGCAAAGACAAAGGCCATGGCGGCAAATCATTAAATGAAGTGCAGATACCCTGGATCGTTTATGGTAAAGGCGTTCAGAGAGGGCGCCAGCTAAATAGCACCATTATTACTTACGATACGGGTGCCACCATCGCGTGGCTGCTGAAGCTTAAAGCGCCGCAAAGCTGGCGGGGAAAGCCGGTTGCTGAAGCATTTAAATAAGTTTTTTCGCGTAGCAGGTATCATAAATTGTAGTTAGTTTTGGTATGCAGGCCTTTATTCTTATTGGCCTGCTTTTTTATCCAACAGGCAATAACCATCTGCCTGCTTGAGTATATTCGCCTTTCTCCTTTCTCTCCGGAATATGCTTCAACAATCTTATATGCCCGTACACAGGGTTTTCACAAAGCTCATTGGTGTCATCTTATTGCTGTTGGCCTTTGCCTTTTCATCCGCCGCACAGCCCATACAGTTGAAAAATGCAGTTATCCTCACATCCCCATCCGTTTCGCCTGGCATGCAGGCAACCGTTTCGCAGGTGCTTTCGGAAGAGATTGCCAAGCGTACCGGCATTTTGCTTAAAAATACCGCCAATTGGCCCAAAAAGGGAACACCTGTTATTGCTTTGGTATTATCTGCCGATGAACAATTGATGGAAACTGCAATTCCAGTCAGGCAGGATAAGAACGGCGCCGAATATAAAAAGGAAGGATTTCGCATAGTGAGCAGCGTTACGAACAATGGCACCGTAGTATGGATCATTGGCGCAGATGACCGGGGTATATTGTTTGGGGCGGGATGGCTGTTGCGGAATCTTGATATGGCGCGTAATAAACTACAGCTTAATGAAAGAACAGATATCGCTTCTTCTCCTGCATACCCTATTCGCGGCCACCAGTTGGGATACCGTACAACCGCTAATTCTTACGACGCTTGGACGGTAGCGCAATATGACCAGTACATCCGTGATCTGGCCATTTTTGGAAGCAATGCGGTTGAAGGTATTCCTTTCCACGAAGATGAAACCCCCAGCCCGCTTTTTACCATACCGGCCGCCGAAATGAATATCCGGCTCAGTGAAATATGCCGGAAATACGATATGGACTATTGGGTATGGACGCCGGCTACCTTCGACCTCACGGATAAGGCAAAACGAAAAGCTGAGCTCGATATGCATGAAAATTTTTACCGGCAGTGCCCGAGGCTCGATCATATTTTTTTCCCCGGAGGCGACCCCGGCGATAACCAACCTTCGGAAGTAATACCTTTTCTCAAAGACTTACATACGAGGCTGATCAAATACCATCCCAACGCCAAAATATGGATTTCGCTGCAGGGATTTAGTGTAGAACAGGTTGATTATTTCTACCGTTATCTCAACCGGGAAAAACCCACCTGGCTGCAGGGTGTGGTATCGGGGCCGGGCAGCCCGCCCATAGCCGAAACCCGCTACCGGCTGCCTCAGCAATACCAGCACCGGCAGTACCCCGATATTACGCATTCCGTTCGCTGCGAATTCCCTGTTGAGGAGTTCGATCAGGCCTATGCGTTAACCTTGGGCCGCGAATCGGTAAACCCGCGGCCTTATGCATTTGCGAAGATCCATCAAACCTATGCCCCCTTTACCGATGGGTTTGTTTCTTATTCGGATGGCTGTCATGACGATGTTAACAAAGTGATCTGGAGCATGCGGGGCTGGGACCCGCAAATGGATGTAAATGAAATTTTGAAGCAATACGGTAAATTTTTCTTTAGCGGTACTGTTGAAGCGCCGGCGGCTGATGGCATTGCCGCGCTGGAACGCAACTGGAAAGGCCCTTTGGCCGAAAACGGCGGAGTGGAAGCTACCTTTTCATTCTGGAAAAAGCTGGAATCCGGTCATCCTGAATTCAAAGAGAACTGGCGCTGGCAGATGTTGCTGCTGCGTGCTTATTACGATGTTTATACCCGCAGAAGACTGATCTATGAACAATCTTTGGAGCAACAGGCTAATGATGTACTTGCGGCGGTTAAGCCGGTAAACATAAAAGAAGCGATGGATATAGCGCAGGCAACTGTGGATAAAGCAGACACCCGGCCGGTTGCACCTGAGCTTAGAAAAAGGATTGAAGATTTATGCACCGATCTGTTCGCATCTATAGGATTACAAACCAGCGTGCCTAAGTACAAAGCGAAAAATTATGAAAGGGGCGCTGTGCTCGACCATGTAGATTACCCGTTGAATAACCGCTGGTGGCTGGCAGATGAATTTAAAAAAATACAGTTAATGAAAACGCCTGAGGAACAAATGGCTGCCCTGCAAACCATTGCCAACTGGGAAAACCCCGGCAATGGAAGTTACTACGACGATATTTCCAGCGTGAGCAAGGGTCCGCGGGTAAAAACCATTTCTTACGATGCTACCGATGTGGCCTGGTGGGATAATGGCTTCAGCCGCAAGCGCCTTTCTTTCCAATTATTCCAGGGCGCTCCCGTACTGGATTACGGTAACCTGGAACCGGGGGCACGGTATATTATCCGTGTTTGTGGTTATGGCGATGCGCTGCTTCGCGTTGACGGGCTAAGGCTTTCTCCTGTACTTTATAATAAAGAAGCGGATACTTTTAAGGAATGGATCATTCCCTTATCGCTCACCGGTGATGGAAAAATAACAGTAACTTTTGATGAGCCGGAAGAATCTAACCTGAACTGGCGGCAGCATTCCCGTATTTCAGATGTTTGGTTGCTGAAACGGTAAGCCCGGAAGAAGGTTTTGATGTATAAGGCA
>CALMQS010000137.1 GCA_937871285.1 uncultured Sphingobacteriales bacterium | reverse complement strand
AATTCTTTGTCTGATTGCAGTGTCTAACAAGGGTGACAGCTAACGATAGCGGCTTTGCGCAGGTGTGGAATTTGAAATCCCTCTGCCGAAATACCGTACTGCCAATTTAAAGTAAAAAATATTGTATTCAGATAATTTCTGTTTGAACATCGTCAGCCGATAACTGATGCCCGGATCTGCAATCAGCCTGGCAGGCTTCCGTCCAGCCACGCTTGCGCAAAACCGCTTGTTACAGGCTGCCTTCTCCATGTCCGATCAAGGATCATCTGTCGGGGGTGGCCGTGCATGCACCGTCGCTTAATAGAAGTATTGTCTCCTGCAAACGTTCGCTCCGATAGCGTTCTCCGTGCCCGATCAGGGATCGCCTGCCGGGGGCGGCCGTGCATGCACTGTCGCCTAATAGAAGCATTGTCTCCTGCAAACGTTCGCTTCGGTAACGTTCTCCATGCTCAATCAGGGATATCCTGTCTGGGGTGGCCGTGCATGCATTGTCGCTTAATAGTAGCATTGTCCTCTGCAAAACGTTCGCTCCGGTAACGACCTCCATGCTCAATCAGGGATATTCTGTCTGGGGTGGCCGTGCATGCACTGTCGCCTAATAGAAGCATTGTCTCCTGCAAAACGCTCGCTCCGGGAGCGTCAGGTTTGTCGCACCGCAACAGGTTTATAAATCATTTACGAATTTAGACTGTCGGTCATTGGTAGCCTGTAACGAACAGGGCTTTGTGCAGGTGGGGAAGTAGCATTCCGTCTGCCCGTAACCGCTGCTCAATTTATAAATTAAAGTTCATTGTTTATTCTGTTGCTTGGCGTTGGTCGTCACGCTGGAACTACTGCTGATACTTGCACACAGCTGAAGTAACAACGTCGTGCCGCACTTGCACAAAGCCCCCTGTTGTGCGTTCGTTTTTCGTCACCCTGCACGTTTTGCCTTTGCGAAATTTTTAATACCGCTTATTAGCAAAAGAAGTCCGCCAATAAATGAGGCAACTGCCGTTCCCCAAATAATCCAATCTTCGGTCATGTGCGGTCGGAACATTAGATGTCCGTGCATGCCCACAAGGTCTGTCATGAAACACATGAAAGTGATAAAGAAAAGGACAAATGCAGCAGTTAGTTTCATTCTTCGAATAAGTTGCTTTGATTAGTTCCTTCAATAATATCTGGCGGTATAACTTCAAAAACTTTTAGGGCTTCATAAGTAATGACTGGCTTCAAAGTGTTTGAATTTGTGGTATAAGTGATTTTCAAATCAACCTTTAAATAATCATTTGGTTGTATAATAATCCTTCGACTATGGTAATCGTCAAGCCACTCTTTGTGCAATATTTTCACTTCTATTTGCTTGCCTTGTCTTATTAGCTTCCAACTTGCTTTGTCCGAAAGTAAATCCAATGACTTAACCTTCAATGTTTCAATTCTCTGCTGCTCCACTGTTTGTCCGCCGAGTTCATAAAGTAGTTTAGCCATATTGACCGAACTATTCCTACCGATACGTGCATTTCCGGCTTTTGACTTGTACTCAAAATATTCGTCTTTCTTTAGCTTACGTCCTTCTATACCCAACTCGTTGATAGCATTCAACACGAAATAATTATTAATCTCTAGGACAAAAATGTTGTCTGCGGGCAGTTTTTTTATTTCTTGATTAATGTCTGATGTGACCTTCTGCAAACTGTCTACCGATTGCACTTCATTAGTTTCGGTCGCTTTAATTAGTCGCCGTTTTATGTAAACTAATAGGTGTCCAAAAAGTTTGCCCGGATTTAAGATGTCTTTTAGTACGTCATCAGGGATTGACTTCAATATCTGATTAACCTTTGACTTTATAGACGAATACTCAACATCAATTAATTCGTACTCAAGTTTTGCGCTGGGTAAAATGTTATAAAGGATTTGCTGGTCTATCGACAGCAGCTTTTCATACATTTTGCCGATTTGTCCAAATGCTTCAACTGGATTTTTCTGCCCAGAAAATATCAGGTCAAGTTCGAAATCAAAGTCTAAATTTTCATTTGTCATGAAAAACAGAAGTTTTGGTCTAATGTGGTTTGCACTCTCGCATTAAAATGACGCACAACGTTAAAGCATTGGCGATGTGGCGGTATTCTGTGTTTCTTCTGCCCGGCGCTTCTGTTGATTAAAGACACAAAAGCTCATTGTTTATTCTGTTGCTTGGCGTTGTTCGTCTGCCGAAACCAATGCTGATTAGCGAACAAAAAGTTGAGAATATATTCGTCGCGCCGCCATATTGCCAATGCACTGTTGGCGGTAGTTTTAATTTGTAGCTGCATCCACCTCATTGATTATCAATTCGGCCCTCTTTGCCAGAAAATCATTATAGTTATCCTTTTCATACAATTCTTTAGTCAAAGGAATAAGATTTGAATTTAGTATGTCGTTAAAGCTGTCTTGAGGTATTATTGAGAAAAAATAGTCTGAAGGGCTTTTCTTTGAAATCTTCTTATTACTGTCTGCTGGTAAAAAACAAAAATTAGTAAGACTAAATATTTTATTTGGCGGAAATCCTTGCTTTTTTAAGAATGCATTTGGAAAAATATGATGATACTGCTTTCGGTTGTATTTAGATAACGATTGGGCAATGTCAATTTTTGTGTTTTTTACTAAATCAAGAGGGCCCTTTTGAGCCATTAATAATAATAGTGCTCTTGTCAATGGATTTGCTTTTGAAAACTTGGTTTCAATTAACTCGCTTTTAGTGACACTATAACGAAATTTATTCACCTCGACTAAATCATCTTTTCTTATTTCTGAAATCCTTTCTATATCAGCATTCATTTTTTCAGTTGTTTGACCTGTTGAGTATCTATTTGAAAACGATGTTTTCCAAAACCATTTTCTCAGTTCTTTTAGCTGATTAGCAGTTGGCATACCGCCAATACCAAAAAACTTAACAAGTCCAACGATTTGTTGTTGCCAAGGAAGAAAATCTAAATGGGAACAGTTTAGGTCTGAACCTATATAATCAATTGCCTTGCGAAGTGCTTCGCAAAATCCTTCCCAGTTGTCTCTAACCTGTACTCCTGTTAGTTCTGTTATCGATTTTGTTGTGGTATTACTTTGTATGTAACCAGAAATTGCTTGAAGTAAAATGTTTTGAGTTAGGTCACCAAAGTTCTTTTCGTCAAGTTCAACTTGGAGTTCATTTATAGATTCCAATAAATGGAAGTCATCTGTCCAAGTCCAAGCTGTCATCAGGTCTAGAGTGGATAATTTAGTGCCGGTATTATTGATTCTTTCGAAGATATTTCCAACATCGGATTTTTCTCTATTCTTTATAGTAACAACTGGCAGTTCATAATTGATAAAGCGAGAGTAAAGCTCTTGCGCATCATTATGAAATTTTGGGTCTAAGGTTTTAAGCGACTCAATAAGCTTTGCTCCGTTCAAGAAATTTCGCAAATAAATTACATCGTTAGCTGCAATATCAACATCATTTTTTTGTTCAAATGTTTTAGTGGAGAAATTGTAATAAATTTCAAACAGATTCAAATTTGGATTGTAGTCGGCGGACTCCACATCTTGTTCAGTCTTGTCACTAAATGTGGCATATATTGACGAAATCCTTTGTTGCCCATCTAAAACATAATTGACAGGATACTCATCTGCATTGTCAGGAATCTTATACCCAGCTATATTTCTAGTATGTTTAAGTTTGTCTGATGTGCTCCAAAGTAAAACGCTGCCAATTGGGTAATTTCTCACAACGCTATCAAGTAGTTCGAGGATTTGATTTTGCTTCCAAACATAGGCTCTTTGAAATGCAGGAATTCGTATGTCTCCTGAATTTATTCTATTGATTATCTTGTCAATTTTCTCTGGAGTTGTCGAAAGTTCGGGTGCTCTCATTTTTATTTATGTTTCATTTAAGTAGAATGCTGAAAAATTACCGCCAACGCGTAAATTTATGCTATAAGACGCTATTGCCCTAAAAAAAATGGTGTTGTAAATGAATTCTTTAACGTTATACATGCTGTATTGTTATTAGTACAATCCGTTTTACCATTCTACCTCGTTTTTCTTCCATAAATCATCAAACGGACTAATAATATTTACTAATTGCTTTTTGCTTACATGTAAATAGCGCTCAGTAGTTCTTATATTAAAATGACCCAATAAATCTTTAATGTACCTGATATCGGTTCCTTTGTCTAACAGGTGTGTGGCAAAACTGTGCCGCAAACTGTGTATCCCTACCTCTTTTCTTATACCCGCATTGTGCTTGGCATTAGAAAATATCTGCTGTACCGTTCGGGTTGGATAAGCCTCTAAGGTTTGTTCCGACTCAAACAGGTATACCCTTGGACGGGGCTTGTATTCCTTAATGTATTGTCTTAAAATATCTAAAAGCAGGGGACTTAAATTTACATACCGGTCTTTTTTTCCCTTGGCGCTCCGTACTAAAATTTGCATCCGGCCGCTGTCAATATCCGAAATTTTAAGGTTTACGATTTCGCTTACCCTTAACCCGGAGCTGTATGCCGTAAACAACATGGCTTTATGCTTTTTGTTGGATAAGGCATTGAACAATCTCGTTAACTCCGTTTCATTCAATAACCTGGGAAGCAATAACGGTTTCTTCGGCCGTGGTACCTCCCAAAAAAACTTGTCTTTGCTTAATACTTGTTCAAAGTAAAACTTTAAGGCATTTAGCCTGCTATGGGCCGTGTTTTCACTAATGCCCTGCTTTTCCATAGCGTAAACCATATATCTTTTCAGGTCATCAGGTGTTAATTCACTTACAGGCTTATCTTTCAGTAAATACAATAGCTGCACAAATTCATTACGATAAGTGCGAATGGTAGATGCACTGTAAGCCTTTAGTTTTAAAAGTTGCACAAAATTATTTAATGCTTCCAGGTTTTCTTCACTCAGCCTCCAAACCGCCGAATGAGGCGGGGCACTGTTCACCGTTGGCTTTGCCTTCGCCGGAAAGGGCTCCTTCTTGCTTTCCTCTATATACTTCCGTATGGCATTAGTATCTACGGTGGCTTTGCCGCTTACCGATTGTTGAAACGCTTTATAATCCGCTTCCTGCAAAGGAATATACCAGCATTTATGGGTTCTGCTCCATGCAGCGCAGGGCAATGCTTTTAAAATGGCATTAATGGTAATGTTGAACGTAAAATGCAGTGCAATACATGCTTTGCCCCGGTGCGTAAGTGATGTTAGCCTGATGTTTTCCATAACCTGCTATTAATGCATACGCTTTCTCAGCCACAGCGTTCAGGGTGAGAAGGGTTGAAAAACTGATCTACAAGTTATAAAGTAACTCTGTTTAAAGCAAGATTATTTTGTAAAATCACCTATTTATTTAGTATTTGGCAACGGTGGGCTTTTAGGCTTCCGGTTGCACTACCTGTTTAAGAAATATTAAATAAAAATGCCGCAGCACTGGCCCGCACAAAGCAACGCTGCCAAACCTGTGCCGGTACGAAAGGGGGGCGCGAATATAATATTTCCGGCTTCAGTCCTTTATACAACGTACAGAAAGCCCTTCTTTTTCGGATGTAGTATTAAAAGGGTTAAATATGGCGGAGTTGAGCGATAAAATATAGGAATACAAAAATGAGCCTGCTTTGGTGGTATATGTCAGCCCTGGGGAGCCAGCTTTCCGCTCTTCACTGTTTTGTATACATTACCGTCTATATCTGTAACCTTACCTGTTTCTCCCGGATCATCATCAGGGTCTTCGGGCGCATTGTCTTTGCTGCACTACAGTAATACCAGGGTAAATGCGGTAACCGTAAGCATCATGGCTGAAAGTTTTTATAATGTGGCTCATTTGATTTAATTTTTTAAACAAACTGAAGTTGAAGCTGCTGTTACTGCTTTATAAATTTTTGGCTTACTATACCTGCATCTTTTTTTACTAATCTTAAAATATACAATCCTTTACTCAGCGCACTTATATCAACAGTAGCCTGCTTATTGGCTGAGGTCATTACGCTTCTCCCGGCCATATCAACTATTTCAATCCGCCTTATGTACCTGCTCTCTATACCGGTTAAAGTGATGATATTATTAGCAGGATTGGGAAATACGCTCAAACGCGTTGCAGCGCTTCCGCAGCTTATGTTTAATACTTTTGAATAGGTTGATTTACCGTCTATGTCTCTTTGCATTACCCTGTAATAGCGGTAGTTGCTTCGGGCATTATTTTCAGTATACTGGTATGTAACGGATGCATGGCTGTTTCCTGCTGCGGCAACGGTATCCCTGTTTACCCAGTTCACAGCATCGGAGCTTGCCTGAACAATAAAATCTTTGGTATTTATTTCTATGGCTGTCTTCCAGTTAAGACGCGGTGAACCTGCCACGCAATCGCTGCCCAGTTCTTCCCACCGCACGGGCAGGATCGTTTCGTTTAACTTATACAACTCCTCTCCAAGCCCATTGTCAAGGAAGCCCCGAAAATACAGGTTGCCATTTAGTGCAATAAGCACCCTGCCGCCTATGGAAACATTCGGAAAGGTACTTCCGGCTTCGGGATACAGGTCTGCAACCAATACAGTACCTGTTTCTGTTCCATCTGTTGCCCAGATTTCATATCCATAGTCAGCGGTGTTGGCAACAAAATAAACCCTGCCGGCGTGATCTGTAAAATTTGAAGAATTCGACCCCGATGATCCGGGATTGATATCTTTTACAAACACTGTACCGGCAGAAGTGCCATCGCTTTTCCAAAGTTCCGTATTGGCAGAAGCCCCCGGAAAGCCTGAAAAATATAGTGTATTGTTGATATTTGTGAGATGCTGCACACCTCCATCGGTACTGTTGATATCCATATCCCTTACCACCAGGGTTCCGGCTTCCGTGCCATCGCTTTTCCACAAAGCTCCACCGTCTTCTGTATCAATATCGGCAGCAAAATATACTTCGTTGTTCAATGCAGCAAGATAGGCCGGCTGAATACCATACATAAATCTTGTTGTATTGGTTGACACCATAACTGTTCCCGCTTCGGTTCCATCACTTTTCCATAAGGTAGTACTGGAAGGAAGACTCGGCCATTGGCCAATAAAAAATAAGGTACCATTTACATTCACAAGGTCTGTAGGCGTAATAAAGCCTGAACCAACAGTATTGTTGTAAGTGCCTGCCACTTTTACCGTACCGGCGGCAGTGCCATCGCTTTTCCATAGTCCGCGATTGGCTACAACGGGATTGCTATTTGAAATTGCAAAAAAAAGTACCCCGTCTACATCTGTTAATTGAAACGGATAAGTATTGTTGTTGGGTGTAAGATCAGTCACCATCACCGTTCCCGCCTCCGTTCCGTCGCTGCGCCATAGTTCGCCACCATTCACTCCATCATTCGCTGAAAAATACAGAACACCATTGCTCACAGCCAGCCATTCCGGGTCCGACCCTGTGCTTCCCGGCCTAATATCTTTTACCATCACCGTTCCGGCCTCGGTTCCGTCGGATTTCCATAATTCCCTGCCATGCACACCGTCAACAGCGCTGAAATAGATTGCATTGTTGTATAAGGTAAGGAATTTGGGTTCGCTTCCCACACCGCCGGGACGAATGTCTTTTACGACTGTGGCCGTAACCTGCGGTAAAGCAGTGAAGGCATGTGCAAGGGAAAAAAAGATAAAAATCCCACAACGTAAATTTTGTTGCATGATATATGATTTGTTCAACAAAATTTAAACAAAATTTAAAATGATGCAACCCCAAAAAGGGTGATAATGTACCCGTGCAGGTTAAATGTAATATGCAGTTGTGAATGGTGAATAGTCAATGGTGAGTAGTGAATAGTGAGTAGTGAATGGTGAATAAAATGCGCAATTCACCATTTCTTATCCACCGAACAATAGATAAAGATATTTTGCCCTTCTCATATAAGCTTTTCGTTGATGGCTTTACTAACGGCTTCCGTAGCTGAGCGTACCTGCAGCTTTTCGTAAATGTGTTTAATATGCGTGCGTACCGTTTCAAACGAAATATTAAGCCCCGCAGCGATCATTTTATAGCTGTTGCCCTTGCAAAGCCATTCGAGTATTTCTTTTTCGCGGCTGCTGAAATGATATTGTTCTTTCACAGCGGTTTTCTGCATAGCCTGAATAACCATTTTGGCAACAGAAGGGCTCAGGGTAGCCCCATCGGCCATCATTTCCTTAATGGAAGGGGCAAGTTTTTCTGAAATGCTTTTTTTCAGCAGGTATCCGGACGCGCCTGCGCATATGGCTTCCAGTATGTGCGTATTATCATCAAATACCGTAAGCATAATGATAGGAACTTTCCTGTTAAAAGATCTTATTTTCTTTACAGCTTCTATGCCGGATACGCCAGGCATATCAATATCCATCAAAATAATATCCGGCATATCTGCCGGAGCAGGATACACAAACTGATCAAAACTGCCGGTTACTACAAACTCTCCCGAAAGATCAAGTAACTGCTCAAGGCTTTGCCTGAGCGCCGCATTGTCATCATAAATATGGATTGTGATTGGCATACAAATAGCAAAGTTAATATCTAAAGCCTGGCAATGCCTCCCCCATACGGGGGATAGCAAAACATTTAGCCTGCGGGAAAGGTAAAATAAACAGCAGTGCCTTTTCCTGCGAACGGGTTTAATATGAGATTACCTTCCAGGGCTGTTGCCCGTGTTTTCATATTGGTTAAGCCATTACCTTTTTTTACCGATGCAGGGTTAAAGCCCGAACCATTATCAGCAATGGTAATTTGCACCATGCTATTAACTACTTCGCTCTTTACCTGCAGCAAAGTGCAGCCACTGTATTTTACCGCATTGTTGATGGCTTCTTTACACACCAGCAAAACATGTTTGCGTTTATTGGCATCGAGTGATACCCGCTCTAACCCTTTTGCCATACCTATTTCCATTTGTATATGCAATGGTTCGCACACTTCTGCTGCAAATTCATGTACACGTATCATTACACTTTCAAGATTGTCGTTGCCCGGGTTTACCGACCATACAATGTCACTCATGCTTTCCATTGTGCTGCTGGCGTATTGCCTGATCTTTTCCAACTGTTCGGAAACAACAGCCGGTTCTTCTTTTTTAGCAAGCGCTATACGGCTGCTGATGTCTATCACCGAGAGAGCCGATCCTACATCATCGTGCAGATCGCCTGCTATCTGGTTACGGAGCAATTGCTCGTTCAGCTTTCTTTTAATACGCACACGGTTAAGCAACAACCAGCCAATTGCCACTGAAGTAACAAAGAGCAGCCCAAAGAGGTATTGTAACAACCTGTTTTTCCTGTTGCCGGCCTCAGCTAACTGGTTTTGCGTTTTCAGCAGCGTAATCTCACTTTCCTTTTTCTCCAGTTCAAACTTTTCCTTCAGTTCATTGGTACGCTTTATCTGGTCAGAAAGATCAATGGAGTCTTTTAATACCGCTGCGCTGTGCAGCCATTGATATGCTTTTTGCCAGCTGTTGCTTTCACCATACATCTCCGAAAGTATTTTGGCAACATCGTATTGGTAGTTTAACATTTTTAATGTATCGCTGAGTTGATATGCCTCGCGCAGATATTGTTCTGCCTCTGTGAGCCGTTGCAGCTTCCATAAAACTTTCCCTATGTTCATACCTTCGTAAGCGATATCCGCCTTGTTATTCAGCTTTTTGAACATGAAATAAGCATTAGTGTAATGTTCCAGTGCTTTCCCGTATGTGTTGGTTTGATAATAAGTTTCTGCCAGGTGTTCCTGTACCATAGCCGACTGATAAAGCGATTCCGGCTGGCGCGATAAGATGGCATTGCATTGGTTTAAAATGAACAGGCTGCTGTCGGGTAGCTGCAGGTTCCTGTACAGGATACTCAAGCTGATGCCTGTGCTGATGTAGCGGAAATAGTCTTCTATGTGCAGGAAATCTGCAAGTGCGCGGTTAAGGTATACAGCGGCACGCTTATAATCCTTCGCTTCCCGGTATACCACACCCAGCTGACGTTGCACATTGGTATGAAAAATGGTATTGTTAGTGGCTATACAAAGCGAATCGGCCTGGGTTAAATATTGGATGGCATAGGCAATTTTGCTCTGCCTGGTATATACTTCTGAAATATTGATGCAGGTTCTGATCACGCCTGCCGTATCGCGGGCTTTACCAAATAACAACCAGGCGGTGTGCAGGCTGTTAACGGAAGAATCCAGGAAGCCTTTGTGCAGGTATATCCACCCCAGGGCATTGTGAATATTAGCTACAGAACGCATGCTGGTGGAAGCTGTTGATTTTGACAGCAGCGCACGGGCGAGAGAAAAAGCGGAATCGGAGTAGCGGGAAGATAAGGCAAACGCTGAGTCTGCCTGTGCGAACAGCAACGAGTCATTCTTTTCATTCAAACGGGATTGCGCATACCCGTTAATGAAAGACATAAAAAGTAAGGTGATGGTGAGCCGGGGCAGCATAGTTGAATATAAGCTATTTCATCCGGTTAACCAACACGGGCGTTTCATTTTGTTGATTTGCAGGCACGCATCCGTTCATTAATGAGATCAGCACAGGCGATGCTGATCTTAAACTGCTGCGGTGCACCTGGCAATTACAGCGGACAAATTACAGCGGACATTAACTTACTACTTACAAGCTACCAATGACAGAATGAATACTCCTGCTTTCACTTCTGTTTTTAGTTTGTAGTTTATAGTTTATGGTTGCATTTCGCTTCGGATTTCGAACTTTCTGCTTCGGATTTGCATTTTGCCTGTCATGGTGAGGCACGAACCATCCGTATTTATTTGGGTTTTCTTTTCGAATTTCGTCCCGCACGTGCGGGATCCGGCTTCGAATTTAGCATTTGAGATTTATTCACTTCCTGTCATTTGGTTCCTGTAGCTTCTTCTTTTCTGTAATGCGGCTGTTTTCTGAAAAATAATACTACAAATCCGGACAAAAGTAACATCTCCTAAAAAAACGGACTGCTAATTTTGGCATGCTATGGGAATCTGCATGTAAAATTTTAAAATTAATGTATGGGAAAGACAGGCGTTCATCATCCCGACAGGGATAGTTCTTTTGTTACCGGCGCTTATTCGGATGCCGTGTTAGCAGGCGGCTTTTTATTTGTTAGCGGGCAGGCATCGGTTGATTTCAAAACTTCAAAGTTCATATTAGGAACGATTGAAGAGGAAACGCGGCGTACCCTTGATAATATCAAAGCTATTGTTGAAGCTGCCGGCGCTACGATGGAAGATATAGTGAAATGTACCGTACACTTAAGCGATATCGGCGAATTTGATCGCTATAACAAAGTATATGCTACTTATTTTCCGGGCATTAAGCCGGCCAGAACCACTGTGCAGTCTGTTTTGGCTGAAGGCATAAAAGTGGAAATTGATTGTATTGCCCGATTATCCACCCAAGCTTAAATGAATGACGCGTATTAAAGACACCAATATAGGTATTGTAGGCGTAGGTTTAATGGGCAGCAGCATTGTGGCTTCTCTTCTGGTGGCCGGGCATACGGTTAAGGCCATCGCTCCGCTTGCAGGTGAGCTGGATCTGGCAGCTGTGCGCATTAAAGAGCAGCTCCTGCTTTGTGAAAAAGGAGCGTTCTTAACAGCACCGGTAGACTTCTATTTATCTTCCTTAACGATTTCGGAAGATTATAATGTGTTACATGATTGCAGCTTAGTGGTGGAATGCATCATTGAAGACATGGAGATTAAAGAAGCGGTTTTCAAAAAAATTATTGCCTCGGTTAGTAAGGATGCTGTTTTAGCGAGCAACACCTCTGCCATACCGATCACTATGCTGCAAACATTTATTCCCAATCCTGAACGGTTCATTGGTATTCACTGGGCGGAGCCCGCTTTCGCCACCAGGTTTCTTGAAATCATTTGTGGCGACAAAACATCCGACCAAACAGCCAATTGGGTATTTGAGCTGGCGCATCATTGGGGAAAAGAACCCACATTGCTCAGGAAGGACATCAGGGGATTTATTACCAACCGCCTGATGTATTCGGTATACAGGGAGGCTTTAACGCTGGTAGAGCACGGGCATGCAACGATTGAAGATGCCGACAAGGCATTCAGGTATGATATGGGTTCCTGGATAACGCTCATGGGCATTTTCAGGCGCATGGATTTTATAGGCCTGCAGGATTTTCCCGTAATATTCAATGCCTTATTTCCCGGTTTGAGCAATACCGGTGAAGTGCCTGCTGTTGTGCAGAAACTGATGGACAAGGATGCAAGGGGTACGCAGAATGGCATAGGCTTTTACAGCTACACAGAAGAAGCGTGCAGGAGCTGGGATAAGGCTTTTGAGGCTTTTAACCAGGATATATACCGGCTGGCAGCCTTATACCCGGCTGAAGCGATTAGTTCTGTATTGAAGTAGTGCTTATATTTAAAGCGGTAATGCGGTCGGTACCCGATGGAAGGATGGTAGGACCGCACGTTAAAACTCCCGGAGATTAAAGCGAATGGAAAAAAATAAATACACACAATCTGCCAGCCTGCTGGAAAGAGCAAAGAAAGTAATGGCCGGTGGCGTTTCTTCTGAATTCAGGAAATACAATCATCCCCACGCCATCTTTTATACGCATGGCGAAGGAAGCCGGGTATATGATGTTGACGGCAATGCCTACCTCGATTTTACGCTGAGCCAGGGACCGCTGATCCTGGGACATTCCCATCCGCATGTGCTGAGATCTGTAAATGAATATTCGCAACAGGGGCAATTGTTTGCAGGACAGCATATCAAAGAAATAGAGCTGGCCGAAACCATCAACCGTTTAATTCCTTCAGCGGAGCTCATGCGGTTTTGCTTAGATGGATCGGAAGCTGTTCAAACCGCGTTAAGAGTGGCGCGTGCTAAAACAGGCAGAAAAAAATTTTTACGTTTCGAAGGGCATTATCATGGCTGGCTCGACAATATGTGCTGGGGTATCTCAGCGCCTTCTGCAGCCGCTTTGGGCAGCAGGGAACAGCCGGAAGTATTTCCCTGGACAGAAGGTTTGCCGGAACGGGTGAGAGACGAATTTATTATAGCGCCATGGAATGACCTGGATACGCTGAAGAAAATTATAGTGGCGCACCATCACGAAATAGCCGCCATCATTACGGAACCGGTGATGTGCAATAACGGCTGCATCATGCCTGCCGAAGGCTTTTTACCGGGTCTTCGCGATTTATGTGATCAGTACAATATGGCATTAATTTTTGATGAAGTGATTACGGGCTTCCGGTTAGGGCTTGGCGGCGCACAGCAATATTTTAATATCAGTCCCGACCTTTCCATCTTTGCCAAAGCTATCGGCAGCGGATACCCGATAAGCGTGGTAGCGGGAAAGAAAGCATGGATGCGTTTGATTGAAGAAGCAAAAGTAATTCATGCGGGAACGATGAATGCGGGTAATCCTACGATTGCCGCGGCGCTTGCTACCATTGAAGTGCTGGAGAAGGAAAACCCTTATCCCCGCATGTTCCAATACGGGAAAAAATTAATGAAAGGCTTACATGAAGCGGCTGCCCGGTATGGTCATAGCCTGGTTATTCAGGGACCCGGCCCTATGTTTCATATCGCTTTTACAAACAAAACTGAAATAAAAGATTACCGGGATACACTGGACTTAGATCGTGATAAGCTGGGGAAATTCATTGCGGGCATGCACGACAGGGGTATAAGAATTATTGGAAGAGGCTTATGGTATATCAGCGCAGCACATACTGCTGAAGATATAGACCATGCTGTTAATACCGCGGCAGAAGTGTTAAGCGGCATATAACCGGAATGGGTTACATTACTTATGTTCAAATAAAAAAGCATGGCACTAAATGGCGTTAAGAAGGAACCTTTGCTGATCGCAGGAAATGGAAAACTGTCTTGTAGTATTGCGGTTTGTTTGTTACAATCAGGGTTTCCCGTAACATTATATACGGAGAACAAGTATGATGCTGAAGAAAATATCGCCAGGCACTTTGCCGCTTTAATCCGGTATACCGCGCAAACACCCGGTAAAAAACGATTGGAAATTACGGATGAGCTGTATAGCGGATTATCGTATCAACTGGCTGTTATTGTTACGGGTGAAGATGTACTCAGCAAAAAATCACTGATACGGGAACTGGAAAAAAAGCTATCTCCAGGTTCGGTTATTGCTGTTAATACGGAAAGTATTCCGCTGGGTGTTTTACAGGAAGGCGCCGGGCATCCGGAACGCATTATAGGCGTTAACTGGGCAGAACCGGCACATACCACTTATTTTATGGAGATCATTGCCAATGCAAAAAATGACAGACTGCTGGTTAAACAATTGGCCCATGAAGCAAAAACATACTGGGGTAAAGACCCTTACATTATTTCGGACGAGCTTGGTATTCGCGCTAAAATGATGGCTGCCATGACAAGGGAAGCATTTTACCTGGTAGAGAACGGTTATGCTTCCGTGGAAGATATAGACAGGGCGTGCAGAAATGACCCCGGCTATTATTTGCCCTTTGCCGGAAACTTCAGGTATATTGATCTGATGGGGGGCGCCGGCGCTTATGGACGGGTGATGAAAGACCTGAACCCTGAACTGTCTAAATCAGCTAAAATCCCTGCGTTTTTTATAAACGCTGCACAGCAATCCGATGGATCTGCTGAGAACAGTAAAGGGCTGTATGAATACCAGGAAGGCGATATGGAAAAATGGGAAGAAACATTCCGGGAATTCAGCTACCGGATAAAAACGATCATTGATAAATATCCTTTTAAATATTTGAAGGAGCATTCCTTTGAATAAAAGGCGATATGATATGTATACTTATCAGTTTGATGTATGAATAAGCGATTTATTATTGATGCGCATCTTGATCTTGCAATGAACGCGATGGAATGGAACCGTGATCTCACGCGTCCATTGGAAGAGATAAGGCTGAGAGAGATGAATTTGAAAGATAAAAATGACAGGGGACGAGGCACGGTATGCCTGCCGGAATTGAGAAAGGGAAACATTGGATTAGTAGTAGCCACCCAGTTATCGCGTGTAACGGCTTTTGGAAGCTCATTGCCGGGCTCAAGCTGGCATTCGCCACAGCAGGCATGGGCTATGACGCAGGCGCAGCTTGCCTGGTACAGGGAGATGGAAGCTTTGGGTGAAATGGTACAGATCATCAACCTGCAACAGTTAGATGCACACATTGAGTTGTGGAATAATGAAGCTGTGGCAGACGATAAAAAGCCCATTGGTTATATACTCAGCCTCGAAGGAGCAGATTCACTGGTAGACATCACTTACCTGCATAAAGCTTACGCTTATGGATTGAGAGCCGTTGGCGTATCACATTTTGGCCCGGGAAGATATGCGCCGGGAACAAAAATGGCCGGCCCGCTAACCAATTCAGGCGTTGAGCTTTTAAAAGAAATGAGCAGGCTGAACCTCATCCTCGATGTAACACATTTGACAGATGAAGGTTTTGACCAGGTAATGGAAATGTACCAGGGACCGGTGTGGTCAAGTCATCACAACGTAAGAGCGATAGCGCCAACCCAGCGGCAGTTGAGTGATGAACAGATAAAACGTTTAATAGAAAGAGATGCGGTAATTGGAGGCATGCTGGATTGCTGGGCGATGGACAGCCGTTTTATTGATACGGTATCCGACCCCTGGCAACTGAACATCCGTCTTGAAAACTTAGTGGATCACTGGGATCATATTTGCCAGATAGCAGGCAATAGTGAGCATGTGGCTTTTGGAACCGATTTGGATGGAAATTTCGGAACAGAGCAGTCGCCCTGGGATATGAATTCCATTGCTGATCTTCAAAAGTATGAAGCCATTCTTTCTGCCCGTGGGTACAAAACTGAAGACATTGACAATATATTTCATAAAAACTGGCTAAGGTTTTTACGGAAGGCGTGGAATTAATGTGGAGATGTGAAAATGTGGAAATGTGAGAATGTGGAAGTGTGGAAATGCGAACATGAATTTTAAAATTGAGCAATTTGAAAATTTGAAAATGTGGAAACGCAACGCCCGGCTTTATTCTAAAGTTGATGTGGAAGATACAAAGGTTAGACATATTCTATAGCACCGTCCTTCTCTGCAGGAGAAGGATAAGAGGATGAGGCTTAACGATATAAGAACTAAAATTTATAAGACCAACTTCATATGAATCCTTTTTCCGCCGGCGCCGCCCAAACAGATATTACGCCACCGTTGGGAACCATCATCAATGGTGAGTTTGTTGCTTTTTATGCGCATACCATTCACGATCCATTGTATTCAAAAGCATTGGTCTTGCATGATGGTGTAATTACTATTGCTATAGTGATAGTAGATATCTGCGCCATGGATAAAGATTTTATAGACGAAGTGAAAAAAAAGATACATGAAGAGACAGGCATAAAACCAGATCATATTTTAATAGCAGCTACGCATACCCATTATGCTGGTTCCATAGTTGATTTACTGGGCGGCCCCTGCGATTTAGCATACCGGAAAAGCCTGGACGCCAAAATTGTTCAATCTGTAAAAGACGCTTTGGCAAAACTACAGCCAGCCAAACTGGGTTATGCATCTGTTAATGTTCCCGAGCATATAGTATGCAGGCGCTATTACATGAAGCCAGGCTACAAAGCGTTGAACCCCGTAACCGGCGAACCCGACATTATAAAAACAAATCCTGCAGGTGGCGAAGCTTATATTGACAAACGGGCATCAGAGGTGGATCCTGAATTAGGTGCTGTTGCTATTCAATCACTTGATGGAAAGTGGATTAGTGTGTTGGCGAATTATTCCATGCATTATGTGGGCGATTGTGCTAACGGTACAGTAACTGCGGACTACTTCGGGGTATTTGCAAGACATATTACAGCAAACCTGCGGGCTGGTAAAGATTTTGTAGCGATGCTCAGCAATGGTACCAGTGGGGAGGCAAACATCTGGGATTTTTTGCAGCCGGATCGCTACCCAAAAGAAGACCATCAAAAGAAGGAAGTAATAGGAAAAGATCTTGCTGCGAAATTGAACGAAGCACTGGAAAATATCCGGTGGGAACATGATCTTTCACTGAATGCTTCTTTTAGATATGTGACTTTAGGTGTTCGCAAGCCATCTGCGGCAGAAGTGGAAGCTGCAAAAGAGATCGTATCTCGAACAGACTACCGGCTGATCACTCCCGACCAGGAAGCGATGGTTAAAATATATGCACGGGAGCAGGTGCTGCTAAATGAATATCCCGATACAATTGAATTTCCTGTACAGGCATTAAAGATCGGCGATATCACTATTGGTGCGTTGGGAGGAGAATTCTTCGCGGAAACGGGGATGGCCTTAAAAGATAAGATCAGCACCGGTAAATATTTCACTATTACTATGGCCAATGGCTATATCGGTTATATACCCCCTGCGCATGAAATAGAAAAGGGCGGCTATGAAACATGGAGGTGCAGGAGCAGTCACATTAAACCTGATGGGGAGGCAATAGTTAGAAATGCGTTGTTTGAAATGGCTCGATAAAATAAGTATTTCTTTTTAGTTAAATGCACTTTGTGGTTTTGTTAAATGTTGTTCGGAAATGTTGAAATAGTTGAGGTGTCCGCAGCTATGTTAAATAAGATTGCAGAATGAAAAAGATTGTCATTTCATCACAAAAGTATATAACACAGATAGGTTTAGGGTGTGTTACATTTGGTCGGGAGATTGATGCTTTAACGTCGTTTGATATTATGAGTTATGCACTTGAGAAGGGCATAACGCTGTTTGATACTGCAGCAGCATATAGCGGAGGCATATCAGAAAAAATTATTGGCGAATGGCTTGTATCAAAAGGTGATGATGCAGGACATATAGTGATAGCAACAAAAATATTACCTCCATTTGATAAAAATAGCCTTTCTGTATCGGTGGATCAAAGCATCGGGCGACTTAAGCGAAAATATATCGACATTCTATTTCTTCATTCCTGGCACGCTTCATTAGAAGATTTGTGTGTGTTAGAGGAATTAAATGCATTATTGACTTCAGGCAGGGTGCGGGCATTGGGTGCAAGTAACTTTAACTCAACTCAATTAAACGCGATACTGGAAAAACAGATAAATAATAAACTCATTCCTATTGCATTCCTTCAGAATAATCAAAATATTGCAGTAAGTGATATTGATGATCCTTTAAGGCAAATTTGCAAACAGCATAGTATCCGGATTATTACTTATAGCCCATTGGGAGCAGGGTTTCTTACTGGTAAATATAAGAGCGTTGTTCAGCCAGATGTACGTTTTGAGCTAATACCGGAACACAAGAATATCTATTTTAATGAATATGCATGGCAACGATTCGAAAAATTGCTGGAAGTTTCCGGGAATAACGGACGCCCTGTTGCTGAATTAGCTTTAGCATGGGCACTCAATCAAACGCAGGTAAAGTCTGTGTTGATTGGTTGTCGCTCAATACAGCATATAGATCAGGCTCTTACGGCTTTGAATTGCGATATTAAAGCGTTGCTTATTGCATTGGAAGACAAAATGTAGGACGTGTTGTAATGTTTTTTAAATACAGTCGGTGCTATACATTCTCAAATAACGAAGTATTGTCATAATATAACCTTAAAAGGACCAACCCTGAAAATATTTATTTTAATTAAATCCCTGAAATTTTATAATGGTCGTTAACTCCCGGGTTTAAGGTTTTTTTTCGTTCAAATTCCATGAAACGCTTTCAGATTTTATACGCTACCGGCAATTTTGCTGTACTGGAGAACCTGTAAATGTTTTTTGAAAAATAGTATTATTAATATAAATAAAAGTAGCAGATTTTAAGTGTTACTAAAATTAGATTTGGAAAATGAAATTATTGTTAACGATTCTGTTTGCACTATACCTTAAAATTTTATTTAAGACAATACTTTTTAATAGAACTACCAAAATCTGCGATTATGATTCGACAACTCTGTAAAAATGTACGAACTTTTTATTTGTGCAGCAACATGGCATGCAAGATGCTGCCTGTTATGCTCCTTCTTCTCATTTTTAACCTGGCCCCAGCACACGGGCAAACTGCTACCGTTACCGGAAAGGTGACGAATGAAAATGGGGAGCCATTAGTTGGCGCCAGTGTAAAAGTAAAAGGGTCCGGAAGTGGCACCAGCACAAACGGAGAGGGTGTATTTACTATCAATGTTGCTAATCTTAATATAACACTTATTGTCAGTTCGGTTGGCTTTCAGGAAAAGGAGGTCCTCCTAAACGGAAATGCAACGGTTAACGTAACATTGTCTGGCAGTACCGATGCATTATCTGAGGTGGTAGTTGTTGGATTTGGTTCGCAGCAACGAAGAAGTGAAATAACTACTGCGGTTTCCAAACTGGATAACAAGGTGCTGGAGAATGTTCCATACTCTAATGCAGCAGCGGCATTGCAGGGAACATTGGCGGGGGTGAGGGTGCAAACCAATTCAGGCCAACCGGGTGCTGCTCCTAATATTATTATCCGTGGCGGAACATCTATAAACAATCCCAACAGTTCTCCGCCTATTTATATTATTGATGGTGTGTTAAGAGGTAATATGAATGATATAAGCGCGCATGATATTAAATCTATACAGGTTTTAAAAGATGCGGCTGCTACTGCGATATATGGTGCACAGGGATCGAACGGTGTTGTGATTGTGGAAACAAAATCGGGGCAGTCGGGAAAAACGCAGGTAACTTATAAATTTGATATGGTAAGATCAGAAGTGGCTAAGACTTACGATATATTGACAGGAAAGGATGAAGCATATTTTTCAAGATTAGGCATTTTGGCAACAGGAGAAATAAACTCCTCTTTTCTTGCCCAGTTGGATGGAAGCGTATATTTAGGCGGAGCGGGCAACGACCTTACTAACAATACCTCAAATTCCCTTCAATATTTGACGCCGGAAAATCAGCACAAATTAAATGAAGGTTGGCAGAGCATTCAGGATCCGGCAGATCCATCCAGAACATTGATTTTTAATAGTGTTGACTGGCAAAGTATGCTTTTCAGGAAAACATTGTCTCAAAGCCATACCATTTCAGTTTCCGGAGGGACTCAAAAGGCAAGGTTCTATTTAGGCTTAGGATACCTTGATAGCAAAGGGATTGCCATCCAGACAGATTATAAGCGATTTACGATGAATCTTAATGGAGAGCTCAATGTCAATGATAAAATAAAGCTCTTCTCAAGAGTAATGTATTCTAATACCGGGAATACCCAGGTTCCAACTGTAGATGTATTCAAATCATCTTTGATAGCACCAACGACGAATAAACTTTATTTTGAAGATGGTACAACCTTAGCTCCCGGGCGCGCCTTCGGTTACGCTAATCCCTTCTACCGGATGTCGGTATATAATCCCAGAAATCTTGCAAATGACCTTACTCTTATTGTAGGAGGCCAGGCCGAAATAATTGAGGGATTAACTTTCAGTCCCCAGGTTTCCATGCAATACAGGGGGGGGTATTCAAGAAACTTTTTGCAAAGCTACTTCGATGGACCTTCTACACTCGTTACATCACGCACTGCTTCCGGCTCTTATTCCGAGAATGTAAGACCTCAGGTGAATGCTGTATTAAATTATGCCAAAGTATTTAATAACGATCATGATTTTGAAATCAAAGCAGGGCTGTCTTATTTGTGGGCAAATAATATTTCATTATCTGCTACCGGTAATAATGCGGCAACGGATATCATCCCAACTCTAAACGCTTCGGCCACACCAACTGCAGTTTCCAGCTCGGAGACGCAACATGCATTGGTAGGTTATTTTTCAAGAGCTACCTACAATTATCAGGGTAAATATCTTTTTAGTGCCAGCTTAAGATATGATGGTGCTTCTAACTTAGGCATTGATAATAAATGGGGACTGTTTCCCGGCGTATCAGCAGGATGGAACATTGACAGGGAAAAGTTTTGGAACTTTCTGCCTGAAGGGTTAGTTAAAATGAAACTGAGGGCCAGCTATGGAGTTACCGGTAACATTAGCGGGCTGGGTTTATACCAGGCCCAGGGTGAATACAACGCCTCCTCCAGGTACTATGGATCTTCAGGTATCATGATTTCAACTTTACCCAATCAAAATTTAAGATGGGAGCAATCAAAGACATTTGATTTGGGTGTGGATATGGGATTGTTTAACAATCGGGTGAGTATCATTTTTGATTATTACAGAAGAGTTACCGATAACCTGTTAACATCATTAACGCTGCCTCCTTCAACAGGATTTCCCAGTATTTTAACGAATTATGGATCGTTGGAAAATAAAGGATACGAAGTAGAACTTTCCGCAAGGGTTTTATCTCCTTCATCGTCTGTTCAGTGGAATATTGCATTGAATGCCGCTAAAGTGAATAGCAAGATTTTGCAGCTTCCGGAGAATGGGATTGAGAATAACAGGGTAGGCGGGGTATATGTATATGATCCTAACAGAGGAGACTATGCATGGTTAGGCGGATTGCAGGAAGGTCAGCGCATAGGGGATCAGTATGCTTACCAGCAGGTCAGTGTTTATTCTACAGATGCGGATGCTGCAAAGGGACCCATTGATATGCTGTTGCCAAGTGCAAGTAAAATGAAATATGGTGGTGACGTAAACTGGCAGGATGTTGACAAAAACGATACGATAGACACAAGGGATCGTGTATACATGGGGAATTCAATACCAAGAGCTACAGGTGGTTTTACCAGCACGCTGAGTTACAAAAGCCTGAGTTTTACGGTAAGAATGGATTATACATTAGGCGCTACAATTTACAATGAAACCGCTGCCCGCCTGGAGGGAAATTTCTCTGGTGCCAATGCCATCAGCGCAAATATGCTGAGATCATGGCAGAAAGAGGGCGATGTTACCGATATTCCCCGTTATTATTGGGCGGATCAGAATGCGCAATGGAATGTATGGAATAATAGGGGGAGCTCAAGGTTTTATCAAAGTACAGACTTTTTATGTTTGCGGGAAGTTACACTATCATATAGCTTGCCAACATCGCTTTTGAAACGTGTAGGGGTAGCAGATATAAGATTAAATCTTACAGGAAGTAATCTGATTTATTTTACTAATTATGAAGGGTTGAGCCCGGAGCAAACCACAACGGAAACTGCCTATCCCAATCCCAGAGCATTCATTTTTGGAGCTTCTGTTACTTTCTAATTTTAAAACGATTAAGAAATGAAAAATTATATAATAATAACAGTTCTGATTTCTGTATTAGGTGCAGGCTGTACAAAAACTTTGGAACTTGAACCGATCAGTACAATTTCAACAGCCTCCTTCTGGAAAACTGAAGATGATGCTAATGGAGCATTGAGAGGAATGTATATCCGGCTGAGAAGTGTTACCGCCGCTAATCTCTATTTGTGGGGAGAGGCACGGAGCCAGAATTTAAAACAATCCGTAGGAAATGATTTTACTAATTTAAGAACTTTTAACAACACGCTTGATCCTACAGCAGCAGGTCCTGATTGGAGCAGTGTATACAGGGTTATTAATGATGTAAATTTAATTTTGAAGTATTTACCAAACATTTCTTTCAAAACAGAAGCAGCAAGAAACAGGGCATTGGCTGAAGCTTACACTATGCGCGCCTATTGTTATTTCATTATGGCGAAAACCTGGGGTGATATACCATTGGTTACAGATCCCACAGAAGGATATGATCCGTCTGTAATATACAAAGAAAGAACTTCGGCCTCTGCCATTTTTACCCAGATAAAAGCTGACATTACTCAGGGCCTCTCTCTTTTTCCGGATAATAGTTTTTTGCCGGGCAGGAACAGGTGGTCTAAACCTGCTCTTAATGTATTGAAAGGGGATGTGTATCTGTGGACAGCTAAAAAGATGAACGGGGGTAATGAAGATTTTACCACGGCTCTTACTGCACTGAGTGATGTAGAAACTGCTGACGTACAATTGCTGGATAACTTTGAACGAATATTTGATTACGACAATAAGGGTAACAAAGAGATTTTGATGGCTAATAATTTTCAGCAGTTTGAGTCGGGAGCTACTTTCATGGCAAATATGTATCTTGATGCTTTCCCGCCTAACAGCGATCCTGATGCTGTGGCCATCATTGGTGCGCTTGGCGGTGGCGGAGGCAACTACTGGACGTTAACAGACGAAACCAGGAACAAATTCAAAGCTGAAGATTCCAGAAGGGTAGCTACTTATACTGAGCTGTATAGCTTTGAAGAAAGTACAGGCGACTACACAAAATTTTATGGATGTATTCAGAGAAAGTTTAATGGTTTTGTGAATGCCGGTTCAAGACTGTTTATAGACGATGTTGTGCTATACCGCTACGCCGATGTTTTATTGATGAAAGCAGAGGCCCAAAACGCGTTAGGGCAGGATCCTTCTGATGCTGTTAACGCTGTAAGAGAAAGAGCTTTTGGCAGTAATTTTAGCGGCAACGAATTTGTGGCAGGTTCACAGGAGGATAATGACGAGGCAATTCTTGAAGAGCGCTTATTAGAGTTTTTATATGAAGGAAAGTATTGGTGGGATATCTTACGTTTTAACAAAGCTTCAGAATCGATACCCTACTTTATAGACAATCCAACACATACATACAAATACCTGTGGCCGCTTTCTCTGAGTATCTTGAGTACGGAACCAAAAGCTGTTCAAAATCCCGGATATAATTAATCCTGAGAAATCATAACCAAACCCCCATTTGCGATGAGAAAGCTGTTTTTAAAAGCGATTTTCCTATTGGTTTTTGTTGGTGCTGATGCGCAAAGCAAACAGGTTATTAACCTGGGAAACAACCGGGAGCTTTTCGTGGACCAATACCTGATAGAAAACCTTTCTGATGTGCAACAAAAAATGCATCATCCAAGAAATGAAGGGCCTGTACTTTATTTCGATAAGCCATGGGAAGGGAATTTCAGTGCGTATAATACCATTATTAAAGATGGAGATTTATACAGGTTGTACTATAGAGGAATACGGGAGGCGGGAAGTGATGGCAATGACTCGGAAGTGACATGTTACGCAGAGTCCCGGGATGGAATTAACTGGATAAAACCAGATTTGGACATTTATACAATCGGCGGAACTAAAAAGAATAATGTAATACTTGCTCATGCTGCTCCTGTAACCCATAATTTAAGTCCATTTCTTGATAAGAATCCGAATGCGAAAGCTTCTCAAAGATTTAAAGCACTTGGAGGCACGTCTCCTGGAGGATTGAAAGCATATGTTTCTGCAGACGGTATCCATTGGAATCTTCTGCAAGACAAAAGCGTTATCACCGAAGGTCATTTCGATTCACAAAATGTAGCTTTTTGGTCGGAATCGGAAAGTAAGTATGTCAGTTATATAAGAACTGGTGCTAAAGAGGGAAATAAATCTTACCGTTCTGTAAGCAGGGCAACGTCAACGGATTTTGTAAATTGGGACAAACCAGAACCCATGAAGTTTGGCAACGTTCCTTACGATCACTTGTATACTCAACAGACCAGTCCATATTATCGGGCTCCTCACATATATGTTGCGATAGGAGCGCGGTTTATGCCTGGTAGGCAGGTTGTTTCGGATGAGCAGGCAGCTGTTTTAAATGTGAACCCACAATATTATAAGGACTGTTCTGATGCCATTTTTATGACAACAAGAGGCGGCAATCATTATGACAGAACATTTCTGGAATCTTTTATCAGACCAGGCATTGGGCTAGAGAACTGGGTTTCGCGTTCAAATTATCCGGCATTGAATATAGTGCAAACCGGAGAACAGGAAATGTCGGTATATGTTGGTGAAAGCTATGCGCAGGAAGGAGCGCATTTAAAAAGGTATTCGATGCGGATTGATGGATTGGTGTCTCTGCAAGCTGGAATGAAAGAGGGGAGCGTTATAACTAAGCCTTTTAAGTTTGAAGGAAAAGAACTTGAAATAAACTATTCAACTTCTGCCGCAGGGTATGTTAAGGTTGAATTGCTGGATGTTAATGGTAAATCCCTTCCGGGATTTTCAAAAGATGATGTAACAGAAATAATAGGAAATGAAATTAAGAGGGTAGTTACCTGGAAGAGCAATCAATCTTTAAGTGCTATATCTGGTAAGCCTGTGAAACTAAAGTTTTATTTAAAAGATGCGGATTTGTTTTCTTTTAAATTCAATTAGTATGACAAGAAGAATCATTTATGACTTTTCATTATATTAAAGTCAATTAAATACAATTCGACGATGGTACTACTTTCATTTAATCTATACTATGTTCGATTGTTCTGGACGATTGGTTGTGCCGTTGGTTTAGCCATTCCGTGTTTTTCGCAGATAAAAAAGATAAAGGACGTTGTTGTATATAGTGACACGGCGTTCTATTCTACTTTCCCGTCTGTTGTTAAACTTAAGAACGGCGAATTAATGGTGGCATTCAGAAGAGCACCTAATCGTAAGATATTTGGGGAAAAGGGGAACAACCATGTGGACCACAACAGCTACCTGGTCGCCGTAAAATCAAAAAATGGAGAAAACTGGACAGATAATGTTGACCTGATTTATGCGCACCCATTCGGAGGATCACAAGATCCCTGTCTCCTGCATTTGAAGGATGGAACCTTAATTTGCACAAGTTACGGATGGCAGGCTGTTCGCCAGGAAGGTATACCTAATTTGAAACAACCTTATTTTGAATCCGGCGGGTATGTTTTCTTAGGGGGCTACCTGGTAAGGTCAGGTGATGGCGGAAAATCATGGCAAGGTCCGTACTATCCGCCGCATATTGAGTCCGAACGTCACTTTAACGCGTATGGACAAAAAGTGCCGGCTTATAATCGCGGAGCATTGTATGAAGCGAAGGATGGAAGAATATTGTGGATAGTAGCTGCTACAGATAGTGTCAAAAAAACATCCAATTACCTACTGATCTCAAAAGATAAAGGCTTTACGTGGGAATATTCAGGTGTGGTAGCTAAAGATGCAAAAGCATCTTTCAACGAAGCTTCTGTGTATGAAACACCCAAAGGCGATATCATAGGCTTTTTAAGAACTGCAAATTATGATGATTATGCTGTAATAGCACGTTCTAAAGATGGGGGCAAAACGTTTTCCTGGGAATCAATGGGTTTCCAGGGACATCCTTTAACGGCTACGCGGCTACCCGATGACCGTGTGTTGCTTGTATACGGTTACAGGCATAAACCTTATGGAATAAGGGCCCGCATTCTGAATGCGGAATGTACGGATTGGAAAACAACAAAGGAATTTATTCTGCGCGACGATGGTGGTTCTACTGATATAGGGTACCCGTGGTCGGTAGTACTTTCAAATAATAAAGTACTTGTAGTTTATTATTTCAATAAGGATAATGGTGTGCGTCATATCGCAGGCACTATAGTAGAGATTCAACCATAAACTTTAATCTTATAAAACATAATTATCATGATGCGTATCAGGAAGAGTGTATTATTGTGCATGCTGGCTTTGGGTTGTGTTCAAACCAATTTGCAAGCTCAAAAAAATAAACCGCTGCAAATAGGCAGTAACAGGGAGCTTTTTTTGGATCAGTATGTAGTAGATAAAATGAATAACGTTACCCAGGAACTGCATACCCCAAGAAATGAAGGCCCTGTTTTGAAGTTTGATAAGCCCTGGGAAGGAAATTTCAGTGGATATAGTACGATAATCAAAGATGGCACACAATTCAAATTGTACTATCGCGGAGTGCGTGATGCAAAGGGAGATGGCAATGAAAATGAGGTGACCTGCTATGCAGAATCTTCTGACGGCATTAACTGGACAAAACCTAATCTTGGTATTTATACGATTAATGGAACAAAAAACAACAATGTAGTGCTTTCGAAGGCTGCACCGGCTACGCATAATTTCAGCCCCTTCCTCGATACCAATCCCAATGCAAAAGCTTCAGAAAGATATAAAGCTTTAGGTGGTGTAGATAAAACGGGGTTAATAGCATTTGTTTCGCCAGATGGCATCCATTGGAAAAAAGTACAGGAAACAGCCGTTTTTAAAAAGGGTGTTTTTGATTCGCAGAATGTTGCTTTCTGGTCAGAAAGTGAACAACAATATGTTTGCTACTTCCGTACATGGAGTGAAGGCGGTTTTACACAGTATAAAGGTTTTCGTTCAGTGAGCAGAACTACATCGAAGGATTTTATCAACTGGACTGAGCCTGTCCATATGACTTTTGGAGATACGCCACTGGATCATTTATACACGAACCAAACCACCCCTTATTTCAGAGCACCTCATATTTATCTCGCTATTTGTGCACGTTTTATGCCCAACAGGCAGGTATTAACGGATGAACAGGCAAAAGTGCTGGATGTTAATCCTAAATATTTTAAAGATTGTTCTGATGCTGTATTTATGACTTCAAGAGGAGGTTCAGTATATGACAGAACATTTATGCAGTCTTTTATTCGCCCTGGTATCGGATTGGAAAATTGGGTGTCGCGCTCTAATTATCCTGTGTTGAATGTTGTGCAAACAAGTCCTACAGAATTGTCTGTTTATGTAAATGAAAGTTATGCACAGCCAACAGCGCACATTAAAAGGTACTCCATGCGCCTGGATGGATTTGCTTCTTTAAAAGCAGACTTCAAAGGTGGCGATGTTGTAACAAAACCATTTCTGTTTACTGGTAAAGAACTGGAAATAAATTATTCAACTTCTGCTGCCGGATATGTGAGAGTTGAATTTCTTGATGAGAAAGGTAAGCCTGTTCCAGGCTATACTTTCAAGGATTCTCAGGAAATTATCGGAAATGAAATCAAACGCATTGTGTCCTGGAATGGCAAACAAGATGTATCTGCCCTGCAAGGTAAAACGGTGAAGATGAAAATTTATCTGAAGGATGCAGATTTATATTCATTTAAGTTTAATTAACTAAATCAATATGTCAATATTTAATCCCCAGGTTCTGAAAGAATCTTTTGATAAAGATGGCTATGTATTTGTTCAGGGTTTTCTTTCAAAGGATGAGGTTCAGATTTTGAATGAAAACGTAAAGCGTTTTATTTCAGAAGGAATACCAGCTATGTCAGCCAATCATTATTTCTATGAGGACAAAAATGATCTATCAACCCTGAAGCAGATGCAGGATTTGGAGAAATATGATGCATGGTTCAAAACGCTTGCTATGGCCAGCAAATATGAAGAATTAGCAAAAACATTGTTGGGAGAAGCCGTGGAGTGCAAAACAGTTGAGTACTTTAATAAACCCCCTAAAATAGGTAAACCAACTCCACCACATCAGGATGGTCATTATTTTATGCTTGAACCCCAACAGGCATTAACCATGTGGTTAGCGCTGGAAAAAGTAGATGAAGAAAACGGCTGTGTGAAATATATAAAGGGTTCACATAGGAAAGGAATTCGTCCACACGGTCGTACCACGACACTTGGTTTCTCGCAGGGCATTGTTGATTTTGGAACGGAAGAAGACATAAAAAATGAAATAGCATTTCCTGCTAACCCGGGTGATCTGCTGGTGCATCATTCCCTTACCATTCACAGGGCGGGCGCCAACACAACTACCGACCGAACAAGAAAGGCAATGGGGTTAATTTATTGGGGAGAATCGGCAAAGGAAGATAAGGAAGCGAAAGAAAAATATGTGCAGCAGTTGACTAAGGAACGCGAGAAAGGAACTGTATAAACAATACTACAAGCAGTGTGAGAATAATACAGATTGCTGTCTGGATATAATATGCTTGGGGTGGTACTATCTCGATTGTCTGAATTATCGGTCGGGTTTTCGTTTATAGGCCTGTGATCAGACATTTAATTAATCCCAATGAGTAAAATGAGGCATTTACTATTGTTGATTTTTTCAGGTAGTGCAGGTATATTATTTGCAACCAATGATTGTGTAACACAGCATACCCAAACGTCAGTAATATCCGACACTGCCAGAAAAAAGCAATCTGTTGATCTCACGGGTTCCTGGCAATTGCTCGTAGATGACTACCTGTTGGATACAAAAATAAATATAGAAAGGACATACCACCCATTTACAAAACACTCCGGAAATCCTTTACTTGTGGCAGATAAGCCGTGGGAAGGACGAACAAGTTATGTGTATGGCACAGTTTTACCAAAGGAAGACGGAGCGGGCTACAATATGTGGTATCATGCCTGGACGGGCGTAGAGTACACCAATTTATTTGCAACCAGTAGTGATGGATTAACCTGGCAAAAGCCAGCATTGGGAACAGTGGAATTTGAGGGATCTACATCCAACAATATGTTTTTTCGACGTACCAAAGAGGATCATATACCACAGGTAATTTATACCCCATGGGAGAAAGATGCCAGCCAACGATATAAATTAATTAACTATGATTATGGGCGCTCAAAACCCGATAATTTAGTGAGTGGTTTTTGGGGGGCATATTCCGCGGACGGTATTCATTGGAGGGATGTAAAAAAGAATCCGGTATTAAAAGACGCAGGTGATGTAGGCAATTTTGTATGGGATAGTCATGCTAAACGATACATCGGTTATCCGAAAGTGTTTGCACCAGTACGTGGTTTTAACAGAAGATGTGTGGGAATCACCGCCACAACTGACTTTGAGAACTGGCCTTCCGCCCAACTTATTCTCGTGCCGGATGAAGCCGATGATTACTGGCCATCAGGTGGCAACCAACGAACCGAGTTTTACGGTTTAAGCGCATTTCCCTATCAGTCGGGGTATATCGGCTTTCTCTGGATATTCCACATCACAGATGGGAAAAATGATGGGCCAATATTTTGCGAGTTAGTGAGTAGCCGGGACGGCATTAAATGGATTCGACAGGAAACATCAAATGGCAAGCGTCTTCCAATACTGCCTACAGGGTCGAAGGGTAGTTGGGATGAGGGAATGGTTTTTACCACGAATCATCCGCTGGTGGAAGGCAATAAAATTAAGATGTGGTACGGAGGGTCTACGGCAACCCACAGTGCACGGGAAGACTCTTCCCGGTCGGGCATTGGTATGGCAACATTACGTAAAGACGGCTTTGCCTCTCTTGATGCAGGAGCAGCAGAAGGAACCGTAACCACAAAAAAAATAAAAAACGTTCATGGTTCATTTCGGGTAAATGCCAATGCGGGAAACGGATGGTTAAAGGTGGAACTCCTGGGAGCAAATGGAAAGTTGTTGCCGGGGTTCAGTCGCAACGATTGTAACCCAGTTAAAGTTGATGGTACGGATATACAAGTCACATGGAAGAAACACAAAGTGATTCCCGCTTCAACAGGCAACGTTTATGTCAGGTTCATTCTTAAGAACGCATCCCTGTATTCCTTTGAAGCTGGTGAGCAGGTTGAACTTGCAGCGCCTGCTGTTTCCCCGCAGCTTTACATTAATTTTAAAAAGAATAATGCTGATTATGCAAAAAATACGGTTGATTCTGCTATTTATCGCTTTCATGGAAGTGCATCAATGGTTAAGGATTCAATTACGAATGATAAAATTTCCCGTGTTGCAAAATTGCTGCCTTCCAGCAGCATCGAACTTTTGGGTACCACTCACCTTGGTCCTCAGTTTACTTTGGCTGCAGCAGTAAAAACGGATAGCAATAAGCTAACGAGGATTTTTAGTAATTACAGGGGCAGCGGAGCATTTGTTACCGGTGAATTAGTCTTTGATTTCGACCCGTCAGGAAAAGAAATACCAGGTGTGCGCTTTAACGTAAATGGGCAGTCTATTCAATCAGGTCCGTTAAAATTGGACGACGGTCAATATCATCATTTTGCTGTAACCTATGATGCTGGAAAAGTAACTCTTTATCTTGATGGTATAGAAGTTGGACGTGGAAAAATTCAGTCGGGCTCGGCTCGTCTCGCAAGTAATGGTAGTGTTATTCGGCATTTTGAATTGCCAGACGCAATGACGGAAGTAGGAGTGCATTTGGGGAATAACTTGCTGGTGGGTGGAGATATAACTGGTGATTTTTTCAACTATAAGAGTAAACCTGTCGCTGCAGCCAGCGCTAATTTGTCGGGCTGCGTAGATGACATACTCCTGAAACGAAAGGTGTTAAGTGCATTGGAAATTAAGGAGATTTATCGTAAGGCATTTTGATAAAACTGATGAACAACATTAAAATCATCAATTGTTTCTTGTATCAGCATTATATTGTTTTATGTCTACTTTTTACATATCTTCTGCTGCTAACCCGGTTTCCGATTCCCTTAAAAACGAGTCGGTGCAAGCGTTGCGTAAAGTGATGCAAACGCAGCAGGAATGGGTAAAAGTACACGCTGCAGAGTTTTTAATATGGTCAGGCAACCCCGGGGGAGTAAAGGAGATTTATGAGGAGGAACTGCAAAAATTTAACGACAAATCTCCATACCGTATAGGAATTTGGCGGGTATTGGCACAATTGTCAGATGGCATAGAACGAAAGGACTATGAGCAAAAAGTACTCCATGCTTTTTTAGATACAAGTGGAAAAGACAGGGTACATGCAGTTGAGACGCTTGGAAAATTAAAGTTATCTCCCTATCATGCAGCGCCTGACGTTACAAAAGCTGCATTGGAAAGTGACAACGCAGCCCTCTGTGGATACAGCAACTGGGCAATGGCTTACACCGACCATAATGCAATGCCTGATGCGCAGAAATATTTTTATAAACAATTGATGAACCCTGCTGCAGATATAACGCTCCGAAGAATTGCTGCTTATGTTTTGAGATATATACAGGGCGTTTCTCCGGCACAATGGAATGAATGTGCTTCCTATGTAATGTCTATGCCCAATGAGGCCGAAGGTCGCATCGGTTTTTTAACAACTGTTGTAATGCTGGCTGACGAAGCATCTGAAAAGACAGATCTATATCAATCCGTTTATAATGCACTCCTGGAATACCGAACAGAAAAAAACAAGGGAGTAAGAATTGAATTGGCTAATGCCCTGTCAGTAAAAGGCACCGGGAAGGATATAGCGATGTTGGTGGAATGGATGAGAAATCAAACACCCACAGGCATCGCTTCTGATGATGCAGATGTACAGGCTTCAGCAGCATACGCCATTTTAAAAATATCAGAGCGATTAGCTACTACTAACTAATGAAAATTTTATATGATTTTTCAGCAGTCACTTAACAATACCGATATAGAACTTGCGGGAACCTTGAAAGACTTTGTTCCCGCTGAGATTTTCGATACTCATGTGCATCCCTATAATGCTGCTCATTTTCCGAAAGGTGAATGGGCATTTTTAAATGGCATTGATCAACTGGGATGCAATGATCATCACCACCATTTGCAGGCATATATGCCTGTTAAAAAAATGCATGGCTTGTATTTTGGAATGCCTCGTTTGTCGGCAGACAGACCGGCAATGAATCAATGGGTAGGAGAAGAAGTAACGCATAATGGTACTGATCTGAGTCGTTACTTGCTGGTGGTATCTCCCCAGGATAATCCACAGCAAATTGCAGTGCAACTGAAGTCGGAAAATTGTTGTGGTATTAAAGTGTATCATTGCTATGCAGGCAGAAAAGATACGATGAATGCCGGTTTGACAGAATACGCACCGGACTGGATGTGGGAGTTGCTGAATGAAATGAATGGTGTGATGATGTTGCACATAGTAAAAAATGATGCGATTGAAGACAAGGAAAATCAACGGCAAATACGAAGATTATGCAAGGCATATCCCAATGTGAAGCTGATACTGGCACATGTAGCCCGTAGCTTCAACTATCGAAATGCACGCAGTGGATTATATAGTGTTGCCGACCTGGAGAATGTAGTGGTGGATACATCCGCAATTGCCGAAACGGAATCTTTTAAAGCCGCATTGCAAATCCTGGGACCACGCAGAGTGCTTTGGGGATCTGATTTCGGGGTGAGCGAAATGCGTGGACGTTGTATAACTACCGGTAACCGTTTCTTTTGGTTGCATCCCGAATTGATAGATCAAAGGTATCAGCCTCCTACCGAAAATGGGATGACCCTGGTAGGTATTGAATCCTTGATGACACTAAAGGAAAGTTGTGAAGATGTAGGACTGAATCGTTCTGATATAGAAGATATTTTTCTGAACAATGCATTGCGGTTGCTTCAACCGCATTTGCCAAAAGGAAGTGCCGTACCTGTGGTGGAGAATCAAAAATTATGGCTGTCTGCCAAACAGGTAATATCGGGCGGAACAGGGTTATTGTCGAAACGGGCGGAACAGTTCAATAATGAGTGGCCTACCTTTTTCTCAAAAAGCGCTGGTTGCGAAGTGTGGGATTTAAGTGGAAAAAAATATATAGACTGTGCCGGAGGTATTGGTGCCGTGCTATTGGGTTATGCTGATAAAGAAGTAACAACATCGGTTACCCGAAGATTAACATTGGGGACCTATTCGTCCCTGGTGAATCCGCAGGAAATGGAACTGGCGGAAAAATTGTTGCACTTGCATCCCTGGGCAGGTAAGGTACGTTATGCAAGAACGGGCGGTGAGGCCATGGCCGTTGCGGTTCGGATAGCCAGGGCTGCTTCAGGCAGGAGTGGAGTTGCTTTTTGTGGTTATCATGGGTGGCATGATTGGTATCTGGCCGCTAATCTTGGGGAGCATAACGCCCTGGATGGGCACCTGTTGCCAGGGTTACAACCCAAAGGTGTACCCAAAGAGCTGGCGGGTACTGCAGTGCCTTTCAGGTATAACGATTGGCAATCTTTTGAACATGCTATAGAGAAACTCGCGGATAATTTTGGGGTAGTGGTGATGGAGCCCATGCGTTCACAATTTCCGGCAGATAATTTTCTGCAGAAAATAAGAAGTATTTGCGATCAAAGAAATGCGGTGCTGGTAGTGGATGAAATTACCAGTGGCTTACGCTATGGTTATCCGGGTGCACTATCCCGTTACGGCATTATACCTGACATTGCAGTATATGCAAAAGCTATGGGTAATGGTATTCCCTTCGCTGCTGTAGTAGGTAAAGATGAAGTAATGACCGCAGCGGATGATAGTTTTATTTCTTCCAGCTATTGGACAGATGGTATTGGTACTGCAGCAGCACTGGCTGTATTGTCTGAAATGGAGACAGGGAAGGTATTTGAATCCGTTTGGAAAAAAGGCGAAACACTGCAAAATACGTTACGTGGTATATCAGAGCAATATCCTTTATGTGCACTGGTTGTGGGGGGAATGCCCGCATCACCCACATTTACATTTACGTCCACTTATGCTACTGCGGCAAAGCAACTCTTTATTGCCAAAATGCTGGAGCGGGGATTTCTTGTATCAGGAATATTTTACTTAATGCAGGCCCATCAACAACAGCATCTTTCGTTGTTTACAGCTTGTTTTGAAGAAGTGCTTCAGTATATCGAAAGGTCAATAGAAAATGGAAGTATAAAAGAGAGCGCCGCAACAGGCTTTCAGCACGGGTTTACCCGTTTGGCATAAATCCTTAGCATGAGAAATACAAATACTAATTATAACGATGTTTTCACTTCTTCAATTATCTTCTTTCAGACTGTCTTTTTTAGATTGGACCATTTTGTGCATATATGGATTAGGTATGCTGGGGATTGGCTGGTATTACCAACGCAGGAACAAAACAAAAGAAGAGTATTTGTTGGGTGGCAGAAAAATGAAATCTACTTCTATCGGCATTTCATTGTTTGCTACATTGTTGAGCACATTGAGTTATTTAACTTATCCCGGGGAAATGATTCAACACGGACCAATCATATTTGCAGGAGCGCTCGCTTTTCCGCTGGTGTATGGTATTGTTGGATGGTGGGTGATACCTGCCATTATGAAGACTGGGGTAACAAGTGCATATGAAATACTGGAACGGAAACTCGGTTTGTCAGTGCGATTGTTGGGAACAATGATGTTTTTGTTGTTGCGGTTACTATGGATGGCTACTATTATCTATGTAACGGTGGATGTGGCGTTATATGCTGTAGTGCAGTTCAATAAAGCCTATGTGCCCCTGATAGCCGCGCTTCTTACCGTTGTTACAATTGTTTACACAACCATGGGAGGGCTCAAAGCGGTAGTGGTTACTGATATTATCCAGTCCGGCATTTTTTTAGGCGGCGCGCTTTTGAGTGTGCTGGTTGTCTGCTGGCATTTTGGTTCTATCAGCGCTATCTTTCCAAAGGAATGGCCCGCACACTGGAATACATTTAAGATTGGATTTGATCCGTTAGAAAGAGCAACATTGGCTAATGCAATGCTGTCGGTGTTGGTTTGGTATGTTTGTACAAATGGTTCTGATCAGATTGCCGTGCAACGATACCTGGCAACACCCGATGTAAAAACTGCCAGACGCTCCTTCAAGGTTGCTTTGATGTCGGATATTCTTGCTTCCACGCTGCTTGCTTTGGTTGGATTATCTATGTTGGCATATTTTACCGGCAATTCTTCATTGCTTAACGGAAAACCAATAGTGGAACAGGCAGATACCTTGTTTCCCCGGTTTATTTTAATTGGATTGCCGGCTGGAATATCCGGGTTGGTGATTGCAGGGTTGTTAGCGGCAGCAATGTCAAGTCTTTCTTCCGGATTGAACAGCGTTTCTTCTGTAGTATCAGAAGATCTGATTAATCGTTTCCGTAAAAGCAACTCCGGCAAAAATGATTTGCAACAGATCAAGCGACTTTCTTTTGTAATGGGATTTATTATCCTGTTGCTGAGTTTCATTATAGCCAGGGTACCTGGTAATTTGCTTGATGTAATTATGAAAGTGGTAAACCTGTTTGTAGCCCCACTATTTGTTTTATTTTTTATGGCTTTATTTGTTCCTTTTGCCACAGAGCGGGGTACTTTTTGGGGCGGGATTATTGCAGTTGCTGTAGCGGTTGCCATTGCTTTTTGGGGTGTTTTCGGCATTACCGTATTGTGGATTATGCCAACAGCGCTGGTAAGCGGAATCGGAAGCGCGGTTATATTGAGTTACCTGCAGTTTGTGTCAAAGCAAAGAATTAAACCTGTTACATGAAAATTAAGAATACGGGAATAATCCCCACTCCTGGGTATAGTCGTTTTAACAGCGCCACATTTCCTTGCATACAGAAGTTGCCATCGGGCAGGTGGCTGGCTGCGTTTAAAGCTTCCGAAAAAAAAGGGGATTGCAACTTTATGCATGCTGTTATTTGCTGGTCGGATGACGAAGGTGTTTCCTGGACTATTCCTTTCGAACCGGTTAAGCTTCCGGATATAAACGGGGTTTCAGGACAAAGCCGCATTGCTTATTTTTTGCCCATAAGCAATGCTCAGGTATTGATGGTCCTGAATTGGGTAGATAGTTCAGATCTTACGAATCCATACTACAATCCACAGGAGGAAACACTAAAAGATACCAGAATATTCTATTGTTTTTCGAGTAATAACGGAGCCTCCTGGTCTGCCCCGCAATTAATGACGATTGAGGGTATTGAAGCGCCTGTACCACTCACCGGGCCGCCATTCATGTTAAAGGATGGCACAATTGTTTGTCAATTTGAAATAAATAAAGCGATAGGTGATATGGGTGAATGGGTGCATCGCTCTGCGTTGGTGTTTTCTTACGACGGGGGAAATACATGGAAAAATCCGGTAATGGTAACAGAAGAGAAAAATATGTACTACTGGGATCAGCGCCCACAAGTGCTGGCAGACGGAATTTCGGTAATAGATTTTTTCTGGACCCTGGATGGCAGGATAGATCAGTATAAGAATATTCATGCCCGGTTGAGTGAAGACGGAGGGAGAACATGGGGAGCGCTTTGGGATACAGGTGTGTATGGCCAGCCCGGTCAGCCTGTAACATTGGAGGATGGAAGGTTGGTAACCATTGATATCGACAGATCTGTAAAGCCAATTATTACTGTTAGAGTAAATAATGACATCGGGAAGAGCGGGTATAATGAATCGTTAGTAGTGTATGAAGCGTCACTGGGCAAACAGGACAGCCGGGAAATCAACATGAATGACGCCTGGGATGAGATGGTAAAATTTTCCGTGGGGCATCCGAATCTTTTATATCTTGGGAATAATGAAATATTGGCGTATTACTATGCAGGTATACATGCAGACAGGACCAATATTGAATTTGTACGAATTTCTCTCTAAAAAAGACTAAAAAATAGTATTAGTATTCGGCATTAAAGTAACAATCCTTTTGGTGCTATGCAGTTAAATTTGAACAATTGGAATATTTTTTCAGCGTAAGAGATATCACATTAAAGTAATAACATGCTTCAAAGCCGCTCTGGTTTGCCATCCAAAAGTTCCTCCTTTTATCCCTGGTTCATAGTAGCGCAACTGTGCATTGTAGGATTATTAAATTATCTCGACCGGATGATGATTACTACCATGCGAAGTTCCATTATCGAAGAAATACCCATGACCGACGCGCAGTTTGGTTTGTTGACCTCAGTTTTTTTGTGGGTATATGGTTTTTTAAGTCCTGTTGCCGGTTTTTTGGCAGATAAATTCAATAAAAGCAGAATTATAATTATCAGCTTGCTGGTATGGTCATTGGTAACTTACCTTACCGCATATGCTACCAGCTTTGAGTATCTGTTGGTAACAAGAGCATTGATGGGCATCAGTGAAGCTTTTTATATACCCGCTGCTTTAGCATTGATAATGGATTATCATAGGGGTAGCACCAGGTCTTTTGCCAATAGCGTACACATGATGGGTATAATGGTAGGGCAAAGCCTAGGTTTTATAGGAGGTTGGTTGGCTGAAGATCATTCATGGAACTTTGCTTTTAATATATTAGGTGGAATAGGTATAGCATATGCCGTTGTGCTGATATTTGGGTTAAAGGATAATAAAGCGCCCGGGGAGGTATCCGTTGTAAATACTCAGGTAGATAAGGCGGATTTTGTAAGTGTGTTGAAATATTTGCTGCGGAATAAAAATTATCTGAAAACACTGGTTCTTTGGAGTTTGATTGGTATTGTAGGTTGGGTTATTGGCGGCTGGTTACCTACGTTTTACAAAGAAAATTTTAATCTATCGCAAACCAGCGCCGGAATTTATGCTACGGGCTATTTCCATACGGCGGCTATAGTTGGTGTACTGGTTGGCGGCTTTTTAGCAGACAGATGGAGCCGTAAGAATAGGAATGCCAGGATACTGCTGCCTATGATCGGATTATGTATTGCAGCCCCTGCTATTTTCATTGCAGGTTCTACATCTGTACTGGCTATTGCAGTGGTTGGTTTTATGTTGTATGCATTTACCAGGATTTTTTCAGATGGTAACATGATGCCGATTCTTTGCATGATTGTAGACAGCAAATACAGGGCAACAGCGTATGGCGTATTAAATCTTTTTGCTACTGTTATTGGTGGTATTGGATTATATGCAGGCGGATACCTGAGAGACATGAATATCAACCTGGAATTGCTTTTTAAGGTGGCCGCATTTCTGCTGGCAATTGGGGCGTTGACTTTGTATCTGTTAAACCGTTCTGTAAAAAAACAGGTAAAAATGGAAGGTCATCTGTCAGGAGACTGAGTTATAGGTTAATTTTATCTCATTAACTGAACACAATTTATTTTTACTATATGCAGATGCGAAAAAGCAAAGTGTTGCAAAAATTAAGAAACGGCGAAAACGTGAGTTGTATTAAAATCAATCTTACCGATCCTAAAGTATGTGAGATGGCTGCTATAGCAGGTTTTGATTGCGTGTGGGTAGACCAGGAACATATTGGGCAGGACTGGTCGGTGCTGGCGGCTTCAATTTGGGCTACCAAAGCACATGATACAGATATCCTTGTTCGTGTGCCGCGCGGGGCATATAACAACTATATCAAACCGCTTGAGTTAGATGCTACGGGTATTATGGTGCCGCACGTTATGAGCCTGGCGGATGCTAAAGAAATTGTGCATCACACCCGTTTTCATCCGGTTGGCAGAAGGGCCATTGATGGTGGTAATGCTGATGGCGGTTATACAGGAGTTGATTTTAATTTTTATTTAAAAGAAGCCAACGAGCAAAGGTTTACCATTCTGCAAATTGAAGATCCCGAACCATTGGAAGCGTTGGAAGCTATTGCCGCATTGCCGGGATACGACATGTTATTTTTTGGCCCGGGCGATTTCAGCCAGGGCATTGGAGCACCCGGTGTATGGGATCACCCCAGGTTAGTTGAAACGAGAAACCGGATTGCAGTCCTTGCAAAAAAATATGGGAAGTTTGCGGGAACCGTAGGCGGCCCGGGTAATTTAACGGAGTTGCATGAAATGGGATACCAGTTTGTAAGTATTGGAGCAGATGTGGTAGGGTTAAAAAATTATTACAGCTCGTTGATCGGGGCTTTTAACGGGTCAAACCAAACAAGCAGTAGTTCCTATTTAGAAAAACAATAAACGATGCAGCGGAGATTTTTAGGAAATACCGGCATAGCAGTTTCTGAGATTGCTTTTGGCGGGGTAGAAATTGGGTTGCCTTATGGCATTGGCGTGAAATGGGAAGAAGATATGCTGCCGGAAAAAGATGCGGTGCAGCTCTTACTAACGGCTTTGGATAGCGGACTTAATTTTTTTGATACCGCAAGGTTGTATGGTGTGAGCGAAAATATTATGGGAAGGGCATTTGCAGGGCGGAGGGATGAAATTGTACTGTGTACCAAGTGCCGGCATTTCAGAGATAAGGAAGGAAATCTGCCGGGCGACGGGGAGCTAAGAAAGATCATCCGTCAATCTCTGAAAGAAAGTTTGAAAGCACTGCAGACGGATTATATTGATCTGTACATGCTGCACCAGGGTGATATGGAGATATTAGACCGGGACGTGATTGCCGGGGAAATGGAAAAGCTGAAAGCAAAAGGTATAGTACGGTCTATTGGCGTATCTACCTATTCAGCCGATGAATCAAAAAGGGTAATAACACATGGTGTATGGAACGTAGTGCAGTTGCCTTTTAACCTCATGGATCAGCGGCAGCAATCCCTGTTTGGCCTTGCAGAAGAGAAAGGGGTGGGTATAGTAGTACGGTCGGTTTTATTGAAAGGCTTGCTGAGCAACAGGGGCACGGGTTTGCATCCCATGCTGGCGCCGGTGGAAAAGCATATTCAACAGTACCAGGGCCTGTTAAATGGCAATTTGACCAGCCTGCCTGAGCTGGCGGTAAAATTTGCGTTGTCTTTTCCGCAGGTATCATCGGTATTAGTTGGTATGGATAAACTCGACTATTTAAAGCAATCGCTTACAGCGGCAGATGGCCGTTATCTCAGCAAAGATCAATTGGCGCATGCACAGGCATTGTCGTATCCTGACCCTGCATTTCTGAATCTGCCTCACTGGGATAAGATGGGGTGGCTGAGGTAAGGAATGTGAAAATGTGAAACAAGGCAAAACTCAAAACTATAAACTACAAATAATAAACTATAAACCACCCTGTGCACCTTCGTGCCTTGGTGGCTCAAATATCAAATCTCAAATGATTAAAATCGGAATAATAGGAATGAGTGCCGGTAATGCGCACCCTTATTCCTGGTCTTCTATCATAAATGGAAAATATGATGGCGAAGCAATAAGCAGGCTGGGATACCCCGCGGTTGCAGCCTATCTTAATGCTAACCAGGACACCCTGGGTTTGCCGGATGCGCGGGTAACGCATGTATGGACGCAGGACGCCGGCATTTCAAAAAGTATAGCCGCGTCATCAGGTATTGAACATGTAGTGGAAAAAATGGAAGACATCATCGGCAATGTTGATGCGGTTATCCTTGCCCGTGATGATGCGGAGTTTCATGTGGAAATGGCACGTCCGTTTATCGAAGCCGGAGTGCCCATATTTATTGATAAGCCTTTGGCTGTGTCGCAGCCGGATCTCGATTGGTTTGCGCAGCAGGAAGCGGCCGGAAAATTTATCATGTCCTGTTCCTCCATGCGCTATGCCAACGAATGCCGGGTAGTGAAACAGGAACTGACATCATTGGGAAAGCTGGAGCTCGTAACTGCCGTTGGGAAAAAAGACTGGCTGAAATACGGAGTTCACATGATTGAAGCGATGTTTGCCACATTAGATGATCCGAAAGTGGCGACAGTGCAGCATACAGGTGAAAAGGGTAAAGATGTAGTGCATATCGTTTTTGAAAACGGGTTGCCCGCAACCATTCATTTGTTTATGGACATCTCCGGCACATTCCAGCTTACATTCTTTGGGCAGCAGGCCTGGCGGATGGCAGATATCAAAAACTCGTATTCGATGTTCAGGGATAATATCATTGAATTTATCCGGGGTGTGAAAGATGGGAGATCACGATTGGATTTTGCCAAAACCGTAAATATTATCAACGTAATTATCGCCGCGGAAAAAAGCCGTGAAGCCGGTGGAGAGATCATCTATCTAAAATAACTGAATCATGAACGTATTGGATTTATTTAATCTTAAGAATAAAATTGTATTGGTAACGGGTGGTGCCGGTAATTACGGACGTTCTATAACGGAAGGTTTGGGAGAGGCGGGTGCCACTGTAATTATTGCCTCGCGAAACCTTGAAGCGATTGAAAAAGTAGCCGCCGGTTTCAGATCAGGTGGACTTGATGTGCAGGGTATGCAGGTAGACCAGGCCGATACGGCATCGGTGCTGGCATTAAAAACCTCCATACTAAACAAGTTCGGAAAGCTGGATGTATTTATCAATAATGCGGTGAGCCGCCCGATGAAGGGTTATAATGCACCCATCGAACAGTTTGATGAATCGATGCGGGTGAATGCAACAGGCATGATGTTTATATTAAGGGAGATGACCAACCTTATTATAAACTCTGGTGGCGGTAGTGTAATCAATATCAGTTCCATGATGGGGATGTATGCGCCCATGTATTCAAATTATGATGGCATTCCTGGCATGGGTGATATTGCACCGGATTATTGTTTTCACAATGCGGGACTGATTATGCTTACGCGTTTTATGGCCAAAACACATGCGGGCAAAAACATTCGCTTTAATTGTATCAGCCCGGGTGGATTGTTCAATAATCAACCCGGAAAATTTGTTGAGAATTATTGCAAAAAGGTGCCGGTGGGCAGGATGGCCAATAATGATGATATAAAAGGATTGATTGTATTATTGTCATCAGAAGCCGGGGCATATATCAATGGTGAGAACATTTTAATTGACGGCGGATTGAATGCATAAGTGAGACGTGAGATGTGAAAGGAGAGAAGGAATAAGTTCGTCGTCAAGACAACTTTAGCCGATAGCTCATAGCTGAAAGCTGATCACCTTTTTGTCTGGCAACTTATGTTCAAAGCAGAGTATATGAAAATAAAAGCTGCGGTATTATATGAGACGGGAAAACCACGTCCGTATGATGAAAGCCATCCCCTGCAAATAGAAGCGGTTGATTTAAGTGCTCCCGGGTACAACGAAGTGCTGGTAAAAATTCATGCGGCAGGTTTGTGTCATTCCGATTTGTCTGTGATTGACGGCAGCCGTGCAAGACCATTGCCCATGGTATTGGGACATGAAGCATCCGGGGAAGTTATGGAATGCGGCGCGGGAGTAAGCGATCTAAAACAGGGAGATCATGTTGTTTTTTCCTTTGTTCCCACATGTGGGCACTGTATGCCCTGCATAACTGGTCGTCCTGCATTGTGTGAACCTGGCGCTGCAGCCAATATAAAGGGTGCTTTATTAAGTGGAGGAACTCGTTTAACAAATAAAAATCTTCATCATCTCCATCATCATTTGGGCGTTTCCGCTTTTGCCGAATATGTTATTGCATCAAGGCGCTCCCTGGTAAAAGTTGATGCTGCACTTCCTTATGAAATATCAGCGCTGTTTGGTTGTGCTGTTTTAACCGGTGTGGGCGCTGTAATAAATACGGCAAGGCTTACCGCAGGACAAACTGTTTTAATTACCGGGCTGGGAGGGGTAGGGCTGGCCGCGGTGTTAGGCGCTTTATCCGGTGGAGCCGCAACGGTTATTGCTGCAGATATCAATCCGCAAAAAAGAGCAATGGCCTTGCAGTTGGGTGCGCATCATGTAATAGATCCTGCAGATTCAAATGCTGTACAACAAGTAAAAAACCTTACCGGTGGTGGCGTGGATATTGCCCTTGAATTTGCAGGAGTGATTAAAGCACTTGAGTTTGCTTATGCCGCTACAAAACGTGGAGGTTTAACTGTAACGGCAGGTTTGCCGCATCCTTCCAAAACATTTTCTTTGTCACCTGCTGTATTGGTAGCAGAGGAACGCACTTTGAAAGGGTCCTATCTTGGGAGTTGCATTCCCTCCCGCGATATCCCGGCTTTTATTTCGTTATATCAAACAGGACGTTTACCCGTAAATAAGCTCCTGTCTCATGCAATCGCCCTGGAACAAATAAATGAGGGATTTGAACGGTTGGCCAAGGGCGATGTGCTAAGACAGATCGTCTCCTTTGCCTAACTGCGTGGAAATAATGATTATCTCAATACAGTATAAAAATGTAATTCATGAGTAAAGCAATCATTCCTTTTTTTCATCTGCATAATAAATTAATCTGGGTGGTTGGAGGTGCGGGCTATCTTGGACAGGTAACTGTGGTTGTACTAAAGCATGCTGGTGCTAAAGTAATTTGTATTGACCTGGAGGATCGTGCCGCCGCGTTTGTGCAATCTGCTGCATTAGGGCCGGAAGTTATTCCTGCCACTTTAGATGTCAGGGATGGAGCCGCCATACAGCAGTTTGTGGCGGAGCAGGTTAAGCAGCACGGCGTGCCCGACGGGCTGGTAAACCTTACCTTTGGCTCTACTTCAAAAAAACTGGAAGAGCTGAGTGAAAAAGAGTTTGATGAAGTAAATCATACGGGTTTAACGGCTACATTTTTATTAGCAAGGGAAGCAGGTATGCAAATGGCTGGGCGTGGCAGCGGAAGCATCGTGTTATTCTCCAGCATGTATGGATCGGTGTCGCCCTACCCGGAAGTATATGAGGCGCCTATGAACAAAAACCCCATTGAATATGGCGTTGGTAAAGCCGGTATTATTCAAATGACCCGCTACCTGGCGGTTCACTGGGGGAAAAGGAATGTACGATGCAATTGCATTTCACCCGGACCATTCCCAAGCCCGTCTGTACAAAATGACAACCCGGCCTTCGTGGAAAGACTGGCGAAGCGATCACCCATGGGACGTATAGGAAAGCCGGAAGAAATTGCAGGTTCAGTGGCTTTTTTATTGTCTGCTTCTGCTTCTTATATCACAGGCCATAATTTACGTGTTGATGGCGGATGGACAAGCTGGTGAGTTGTGTGCTGTGAGCGGTCAGCTTTCAGCTTTTAGCGAGCCATCAGCGAAACTTTAGAATAGCGATGGTTGCAGAGGCTGATATGTGAAATCTGCGGTATAAATCTGTTGTGGGAAAGGCTGCTGTATGAAAGGCTGCTGTATGAGGCGTCATCGCCTCATGCATAATTATTGTCGCCTCCGGCGACTGTGAACAATAATATTTGATAGTATTTACATAAATTAAACCAGTTTTTTTCATGCATTCCGGCGTAGTAATAATAACAGGGGCGGCGGGCGGTATAGGCCTGGCTATAGCAAAGACCTTTTTGTCTGCCGGTTACACAGTAGTTATTTTGGATCTTGAACAGGATGGTGTTGACGCTGCTATAGCAGCATTAGGCGGCAGCCGGGTTACCGGTTATGCCTGTGACGTTACCCATGAAGAAAATATACAAAAAATAGTAGGCGCTGTTTATGATCAGTATGGAAGCATTGATGTGCTGGTAAACAATGCCGGGTTGCAACACGTGGCGCCCATCGAAGCATTTCCAACAGAGAAATTTCGCTGCATGATTAATGTAATGCTCATCGCTCCTTTTATTGCCATCAGGCATGTGCTGCCGTATATGAAAAAAAGTGGTTTTGGAAGGATCATTAACATGGCTTCCATTAACGGGCTGGTTGGCTTTGCGGGAAAAGCGGCCTATAATAGCGCGAAGCACGGCTTGATCGGGTTAACAAAAGTTGCCGCATTGGAAAGCGCCGGCTATGGCATTACCGTTAATGCAGTGTGCCCCGGCTATGTTGACACCGCGCTGGTCAGAAACCAGCTAAATGATATAGCTCAAATGCGAAACATCCCGTTTGAAAAAGTGTTGGAAGAAGTAATTTATCCCCTTGTTCCTCAAAAACGGTTACTTAGCGCAGAGGAGGTAGCGCATTATGTATATTTCCTGGCGGGTGATAACGCAAAGGGAATAACAGGACAGGCGGTTGTAATTGATGGCGGGTATACCGTGCAATAATACTCCTTCGGCATTAGTGCAGGTGCATTTCCTGCCACGAACCTGTCTGCCGAAGCAGGATCCACGAATGTTTATTTGTGTATTCGTGGCTATATTTTTGATAATTTACGCTTAACTTAAGACTATATATTATACTGCGAAAAATGGTATTAACGGGGAATGGAAAGTATTGTTTCAGTTGATCTTCCGGAACGCAGTTAAAGGACATGCAACCGTAGTAAGGTATATTGGATTTTGTTTGTAAGTAGATTTGTTAAAACATTCGTACGGCGCTCCAAAATCGCCACCCTTCCGGTAATCATTCGCTTTCAGGTCTTCAATAAATTCATTCGCCAATGCTTTTGCCAACTGTGGGTCAACCTGGTTTATCGCATAGCAAACCCATCCGGTGGGCGTTCCCCAATAGGCGCCATTCTGATAAAGATTTTTACCAGACAGGGAAATCTCCCAGGCAGTTGTTTCATTATAGTCATCGGTGGTAAGGATATGCCTGATGTTGCCCTTATAACTTAAAGTGCCATCTTTATAGGCCTTTGCAAGCATACGGGATGCTTTTTGCAGATCTTCACCTTCAAGTATGCCATAATAAACGGACAGGGCGGTTGACCAAACATCAGCCTGTTTGCTTTTTCCCGTGGAAGCGAGCAGCATACCTCTTTCGTCCATAAACATACCGGGTAAAGATTGCCTGATAGTACCGGCTATTTCAAGGTATGTTTTTGAATCCTTACTTTTGATCAATTGCAGTAATTCTGCCAGTTCACTGGCGGCACGGTATTTCAAAATAGAAGGAAAGCAAAGATTTCCTGTAATAACCTGGGCATCTCTGAAACCAAAATCAACGCCCCTGATCGCATCGGTAGCATACACAATATGATTGTTTACATTGGCCGGAGGAGCATGAAAAGCTGCCCTTAAACGATCAATTAGTCTTGTACCATTCACCTCCTTCAATAGTATTTTATGATCGCCGGTTTGCTTCACATAATAATAAGCCATGTGAATAAAATAAAACTGGTCACAATAGGGTGGCAGCGTTCCCCACTCCGGCGTTCCCTGGTTTTCATAACTGTATGTACCCGGAAAGTAAATGGGCTTGCTATCGTCAATTCTTATATGATCCGCAATAGAACCTGAAGGAATCAGGCTGCCGCCTTTTGTTATCCAGGTTTGATCGCACTGGGTAGAAGCTGTTAATAACAGCATGTGCAACTGTTCTTTCTTTGAAATGAATCCTGTTTCAAGAGACATAGCATAATCGCGGATCCAGAAAGAAGGATAGGCATCTCTTCCACCGGGTCTGATCAGCATTCCCCCGGTATTATTGGAACCAAAATCCTTCGAAATAAATTGCCCCGGATAAATGCGTGAAGCCTCCAGAACATCTTTAGTCATCCCTTCCAGGAAGGAAAGGTTTTCGGAACTGATAAATGATCCCTGCTGGGCATGACCCGCAGAAAAAACAAATACCAGGCAGATCAGCACCAATTTAATACACTTCATTATATAGCATTTTAGAAAAACAAGATATCCTTTCTTCACAGCTCAAAAAAATGAACTGTATAAAGATGACGTAAAGCTAATTAATACAGGAAGTAAATGTATAAGCCACCCGAAAAAGGAACAACTCGTTTTTTTTCTAAAGCAGATACTTTTTTTGCATGACGAATTATTCGTATCAGAGGCTGTCAGCATTCAGGGGTAGTGAATAGTGAAAGGTGAAAGGTGAAAGAACCAAATCACAAAAAACAAGAACCAAATAAAAATGCAAATACAAAATCCGAAGCGATAAAAGGCCCGTCATTATAAGGCGTAAGCAGATGCAGCAACTTTGAGAAACTATGCAAGCCGAAGCAAGCTCATTGAAGCGAAGCGGAGCAATAAACCCATTTATAGAATATAATCCGTATCCCAATTGTGGGATTGCCTACCGGCAGGTAGGCAGGCTTCGATCCTTTAAAAATATTACACATCATTAAGATCAGTTTAAGGTGTCGCAATGACGGTTAAATCCGAAGCGAAATGCAATCTCAAATTCAAAATCTCAAATCTCAAATCCCCCCCGCTACGCGTAAATAATCCTCCTGTATTCGGTGGGGGTCATTTGCTTGTATTTTTTAAACTGCCTGTTAAAATTGGCTAAGCTGTTGTAGCCGCATTCATATGCCACATCAACAATATTCTGATCTTTTTCCGAAAGTTTTTTGCAGGCATAGCCGATTCTCAATGTATTTAAATATTCTACAAAAGTTACCCTGTAGTTTTCTTTAAAAAAATTACTGAAGGTGGTAACCGCCATATTAGCGATAGAGGCCACTTTCGATAAGGTAATGTCCTGATCGAAGTTTTGAATCAGGTATTCGGTTATTTTGTTCAGCCGGTCGGAGCTTTTTACATTCACTGTTTTTGCAAAACCAGGACTTGCCAGTAATTCATATTCAGCCGTACGGGATAATGTATCAAAGATGAGCAGGAGGGAAGACAGGCGCTGAAGCCCATTCATATCGGGCATCTTTTCCATTAGTGCAGTAATTTCAGCTTTGGCTTTGCCGTTAATTACCATGCCCCGGTTAGACGATTCCAAAAAACGTTTAAAGGCTTCCATCTCCGGGATATTAAGAAAATTTTCGCCCAGGAAATCATCTTTAAAATGGATCACTATCGCTTCTGCCGGGTAATCCATCTGGCCGTTAATGAATTTTGGATCATTTACCCACACATGGGGCAGGAAGGGGCCCATACATACCAGGTCGCCTTCATCGAATTTTCCGATATGATCACCCACCATGCGGCGTCCGTTACTTTTTAGAACCAATACAATTTCATATTCGGGATGGTAGTGCCAGGGGCAGGGAAATGATTTCCCCACTTCTTTAAATACAGTAAATGATTTGTCAAAATCCTTCGGTAGCCGCAGTTCAATAGATTTCATCGTTCACTTCGTTTAAAGTTAAAAAAGCATCCCCCTAATATATTGAATTATAGTGTATTCTTCCACTTTTTTGAAAAATAGTATAAGAATTATAACAAATAGTAGGAGGCTGCAACGGAATGCACAGCGGTAAAAAATGGAATAGCAGGAAGCGCTGCTTTTCCTCCCCGGTGTTTTCATTATCATAAATTTTATTTGAGCAGAGCGGTTATTGCATACCGTTATGGCTTTGTAATCCGGCAGTCACGAAAACACGAAGAAAATAAAACGGGAAGATCAGGACTTTGTGCCCTCGTGTCTTAGTGGCATATTTCTATACCGGCCCTTTTGAGACAGCCTCATTGCATTGCGTTAATCTTAAAAATATTGGGCATTTAGGTTATGAACGCCTATTTTTAGGATTCAAAACAGCAAAATTGAAATGACAAACCCTTGCACAAAAAGTACCGGAACCCTTGTATTATTATTCGTATTAATGATCGCTGCATTTACTGCCTGCCGCTCTGACCAGCATGAACCGCTCAAAATTGAAAAGCATACCAGCATTGCGCTTGTGGGCAATAACCTGGGATCGAGAATGATGAACTACGGCTATTTTGAAACAGAAATGCAGGTACGCTATCCCGATAGTATGCTCTATATCCGTAATTTTTGTGATGGTGGCAATACACCCGGCTTTAGGCCCCACGCGGCGAGGAACGATCCGTGGGCGTTTCCGGGAGCCGAAAAATTTCAAACAGAGCTTGCCACTAATTCGGGAAGTGAAGGGCATTTTGAATCTCCCGATGAGTGGCTTACCCGTCATAAGGCAGATGTGATCATCGCTTTTTTCGGGTATAATGAATCTTTCCAGGGAAAGGAAGGATTAGACAATTATAAAGCAGAACTGGATGCCTTTATCAAACATACCTTAAGTCAGCATTACAACGGCGGTTCCGCTCCGCAGGTGGCGATTGTGTCGCCTATTGCTTTTGAAGACCTGTCTGCTAAGTATGATCTTCCCAATGGGAAAAAAGAAAATGAGAACCTTTCGCTGTATACCCGGGGCATGAAAGCGGTTGCTGATTCGAACAAAGTGCTTTTTATAGATGCTTTTGCGCCTTCCAAAAAATGGTTTGGTTCTGCTAAAGAAGCTTTAACGATTGACGGATCGCAGTTGAATGACGAAGGGTATAAGAAATTATCTGTTTTACTGGCAGATGAAATTTTTGGCAAGGTTTCACCTAAGGCAGAAGCCAACAGGGAACTGGTACTGGCCGCAGTAAAAGAAAAGAACTGGATGTGGCATGATGATTATAAGATCCCCAATGGCGTGCACGTATATGGTCGCCGTTATAATCCTTTCGGCCCCGATAATTATCCTGCCGAAATAGAAAAGATCCGGCAAATGACAGCTATCCGCGATACCGCCGTATGGCTGGCAGCAAGTAAAGGAGAGCAAATGGACATTGCCGCCGCTGATAAAAACACCAGGCAGTTGCCGCCGGTTAAAACCAATTATAATCCCCAGCAAAATGGCAGCCTGAAATATTTGTATGGTGAGGAAGCGGTGAGCAAGCTTAAAGTGCCCGATGGATATAAGATTGAGCTTTTTGCTTCTGAGGAAGAATTTCCTGAGCTGGCAAAACCCATGCAAATGTCGTTCGACAATAAAGGACGTTTGTGGGTAGCTACCATGCCCAGTTACCCGCATTATAAACCGGGTGATCCCAAACCGGATGATAAGATCATCATCCTGGAAGATACCAATGCAGATGGAAAAGCGGATAAGCTCACGGTATTTGCAGATAAATTGCACCTGCCTGTTGGTTTTGAAATTGCTCCCGAAGGTGTGTATGTTTCACAGGGTACCAACCTTAAATTATTTACAGATACCGATGGAGATGACAAAGCCGATAAGGTGGAGATTTTGCTGAGTGGATTTGATGATCATGATACCCACCACAATAGCCATGCTTTTACAGTAGACCCGTCGGGCGCTATTTATAGCGGGGAAGGGGTTTTCCTGCATACCAATGTGGAAACGTCTTACGGCCCTGTACGCGCCACCAATGGCGGGTTCTACCGCTACGCGCCGCAGCTTCGTAAGCTGGAGCGTACGGCCCAGCTTTCCATTCCTAATCCGTGGGGCATAGCCTTCGATGAATGGGGACAGCCCTTCTTTGCGGAAACTTCCGGCCCCGATGTAAGGTGGATGATGCCCGGTACTGTTTTGCCAAGATACGGAGAAGCTACACACAAATCTTTCAACATAATAGAGGACGCGCATAAAGTGCGGCCAACTTCCGGGCTGGAGTTTATTTCCAGCCGCCATTTTCCCGATGAAGTGCAGGGCGACATGCTGATCAATAATACCATTGGCTTTTTGGGAACAAAGGAGCATGTGATAGAAGACAGTGGTACCGGCTATAAAAGTCATCACCGGGTAGACTTGGTTGTTAGTGAAGACCGCAACTTCCGCCCGGTAGATATGGAGTTCGCTCCTGATGGATCGCTTTACCTGATTGACTGGCATAATATACTGATCGGGCATATGCAGCACAACGCGAGGGACCCGCTGCGCGATCATATGCACGGAAGGGTTTACCGGATCACGTATCCTTCCAGGCCTTTGGTAACGCCTGCTAAAATAGACGGCGCTTCTGTTGAAGTGCTGCTCGATAATCTCAAACTACCGGAATACCGTACACGCTACAGAACACGCCGTGAGCTGAGAGGCAGGGATGCCAGTGAAGTGCTGCCCAAGCTGAAAAAATGGGTTAGTGCGCTCGATAAAAATGATCCGCGCTACGAGCACCATAAGCTGGAAGCATTGTGGGTAAGCTGGGGACTCGATAAGGTTGACCAGGATCTGCTAAAGGAAATGCTCCAGGCAAAAGATTACCGTGCAAGGGCCGCTGCGGTTAATGTAGTACGTTATACCGGCCACCAGGTGGCCAACCAGGCTGACCTGCTGATGCAGGCTGCTCGTGATGAGCATGGAAGAGTGCGACTGGAAGCCATTGTTGCGGCATCGTGGATCGGAAAGGAAAAAGGAATGCCGATACTGGAAGAAGCCGCAAAAATGCCATTAGACGAGTGGATGGTGCATGCGCATGAGGCAGCCGTGGCGCACCTTAACGGGAAGCTGGTAAAAGAGCATAAAGAAGAGCAGATCATTTCATCATTAAAGGGCGATGACCTTGCGCTTTTCAAAAAGGGGAAGGAAATATATGCCCGGGACGGATATTGTAATACCTGTCATCAGCCCGATGGTAAAGGGCTTTCCGCTTCAGGATTTCCGCCGTTGGCCAATACCAAATGGGTAACCGGAAATGAAGAACGTTTGATCAAATCAGTTTTAAAAGGGTTGTTAGGCCCCATAGAGGTGAACGGGAAGCAATATCCCGGCCAGGTGCCTATGACGCCTTTTGAAGGTTTGCTTAATGATGAGGAGGTAGCGGCAGTATTAACCTATGTAAGGAATTCATTTGGCAACCAGGCGCCTGCTGTACAACCCGATAATGTTAAAAAGGTAAGGGCAGCCATAGAAAGCAAAAAAGATTTTTATTCACCCGATCAATTGCTTGCGGAACATCCGTTGGAAAAATAAACGGGTACATATTCATTTTTAAGAGTTGAAGTAAACTCCCAAGGGGGAGATGGGGTTTTTAATTTACAGTTTGTGGTTTACCGTTGCAGGATTTCGCTTCGGATTTTGAACTTTTTGCTTCGGATTTACCCGTCATTGCGAAACCCTAAACTGATCTTAATGATGTGTAATATTTTTAAAGGGTAGAAGCAATCTCCCAATTGGGATACGGGTTATATTCTATAAATGAGTTTATTGCTCCGCTTCGCTTCAATGGGATTGCTTCGGCGTGCATAGTTCTTCTGATATCCGGCATTTTTTTGACGCCTCGCAAAGACGGGCCTTTTATGGCTTCGATTTTTTTTAGTTTACAGTTTATAGTTTGTGGTTTATAGTTGTATCTACACCCTACACCCCCTCTCTTCTCTTAACCGGATGTTAACAAATAAATGATCCTTATTAATCTGCTTACATTTGCATCTTTTAATTTGCAGGATAGGATAAAGCGGGTATACTATTCATTAAAAAAGGTCAATGAAGCGCAAACCGGGAGTACTTGGTTTACTGAAGCCATACAGCGGGCTGGTACTGCTGTTATTGTTGTTTACCCTGCTGAGCAATGGCATCAACCTGTGGCTTCCCAAAATCATAGCAAACGGTATAGATGCATTTACGGCAGGCAGTTTTGTATTGTATCCCGTGCTCGTTAAGTTTTCGGTGGCCATATTGTGCATATTCCTGTTTACTTACCTGCAGAACATCATACAAACCTATGCCTCGGAAAGGGTGGCAAGGGATCTCAGGACAAAGCTATCCCATAAACTCTCTGTGCAAACAGCGGCTTTTATTGAAAAGGCCAATCCTTCCAAATTGCTTACCAATCTTACCGCCGATGTTGATTCTATTAAGATGTTCATTTCGCAGGCTATTGTGTCGGTTATATCTTCTGTGTTTATTATCACCGGCGCCAGTATTTTACTCATCAGCATCAACTGGAAGCTGGCTTTATGCATTATAGCCATCATACCCATCATTGGCATCACTTTTTTTTGGGTGCTGCGTAAGGTAAGAGCGTTGTTTATTCAAAGCAGGGCGGTGATTGACCGGTTGAACAAGATCATTAATGAAAGCATCCTGGGCGCGGCGCTCATACGCGTAGTAAATGCACAGCAAATAGAGTACAATAAATTTTTTGATGCCAACACTAAAGCTAAAGATTTCGGGCTGGCTATCCTGCGGCTTTTTGCGGGGCTTATTCCTGTAATTACTTTTACGGCTAATATGGCGGCATTAACCATCCTGGCGCTGGGTGGTCATTTTGTAATTAGCGGTAGCATGAGCCTCGGTGATTTCGCGGCTTTCAACAGCTATTTATCCATGCTCATCTTTCCTATACTCATCATTGGCTTCATGAGCAATGTGATTGCGCAGGCCACGGCTTCCTATGATCGCATAAGAATGGTGCTTGAAACGCCCGCCCCGGCTGAAGCAGGAACCGTTACGGCCACGTTGCAGGGTGAGATTGAACTGAAGGATGTGAGCCTGGCATATGGGCAAACCCCTGTTTTAAAAGATATATCATTTACCATAAGCCGGGGTTCAAGAACGGCGATCATTGGGCCTACCGCCGCCGGTAAAACACAATTGCTCTATTTACTTACAGGACTGGTAAAGCCCGACTCCGGCTCCGTAACATTCGATGGTGAAAATATGGAGCGCTATAACAGCACGTCTTTTTACAGCCAGGTTGGATTTGTTTTCCAGGACAGCATTATTTTTAATATGAGCATCCGCGAAAATATAGCTTTCAGTGATACCGTAACAGACGCATCGCTTGCCAAAGCCGTGGAAACAGCAGAGCTAAAGGAGTTCATTGACCTCTTGCCTGATCAGTTGGGTACCGTTGTTGCTGAACGCGGTTCCAGTCTTTCGGGCGGACAAAAACAACGTATTATGCTGGCCCGCGCGCTGGCTATTGAACCTAAGATATTATTGTTAGATGACTTTACCGCGCGGGTTGATAATAACACCGAGAAGCGGATATTGGAAAACCTGCAGCGAAATTATCCCGGACTTACGCTTATCTCCGTTACACAAAAAATTGCCACCGTGGAAGCATATGACCAGATCATACTGCTCATGCAGGGCGAGCTTATCGCCAGTGGCAGGCATGAAGAACTGGTGCGTACCAGTCCCGAATATGTGCAGCTATTGAATGCTCAACAAAGCACCAGTAATTATGAACTACAATCTTAATGCGCTTTCGGAACAGCAGCAAAAAACATCTGCCTATGCTGCCCTTAAAGGTTTGCTAAGGCTCATCGCGCATGAAAAGCGCAACATGGTACTTGCCTTCATAGCTATAGTGCTTAATTCCGGTCTCAACCTGCTGGGCCCTTTTTTGATAGGATATGCCATTGATCATTATATAGCGCAAAAGCAATATCATGGTCTGCTCGTCTTTTCAGGCATATTGCTGGTCATTTATTTGCTGGCGTTGTTTACCAGCTATTTTCAAACGCAACTGATGGGAAGCATAGGGCAACGCCTGCTGTTCACTTTGCGCAATGCCATATTTAATAAGCTGCAGGTTTTGCCCGTTGCTTTTTTCCAGGCCAATAAAGCGGGCGACCTGATTTCGCGCGTTAATAATGACACAGATAAATTGAATACCTTTTTCTCACAATCATTAGTGCAGTTTATCGGGAGCATTGTGATTATGACGGGCGCAGGTATTTTTTTACTGGTCATTAATGTGCAGCTCGGCGCAGCCACGCTTATACCGGCATTGCTTATTTTAATATTTACAAAGCTGGTATCGCCGTGGATCAAAAAAAAGAATGCCGTTAATATGTCGGCCGTTGGGGGCATGAGCGCGCAGGTACAGGAAAGCCTTAATAATTTTAAGGTGATCGTTGCTTTTAACCGTCGCGATTATTTCCGGAAACGCTTTGATGAAGCCAACCGGCATAACTATACAACCGCTATAGGCGCAGGGCTTGCCAGTAACACTTTATTACCGGTTTATAGTTTATTGTCGGGACTGGCGCAACTGATTGTATTGCTGTATGGCATATACCTGATTGCCGCCGGTAGTTTTTCCATCGGGCTGCTGGTGAGCTATTTAGCCTATGCCACGCAGTTTTATAATCCGCTGCGACAACTTGCTACGTTATGGGCCAGCTTCCAGGTAGCCATGGCCGGGTGGGACAGGATAGCGCAAATACTTTCCTTAGATACCAACCTTGCAGTAGTTGAGGATATACCCGCGGAAACGGGCTCCGCAGCAGTTGTGGAATTCAGGAACGTACATTTCGGTTATGCGGAAGGGAAAGAAATACTGCACAATATCAGCCTGCAGCTCCAAAAAGGTAAAACCTATGCTTTTGTGGGTCCCACAGGCGGAGGCAAAACCACTACTGCATCATTGATCGCAAGATTATACGATCCTGTTTCGGGTACGGTGCTGCTGAATGGTAAGGACCTGCGTGCATACCAGCCGGAAGCGCTTTCTAAAAAGGTTGGATTTATACTGCAGGAGCCTTTTTTATTTACAGGAACGGTAAGGGAGAATATTTTATATGGCAATGAACAATATCATCATTACAATAATGAACAACTGGAACACGTGATCAAAGAAGCCGGGCTGCAAAGTTTGCTTACCATCTTTGAGAACGGGCTGCTCACCACTGTATCTTCCGGTGGCGACAGCATCAGCCTCGGGCAGAAGCAACTGATTGCTTTTATGCGTGCCGTGCTGCGTAACCCGGATATCCTTATTTTAGACGAGGCCACCGCCAATATTGATACCGTTACGGAACAAATGCTGGAGGAAATATTAAACAAGCTGCCACCCCATACTACCCGCATTATCATTGCGCATCGTTTAAACACCATTCGCAATGCCGATGAAATATTTTTTGTAAATGCAGGCGAAGTGACCCGTGCGGGGTCCTTTAATGAGGCGATAGATAAGCTGCTGAACGATAAAAGAGTGAGTTGATAAGGATAGTTCGGTAGCAAATCCATAGAGGTATTTATGTGGCACCGGGTATGCATGCACGTTAGCCTGACTGTGAAGCCCCCCTTGCGAACAAAAGTTTTGACAGGCAACATGGTGTTAAGCCGATCAAATGATATCTGTATGTTCGCGCCGGGGTCTTCATGAAAAGCCACTGCGTGCTGGCCATGAGACCCTGGCGCAATCATTCGCCGGAGTCTCGCGCCCCACACAATAGCCAGGCTTTGAAGACCCCGTTGGGAACAGACTTATATGTACTTCCGGATATCTTTCCTGAAAACGATGTATGCGCCTTGTATGTCTTACCAAGGAAAATTTCCTCCATTTGGGTTGGCAAACAAACCCAGGTGCAGGATTCCTGCTGGTGAAAGCAGACGGTAAATTTAAATTCGCGCCGGGGTCACCCTCTGCACGATTGCCGGCCTGTGAAGCCCCCCGTTAGGAAGAAGATGGCAGTGAAGTTGCATTACAGACCCAGGATTTTTTTTAATTTTTAAGAAATAAATGAATAGGTTTGATAACCATTGCAGTTTTCACCCTATGTAATACCAATATCCAACTCATCCAATTCCATGTATATGATTTAACGGATAAGAACTGAACCGTAATATCCATTTATATTGCTATGAAGACTGTGCCGTTGAAGCAAAGCCGTTTGTAAACGCTTAGAAGCGTTTTAAGCGTTTATAAATACTTGAAAATGAATTTTGTTGCGTAAAGCAAAGCTTTGTACGAAACCCTAAAACGAATTTTCGTTCCTTTTGAAAAAGACTTTCAATGCGAAATCACCGACCGGTATCTTATTAAAGCCGACAAATCCGAAACCTGAAGAAATATCAGATTACGACAGGCAAAAAGTAACCAACTGGAAAATATTATTAACTTTCAGTCAGTAAATTTAGTATATGCCGATTTACCTGGATGCTCACTCACTTCCCAGCGTAACTGCAAAAGATGTGGCCGAAGCACATCAAAGCGATCTTCTGCATCAGCCTGAGTTTGATTGCAAGTGCCTGACTTACTGGTTTGATCCAAGTAGAAATTCTGCATTCTGTTTAATTGAAGCGCCGGATATGGATGCGGTAACGAAGTTACATGAAAAATCGCATGGACTTATACCTAATAAAATTATTGAAGTAAGCAGTTCTGCAGTAGAATCTTTTTTAGGCAGAATACATGATCCTGATGATGCAGCCGTTTTTAGTAACGGATTGAAGGTTTTTTCTGATCCGTCTTTTCGTGTCTTAATGATTACACAAATCAATGATCCAATTCTTTTACAGCATCAATTAGGAGTTGAAAAAACTAATGAACTGATTAGCCTTCACAATGCAATAGTGAGAAAAAATATAGCTGTCCATGGAGGTAGCGAAGCAGAACATAGTGGGTATGGATTAATTGCATCGTTTACTTCAGCCTATCAGGCACTTAATTGTGCTTTAACTATGCAAAAAGATGTGCAAGCACAGGAAACAGACGCACTTGAGTTCAGAATAAGCATTAGTGGAGGGGAGCCTGTTGAAAGCAACAGTAAACTTTTTGGAGACTCCATTCAATTTGCCAGTCATCTCTGTGCCATTACTGATCACCACCACATAGCATTATCTTCTAATGTGAAAGAACTATTAGTATCCTATGAGCACTATCAAAAGAACAGGCACAATCTGATGAATTTAGCTCCTCCTGAGGAAAAATTTCTTAAATCGCTTTTTTCAATTTTGGAGAAGCAATCGCAGCTATCGGAATTTGGTATAAAAGATTATTGCCATTTTTTTGCTATGAGTCAATCTCAGGTTTACAGAAAAATCATTAAGTTAACCGGCTTATCGTTTAATACATTCTTAATGGAATACCGGCTTCAGCAAGCCAAAGAACGGATGAAAAAACAATGTTACTCCATTTCACAAATTACGTTTGATTCCGGATTCACAAGCCCATCTTATTTTACCAAATGCTTTAAAAGGAAATTTGGTCTCCTGCCAAAAGCATATATTGATTTAGTTCATTAAGCCCTATGCTCATTTACCGGCGCATTAGAATTACTATTTTTTGAACGAATTGTTATAGGCTTGCACTTCCCGGTGGGAGTATCTTTATACAACAAATAATCATTAAATTTTTTTTTATGAAAACAACAATCAAAATAACCGCACTGGTATTTGCAATACTATTTATGACTTCTACTGCTGTCAAGGCTCAAACCGAAAATACAAAATCAGAATCTAAAACAATGAAAACCTACGTAATCGAAAGAGAAATGCCGGGAGCGGGAATGCTAACGCCGGAACAATTAAAAGGAGCTTCACAGACTTCCTGCACGGTTCTGACTGAAATAGGGCCAAAAATCCAGTGGATGCATAGTTATGTTACCGGCAACAAGATTTATTGTGTTTACAAGGCAGAGAATGAAAAACTAATCCTCGATCATGCTAAGAAAGCGGGGTTTCCTGCCAACAAGGTTAGTGAAGTAGTAACAATGATTAGTCCGGAAACGGCAAAGCAATAAAATTTTACTTATCAAATAAAGGCCCTGCATGTGTCGGGGCTTTTTTGTGTATAAAGAATTTTACGTTGTATCATTTCCCCCTATGCCGTTTGTTCACAAAACATCATAATTTTTGACTACTCTCCAAACCAAAATACGCCCCTACTTAACTACCTTTTTTAATCGCATATTTAAAAGTGTGTTTGTTTAAATGGACATACCCCATTAAGTTGACACAACACGACAGAGAAGAAGAGTATTCGTACAACATTCAGTTTTGCGTCAGCAGGGGGCGACGAATAAATCCTCATCTTAGTGCTACTACTGCATCAATATTATTCAAAATGTTATTGATAAAACTCCGATTAATTTATTGATAAATAATGCAGGAGTAGGCGGAAGAAATTTTTTGTTAGAAACCGCTTCCAGTCAAGAGTTGCTGGAATTATTTCAAGTTCATTTCACGTTTCACCAGTTGGTAAAGATGGCCTATACTGTTCTATTTCCGGCCGATCATGCCTTTTCGCTTCGCCCATTTCCATATTTCAAACCATAATACAGAAACGGCGGCGGCAGCGCTGCAAATCAGTAATTCTACCGGAGAAAGCGGTATAAGTGTAAAGAAGGTGGCTACCGGAGGAAGGTAGAGCATAACCATTAGCAACAGGATAGTGGCTGAAATGATATATACCATGAGTGGATTGTGGTTACGCATTTCAGATAGCAGCGAATAGTAAAAAGAGCGGTTGCACAGGGTAAGAAAAATATTGGCAAGTACCAGCGTAGTGAAAACCAGGCTTCTTACACCGGATTCATCATAGCCGTTTTGTACGCCATGCCGGTACATGAATAGTACGCCGGCTGTAATAACCAGCCCCTGGATAATGCTGATGGCCATTTCGTTCAGCGATAAAAAAGTAGCGGTAAACGGGCGGGGAGGAACATGCATCGCGTTTTGCTCCATGGGCTCATTTTCATATACCACCGAACAGGTAGGTCCCATAATCAGCTCCAGGAAAATAACATGAACGGGTGTAAATATGGCCGGGTATACCCATCCCAGGAAAAGGGGTAATGATACCGTGAGTATAATAGGTATGTGAATAGATATGATGTATTGCACGGCCTTTTTAATATTGGTATAAATTCTGCGGCCGATGGCTATGGCATCCACCATTCCCAGCAAATCGTCATTGGAAAGGATAAGCGCGGCCGCCTGTTTGGCTATTTCCGTTCCTTTATTACCCATGGCGATACCTATATGAGCGGCTTTTAAAGCGGGCGCGTCATTTACGCCATCGCCTGTCATGGCTACAATTTGCCGGTTGTTTTTTAAAGCATTTACGGCAGCCAGCTTGGCTTCGGGAAACATGCGGGTAAATATGTTGATGTTCATCAGCTTTTCCTGCATTCCGGCTTCGGTGAGTTGTAGTAATTGCGCTCCGTTCATGGATGATCCGGCATTTTTTAAGCCCGCCTGCTGTGCTATGGCCCTTGTGGTAACTTCATTATCGCCTGTAATAATTTTAACGGCGATACCTGCCTGGTAAAATTGTTCAAATACGGATCTGATATTGGGCTTTGGCGGATCGTAAAAGGCCACAAATCCCAGCAATTGAAAGGGTAGTTGCTGCTGCCTTGCCGGGAAGTTGTTATCCTCAAAAGAAGAAGATGCCACACCGAGCACACGGTATCCCTTTTCCGCCAGTGCGTTTACCTGCTGCAGCATGGCTGTGCTTTCCGCTTCGGTGAGTTTGCTCACAGCTATAATGGCTTCGGGCGCTCCCTTGGCCGCCACTATACGTTTGCCTGCCCGGTTTTCAAACAGGTGTGTCATCATGGGGGGTGTACCCTCCAGCGGGTATTCGTGTAGCATGGTATATTCACTGCGCTCATCATGGCCTGTATTATTTTCGTAGGCTTTGTGCAACGCTTTTTCCATCGGGTCAAAAGGCACGGGTTCGCTTGCCCACATGGCATATTGTATAACTAACCCCGCGGTTTTGTCGTATCCTTTATCGTTTTCATACAAGCTGTGGCTGGCACAGGCGTATACTGCCCGGAGGCTCATTTGGTTTTGGGTGATGGTGCCCGTTTTATCGAGACATATAACCGTAGCGCTGCCCAGGGTTTCCACTATCCGTATTTTTTTTACGATGATGCCCAACTGCATCAGCCGCCAGGAGCCCAAAGCCATAAAAGTGGTAAAAGCAACAGGTATCTCTTCGGGTAAAACGCTCATGGCAAGGGTAAGCCCTTTTAGGAGGCTGTCGGTTAAGCTGCGGCTTTCCCAATAGTTTACAAGCCATACCAATAAAAAAACAAGGATGCCGGCTATTGCCATGCCCTTTACAAATTTTTCAATTTGCCGTTGCAGGGGTGTGGCTTCTTCACGAATACCCGATATAGATTCCCCGATTTGCCCGATTTTAGTTTGCTTGCCTGTGTGCAGTACCTCGCATATGGCAAGTCCTGATACCACCAATGTGCCGCTGTATACCATGTCATCTTTTGCGCCGGCAGATTTAAATACGGAGTAAGCCTCGCCCGTGAGCATAGATTCATTAACGGAAAAGTCGTTGCTGTGTACAATTTTTCCATCTGCATTAATGGTATCGCCTTCTGCCACCAGCAGCATATCACCCATTACGATATCGCGGGTGGGAATGCTGATCATTCGGCTGTCCCTGATCACTTTGCTCCGGGGCTGATTGATCTTTTCCAATGCTTCCAGCGCCCGGCGGCTGCGGTTGTCCTGGTAAAATGAAATGCCTGAAACAATGATAATGGCGGCCAGCATAAAATAGGCCTCGCCATACTCTCCGAGGATAAGATAAATGATGGTTACCGCTATTAACAGCAAAAGCATGGGCTCTTTCAGCATTTCTAATAATATCCGCCACCACGCCCTGGCGTTGGGCATTACCTGGTGATTGGCGCCATACTGTTTTCGTGCCGCTTCCACCTGGGCTGCATTCAGCCCTGTTATATATCCGGGTATATTTATTTTAGCAGGCATGCAGTTTTTTGTACAATATTAAGCAGGTAAAATGTATAAGGGAAACTATTGTTAAGTGAAGTGTGTGTTGGGGGGCACTCCGGCGCTGAAAGATTCGCCGGGCACGCTATACGCAATAGCCTGGTTTAAATGAAAACGGAGATTCTCAATTTTTTATTGAAAATCTCCGGAATGTAGCCCGTACGAGAATCGAACTCGTGATTCATCCGTGAAAGGGATGCGTCTTAACCCCTTGACCAACGGGCCATTATCAATTTTGGGAGTGCAAAGATATAGTTACCGCCATATCCCTCCAAAACTTTTTCATAAATAGTTTCAATTCCGCTTCCGGCATGGCTAAACGGCTTTTTTACATGCATAATATAAGGTTGTTCAATCATTTCTTCCCTGTTTATAGATTGGATGTCGTAAATTTGCATCTCATTTTAAAAAGCTAAACAATTGTACAATGAGCACAGTAAAAGTTGCAATTAATGGTTTCGGAAGAATAGGACGGTTAGTATACCGCCAGATATATAATATGGAAGGCATTGACGTAGTAGCTGTCAATGATTTAACCAGCCCTACAGTGCTGGCGCATTTATTAAAATACGATACCGCACAGGGCCGCTTTAACGCCGATGTTAAGGCAACCGACAATTCGATCACAGTTAATGGCGATGAAATTAAAATATATGCTCAGAAAGACCCGGCGCAGATTCCCTGGGGAACGCACCAGGTAGATGTGGTGCTGGAATGTACCGGCTTCTTCGCCGATAAAGACAAGGCTTCGGCACACCTTACCGCAGGTGCTAAAAAAGTGGTGATATCCGCACCGGCTACCGGCGATATTAAAACCGTGGTATTTAATGTTAACCATAATATATTAGATGGCAGCGAAACGGTGATCAGCTGCGCTTCCTGCACCACCAACTGCCTGGCGCCTATGGCCGATACCTTAGACAAAAAATTCGGCATCGTTTCTGCCTTAATGACTACCATTCACGCCTACACGAACGATCAGAACACGCAGGATGCACCTCATCCCAAAGGCGATCTTCGCCGTGCAAGAGCCGCTGCACAAAATATTGTTCCCAACAGTACCGGAGCTGCAAAAGCAATCGGTTTGGTTTTGCCTCAACTGAAAGGGAAATTAGATGGCACCGCGCAGCGTGTTCCCGTTCTTACCGGCTCACTAACCGAATTAACCAGCATACTTGCTAAAAAAGTAACGGCAGAGGAAGTAAATGCCGCCATGAAAGCAGCTTCCAACGAATCGTATGGCTATAATGAAGATGAAATTGTAAGCAGTGACATCATCGGAATAACGTATGGTTCTCTTTTCGATGCTACGCAAACCAAAGTATTATCGGTTGGCGATACCCAATTAGTAAAAACAGTAAGCTGGTACGATAATGAAATGAGCTATGTGAGCCAGTTGGTGCGTACCGTTCATTATTTTGCCAAACTGATCAAATAGTATTTCATTTACCGCTACCGGTATCAATAGCGGTTTTATTGCACCCCGTTCTTAGGGCGGGATCTCTGTAATGCACCCTTAAACTATATACCATGGAAATAGTATAGACTCCTGTTATATCCGTATGCTGCTATATAAACTGCATACGGATATCATGCTGTCAGGTTCGGGTATATGCAGCAGGTAACGTCTCTTTCCGGTTGGTATCTTTAAATTGTTTGTAATATGTCTAAATTCTCTTCCTGTAATTTCAAAAATCAGAAAGCATTGGTTCGGGTTGATTTTAATGTTCCGCTCAATGACAAGCTTGAAATTACAGACGATACCCGTATGCGTGCCGCAGTGCCTACCATAAAAAAAATACTGGATGATGGCGGCATGGTTATATTAATGAGTCACCTGGGCCGGCCAAAAGGCGGTCCCGAAGAAAAATACTCTTTAAAACCGCTTATCAAACATTTAAGCGGTCTTTTGGACGGCATAACGGTTTTATTTGCCAATGACTGTATAGGAGAGCAGGCTTACACAACGGCTGGCATGATGAAGCCGGGAGAGGTATTGCTTCTTGAAAATCTTCGTTTTTATAAAGAGGAAGAACAGGGTGATGAAGCATTTGCGAAAAAGCTGGCGGGGCTTGCTGATATCTATGTAAATGACGCTTTTGGTACCGCCCACCGGGCACATGCTTCAACCGCGGTGATTGCTAAATTCTTTCCCGTAGAAAAAAGGATGTTCGGTTTGCTGATGGAAGGAGAGGTGAAGAGTGCTGAAAAAGTATTGCACCAGTCTGAAAAACCCTTTACTGCTATTATCGGTGGCGCCAAAGTATCCGATAAAATACTGATCATAGAAAATTTATTAAAGAAAGCCAACGATATCATTATCGGCGGTGGAATGGCCTATACCTTTATTAAGGCGCAGGGTGGTAAAATAGGCAAGTCCCTATGTGAAGAAGACCGCTTAGACATGGCCGATGAATTATTAAAGAAAGCAGCCGGCATGGGAGTTAATATTCATTTGCCTTCCGATTCTATTATTGCAGACCAGTTTAACGCCAGCGCAAATGTTTCTTCTGCTCCCAGTAATGCTATTCCCAACGGCTGGTTAGGATTGGATATCGGCGAGCTGGCGAGAAGTGAATTTGCCAACGTGATCAAAAGATCAAAAACCATTTTGTGGAACGGCCCGATGGGCGTTTTTGAAATGGAAAAGTTTCAGTTAGGAACCAAAGCCATTGCGGAAGCAGTAGCTGAAGCTACCGAAGATGGCGCTTACTCTTTAGTAGGCGGCGGAGATTCAGTAGCAGCCGTTAACCAGTTTGGATTTACAGATAAGGTGAGCTATGTGTCTACGGGCGGCGGCGCCATGCTCGAATATTTTGAAGGAAAAACATTGCCGGGCATTGCGGCGGTGTCGGCGCTATGAGATTTTAAATTTGATATTTAAGATTTGAAATGGATTCGGGTTGCAGGTTGCAGGTTGCAGGTTTCAGGGGAGTTACTGCTAATGACAGGCTGGGTTCTTCTGCTTCGGTTTTTTTTAATTTACAGTTTATTGTTTATAGTTTACGGTTGCATTTTGCTTCGAATTTCGAAGTTCCGGCTTCGGATTTTTTAATTTACAGTTTATTGTTTATAGTTTACGGTTGCATTTGGCTTCGGATTTCAAACTTTCTGCTTCGGATTTGAATATTGCCTGTCATGCTAAGGAACGAAGCATCTGTATATTATTTGGTTCTTGTGATTTGTGTTTTGGTGCTTTGTATTTCCATCGAATTTCGGATTTCACGGCTTCGGATTTTTTAATTTACAGTTTGTCGTTTGTCGTTTACGGTTGCATTTCGCTTCGGATTTCAAACTTTCTGCTTCGGATTTGAATATTGCCTGTCATACTAAGGAACGAAGCATCTGTATATTATTTGGTTCTTGTGATTTGTATTTTGGTGCTTTGTATTTCCATCAAATCCGTCAGTCTTCCAGCTTCAGCACGGCAAGGAAAGCTTCCTGCGGAATTTCTACGTTGCCGATCTGGCGCATGCGTTTCTTTCCTTCTTTTTGCTTTTCCAATAGCTTGCGTTTACGGCTGATATCGCCGCCATAACATTTTGCCGTAACATCTTTACGCATAGCCGAGATCGTTTCCCGGGCCAGTATTTTTGCGCCAATAGCCGCCTGTATGGCTATTTGAAATTGCTGGCGGGGCACCAGCTCTTTTAATTTTTCGCAAAGCTTTCTGCCAAAATCCTGCCCTTTGCTGCGATGGATCAATGCGCTTAACGCGTCTACTTTGTCACCATTTAATAAAATATCCATCTTCACAATATCGGCTTCGCGGTAACCTATAGGATGATAATCAAATGAGGCATAGCCACGCGTCTGGCTTTTTAATTTATCGTAAAAGTCGAATACAATTTCGGTAAGCGGCATTTCAAATACCAGCTCCACACGGGTAGTGGTAAGGTAGCTCTGGTTAATGAGCATACCTCTTTTACCAAGGCATAACGTCATTATATTGCCGATATATTCCGGTTTGGTAATGATCTGCGCTTTAATATAAGGTTCTTCAATCCTTTCCGTTTTTACCGGGTCGGGAAACTCGGTAGGATTATTTACAATCACTTTTTCCCCTTTGGTGGTATAGGCTATAAAGCTTACGTTGGGTACCGTGGTAATAACCGTTTGGTTAAATTCTCTTTCTAAGCGTTCCTGTATGATCTCCATATGCAGGAGTCCTAAAAAGCCGCAGCGGAAACCAAACCCTAAGGCCTGCGAGGTTTCCAGCTCAAACGTAAGAGACGCGTCATTCAACTGCAGCTTATCCATACAGTCGCGCAGCTCCTCAAACTCATCCGTGTTTACCGGAAAAATACCGGCAAATACCATGGGCTTTACTTCCTGGAATCCTTTAATGATTTCCTGCGTGGGATTAACCGTGGTGGTGATCGTATCACCCACTTTTACTTCTTTCGCGTTTTTGATACCTGTAATAATATAGCCCACATCGCCGCATTTCACTTCCTGCTTTTCGGTCATCTTCAGCTTCAGGATGCCTATCTCATCTGCTTCGTACTCCTGGTTGGTGGAAACGAACTTTACCTTATCACCTTTTTTAATAGAACCGTTTAATATACGGTAATACACGATAATACCCCTGAAGCTGTTGAATACACTATCGAAGATCAGCGCCTGTAAAGGGGCAGTAGGATTTCCTTTGGGAGGAGGTATCCTGTTTACAATGGCATCAAGGATGCCATCTATGCCTATACCTGTGCGGCCGCTGGCCAACAGGATTTCTTCCGGCTTGCAGCCAATCAGCTCAATGATCTGATCCTTCACTTCTTCGATCATGGCGCCATCCATATCTATTTTATTGATCACCGGAATGATCTCCAGGTCGTTGTCAATAGCCAGATAGAGGTTGCTGATCGTTTGCGCCTGTATGCCCTGTGTGGCATCTACCAGTAGTAAAGCGCCTTCGCAGGCGGCCAGCGCACGGCTTACTTCATAGCTGAAATCCACATGTCCGGGTGTATCAATCAGGTTCAGCGTATATTTTTCGCCATCGGAATGCGTGTAATCAATTTGAATGGCATGACTTTTAATCGTAATGCCTTTTTCTCTTTCAAGATCCATATCGTCTAATACCTGGTCCATCATATCACGGTCACTGATGGTATTGGTAACCTGTAATAAGCGGTCGGCCAGCGTGCTTTTACCGTGGTCAATATGGGCTATTATACAAAAATTCCGGATATGCTTCATGTACGCTGTTCCTTTAAAGCGGAACTCCTTTTATTTTTTTGAACGGGCAAAGGTAAGTGTTTTGACTATCAATTTAAAGCGGGAGTTTAGAGGGGCGCATTTCAAATTGTCGCCAGTTGGTGCGGACATTATGTCCGTCAACTTAAGTTTTTTTAGAGGAGGAAACTGCATCTCACCTTCCGGCACGTGGAGACACGTGCCGGGGCAATCGCCGTGGTACGTGTCTCACGTACCACCACCAGGGCTTCTTTTTATTTAAGTTGACGGCTATGGTGCGGACACCAACCGGGGCGGCGAACCCGCTACCGGTCGGTGTCTCACCGACCGGAAAGTTGTACATGGAGCGAAAAATTGAAATACGCCCGTTTAGAGCGGTTTGTTATGCGTTTGCAGGTATTGCTGCCGCACCACCTTTGCTGTTTTATGATCACCGGTGTGGCTCCATCCCGGCGGCATGATAAGGTACAGTAATTTATTTTTGAAGCCGGGCGCTTTGCGGATATCATGCCATAATGCGCCAAATTCTCCAAAATTTACATCTATGAAACTATTGGCATTCATGGGCCGGGTAATGCCATATTCAACAGGCATTTCCTTGTGTTCATTTTCAAAAGTTCCAAAAGCTTTATCCCATATATTCAGCAGGTTGCAGAAATTGGTATCCATGTACAACGGGTTCCTGGCATGATGCACCCGGTGATGCGACGGGGTGAGAATGATCCTGTTTAAAAATCCCATACGGCCGTCTTTCATAATATTTTCTCCCACATGAATAAAAGCGCCCCAGGTGCCATCAATAAACATGATAAAGAAAAGCAGCGGCGGATTTACGCCTGCCAGAATGCAGATCGAAGTTCGTATTACATCGGCATAAGGAGCTTCTAAGAAAAAATGGGTGTATGTAACCGACAGGTTCATGGTTTGCGGTGCGTGATGGGTGGAATGCAGGCACCATAATATTCTTACCTTATGCGCCAGGAAATGATAAATGAAATGTGAAAATTCCCAGATGATATACCCGTAAATCAGCCAGTACCAGGTAAACGAAGTTTTGATAGGGGCATATTTTTCAAACAGGCCTATACAAAACGCAACGGCGGCTATAGATATGAACCGCGATACAAAACGGTTGAAAACATAAATCAGGAACGGTACTTTGTAGTCTTCAACTTTAAATTTTTTATAAGCGGCGCTTCGTATAATTTCAATAATCAGCAACAGCGGGATAAAGGGCGAAATAGCGCCCAGGATACCCTGCAGGGTAAGTAACCGGCTGTAATCGCCCGATCTGAACATGTTTACGAGCTCACCCATGCCCAAAAATCCAATCACTTCATGGTATAGTGTTTCAAAAAAATTCATATGTAAAAAAGCGCAGGGTTAATAAATATTCAGGCCAAATGCTTTTGTTAGGTACAGACTTGTTATTTTCACACAAAATTACGGATATATGGAATTACAAAAGCTGTTTGAACAGGCTGCAGGAGAAAGCAAATCGCTGTCTGAAAAGCCAAGTAATGAAACCCTGCTTCAATTGTATTCGTTGTATAAGCAATCAACAGAAGGCGATAATAATACCGAACCGCCGTCTAACCCTTTCGATTTTGTTGCTAAGGCCAAATACGAGGCCTGGCTGGGCATAAAAGGAAAAACAAAAGATGCGGCTATGCAGGAATATATCAGTCTTGTAAACAAGCTAAAAGAAAACTGATTCCCTGTTTTTGTCAGCTCATCACTCCCCTTAAATACCCTGCCGATTCAGCAATTCCCGGCAGGGCGTCTTTCATATCTTTTTCAAATTCTATACTGCATACCCCGCTATATTTTATGTTGCGTAATGCCGCTATCAGGGCGGGGAAATCAATGGCTCCACGTCCTGCCTCTATCGCTTTACCTTCTGCTTTTGCAGCGGTAACATCTTTAATATGCAGATCAAAGATCCTTGAAGCATAATCTGTAACCGCATTTTCCGGCTTTGCCCCCGCACGGAAAGCATGTCCTATATCCAAACAGAGCCCCATGCGTTTGTCCATTTTGCTGATGCGGTCATACACGTCCTTAGGAGCCGGGTACAATTTATCTTCCGGCCCGTGATTATGAATGGCCATCCTGATATTATATTCTTTTACTTTTTTTTCTGTATACGCCAGCAGGTCGTAACCCGGAACGCCAATGATCAGGTTCACACCTACCCGTTTTGCATAATCAAAAGCGCGGTCAACCTCCGCTTCCGTTTTCATATATATAACGCCCACGGTATATACCTGTATGCCCCCGGCTTTAAATTGGGCCAGCACTTCATCAATGGTTTGTTGTGAGCTGTTTAATGGGAGATGAAAGTCTTTAACAGAGAGGTTACTTATGCCCACGCGGTTCATGATGGCAATGGTTTGATCTATAGTGTAATTAACAAAAGAATAACCTGCCATTCCTGTTTGTAAAAACGCTTGTTTTATCATTGTTTTGTTTCGAACAACATTTGCGGCGCCCGAAAACGGCAACAGGGAAGAGGCTGATAAAGCAATAGCAGAGGTTTGGATGAATTTTCTTCTTGACGACATACGGTATACTTTTATAAATTGAAATTTAAGGTAAGCAATTTTTGCTTATCACCCGTATCGTGAAAATGCATTGCTGCTTACCGTATCCGTTTTTTCCGTGCAATGCAGAAGATGCAGCGGCAGGGTTTGCCGTTTGCCTTATGATCTTTACATTTACAGGAGGGTTAGCACCGTTGATGAATATAAAACTATATCCATGCCTTTAAGAAATTTTTCATTCAGGAACATTGCAGTAGAAACATTTAATCAGGCAACAGAATCCATTATTTTTACCTGGAAAGAAATTGCAGCGATCTTAGGCTTAAAGCAGGATATTTATAAAAACCCGCTGCACCGCCCGCTCGGCAAACCCGTAAGCGCTATATTAATCGGGGCAGGTAACCGGGGCAATATTTATGCCGATTACGCGCTTATCCATCCCGATGAATTAAAAATGGTTGGTGTTGCCGATCAGAATGCTGTGCGTAACGGGAGGTTTGCACGAAAGCACCATATTCCTGCCATGAACCGTTTTTATAATTGGGAAGATGTTTTTGCAAGGGATAAATTTGCCGATGCCGTAATTATCGCCACACCCGATGCTTTGCATACGGCTCCCTGCCTGCGCGCCTTGGATGCGGGTTACGATGTGTTGCTGGAAAAGCCTATAGCGCTTACGGAAAGCGAATGCAGGCTCATCCACGAAAAGGCTAAAGCTACAGGCCGCATCGTTGGCGTATGTCATGTATTACGGTATTCTCCATATTTCAAACAACTCAAAGAGATCATTACTTCCGGCACCATCGGCGACATTGTAAGCGTGCAGCATATGGAACCGATAGGGTTCGATCATATGGCGCATTCTTATGTGCGCGGTAACTGGCATAACAGCACCAAGTCTTCACCCATTATACTGGCAAAGTCCTGTCATGATACCGATATTTTACGGTGGCTAATTAATGAGCCTGTGGAAGATGTGCAATGCTTTGGAGGTTTACGTTTATTTAAGGAAGAGAACGCGCCGGCAGGAAGCACAGAAAGGTGTACAGATCATTGCCCAGTGGAAGAAACCTGTCCTTTTTCTGCCCTGCAGATCTATTACCGCGACAGGAAAAGATTATATGTTTTTGATTTGCCCGAACAGCGCCGTAACTGGGATTATATTATCTTAAAAAAATTAAAGACCACCGATTATGGCCGCTGCGTATACCGTATGGATAACGACCAGCCTGATCATCTCACCGTTAATATGCGTTTTGGTAAAAATATTACCGCGGCCTTTTCTATGGAAGGGCTCACTTCCTATGAAGGGAGGGCTACCCGCATAATGGGTACAAAAGGCGATATTGTTGGCGATATGGAAGCCTATACCATCACAGATTTCCGGACAGGACAAAAAACCACCTGGAGCTTAAAAACGGATTTTCATGGCGGCGGCGATCACCGGCTGGTGCAGGACTGGGTGCAGGCCGTGGGACACCAGGATGCACAAATACTTTCTTCAACCATTGATGTTTCGGTTGTAAGCCACCTGATGGCCTTTGCCGCCGAAAGAAGCAGGCTGAATCATACCATTGAGGAAGTGAAACTGCATAAGTGAGCGGTCTTAATATCCTTCCTGCTCAAACCCGTCTTCATCTTCAAAAGATGAAGCTTCCTTACCCATATTGAGCATGGAGCCCATCAGGTCTTTGAATTCAATTTTACCGTCTAATACTTTTTTGCTGATCAGCGAGTACGACGACAGGCCGTGCAGGATCAGCTCCATCAGCAGGGCAGCTTCTTTTTCATTGGCATGAGGAAACGTTTTTTTCACAATGCTGTACAAGCCGTCTACCTTATACAATAGCTGGATCTTTTCCTTATCGGTTACATTAAATAAGATGTCTAACGTATTTCCCTTGTCGAACCAGTTAATAACAGGCCGGTAAAGGTTATCAGGTTCTTTTTGCTGTGTCTTTCTTTTCTTCAGGGTATCGGGGTTGGGAAAATACTGCACAAACTGCGTGCGGATGGCTTTGCCCAGCAAATTAAACGCTACCTGGTAAGGGCCTTCCTGCTCCCCTTCATACACCAGCTCTACTTTGCCCGTAACCGAGGGAATGATGCCGCTAAGGTCGGATATCCATACCTGCGTTTCCTTTTCTTTGTTGATGATCGCTCTTCTTTCGGCGGCGCTTACCGCGTTTTCGTATGCCGCAATGGGTAAACGGGCCGAAACACCGCTTTTCTGGTCTACCATTTCACTTGCCCTGGCTTCAAAAGCCACCTGTTCAATGAGGCGTTTTACCAGGTCGCTGATCTTTACTTTTTCCGTTTGGGCTTCCGGTATATCCGCTTCCTGTTCGGTAATGGTAAGGGAGTCTTCAATATTTTTAGGGTAATGCGTTAATATCTGGCTTTCTATACGGTCTTTCAGTGGCGTTACAATAGATCCCCGGTTCGTGTAGTCTTCGGGGTTAGCTGTAAATACAAATAATATATCAAGGGGAAGCCGCAGCTTAAACCCGCGGATCTGTATATCGCCTTCCTGTAAAATATTAAACAAAGCTACCTGTATCCTCGCCTGCAGGTCGGGCAGCTCATTGATTACAAAAATACCCCTGTTGCTTCGGGGGATGATGCCATAATGAATAACTCTTTCATCGGCAAAAGTGAGCTTAAGGTTGGCAGCCTTTATGGGATCCACATCTCCTATAAGATCGGCAACGCTTACATCGGGTGTTGCTAATTTCTCCCCGTAGCGTTCGCTGCGGTGCAGCCAGGCTACCGGCGCCGCGTCTCCTTTTTCGGCTATCAGCTCCTGCGCATAGCGTGAAAGAGGTTGGAGGGGATCGTCGTTGGTTTCACTGCCGGCAACAACCGGTATATATTCGTCCAGCAGTTCCGTCATCTGGCGGGCCATACGCGTTTTTGCCTGCCCGCGCAAGCCGAGGAATAAAATATTGTGCCGCGACAAGAGCGCTCTTTCCGTATCGGGAATAACGCTTTCATCGTATCCTATAATACCCGGAAAAGTAGGATCACCTTCCCGGAGCTTCCGGATGAGGTTATTTCTTACTTCATCTTTAATGCCCTTACTTTTATATCCCGATTTTTTTAATTCGCCTAATGTTGCGGGTAATATGTTTTTGCTCATTTGTTCATTCCTTTTTTAATATACCGTTTTTTGTTTCCCGTTTTCAAAATCCCTGAATACAAATGCACCCAGGTTATCCAATGCTGCAAAAAATGCTTTGCCATTATTGGTTTCTGTAAATTCCGTTACAAAGCGCTGCAGGTAGGGATCCGTGGCGATCATAAAAGTAGTGATGGGGATCTTTATTTTTTTGCACTGGGCCGCAAGGTTAATACAGCGGTTAATGATCTTACGGTCTAACCCGAAGCTGTTTTTATAGTATCGTTTGCCCAATTTAAGACAGGTTGGTTTTCCGTCGGTGATCATGAATATCTGCTTATTGGGATTTTTGCGCCGCCTTAAAATATCCATCGCCAGTTCCAGTCCTGCTACCGTATTGGTATGATACGGACCCACCTGCAGGTAAGGAATATCTTTAATTTCAATGGGCCATGCATCATTGCCAAACACTACAATATCCAATGTATCTTTCGGGTATTTGGTAGTGATGAGCTCGCTGAGCGCCATCGCCACTTTTTTGGCAGGTGTAATCCGGTCTTCGCCATACAGGATCATCGAATGCGAAATATCTATCATCAGCACCGTGGAAGTTTGCGATTTAAAATCCGTTTCCCTGATCTCCAGGTCGTCTTCCCCCATTTGCAACTGGTCTATGCCGTGGTTGATCTGTGCGTTGCGGATAGAGCTCACAAAATCTATCTGCTCCAGCGTATCACCAAACTGGAAAGGCCGGGTTTCGGGATTGATCTCATCGCCCTGGCCCGGTTTAAAAGTCTGATGATTGCCTTTTTTGGTTTTTTTAAGCTTACCAAAAATTTCTTCTAAGCTCCTTTTGCGTATCCCTTTTTCGGTTTTGGGTGTAATGCTGATAGATCCGCTCTCCCTGTTTTCGTCAATATACCCTTTATCTCTTAATTCGTCAATAAAGTCGCCCATACCGTATTCGTCATCGGTTAACTGGTATTGTTTGTCTAATTGCGTAAGCCAGTTCAGCGCTTCGCCCGCATCGCCGCTGGTATAGGTAAGCAATTGCATGAACAGGTCGAGCAATTGTTCAAACCGGCTTTTGCCGTTTTGCCGCGGATCGTATAGTGAAAAATGAAACCCTAACATATCAACTCCTTCTTTTTTTAACAGGCGCATTGCATGAGGTAAAACCGGAAGCAGGAAGCAGGTTGCATGGCGTGATCAATCGTTGAAGCAGTACAATTTGTGTTTTACCTCTTACAGTTGCCCTGCAATTTAAGACTTTCGCGGCAGATAGGGATGTTATAAGTTCCGGGGTCCCGGCCGCCGTGTTCTGTACTTCAATGAATTCGAAGTAGTACAGGCATCTCCCATGGGGTCTGTAATGCGCAGGAACACACTAAAACCGCCATCTGCGAGGCAATCTATACCATATACTAAAAAAATAGCAGTTTTTGATAAAAAATGAATAGGTTTGAAATGGTTTCAATCCGCACCGCTATAACGCCCGGCAATCAACCCGTTTTATTCCATTTGTATAATTTTTGACTCAGCGGGATAATAAAGGGATATCCCTGTTAGGCGTTTGTAAACGCTTAAAAGCGACTATAAGTGCTTACAAGCGTTTATAAGTATTTATAAATAAACTAAGTTGCGTAAAGCGATGAGTTACCAGCAATTAAGTAACACCCTAATAATTAAAGTCCCATACGGAATGACGCCTGAAGAATTTAAACAACGTATCATAACCGACAGCTTAGACACAATCTTGACGGACATTTTATTAAGCGATGAAGCTAAGCATGTAACAATAGATCAACAAAACCTAATTAGGAAAAGTCTTTCAGAGAAATTCAACGTTCCTATCGATTCAATAAATTTGATTATTGTTGGATCGGCGAAACTTGGATTTTCGATTTCGGAAAAAAAGAATAAAATAGACAATTCAGTTCTTCCGAGATATAGACAATTCAGTCCTCAATCTGATATTGATTTGGCTATTATTTGTACTCCAATTTTCGAAATACTTTGGAATGAGTTGTCGAAGTACTCCTTTAGCGTACCATATTATCCATGGCAGTCGAATAAGTTTGGGAATTATTTGGTTTGTGGTTGGATCAGACCTGACTTTTTTCCTCAAAGAGTTAGGCTAAGAAAATGCGACGATTGGTGGGATACTTTCAGATATTTGTCTTCTCGCCAGGTATTAGGTCGACGAAGAATTAGAGGTGGGCTATTTTACAACTTAGAGCAATTGAAAACTTATCAAAGCAAAGCACTTTTAGAATGTATAAATATTGAAAAACTAAAATAATGAAAACGGCATCAAATAATAAAAAGATTCGGGAAATAATCACTTTAGTAAAAGAAGGGAAAGTTATACCACGTCCTGAATTTCAAAGAAGACTAGTTTGGTCAAGAGAGGATAAAAATCATTTTATTGACACAATATTGAGAGGTTTTCCTTTCCCTGAGATTTATTTGGCTGATGGAGACATCAATTTAGAAACAGGTGAAGGAACTCAGCTTCTTGTCGATGGTTTACAAAGAGTTAATACGATGTTTCAATACTTCACTGGCGATAAGGAGCTTAAGTTGCTTAATGTACCTAGTTATGAAGAATTGGGAAAAGACGAAAAACAGCAATTCTTGCAATATGATGTTGCAGTCAGAGATTTAGGCACAGTGTCTAAAGAGCAAATAATAGAAGTTTTTAAGAGACTTAATGCGACAAAATATTCATTACTTGACATAGAAATTAGTAACGCAGTTTATGCCGGAGAATTAAAAAAAGCCAGTGAAACTTTTGCTTCAAATTATTTTTTTGAAAAGCATAATGTATTTAATGCCGCAGACTACAAACGCATGGGAGATTTACGGTATTGCTTAACAATAATTGCAACCTATTTGGTAGGTTACTTTAATAGAGATGAAGTATTTGAAGAATTGCTGGATAGATATAATGATGATTTTCCATTAAAAGATGAAATTAGTGCAAGATTGCAGAGAGTAATGGATTTTATTGAAGAATGTGGTTTTGATTCAAAATCAAGAATCTGGAGAAAAGCTGATTTATATTCAGTTTTTATAGAACTAGATTCAGCTTTGAATATACAAGCCATCAAATTACAGCCAGGAGACGTTCTTGCTAATTTAGAAGGTTTTTTCGATGGAATTAATTCGCAAGCAGGAGATTTGAAATTTGCACAAAATGTTTATTATAAGGCGGCTTTACAGGCAACTAATGATAGATTGAATAGAGTTCGTCGTGGATTAATTATAAGCCAAATTCTTTTAGGGACTACGCTGGATCAAATCGAAGAAAAATTAAAAGAAGAAGGTCTTGCATAGATAACTGCTGGTAATAACTAAGCTTTCGTTGCGTCCGAAGGACGAAAAATGAAAGCGTTGTTGAAC
>CALMQS010000136.1 GCA_937871285.1 uncultured Sphingobacteriales bacterium | reverse complement strand
GGCTTACCGCCTCCTTTAAATTTATCAATCAAGTATTTTTACCGGACACTAATGGCTTCGAATTTTTAATTTGTAATTTTTAGTTTGCAGTTTACGGTTGCGTTTTCCTTCGAATTTCTGAATTTAGGCTTCGGATTTATCGTTTGAAATTTATTTGTTTTTTGTGATTTGGTTCTTGATGCTTTGCCATCAGCAGGTATCAGGAGAGCTACATTCCTTCTCTCACTTCTCTCTTTCACCTCTCACTGTACTCTTCTCCGATCCATCATTTCCCTCCAGGTAGTAAGAATAATACCCTCTTTTTCAATAAATTTTTTCAATGCCGGATCCATCATGGCTAAATAATCGCCCCTGCGTGTTGGGCCCGAGTCGGAGATATGCTCAAATACTTCGGTGGTATTGGTGCAATGCATAATGATCATAGTAATACCGGGTTGCAATGATTTCAGCACTTCAATATACTTCCCTGTTTTATACGCCTGTAATTTTTTATCGTTTGCATATATGCCTGGCGTGGGTTTCCAGCTATAGCTGTCGTTGTACAAGTCATCCAGCACGGGCAAGCCGGCATCCCATAATTTTTTGCCAACAGCGCGCGCCATCTGCATATCGGCCGAAGTGTTTTTCAGCTCCTGTGCGATTAAGGTATTGTGCCCGCCGGGGAACATTACCGGGATTTGGTACTCGATGCCCACTTTAATATAACGCTCAATAAATGCCGGTGTGGCAAACAGGGTGCCCATATGCGAGTCGAGATGCGTGGGTTCAAAACCCATCGTTTTCGCCCTGTCAATCTGCGCTCTTATTTCGGTTTCCACTTCATCGGCGCTGGCATGCTTCACCACATCGGCCACACCACGCCACATGGCGCCTTCGGGATCGGTTAAGCCGGGTGTTTGAGGTTTACCGCTTAGCGGCCCCCAGCGGTAATCTTTCCATTCGGATGTTAAAGTTAGATGCAGTCCGGCATCTAACCCCGGGTGTGCTTTCATATAATGTACGAATCCGGGTACCCAGGGGCAGGGCATCATAACACTGCAGGAGTTGGCAACCCCTTTTGTCATGGCTTCAATGCCGCCAATATTCGAGTCGTAAGACATGCCCATATCATCAATATGCAAAATGATGATCTTAGCGCCTTTCGGGTATCCTAATTTTTCGGCATAGGTAGTTTCGGTTTGCGCTGTTGAAAACTTCACCTGGAATACCAGCAGCAAAAGAGAGACAATGAATTTCATACTTCTTCTTTTTATTCATGAAAGATACGCAACAGGGAGATACGGAATGAAAGCGCATACTCAAAAATGGCAGGCAAGTGATGTCAGGCAGAAACAATGCATAAAAATCCATAACTTTGAAAAGAAACAGACGTAGCGTTGAATGATGGCAGGTCATTTGTCTACTGATAAAACCGCTTTGGAGTAAATATTAATTCTATAGTATGACAGCATTTTCTTCATATATATCTATTAATCCGGAAATACGTTTTGGTAAACCTTGCATAAAGGGGACAAGAATTGCTGTAGCTGACATATTGCAATGGTTGGCTTCCGGAATGACCCATGCTCAAATATTAGAGGATTACCCCTCTTTAAAGGAGGAACATATTTTGGCGGCCCTTGCTTTTGCAGCTAACAGGGAGTCTTTTATTAAAACTATAGCTGTCTAAATATGAAGCTGCTTTTGGATGCGAATATATCCTGGCGTCTAATCGCGAATTTGAAACCCTATTTTACAGACTGCTTTCATGTTGATTACATCGGGTTAACCATTCCTGCAAAAGATACTGAAATATGGAACTATGCATTATCAAATGATCTTATTATCGTTACTAATGATGAGGACTTCTTAAATTTAGCGAGCGGAAAGGGATTTCCTCCAAAGGTTGTGTTATTGAGAACAGGAAATCAAAGTAATCATTTTATAGGAGAGCTATTGATAAGACACAGACAGGATATTGAAAGCCTACTTCAATCTATCGAATACGGGTGTTTAGAGATATTTTAATGTGCTATATAAGCAATTAAACACCTTAAAGCAATTCGTTGACCTTACCTCCTCAAATACTTTCAGTTCCTTATTTTCCATTCTTCCACCCACGCCAGCATCAATTCTTTTATCAGTGGCACACATATCCAATGATTGAAGCGGGATCACATTTTGCTGAAGTCTTTACTTTTCCGGCTTATTCAAAAAAGGTTTCAATATATCTATGGGTATCGGGAAGATAGTGGTTGAATTGTTTTCGGTAGCAATTTCACGCAGGGTTTGCAGGTAGCGCAGGGTTAAAGCGCTGGGCTGATCTGCTAATATTTTTGCGGCATCGGCGAGGCGTTGTGAAGCCTGGAACTCACCTTCGGCGGCAATCACCTTGCTTCTCCGCTCTCTTTCTGCTTCTGCCTGTTTGGCCATCGCTCTTTGCATCTCCTGGGGAAGATCAATTTGCTTTACTTCAACATTGGATACTTTAACGCCCCAGGGTTCGGTATGCATATCAATGATCTGCTGTAGCTTGATATTTATTTTTTCGCGCTGCGAAAGCAGGTCATCCAGCTCCGACTGACCCAGTACGCTACGCAGCGTGGTTTGCGAGAACTGAGAAGTAGCCATCAGGTAATTTTCAACAGCTACTATAGCCTTTTGCGGCTCAACCACCCGGCAATAAACTACCGCACTTACCTTAACCGAAACATTATCCTGCGTAATAATATCCTGCGTAGGCACATCCATTACCACCACGCGAAGACTCACTTTTACCATTTTATCTATAACAGGAATGAGTATAATAAGCCCGGGACCTTTTACACCATCGCCCCCGATCAGGCGGCCGAGCCTGAAAATAACGCCTCTTTCATATTCGCGTAAGATGCGAACGGAATTGGCAAGAATGATGATCACAAAAAAGAGGAGTACAATAAGTCCGATGGGAAGTTGTTCCATGATCTTTGTTTTATGTTATGAATTAAATATTAGCTTTCTCAACATATACTTTCAGGTCTTTCATTTCCCGGACCTTTACGCTTTCTCCTTTTTTAATTTCACCTCCAACAGATTCTGCATTCCATATTTCTCCTTCCAGCATAATAATACCCAAAGGGTTGAGGGTTTCCATAGCGATACCGGTAATGCCTCCCAGCCCTTCCCGGCCGGTAACTACTTTCCGCCGCTGGGCTTTTAATCCCAACCCAACCACAAAAAGAAAAAACAGGGCAGAAATCAATGTGGCAGAAAAAATAACCACCCGGGAAATTCTTGCCAGCTCCAGCCCCGATGTGGTACGGATAAGCATCATTGAGCCAAGCAAAAGGGAAACAATACCGCCAATGGTTAATAAGCCGTTGCTCGCTATTTTAATTTCCAGGATAAAAAGAATTACTCCAAAAACAATAAGAGCAAGTCCTGCATAGTTAACCGGCAGGGAATGCATGGAATAAAAAGCAAGTATAAGACTGATAACACCTACTATACCCGGAAGCATAGTGCCGGGATTGTATAGCTCAAACATTATTCCATACATACCCAGCAGTAGCAAAATGTAAGCGATGCTGGGATCACTGATGATATTCAGGATCTTTTCCCAAACACTCATGCTGTAGGTTTGCACTACAGCATTTTTAGTTTGCAGCACATGCTCTCCGAATGGAAGCCGGACTGTTTTTCCATCTATCTGGCTGAGCAGATCCTTTTCAGTAACGGCAATAATATCAATAACATTTTTCTGCAGGGCTTCTGTTTCGGTTATAGAAACACTGTTTCTTACCGCATCTTCAGCCCAGTCGAGATTCCGGTTGCGCTTCTCGGCAATGCTGCGTATAAACGCTGCCGCATCATTGGTTGCTTTACTGTTCATCGTACTGTCCATTCCACCCTGCATGGCAACAGGGTGCGCCGCGCCAATATTGGTAGCAGGCGCCATTGCGGCAATATTCGCGGCCATGGTTATAAAAACACCCGCCGAACCGGCATGGGCGCCACCGGGAGATACATATACGATTACAGGTATGGGCGCAACCAGCAAATCGCTAACAATGCTCCTTGTTGATGTTAACAATCCGCCGGGCGTATTAAGGCGGATAATCAGGCATTCCGCTTTTTCTTCCCCCGCTTTTTCAATAGCATTATGAATAAAATCCGCAGATGCGGGATTAATGGTTCCGTCAATTTGTATAGCAATTACCTTCTGTCCAAGTACAAAAACAGGGAAAAAGGATATAAGAAAAAAATATAGTAAAAATCGTTTCATACAAAAATGCCCGGATGGTAAAGCAGGTAAACAACTCTCCTGTGTAATATACTTAATTTCCGGCAGAGTAGAGCAGGGTAGCAGGGGCAAATACAAAATCCGAAGCGGGAATTTCGAAATACGAATAAATACAAAAGCGCCAAATAACAAACAAATTACAAATCCGAAGTCGAAAATCCGAAATCCGAAGGGAAAGCATCAAGGACCAAATAACAAGAACCAAATAAATCTCAAAATCCGAATACTTAAAATCCGAAATCCGAAGCGCAATGCAACCTGAAACCACAAACGATAAACTATAAATTATTAAATCCCAAGCAGAAAAATCCGAAGAAGGCTGGCTATGAGCGATCAGCTTTGAGCTATGGGCAGCAACGTACCTTCCTCCATTTTCAAATTATCACATTTCCCACATTTTCAAATTACCATTTCAACTCCAGCTTATTGTTTTTCCTGTTCACATCCGCCATGCGCCAGGTTGGGTCTATTTCAATAGACTGCACATTCATTAAACGCTGATCTACTTCCAGCACATAAGTAGGATGCGTCCACTTCCAGGGCTCGCGTACAAGCCGGGGAATGTTGTCTTCCGGTGGTTTCGCTCCAAACATGCTGAACTGCGGTATATATACGGTTGCTTTGGAGCCGTCTTTGTATTGCAATAGCACATCTACGGGCATAGGCATCTGCCCTATCATACGCAGGCGTACTTTTGTTTTGCCGCCCTGCTCCCACAAGCTGTCTATACTATAATCAATGGTTTTAGTAGTGTTTACCCAATATTCCTTATACCAGTTTAACTGTATGCCACTCACCTTTTCGGCTACACGAATGAAGTCATTGGCATTGGGATGCTTAAACCGCCATTGCTTATAATATTCCAGCAAAGTTTTGTCTCTCAGCGAGTCGCTGATAATATACCCTAACTGCGCCAGGAATACGGCTCCTTTTGAATAAGCGGCCCTGGCATACGCGAAATTGGTATTAAAATGGTCGGCATGCGTGGTTAAAGGCTCTTCCAGCCCGCTTTTCACCAGGCTAAAGTAGCCGGCATAGCTGTCGGCATGATACAAGGGGAGCGCTTCATCGCTGCTGTTGCGCGGACCGGTGGATATTTCATTGCTGAAAGTAGGATTCCCTTTTTGTTGCCTGTAATATTCAGACACCAGGTCTTCCGCATACGTAACAAATCCTTCATCTATCCATGCATACAGCGACTCATTGGTAGCCAGCATCATCTGGTACCAACTGTGCAGCAGCTCATGAAATGCAGTGCCCAGCCCCGGCCCGCTCACTAAAGTTGCCATCGGATATTCCATCCCCCCATCACCCCCATGTATAAACGAATATTGCTTATAGGGATATGCTCCAAAATGTTTTTCAATAAAGGGAAATACCGTTACCGCGGCGTCGGCTACTTCTTTCCACGCGTTGTCATTGGCGGCATCATTAGGCTTGTTTTTATATAAAACGTGAATGGTGGGACCGTTTGGAATGTTGCGTGTTAAATGTGTAAACTGCGGATCAGCCGCCCAAACAAAATCGTGCACATTTGGCGCGGTAAACCGCCATGTTAAGGTATTGCCCTGCGAACGAATCACTTTTGTTCCTTTTTTTTCATAGCCATACCCTACCTGGTTCGCGTTTTGCAAATAACCGGTGCCGCCAATGATATAATTTTTATCGAGGGTAATGTTTACTTCATAATCGCCCCATACGCCGTAAAATTCACGTGCCACATAAGGCGTAGGATGCCAGCCTTCCTCATCATATTCGCATAGTTTGGGATACCACTGGCTCATAGAATAGCGCACCCCGGTATTGGGGTTATCTCTTCCTGCCCGCCTGATCTGCAGCGGCACCTGTGCTTCAAAATCCATATCAAATATCACTTTGGACTTAGGCGCTACAGGCTTACTTAACGCTACTTCCAGGATGGTTTCATATATATTATACTGCTGTGCTACGCCATTCATTTTAAGAGATAATATTTTCTGATACCCGATTTCATCCGGCTCCAGATGCTCAATGCGGTCTCTTACGCGGCTGTCCCAATCTTTAACGACCTGGTTGTTGGAGGCACGAAATTCAATATTGCCCAGCTCGCGGCTGCGCATATCCATCATGCTGTTGGGTTGAAATGCATTCCAGTATAAATGATAAAACACCTTATACAAAGTATCGGGCGAATTATTCCAGTACTCTAGCGTTTGTTTTCCCTTCAACCGGTTGGTCTGCACATTCATATCAATATCCATCACATACTTTACTTTCTGCTGCCAGCGGTCCGGCTGGGTAAAAGCAATAGTATAGCCACTGCATAAAAACACTACAACTAAAATTATCCTGTTCATCCGGAATAAGTTTTATGATTTCAATAGCGCCAAAGATAATAAGGCCGGTGGTATATAATTCGCATTATAAAAGTTAAAAGGTGAAGGCAAAGAGGGACTTTCCTCTCACCCTTCACCTCTTACAGTCTTACTATCTTACGGTCTTACTGTCTTATCTATAAAGTAAGATTATCCTTTAGCAACTTTCCCTTTTCGTTAAAAAGTAGGTTCTTTTGCTGGATATCTGATTTAGCCACGCGTACCCTGTATTGCTTTACATCACCGGGCAGCTCAATTTCGTATACCGACTTTACTTCCCATTCTGAATACTTACTCTTTTCAAATCCGTCGTTTACTATGCCAGGTAAATCGCTTATCTCCAATTGCTTTTCAGTGCTTTGCCATTTACCTTTTTTATTGAATTTTGCTTCATATTTTTCGCCATGCTCCTCAAAGCTGGCAATAAATGCATTAAGGTTGTCTTTCCATTCCACATTCTTCGCGTCATCATATTTCTCCGAAAAAGCATTGGTTACTTCTGCGGGTATTTTCCTGATCTGGGCAGTAGCTGTTTGTATAAAGCTTACGGCGCCGGCCAGCACAATTAAAAGCAATATTTTTTTCATGATGTTAATTTTTAAATTATAGATGCAATTTCATGCCATGAATTTCAATAAACATATTTTGACTGGTAAAAAAAGCTTAAATATGAGTTTATAATTTATGGTTTTATCTGGGTTGCCTCTCGGTTTCCCATTTTCAAATTTTCAAATTCTCTCATTGCTCTTTACCGCTTACCACAACCACGATCTCTCCTTTAACTGCTTTTGCTTTAAAATAATCGCATACTTCACGCAAGCTGCCTCTTTTATTTTCTTCAAACATCTTAGTAAGTTCCCTGCTTACACAACATTGTCTTTCTTCACCAAAATACAGTATGCACTCTTCAAGGGTTTTCACCAGGCGCATAGGGGATTCATAAAAAACAATAGTGCGTTCTTCTTCGGCCAGTTTTTTAAATAAAGTTTGCCGTCCCTTTTTCAATGGCAAAAATCCTTCAAAACAAAACCGGTTAATGGGCAGCCCGCTGTTCACCAATGCAGGCACAAATGCCGTAGCGCCGGGCAGGCATTCTACCCTGATATTGTTTTTCACACATTCCCTTACCAGTAAAAAGGCGGGGTCGGAAATACCCGGTGTGCCCGCATCCGTAAGCATGGCCATGGTTTTACCTGCCAGCATCTGTTCTACCAGGTGATGTACTATTTTATGCTCATTGTGCTGGTGATGGGGAGTAACGGGCTTTTGTATATTGTAATGCCGGAGCAATACAGATGAGGTGCGGGTATCTTCTGCCAGTATGAGATCAGCTTTCTGTAAAACTTCTACTGCCCTGAAACTCATGTCGGAAAGATTACCTATCGGAGATGGAACGATGTAAAGCATAATTGCTCCTTTAGGCGGCAGGAGCTACCGTTATCTCAAAATATTCCATTACCTGGTTGGCTAATAATTTTTGCGAAGCTTCCTCCGCTATTCTTTTCGCTTCTTCAGCAGAGCCCGCTTCTACCTGCAGGGTAATGTGCTTTCCAATGCGAACGTCTTCAACGCCTTTCAATCCCAGATTGCTTAGTCCGCTCATTACCGCTTTTCCCTGCGGATCAAGTAATTCTTTCAGCGGCATAATATTAATATGAACAGCGTAGGTCATGATGCTATTTTATTTTTGAGCGGCAAAGATAACAGAATGTAGGCGATAAAAATAAGCGGAACGGCCGTCCATTGAAACAACACCACAAGTACGATCGCCAGCAAAACCAGTATCCATTTGGACATATTGTTCTTAAAGGAATAATCCTTAAACTTTAAGCTCATAACGGGCATATTGGATACCATCAGCCAGCTCAGCAATAAAAGCACAGCATACCATATCCATTTATTCAAAAAAATACCGGTAACGGCAGCAGCAGAGCTGTGCCAGAAGATAAGCGGAAAGGAAGCCACCAGCAAACCCACGGCAGGCACAGGTACGCCTTTAAAGTGGTAGGTTTGCGTTTCATCTAAGTTAAATCGGGCCAAACGCCATGCCGCGGCACAGGGCAACAGCAATGCCGGCAGCAGCCAGGCAAAAGAAGCGTCTAACCCGTTCTCCTCCCTGGCTACCGATAAGCGCAAAAACTGGTAAATGATTAGTCCCGGCGCCACGCCAAAGCTCACTACATCGGCCAGCGAATCCAATTGCTTGCCCATAGCAGATGTTGTTTTCATTAACCGGGCAACAAAGCCGTCAAAAAAGTCAATCACTGCCGCTAAAGCAATAAACAAGGAAGCCAGGAATATTTGCTCGGGCATATTCATCATCTGAACGCCGTCGGCGGTAGTTATTAAACCAATGCCGCTTTGCAGTATTACAATAATGGCCAAACACCCAAAAACCAGGTTGAGGAGTGTAAATAAATTAGGGATATGCTTCATCAATCGTACGATTTGTAATGCAGTGATTTGTTATTTTTTCATCAGGGCTTCTATTTCGCCGGTGGTAACAGGTATCTTCTTCATCAAATCTTTATTGCCGTTTTTAGTAACCCAGAAATTATTTTCGATGCGTATACCCATCTGTTCTTCTTCAATATAAATGCCCGGTTCTATTGTAAATACCATCCCTGCCTGTATGGGTTCGGTTCGCGTACCCAGGTCATGCACATCCACGCCCAGGTGATGCGAAATGCCGTGGTACAAATATTTCCGGTATGCCCTGTTTTCCCGGTCTTCATTTTTTACATCCGCTTTTTTCAGCAGGCCGATCTTCAGAAATTGTTTCGTGGCTTCCTCGCCCACTTTTTCGGTATAATCAACCATTGTAATGCCCGGCTTTAAAATTGACGCCGCGTAATGATGCAAATGCAGACAGGCATTATACACTTCTTTCTGCCGTTTGGTAAATTTTCCGTTTACAGGAACCGTGCGGGTAAGATCGGCGCAATAGCCGCCGTATTCAGCGCCAAAATCCATTAATATTAATTCGCCGTCTTTGCATTCATGATTGTTCGATACATAATGCAGGGTTCTTGCCCTGTCGCCGCTGGCGATGATAGAACCATAGGCCGGACCCGTAGCCCGGTTGCGTAAGAACTCGTGAAAAATCTCCGCTTCAATTTCATACTCCATCACCCCCGGCCGGATAAAGGATAATAAACGCCTGAACGTTTTTTCCGTTATATCAATGGCCTCCTGCATCACTTCTATTTCAAGCGCTGTTTTAATACCCCGCAGCTCTTTCAGTATCCTGGCGCTGCGCCTGTACTCATGCAGCGGGTAACGGCGCCGCATTTGCCTTGCATAGCGATAATCTCTTACAGGTACAAGGTTTGCCTTCCTGTCGTTTTCATTACTGTTGAGATAAATGATATCGGATAAATGGATCCAGGGCTGTAACAAACCATCTAATGCATCTAACCAAAGAATTGTTGAAATACCCGATATGGCTTCGGCTTCCCTGGCCCGCAGGCGGTGCCCGTCCCATTTTTCTTTCAGCTCATTGGGGCGCACCAGCACCAGCACTTCCCTGTATTTTTTATCGGGGTTACCGGGGAAAAGAATGAGCATGGAATCTTCCTGTTCGATACCCGTAAGCCAGTATAGGTCAGAATTTTGCTTAAAAGGATACAGCGCGTCGCCATTTGAAGGTAATTCATCATTGCTGTTAAATATGGCTATGGCGTTTTTCTCCATGCGTGCGGTAAATCTTTTGCGGTTCTGAATAAAGATTTCAGGATTTAACGGCAGATATTTCATGGCATATTGCTTTATCCGGTTGAATAATAATGCAATATCTGCATAAAATGCCGGGTTACAAAAATCATTGAAGAAGGCATGAGGTATTGGGTATGCGTGTGAAGTGTGTAACCTGAAACCAGTGGATCTGCTTCAGGTATCATTATATTCCATTTTGGATTTCGGATTGTATTCTCTTCGGATTCAGAGCGTATGATTCCGGATTTAAGACCTGCCTTTGTTTCCCGTCAATTTGTTCCTTTTTTGCGGCTGTTAGCCACCATCCTTATAAAAACTAACGATCGTTAGGTTTTTAGGAATTTGATCTTTAGCTTTGCTTTTCAAACTTAACCATATGTCAGTACCGGTATTCCTTTTTTCACCCCAAAAGCTCATGCATTACGGATTAAAAGTTTCGGACCATATGCATTACCAGTCTCTCCCGGAAGACCTGGTTAATGCCACGCTCCGTTTGGGAGAAGGTGTGCTGAACGACACCGGCGCCCTGGTAATTCACACTGGGAAATTCACCGGGCGAAGTCCAAAGGACAGGTATATTGTAAAGGATGGCATCACCGAAAACAGCGTCAACTGGAACGATATTAACCAGCCGCTGGAAGCGCATTATTTCGACATCATCTTCCGGCAGGTTACCGCCTACCTCAATGAGCAACCGGAGCTTTGGGTAAGGGATTGCTACACCGGTGCCGATGCAAGCTTCAGGCTCAATATCCGTATCGTAAATGAAAAGCCCTGGATCAATTTATTCGCCTGTAATATGTTCCTTCGCCCAACGGAAGAGGAGCTGGAAGATTTTAGTCCGGACTGGCATATTTTTTCGGCGCCCGGGCTATCACTAACGCACAAAGTATGCGGCACAAGGCAGGGAAACGCGGTGGTGATAAGCTTTAAACACAAAATGATATTAATTGCAGGAACCGCCTATACGGGAGAAATAAAAAAAGCTGTTTTTTCGGTATTGAATTACCTGCTGCCTGTATCAAACAAAGCATTGGGGATGCATTGTGCCGCCAATATTGGTGAAAAAGAAGATACCGCGCTTTTTTTTGGATTAAGCGGCACGGGCAAAACCACCCTCAGCACATCGCCGGAACGCAAGTTGATCGGAGACGATGAACATGGATGGAGCGATAACGGCATTTTTAATTTTGAGGGAGGATGCTATGCCAAATGCTTTGGCTTAGAAGAAGAAAAAGAGCCCGGTATATATAAAGCTATCCGTTATGGCGCTTTAGTGGAAAATACTAAGTTCAGGGAAGGATCGCGGCAGATAGACTTTTTTGATAAAACAATAACGGAGAATACCAGGGTATCTTATCCCCTGCATTTTATACCCAATGCGGCTGAACCATCACAGGGACCTTCACCCTGTCATATTTTCTTTTTAACCTGCGATGCCTATGGCGTGCTTCCGCCCATTTCGAAGCTCAGCCATGAGCAGGCAATGTATCATTTTATTAGTGGCTATACCGCTAAGGTTGCGGGAACAGAAACAGGTATTACGGAGCCTAAGGTAGTTTTCAGCGCATGCTTTGGAGAACCTTTTCTTCCATTGCACCCGGCAGTATACACGAAAATGCTGGGCGAAAAACTGCAAAAGTATCAAGCGAACGTATGGCTGATCAACACCGGGTGGAGCGGAGGCGCTTACGGAACAGGCAAACGCATTCCATTGCGCTATACCCGGGCTATGATCAATGCCGCGTTGCAGGGGGCATTAACGGATGTGGTATGCAGTACCCATAAGTTTTTTGGACTGTCTGTACCACAAAGCTGCCCCGGCGTGCCCTACAGCATGCTCAATCCTGAAAATAGCTGGAACGATAAAAGCGCCTATGCGCAAACCGCTAAAAAGTTAGCCGGGCGGTTTATTGAAAATTTTGAGCAGTACAGGAGCAAAGTTCCCGGTGATATCATGAGCGGAGGCCCGGTATCACTCTAAAAAAATCACCACTTCATAACAGTGTGTGGCGCGGTTGCCTGCCGGTTAGATAGGCTGTCTGTTTAACCAGGCAGCCTTTTTTATTTAACTTCGCCTTTAACCGCTGTATTATGCCAACAACAGAAAAAAAGAAAACGCTTATCCTGGGTGCATCGCCTAATCCTCAACGGTATAGCTATCTTGCGCTCGACCGCCTCCGCAATGCCGGACACGAAGTAGTGGCCATTGGTAAAAAAAGTGCAACAGTGAAAGACGTTACAGTTGATACAGAAAAAAAGGCATACCCAGGTGTGCATACCGTAACACTCTACCTGAACCCTGATCACCAAAAAGAATACTACGATTATATTTTATCGCTTCATCCCCGGCGCATCATTTTTAACCCCGGTGCTGAAAATGAAGCATTGCAACGCATTGCCAATGAAAAGGGCATTGAAACATTAGAAGCCTGCACACTGGTTTTGCTGAGCACAGGACAATACTGAAAATGCAGCGCAGGCAAAATTCAAATCCGAAGCAATAAATCCGAAATCCGAAGGGAATACAACGATAAACTAAAAGCCATAAAAACTCCCAAAATCCTAAGATTATCCCGGCACGTGCGGGACGAAATCAGAAGCGAAATGCAACCATAAACTACAAACCATAAACCACAAATCAAAAAAACCGAAGGAGCCTTCGTCTCATCGCTGGTAGTTACCGTCTTATTGCTCCAAATTCAAAAGCTCAAAACAATAAACCTTTGCGCTCTTTGCTTCTTTGCGGGCTTTGCATGCCCGTCCGGTCAGGCGGGCGTGAAACCGTTAGCAGCTACCCACTGAAACCTGACGCCTGAAACCTGATCGCGCGTTCGCCAACAAAATATTAATCTAACGGTAATGAACAGATTCAGAAAAAAACGTACATTGGGGAAACCTGTTCATATATGCTATGGAGAAGATTTAACGGGGAGCGCATCCATCTCCCCATCAAGGATGCGGTAAAAGAAGCTATCATCCGCGAAACGCAAAATGGCTTTCACCTGAAGGTTTGTATTGGCACCGACTCGCAGGTAAAAGGCGCTGAAACGGAGTTTGCAACGGTAATTGTATTTCTTCGTGAAGGCCGCGGCGGCTTTATGTTCATCCACAACGAAAAAACCATCAAGCAGTATTCCATTAAGGAGAGAATGCTGGTGGAGGTAGCCAAAAGCATTGAGATCGCTTACGAGCTATGCGACCTGTTTACCGAATTCGATGTTGACATGGAAGTGCATGCCGACATTAACACCAATCCTCATTTTAAAAGCAATGAAGCCCTGCGCGAAGCCATGGGCTATATACTGGGGATGGGGTTTGCGTTTAAAGCCAAGCCGGAAGCTTTCGCCAGCAGCAGTTGCGCCAATAAGGTAGTTAATTAGAAGTGAATGGTGGGAGGCAAATGGTGCAAGGTCAAGGGAGAGAGGAGAGAAGAGATGTTGAATGGAGACTTCACCTTACGCCTTATACCTCATACCTTATACCTAACCGTTACCTGCTGTAAATTCCTCATTCCACTTTGCTATCGCATCCAGTATTTTATCTTTACCCAGCTTTTTAACGGTGCTGGTAACAAAATGCGCAGGCAAAAACTGCCAGGTTTTACGCATGGCATTTAAAAAGGCTTTGATATTTTTACTTACCTCCAATTGCGTGGTTTTATCGGCCTTGGTAAACACCATACAAAAAGGAACTTCCCATTGGCCCAGGCGGTTCACAAATTCCAGGTCAGCTTTCTGGGGGCTGTGCCGGCTGTCTATCAATACAAACACATTCACTAAGTTCTCTCTTTTGCGCAGGTAATCTTCAATCATTGTGCTCCAGCTTTTGCGTTGCTGCTGCGATACTTTGGCAAACCCATATCCCGGCAGATCAACAATATACCATTGCGCTTTACTATTATTTTCAGCGCTGCTAACAACATCAAAGTGGTTGATCATCTGCGTTTTGCCGGGCGTGCCGGAAGTTTTGGCCAGTTTCTGATTATTGCACAGCATATTGATCAGTGAAGATTTGCCCACATTACTCCTGCCTATGAAAGCATATTCAGGGCGGTCGGCTTTCGGGCATTGCAAATAACCCGGGCTGCTGATCAGGTAGGTGGCAGAAGTAATAACCATAGGGTGCAAGATACAATGAGAAAAGATAATGAGAAGGCAGGAGGTTACAGGTCTCAGGGTACAAGGCACAGTTTGTGCATGTGCCCGGCAACCCTGCACCCTGTACCCTGCAACTTGTACCCTGTAACCAGTACCTCGTACCCCGCCCATTTCCCAACTTTCCGGGTTCAATATTTTCAAATCAGGAATCAGGA
>CALMQS010000135.1 GCA_937871285.1 uncultured Sphingobacteriales bacterium | reverse complement strand
TATGTTGAAAAACTGATCACCCGTAAAATGGCAGAAGCGTATGACTAACAGTGAAACCATAACAGATAGTGTGCTGGATATTGAAAAGATCAGGAGAGACTTCCCGATATTGAAAACCAAAGTGTACGGCAAGCCATTGATCTATTTAGACAATGCGGCCACTACACAAAAGCCGCAGCCTGTTCTGGAATCACTCCATAACTATTATACCCACTATAACAGTAATGTACACCGCGGCGTTCACTTTTTAAGCCAGCAGGCCACGGAAGCCTATGAAGTGGCAAGAAGAAAAATAGCCGGCTATATTAATGCCCGCCATGAGCATGAAATAATATTTACAAAAGGCACCACCAACGGCATTAACCTGGTGGCCGCTTCGTTCGGTAAAAAATTTTTAAAAGCGGGAGATGAAGTGCTGATCTCCGCCATGGAACATCATTCCAACATTGTTCCCTGGCAGCTGATCTGTGAAGAGAAAGGAGCAACATTAAAAGTAATACCCATTGATGAAGCGGGCGAATTAAAGATGGATGGCTTTGATGAGCTGCTGACAGATAAAGTGAAAATAGTAGCCGTTACTTATGTTTCCAACAGCCTGGGTACCGTAAATCCCGTTCATGAAATTATTCAGAAAGCGCATGCGGTAAACGTACCGGTTTTAATAGACGCAGCGCAGGCTATCCAGCATATGCCTATAGACATTCAGCAATTAGATGCCGATTTTTTAGCTTTTTCGGGCCATAAAATATACGGGCCTACCGGCGTGGGTATTTTATACGGAAAAGAAAAGTGGCTTAACGAGATGCCTCCTTATGAAGGTGGTGGTGATATGATCAAAAATGTAACTTTTGCTAAAACTACCTATAACGAACTGCCTTTTAAATTTGAAGCGGGCACACCCGATATCTCCGGCGGTATTGCGCTGGGTGCTGCAATAGACTATGTACAGCACGTTGGCATATCTGCTATTCAGCAGGCGGAAGAAGAAGTGGTAGCCTATGCTTACGACCGGCTTTCAGCCATACCTTCCCTGCGTTTCATAGGCGATGCTAAACACCGCTCCGGCGCCATATCTTTTTTAGTGGGTAATATCCATCCCTTCGACCTGGGCGAAATATTAGATAAGCAATCCATTGCCGTAAGAACGGGGCACCATTGTACTCAGCCGGTTATGGATTTCTTTCAGATTCCCGGAACGGTAAGGGCTTCCTTTGCATTTTATAATACAAAGGCTGAGGTTGATGCGTTGGTTGATGGTATTGAGAAAGCCAAACGCATGCTGGAATAGCTGCTGTCTTTTTGGGCGCATTTCAAATTTTCGCAGGTGAGTGGTGACACCCACCTGTAGAACCCGCTTCCGGTCGGTGTCTCACCGACCGGAAAGTTGTACATGGAGCGAAAAATTGAAATACGCCCGTCTTTTTTCTCTCCACCTAAAATTGCTGAAAAGTGCTGAACTTTGCACTAAGGAGCAAATGTATAATGACTATAAAAGAACAACAGGATACGATCATAGAAGAATTCAGTTTTTTTACCGACTGGACCGAAAAATATGAATACATTATTCAGTTGGGTAAGGATCTGCCATTGATTGACGAACAGTATAAGAAAGAAGAAAATCTTATCAAAGGCTGCCAGAGCAAGGTTTGGCTGCATGCCGAACATAAAGATGGGAAAATATTCTTTACTGCCGACAGCGATGCGGTGATCACCAAGGGACTGGTAAGCATGGTGGTGCGGGTATTGTCCGGACAATCGCCGGCAGCTATTGCTGAGGCTGAAATATATTTTGTAGACGCCATTGGCTTAAAAAGCCATTTATCGCTTACCCGTTCCAACGGGCTGCTGTCTATGCTGAAGCAGATGAAAATGTATGGGGTGGCTTTGAGAGCGAGGGGGATTTGAAATTTATAATCTGAAATTTGAGATGGGAATGCAGCTTATAGTTTTTGGCTTTATACAATCAAAGATGCTCCTGTAGTATAATCAAAAGATAATACGGAATTATTTATTATTGAAATTATTCTAAAGTACAGTGCCTCCATCTTAGGCTGAGGAAAGAGTAATTTCAAATCTCCAATCTTAAATTTCAAATTTAATATGCTTAACGATAAAATAGAAGAAGTTTTAAGAACAGTATATGATCCTGAGATCCCTGTAAACATCATGGACCTGGGATTGGTATATGAACTGGAGGCTGATGACAATGGTAAAGTAAAGATCACTATGACCCTTACAGCGCCCGGCTGCCCCGTTGCCGGCGATATTGTGGCGGAAGTGCAGCAAAAAACAGAAGCTATTGAAGGTGTAACCGATGTGTATGTGCACCTTACTTTTGACCCGCCCTGGAACAGGGAAATGATGAGTGAAGAAGCGAAGCTTGAGCTGGGATTTTTGTAGCTGGGGCTTTCAGCAGTCGGCAATCAGCTTTTAGCAATAAGTGTCTTGCATTATCGTTTTTCCGGGGTATAATCCGGGAAGAACATAGCGGGTACGAAGTCGGAGACTTCACACAGCGAAGACAATAAATAATACGGCTGAACTGTAATACAAAAGCCGAGCTCCCTGCGACCTGTAACCTGAGACCCTATACCTCACACCTCCTCCCCTAATTCAACCCCCTGAAATCAACGGGCACTAATTTGCTTACGCCCGGCTCCTGCATGGTTACGCCATATATAATATCCACGGTAGACATGGTCATTTTGTTGTGGGTAACAATAATGAACTGCGAGTTTTCGCTGAACTGGCGGATCATATTGGTGAACTTATTTACATTGGCATCATCAAGCGGGGCATCTACCTCATCCAATATGCAAAAAGGAGCAGGCTTGAGCAGGTAAATAGCGAACAGCAGCGCAGTAGCCGTTAATGTTTTTTCTCCCCCGCTTAGCTGGGTAATGGAAGAAGGCCGCTTACCTTTGGGCTTGGCAACAATATCAATACCGGTTTCAGCAAGATTCTCCGGATTTTCCAGCAAAATATCCGCCGTATCTTCTTCGGTAAATAAGGCCTTAAATACTTTCTGAAAATTTTCTCTTACTATATTAAAGGTTTCCAAAAACTTCTGGTTGGCAGTGGCTTCTACCTCCTGGATGGTTTGTAAAAGGCTATCCTTTGCCGTAACCAGGTCATTCTTTTGTTCAAGAATAAACTCATATCTTTTTCGCATTTCCTGGAAAGCTTCAATGGCTGTGGGATTTACCTCACCCATATTTTCAAGCCGTTTCTTCATCCTTTCGCAGGCAGCCTGCAAATCCTCCAACGGCGTTTCCGTTGCACGGGGCTCATCCAATATGGTATCCAGGTCCACCCTGAACTCTACGCTTAGTCTTTCCTTCATTCCGGCCAACTGCAATTTCAGCTCGCTTAATTTGTCTTTTATTTCATTCAGCAAATGATCTAATTGCTCTTTTGCCTTTTGCCGCTGGCGCAGGGCACTTTCTTTTTCATTTAAAGCATTGCGCCTGTTGTAATAGGCCTGGTCGGCCTCATTAAGTTTTTTTTCTTCTTCATCCTTGTTCCGCAGCATATCTAATAACAGGGCAGCAGCAACTTGTATGGTTTCTTCTGTTTGAGCAATGTTTCCAGAAGCTTCCAGCAACTGAACGTTACTGTTGTCAATCTGGGCTTTCAAATCTATCAACTGCCCGTTCTTAAATTGATGTTCCTGCTTTAAAGCATTTACCTTGCTCTGCAATTTGGTGTATTGCAGATTGCCATCGTTGTAGGCTGCACTGGCAAAATTATATTCCTGTTCGGCATGGGTATAATCCTGGTCGGCATCCCGAAGCTTATCCTGCAACTCCTGCAACTGTGCATTTAATTTCTCCAGGTCTTCCCTCACTTCGGCTATGCTGTCGTGGTTGTTCTGCAGTTGTTCTTTAAGTTCTTCCAGCCGCCTGCTGCCGTTTGTTTCCATCTGCTGCAGGTTCTCCATCTTATTCTGCAAAGCAAAAGCCTGGTTGGTTAACTGGCTGATAGCATCCTGGGTTTGCCGTATCGCCTGTTCTTTTAATTGCTGGTTATACCCGATCACTTCATTATGACGCGCCTGTATAGTGGCTTTCAGTTCATTAACCACCGTTTCCTGCGCAATAATTTCCTCATACAGCTTTTCAAGATTTTTTGCACGGCCTATTTTTTTGCCTTCAAATAATCCCACACTGCCACCGGTGAGCGCATATCTGCCTTTTACGTATTTGCCGGTTTTTTCCAGCACAACGGCGCCATTGCTGTTATGCAACGCTTCATCATTTTCGGCGATATACACATTACTTAACAGGTACTCGGCCAGTTTCCTGTACTGCGGTTCCACTTCAATTACCTCCATTGCTGCAAGGGTTCCGCCTGGCTGCTGATGCTGCACATCACTAAAACCATTTATCCTGTCTAACAAAAAGAAATTGGCTTTCCCCTTTTTATTGGTATCTAAAAGCTGCACTGCCTGCAGCCCTTCCTCCAGGTTGTTCACTACATAGTAATTAAGATAAGGTTCCAGCACATTTTCTACTGCTGCGCGGTATGCTTCTTTAACGTAAATAATATCCGACAAAATTGGAGCGGCATGGTTCCATCCCTGGTTATTGTGCAAAAACTTTACACTTTCCGGATAACCCTCCATAGAATCAATCAGGCTTTTCAGCAAGGCATGCTCATTTTTACGGGCATCAAGCTTACGGCTTTCCTCCGCCAGCTGGTTGCGCAGGATTTCTACCTTTGCCTGCGTTTGCAGTATCTGCTCCTTTGTATGCTCGTGCTGTTCCTGCAGTTGCTGCAGGCCGGTTCGCTTATTATCTAATTCAATTTCCTTCTCTTCCCTTTCTGTTTCCAATAGCGCTATCTGCTGTTTGCGCTGCGCCTGCTCCTCTTCTCCCTGCATAATCGTGCGCTGGATATTCTGGATAGAGGTATCAGCAACGGCTACCTGCTTTTCAGCATCAAACTGCCGCCTTTGCAAAGCCTGATTATCGCGGCGAACGATATCAATAGCCGCGCGTTTTTCATCAAAAACGCGGCGCTTCTCCTCTACCCCTTCCTTTAAGCGCTCTACTGTTTCAATAAATTCTCCCAGCTTAATTTCCTCATCTGCTATTTGCACAGACGTAAAAGCAATACTTTCTTCCAGGCCCTTTAACTGGCCTTCCGATTTTTGTAAAAAATTGCGCAAACCGGTTTCCCTTTCTTTCAGGTATTGCAGGCGCTGCTCTCCGAGACTCTTTTCGCTTTCTTTGCTCCGCACCGTTCCCAGCAGGTTGTTAAAAGCATGCTGCATTTCCTGTAACTGTTTTTCCTGCTCAATAAAGCCCAGCTTGTCCTGCTCTATAGCGGCTTCCTCCTGTGCAATACCGGCTTCCAGCTCAAAACGTTTGTCTATTTCCTGTTGCTGCTGCTCATTTAAGTCCTTGTATGTAATATTAAATCCTTCAAGCGCGGCTTTTGCCAGTTCCACGCTCAGCTCTTTATATTCCTTTTTGATCTCGTAATATTTCTCCGCCTTTTTGGCCTGGCTTTCCAAACTTTTTAACTGGTTATTGATCTCAAAAAGAAGGTCTTCAATCCGCGCCAGGTCCTGCTCAGTGGCATCTAATTTTAATTTGGCTTCCCGTTTCCGGGTTTTGTAAATGGTAATGCCCGCAGCCTGTTCGAGCATACGGCGGCGGCTGTTCTCCTTATCTTTAATGATATCATCCACCATACCCAGCTCAATAATGGCATAGCTGTCGGTACTGATGCCCGTATCCAAAAAGAGATTATGGATATCTTTGAGGCGGCAGTTCACATCATTGAGGCGGTATTCGCTTTCCCCGCTTTTATAAAACTTCCGGGTTACAGTAACCGTACCGAATTCCGTAGGAAGCAGGTTGCGTGTATTTTCAAAAGTAAGGCTTACCTCGGCCAAACCGCTGGCGCTGCGGGTACGTGATCCGTTAAAAACAAGGCTTTCGAGATTTTCACTGCGCAGGTTGCTGATCTTATGTTCGCCTATCACCCAGCGAATGGAATCTATAATATTGCTTTTACCGCAGCCGTTTGGCCCGATAATGCCTGTAATTCCCTGGTCGAAATTGATCGTAGTTTTGTCGGCAAAACTCTTAAAACCCTTGATTTCTAAACTCTTTAAACGCACAGTTCAATATTTTTTGTGGAATGGGCAAAAATAGCTGAATCAAAACGAAAATTAGTGCAGGCAATTTTATCAAACCCCATTATTATTAACGAATTATGCACAAGAACCCGGCCCATATTGCAACTATACACAATATGTGAACAATTACCAGCGAGATGCAATATCGGGTAAAATAGTGAGGGAGGGGGATTTGAGATTTTGTGGGGGACAGGGTGCAGGTTTCAGGTTTCAGGTTTCAGGTTGCAGGTTTCAGGTTTCAGGTATTTTTCAGGATACAGGGGATCTCGCTTCGGATTTAATGATTTGTGGCTTATAGCTTGTCGTTTATAGTTTGTGGTTTATAGTTTGTGGTTTATGGTTGCATTTCGCTTCGGATTTGAGAATTCATTTGGTTTTTGTGATTTGGTTCTTTGTATTTCCCTCGAATTTTGGATTTACGACTTCGGATTTGATTTGTTATTTGTATTTTGGTTCTTGTTTTTCTTCCCATTATTTTTTACTTAAACGCATGGTCACCTTCACCGCCACTATATTAAAATTCGGAAAAAAAGGGGAAAAGACTGGCTGGAATTATATTGAAATACCCCGCGATATTGCTGAACAGCTTAAGCCTGCCACAAAAACCAGTTTTCGCGTAAAAGGCAGGTTAGATGATTTTGCCATTAAAGGAGTAAGCCTTGTGCCGATGGGCGGCGGAAATTTTATTATGGCACTGAACGCTGCCATGCGCAAGGGTATCCGTAAGAACAAGGGGGCGATGGTTAAAGTGCAGCTAACAGTTGATACACCTTATGAAATTCTTCCCGAGCTGCTGGAATGCTTATCGGATGAGCCATCCGCCATGCACTTCTTTAAACAGTTGCCCCGTTCACACCAGAACTATTTTTCCAAATGGATTGAAGCCGCCAAAACAGACGCCACCAAAGCCAAAAGGATTACGCAAACCATAAATGCCATGATCAAACAGCAGGGATACGGAGAAATGATACGGTCGCTGAAAAAGGATAAAGATGATTTGATGGAGAATTTGTGACCACAGGCTGTCATTATTTTGATATCCCTGATAGATTGCGAAAAATGGGGAGGCCGTTCGGGTTTGAAATTTATTTGGTTCTTGTATTTTGGTTCTTGGTGCTTCTATCTGCATATCTGCGGCGTATACTTATTTTATCAGGTTCCGGAAAGTCACCGGGCGCCTTTTGTGTAACCCTGCCGGTTGCCACCCATTCGGCGCCCCTTTGCAAAAAAGTAATAAAACCAGCGCATTGCTGCGATTCATTGGCATGGCCCAGCGTGGTATGAAAAATTTTCCCTTTTCCATAAGTAATTGCCATCATCATAGGCTCATTGCGCCCGGTACCACCCTGGTCTTTTGCACTGTAAGCGGTAGCCAGTACTTCCATGTTTTCAGCAGGTCCGCGCAGGCGGTCGTATAGCTCGTCTTTGCTGTGCATCCATACTTCGGGCAAACCTTTGGTTATGGGGTGTTGCTTATTACGGGTAACAATTTTAAAGGCATGAAATTTACCATGATTGCCACCCACCCCCGGGCTATCGTCTTTTACCAGCTTTCCCGCTTCATCATAATAAATATAAGGTCCGTCCTTTTCAGTTCTGTTGCCCCATCCTCCTATACCTATCATCTTGTTAAACTCCGGCCATTCAGGGAATGCGTTATCAGCGGCATGTACCGCTACTACGCCCCCACCGTTTTTTACAAAGGATTCAAACGCAGCATTGGTTTCCTGCGGCCAGGCATCGCCGTTATAATTGAGCAATACCGCTTTGTAATGGCTGAAAGCGGGTTTAAAGCCTTCCATGTTTCCGCCTTCGGGAGAAGTGGTGGCAATATCAACAGCAAAAAGACCCGTCTCTTCCAGGTAGCCCTTCATCATTTGCGTGGTTTGGGGCCAGTTGCCGTGGTTATTCTGCCCGTCAATGATCAGCAGCTTTATTTTTTCCTTTGGCAATTGCGCATGGCTATACTGCATACACAGGATGCACAGGCATACTGCAAGCACTGCAGCCACCTTTACAGTAACTTTTTTCATTTTTATCATTTTATTTTTTTAATGGTCATGCGTAATTCGTCCACTAATCATCGTCTTTGGACCGGATTATTTTTCATGGCTCATTCATGTATGATCTTAACTATTTACTACTCAGCTGTGCAACCCAACTGTAAACTACAAACGATAAACCACAAATTGAGAAATCCGAATCCGGAAAGCAATCTCAAATCTTATATCTCAAATTTCAAATCCCTTTATTTATCTTTTACCTTCCTCGAAGTCATCAGCTTTTGCCCGCGCAATAATATTTTCAGCCCTCTTCTTTTTAATGAAATGCCGGGATGCTTTTTTACGTGTTCATCCATATTTTTTTTGTACGAAGCAATGATTTCCCGGTAAGACAGGATGCCGATAATACTATTATTGTTTTCTTTTGATACCACCGGCAATACATCTGTGTTTTCTTTTGCCATGATCTCTACCGCCGTACGCAGACTGCTGCCAATGCCAACAGATATATTTTTGCGTTTAACAAGGTCCCCTACCCTGCTGTCGTCGCTTTGAAGATGGCTGAATATGGTAGAAGAGCTCAGTATCCCTTTATATTCTCCTTCATTACTGGAAATAATAAAATAATTGCTGTTGTAATCGGGCTCTTTACTGAGCCATTCTTTTATTTCTTTAACCGTATTATCCCCGCTCAGCACAATGCCGTTTTCTTTAATAACCTGCTCCACGGAAATTTTTTCCAGGATATCGGGCTCATACGAATGCGGGGTTTTAACGCCCCTGCGTGCAATTTTTTCCGTCATAATGGTATTTTCCATTATAAAGAAGGAAACAAAATACGAAGCGGCACAGGCAGCCAGCAAGGGTAATAGCGCATTGGATTGCGCCGTGGTTTCCAACGCAAAAATAATCGAAGTAAGCAAGGCCCTTGATGCGCCGGCAAACATAGCCGACATGCCCACCAGGGCAGCCAACGAAATAGTAACGCCACTTTGTGGAAAGAAATGAATAATACCACTACCGAGCAAAACGCCTGTGGCGCCGCCTATGGTAAGCAACGGCGCCAATGTGCCGCCCGATGTGCCGCTGCCCAGGGCAATTGCCCATGATAAGAATTTGAGCAGGCACAACGACAATACAAACGGGATGGTGAACTCGCCGGACAGGATGTTCGTGATATTCTCGTATCCTACACCAAGTGTTTCAGGCGAAAAATAACCAATAATGCCAACAGCCAGCCCGCCAATAGCAGGCCACCACATCCAGTGAACAGGTAATTGCTCAAAGCCATCCTCTATATAATAAACGATCCTGGTAACCAAAACCGATAATACACCAATAACAATGCCCATGCCGCTGTATGCTGCCAGTGCCGTATTGGAAGGAGTTGCTATAACATGCTTAATAGCAAATACCGGTTCGGATCCAAATAACAGGTGATGCCCCGCCGCACCGGTAATGCATGCGAGTGCTACAGGGATGATAGAACGTGGTGAAAATTCAAATAATAATAATTCTACGGCCAGGAAAATGGCGGCAATAGGGCTCCCGAAAATAGCCGACATACCTGCTGTGGCGCCTGCCGCTAATAATATCTTTCTTTCGTTGTGGGTGATCTTCAGCAATTGCCCGAGTGTAGAGCCCAGGGCGCCACCGGTAGCTATAATAGGACCTTCCGCACCAAACGGGCCACCGGTACCTATAGATACCGCCGATGACAACGGTTTTAAGTAAGTAATGGTGGGTTTTATTTTACTTTGGTTGGTTAGTATTTGCTCCATGGCTTCGGGAATACCATGCCCCCGTATTGCTTTTGAACCATACAAGGCCATTAAGCCAACAATTACTCCGCCTATTGCCGGAATAGCAATCACAAATAATCCCAGGGTGTTATTAACGGGAGTGGAATGTGCGGTGGAAAAGCTTCCGTAAAAAGAGATGTTTGTAATGAGATCAATAAGATGGATCAGTAATTTGGCGATAAAGCTGATGCAGATGGCAACCAAAACAGCCAGCGCCGAAATCGTTATTAACCTTTTCTTGTCCTGGGCTACCAGCGGCTGATCAATCGCTGCTTCTATGGCAGGGGTTAATGAAATGGAGACAGGAATGCCTTTGTTTAAAATTTTACGCTTGATCATTTACTATTTATCTTTTACTATGCGGCAGGGTCATGGGCGGGAAAGTCAGTATGGAAGGTGCAACGGCTTATCCCGGTTTTGAAAGTGGCGAAGGTAAGCACTAACGTGCAAATTTTAATATGCAGTACTGACGGAGGTATGCGATTGAAGAGCGATGAAATGAAGATATGCAGGTAAGCTTACCGGGCGCTTATCGCTTCCTGTCCTTCCAGGATAGCATTATTGACCTTCCTGTTTTCCAGAATTTTTACATACCGCAGTGCAAGTTTATTATTATAGTTCTCATAGGCTTTTTGTGCCCATTGTATAGCCCCGTTGAGGTTACCGTTGATCTCATTAATGATAGCCATGTTATAGCAGGCTCTCCCGGCCACCTTGCTTTTATCGCTGGTGGTTTCCTTTTCCCATATCGCCGCGGCATCATCCCAGTTGCCGGTTTGCGCTTTACGACGCGCCATTCGGAAATTGTCTGTTCCTCTCACATAATAATCTCTCGACACCCGTAACCAGTATGGAATAATCCTGAATGCATAATCCTGTCCGGCTTTATTGCCCACCTGCTTCAGCGCTTCCTTGCGGCCAATTAAGGCGCCTGCCGCTTTCACCGGGTTAATGCCTTTGCCGGAGAACGCCATTTTGCCCGATACAGGAAACTCATCTAATATATTTCTTTCAGCAGGATCATATATACGCCAGCCTGCTTTTACCGTGGTAAGCATGGTGGCGCTATGCTCAACGCCGGGTACTTTGCCTAAGGGCGTATTAACGGTAACCGGGTTAGCGGCATACGTGATTTTTGAATCGGTATCAAACAATTCCAGCGCAAAAAGCGCATCCGTATTATTTTTCCTGCATATTTTTTCTACCACATCCCAGGTAAGCGGCGCCGGGAAAATGCCCGGAACAGGGCTTGTGAGACCAGCACCATCAATTGTTTTTACGCCTGCAAACCGGTTGTTTTTCAGCAATTCATTTTCCAGTCCGGCAATACTTGCCTGCGCTCCTTCTTTATCCAGGTCCTTTCCTTCTAAAGAAAACACTTTATCCACCACATCCACCACTTTATTCTGCTGGGCTACTTCGCTCCTGTTAATTACCCCAACATTTTTTATATGTGCAGGAAGGGTTACCGGAGCAGGTTCCAATACGCTTAACCGTACCAGCTCTGTGGACGCGCAGGAATATAAACCAACTGAAAGTAAAATATAGAAGACCGGATTTTTCATATTACTGGATTTAGGCATAACAGGCGTTATACCAATAATAAAACGATGAATTGTTCCCTGTAGTATGAATTCCAATAAACGATAAAAAACACCAGAAGATAGAAATGATTTCCAGGGGGTCAGGGATGAGGTCTGGTTAAGGGACTATTTACTTAAGCTTGCATTTCCACCTTCTGGTGAAGGGTTTAGGGTTGTTTCTCAGGTTGTGGTTTAAGATTCAATTTATTGCTATCGGCTTTTATGTACCTGAAAGTGAGCGATAAAATTAAAGGTTTGTGCATTTCCGCAGTTCTTAATCGTCTTTTATCATTCCGCGTTTGCAACGCAAAGATCAGGCATCACATGGCGATAAAAAATAGTACATTATATCTTTGTTGCGTACAATTTGTATAAAAACGCCTGTAGCGATTATACTACAAACCAAAAAAGTGCTTGTTTTTACAAAAGGATATGTGTATTTTAAAACTTCGTTTGCTAACACCAATTATTTATTACCTAATAGCTTTTACCTTTGGAAAACATGACGTCCTTCGATGCTTCTAATGTACATTTCCAACGTGCATTGCAGTTTGTTAATCAAACCGGCAGGCATATTTTTTTAACCGGAAGGGCAGGCACCGGAAAAACCACGTTCCTGCGCTATATACGGGACAACTGTTTTAAAAAAATGGCCGTAGTGGCTCCAACCGGTGTTGCGGCCATAAACGCGGGTGGCACTACCCTTCATTCTTTTTTTCAACTGCCGTTTGGACCTTATCTGCCCACACACCATGCTGCAGCAGGCGAAACACAGGTTACCAATGAACATACCCTGTTCAGAAATTTAAAGTTTAGCAGCAGTAAGCGGGAACTGCTGCAGGAGCTGGAACTGCTGGTGATAGATGAAGTAAGCATGATGCGCGCCGATACCTTAGATGCCATAGATATTATACTCCGGCATTACCGGCGACAGCTTTTGGTGCCCTTTGGCGGGGTGCAGGTATTATATATCGGCGACCTGTTTCAGCTACCTCCGGTGATCAATAATGCGGAGTGGGAAATATTGCAATCCGTTTATAAAAGTCCTTTCTTTTTTGACGCACTGGTTATACAGCAAAACCCGCCGGTTTACATAGAACTGAAAAAAATATACCGCCAGAATGAAGCGGATTTTATACAGATACTCAATAATGTCCGGAACAATAATACTACCGCTGCCGATCTCGAACGTTTGCATCAATATTATAAGCCGGGCTTTGAGCCGCCTAAGGAAGAAAATTTTATTGTGCTTACCACGCACAATGCACGCGCCGACCAGATCAACAGGCAGGAACTGGAAAAGCTTCCCGGCAAATCATCTGCTTTTACAGGAGAACTAACAGGCGACTTCAATGAGCGGGCGCTTCCTGCCGAAAAAATATTAAGGCTGAAACCCGGCGCTCAAATTATGTTCACCAAAAACGACAAAGGTGAAGTAAGGAGGTACTATAATGGAAAGATTGGCATGATAAGCCGTATTGCCGGCGACAAGATTTATGTAAAATTCCCCGGTGATGATAATGAGCTGCTGCTTGAAAAGGAAACATGGAAAAACATCCGCTACAACTACAATAAGGAAAAAGACAATATTGAGGAAGAAGAATTAGGTGCTTTTACACAATATCCGCTCCGTTTGGCCTGGGCCATTACCATTCATAAAAGCCAGGGGCTTACATTTACAAAAGCCATTATTGATGCTGGCGCTTCCTTTGCACCCGGGCAGGTATATGTGGCGCTGAGCCGGCTTACTGCGCTCAACGGGCTGGTGCTCTATTCAAGGATACATCCGCAATGCATCCATACCGATCCGCGGGTATTAACCTTTGCCCAAAGCGAAATGGACGATGAAGAAATGCAGGAACAGCTACAGCAGGAACAGAAACGCTTCGTTACCTTTTCATTAACCCATGCCTTTAATTTTATTAAGCTCACCCAAAACATTAGTATACATTACGAAGCATACGCGCATCGCCAGATTCCCGACAAGAACACCGCTATACAATGGGCACAAAGTTTAGTAGCACTGGCGCAATCGCAGCTGGAAGTAAGCGACAAATTCAACAAACAACTAACCGCATTGATTACTGAGGCTGAAGCAAATGGATTTACCAAGCTGCATGAACGCGTTACCGCTGCATTTGCCTACTTCACTCAATCACTAGAAAAAATGCTGGCTTCCCTGAAACAACATGCCAATGAGATGAAGGTAAAAAAGAAAGTAAAGAAATACCTGAAGGAGCTGCGCAGCATAGAACTGGATATTACCAGGAAAAAACAACAGATCGCACAGGCTGTTCAGTTGTCGGAAGGCTTACTGAAAGGAACGCAGTTATCCGATTTACTGCAATTAGCAGAAATGCAAAAAAAACCGGCCACCGTTGAGGAAACAATAGCTGCAGCGGAAACCAGTATTACGGCAAAAGCTAAAAAGGGCGATACACAGCGCATGAGCCTTGAACTGTTCATGGAAGGGAAAAGCATAGCCGAAATTGCACAGCTCAGGGAGCTGACCACAGGTACTATTGAAGGGCATTTATCAAGATTTATTCCAACAGGTGAAATTAAAATAACGGATATTCTTTCTGAAGAAAAAATAGCAGCCATTTGCAAAGCCATTGAAGAAACGGGCGCCGGCTTTGCCACATCGCCTGTTAAAGAAAAACTCGGAGATGCTTATTCACATGGCGAGATCAGGGCGGTTATTACTTATTTAAATGCAGGGGAACCTGTTAAAGGTTAGTGCCGTGCCAAACGTGAGACGTGAGACGTGGTGAATGGTGGGTTCACCATTGCCAATGGCCTATTCACTTACCTTCACCCCGCTATTCGCCGCCGGCCTGGTTCTTTACATCCATTTGCCAGCTGTTATCAAAAAAGCCTGCCAGCTCAATAGCCTGGCTGCCATCGCGCAGCATATCAAAGCGAAAGATCATGTAATCGGGGAAGCCGCTGCCACCGGCAAAATACTGGTTGGCATTGGCAGCATTCATGCCTTTTAAGCCCGTGCCCGCAACAACACCTACGGATGTTAGCGGCGAATTTTTTATGGGCCAGGTAAAATATACAGCCAGGTCATCGCCGCTCCATGCATTGGCTCCTGCACGCACATGGTTACGGCTTACCTGTACCGGGGCATCGGTCAGTAATATTTGCCATACGGCATTGGTGCTGGCATTGCCATATAAGATCACGTTCCTTCCTGCATATTGATCCGCATCGTATACTTTGTCTGCTATGATATCAACAGCCCCGTTGCCCCTGTAATACCAGGTTTCCGCATCATAACGGGCTTTATTAAACGCCCATTCATTTTCAGCTTTGTTTCCCTTTGTGCCATATACAAAAACCATGTTATGATTAAAGGCCTCTTTAAAGGTGCCATAACGCTGCGGCCCTTTTTCATCTATGCCGGGCACCTTAGCCACCTGCCACCGGTTGTTTTGCTTTTGAAGCCAGATGCTGTCTGCGGCATTACTAACGGTATAGAGCAGGGGCGCCAAACTATCTAATGTTACTGTAATGGATGCGCCTGCTCCGAACTGGCCTACATTCAGTTTCAGGGTCTGTACATTTCCGGTTGAACCGGTTATGGTTTTGGCAGCCAGGTTCCTGCTCAGTTGAATACGGCTAAACTGCAAAGGAAGAGTTTGTTGTTGTATAGTTGCCCAGCGATAGGAAGAAGATATACCGGGACTCGAAGTTTTAAAATCAATCGTATTTACAGCGCTGTCAGGCAATATGGTGTGCGATTTAAAGAAATTGAATAAAGGAGGCCAATCCACACTTTCATTGCTGAACCAATGGCTGCCCCCGGGATACTCTTTATATGCAAAATCCGTATGAAAATCCGCCAGCACTTTTCTCATTTGCCGTGCATAGTTTACTGAAACCACCCGGTCCGAATCGCCATGAAAGATATATACGCCTAAAGGTTTGTAATTTTCAGCCAGTTGCACCACATCACTCTGGTTACCGGCCTGCAATAATATTTTCTCTACGGCTGAACTGGTGCTGTCGGGTATCTTTCCATCGTGCGAACCGTATTCTTTTAATGTAGGATAGCCCGCGCTGGGCGCAATAGCCGCCCACAGTTCGGGGTAAGCAGCGCCCAAAAACCAGGTACCGTGCCCACCCATTGAATGGCCTGTAAGGTATATGCGCTGGGGATCGGGGTTAAACTTTTCCTTAGCAATATTCAATACTTCCATCGCGTCTAACCTTCCCCAGTCTTCCCAGTTAAAACCGCGTGGCCTGCGGTTGGTAGCTGCCACCAGTATGCCCCAGTCTTTCGGTTTATAAGCCCTGGCCTGGCCAATGGCTTCCACTCCGGCGCCATGAACAGAAAGGAACAATGCAGCGTTTACCGTGTTAGCACCCGATTGCGGGGTTACCGCGTAATACTGAAGACTTCCGTCAATAGCGCTCACAAAGGTATTGCTGTACGGTTCGTCCTGCCCCACTACTTCAATGGATACATGCTTTTCATCCAGCGTTTTATTACCGTCTGTGAGCAGCAGCGTCATTTCGTACATACCTTTTTGTGCAACATGGCCTGCATTAAACGAAAAGGGAACCTTCCGGGTACTCATGGCCGGTATAACAGGCAAATCGGAGACCATTTCATTTCCCGCCACATTACTTTTGATCTTTACATGCTGAAGCGGCTTCGAAGAGGTATTGATCACAACTACGGCGCCCTGCAGCAATGCGTTATTATTTTGTGAGCCGATTACCGGCAATGTAGGGTCTTCGGTATTTAAATTAACAGGTTTTACAGGAAAAACAAGGCTGGCCGTTGTGCGAAAGCCCGAGCGGATATAAAATTCATTGAGTCCCTTTTTCAATTTTATTGGAATATATAACCAGCCTGAAGCATATGGATCGCCGGTATGCAGCGCTCCGTTTACATACACGCTGCTGCTGCCCATTGTATTGAGCAGCGCCTTTTTTTCCTTATCTGCGGTATAGGTAACATACAGGTAGCCGCTATTGAAAAAGCCCATGCCCCTTCCTCTCATACCCGGTTGCAGAGGCATCCTGAAATTGTTCAAACTGTCTGCCGTAACAGCCACCCATTTTATTTCCTGCTGACCGGCTTTTTCAGCCAGCACACCGTTTTCCCGCGGCTGCTGCAGGGTATGGGTGTATAACTGGTAAGCCAGCAGATCGGTATACAACGCTTCCCGGCCATAACGGTGTAGCCCGTTAGCCATTAAGCCGTTTTTAAAATAAACGGTATCCTGTGCGGTAACAAACAATGCAGAGGCCGTAAAAAACAGCAACAGAAAAACATGCAGCTTCTTCATACTTTCCTATTTCGTAAATTGTTGTTTTTTGCCACAAAGACACGAAGTCACAAAGGAAAATGGTTTGTGGCTTCGTGTCTTTGTAGCTGTAGATCTTAGCAATACCTATTCAACTATTTTATTGCAAAGCAGCCAGGGCTTTTTTAATGCGTTCCACCGCTTTTTCAATATTGGTCATGCTGTTGGCAAAAGAAATACGGATGCAGGTGGGTTCGCCAAATGCGGTTCCGGTTACCGTAGATACATGCGCCGTATTCAATAAATACATGCACAGGTCGTCGGCATTGGCAATAACGGTTTCTCCATGCTTCTTCCCAAAATAAGCGTCTACTTTCGGAAATACATAAAAAGCGCCATCGGGCTCAGCACATGCCACACCGGGAATTGCCGAAAGTAATTCCAGTATGCGCTTACGGCGATCCGTAAATGCTTTTAGCATATCGTGAGAAGCGGTAAGGTCACCGGTAAGGGCTTCAATAGCTGCCCGCTGCGTAATGGAGCAGGTGGCGCTGGTAAGCTGTCCCTGTAATTTTTCACAACCTTTTACAATGGCCGGGTCGGCAGCTATATAACCAAGCCGCCAGCCGGTCATGGCGAATCCTTTACTTAAGCCGTTTACAATAATTACACGGTCTTTAATACCGGCAAACTGCGCAATGCTTTCATGCTTCCCTTTATAGTTGATGTATTCATATATTTCATCCGAAATAATAAGCACATCCGGGTGCTTGCTAAATACCTCAGCCAGGCCTTTTAATTCTTCCCTGCTATATACAGAACCGGAAGGATTACAGGGCGAAGAAAACATAAACAGCTTTGTTTTGGGCGTAATAGCCGCTTCCAACTGCTCCGGCGTAATTTTGTAATTACTTTCTATAGACGACTGAACGAATACCGGTTTGCCGTCTGCCAGGCGCACCAGTTCCGAATAGGTAACCCAGTAAGGCGTGGGAATGATCACTTCATCCCCGATATCCACAACCGCCAGTATTACATTCGCCAAACTTTGCTTGGCGCCGGTTGATGCAAGAATATTTTCCGGCTTATAGTCTAAATTATTATCGCGTTTTAACTTGGTGCATACTGCTTCACGCAGATCGGCGTACCCCGCAACAGGCGTGTAATGGCTGTAGTTATCGTCAATGGCTTTTTTTGCGTATTGTTTAACATGGTCGGGCGTATCAAAATCGGGCTCACCCAGGCTAAGGTCAATCACATCTACACCTTTAGCCCTTAATTCACGGCCCAGCTTTGCCATTTTTAAAGTTTCCGGCTCATTAAATTTCTGTAATCTCGAAGAAAGTTTCATCCGTATATTTTTTATTTTATTTTGATCACTGGTTTTTAAAAAAGCCAGCAAACCTACGGCAAAATGATGATTTTAAGCGCGGTTATTTCAGATATACTGGTTGATGATATTTTCAAGCCATTCCTGCTTACCGCTCAACTGCGCAGGCTCACCGTGTTGCGCCGCAAAATTTCTCAGGTCTTCTAATTGCAGCTTACCTTCTTCAAAATCTTTACCGGCGCCGTTGTCAAATGAAGCGTAGCGTTCTTTGCGGAATTTCAGGTAAGGAGATTTTTGCAATATATTATCAGCAATAACAAGGGCCCGGGCAAAGGCGTCCATACCGCCGATATGCGCATGAAAAATATCTTCCAGGTCGGTTGAGTTCCGGCGTGTTTTAGCATCGAAATTGATACCGCCTCCTGCAAAGCCGCCTGCTTCAAGAATAATAAGTAAAGATTCTGCCAATTCATTGAGATTAGTGGGGAACTGGTCGGTATCCCACCCGTTCTGGTAATCGCCCCGGTTGGCATCCATGCTGCCCAGCATCCCATTATCGGCTGCCACCTGCAGCTCATGCTGAAAAGTATGCCCGGCTAAAGTAGCATGATTAACTTCAATATTGAGCTTAAAATCTTTGTCTAAGCCATAATGACGTAAAAAGCCGATCACTGTTGCGCTATCGTAATCATACTGGTGCTTGGTAGGCTCGCAGGGTTTGGGCTCAATAAAAAAAGTACCTTTAAAACCATTGCGCCGGGCATAATCGCGTGCTATCGTTAAAAAATTAGCCAGGTGATCCAGTTCCCGTTTCATCTGGGTATTCAGTAGCGTCATATATCCTTCCCTGCCTCCCCAAAACACATAGTTCTCGCCTTTTAAAGCAATAGTGGCATCCAACGCGTTTTTCACCTGCGCACCGGCATAGGCTACCGCATTAAAGTCGGGATTGGTAGAAGCGCCGTTCATATAGCGCGGGTTAGAGAACACATTGGCGGTTCCCCACAAAAGCTTTACGCCGCTGGCTTCCTGCTTGGCCTTTGCATAATCCACAATTGCCTGCAGGCGGCTTTCATATTCGGAAAGAGAGTTTCCTTCATCCACCAGGTCTATATCATGAAAACAATAATAAGGAACGCCTAACTTGGTGATGAACTCAAAAGCAGCGTCCATTTTATCTTTTGCACGTTGTACGGCATCCTGACTGGCGTCCCATGAAAACCGTTTGGTGCCCGGGCCGAAAGGATCCCCGCCGGTTCCGCAGAAGGTATGCCAGTATGCCACGGCAAAACGAAGATGTTCCTTCATGGTTTTGCCGGCCACTACCCTGTTTTCGTCATACCATTTATAAGAAAGCGGGTTGTCTGACTGAGACCCTTCGAATTTGATTTTGCTGATACCGGGAAAATATTCGCGGTTGCCTAAAGTTACGCTCATGACTTTTTTTATTATTCGATTATACAAAAAATTAAGGGCGCTAAAGATAAGGCAAATACAGAATGTGGAAATGTGAGAAATTTGATAATAGGATTAGGCATTTAATTCGTAAAGGCATGAAAGTACTATATAATTTA
>CALMQS010000134.1 GCA_937871285.1 uncultured Sphingobacteriales bacterium | reverse complement strand
GCCCGCCGTGGGCGGTGTCTTCACCGCCCACATGAAGCAAAGCAATGCGACAATTTGGAATACACCCCGTTTGCATAATATTTTATATAACACCCGCATAGCTGTTCTGCCGGCTGATGCCCATGATAAAGCCGCAATTGGCAGACGCTACAGAATACAATGATGCATCCCGCCGATCTGCAAAACTGCGGCTTCATTACACGCACCGGCATACATCCACCAGCACAACTGATAAAATATGGGTTCTGTATACGATGGTGCATTTTTTACTTATCCTGCTTCATCTTCCTGCTCTGCTTCCCAATTGATATTATTTTCGGCTATTTCCGTAAGCAACATATCGGCCTGCTTTTCTTCTTCGAGTGTGTCATGTAAAATGCCGGCTACATCTTCCAAGCCCATGGTACGGGCAAGCTGGGTTAAGCCTCCGTAAGCCGCAATTTCATAATGCTCCACTTTTTGAGCCGACATAATAATGCCCACGTCTCTTGTCATGCTTCCATCTTCCGTTTCTTCAATAACACTTTCACCTTCCTTTACCAGTCCTTCCATGGCATCACATTTTTTTGCCTGGGCTTTTTTACCAAGCATTTCAAATACCTGCTCCAGCCGGCCTACATGCTCCTGTGTTTGCCCCAGATGTTCTTCAATGGCATCCTTCAATTGACTGGTGGTAGCTGCTTTCTTCATTTTAGGTAATGCTTTGGTCAAATGCTTTTCAGCCCAGTATATATCTTTAAGCGCATCCATGAAAAAACTTTCTAATTGTTTGTTGCCCATCATAGCTGATGCATTAGCTCCATTGGTTTGGGTTTTACGCCCCGGTGCTTTCTTTGTGTTTGGCATAATTGTATTTTTTAAATTGTAAGGAATAAATAGAATAGATTATCTCAACATGTAAGGTTTACAAATGATATGCCACTGATGTATTGCTATAAAAAACAGCTTCCATGCCCGTGATTGCCGCGGTTCCCTTTTAAGTAAATACAAACACAGTCATTGCATCGCTATAGTAGGAGGAAAATATTACACAGTTTGAGCAATGAGGAAGGCATTTTCTTTTAACGTTGCCTGGTATTGAGCCGTACGAATATTCAGCGGGGAGCATCATTACGGTAAGAAAGAAACCCTGAATGCACGCTAACTTAATTTGCAATCAGCGATATCTTATCTGGCAGTTATTACAAAAAAAGCTTCTTCTATGGGTTTCGCCGCAATGTTTTTTTACGAAAGGAAGATTACAGCGCAAAGGAACTGATATCAATTTTAGCGTTCCCCGAAACGCTTTTTATTTTTTTACCTATAAATTGTTGCACTGCATCTTTCAAAATAACGATACTGGGTCCTTCAGGCATTGTATACTGTTTAATGAGATCCTATTCAAATGACAAGCCAGGGCTAAGCGGTAAGACCAATTGAAGTATAATACTTTTAGTCAGGCATATATCTTGTATATTATATAAGAAACCTGCAAAACAAATTCCATGAATTTATTTCCTGTTCGCCTGAATGAAATAAGCGGCATACTGCTTAAGCGGGGTGAAACCATTGCCGTAGCGGAGAGTGTGACCTCCGGCCTGATGCAGGCGGCTTTCTCGTCAGCCGAAGGAGCCATTTCATGTTACCAGGGTGGAATTACCGTTTATAATCTTGCGCAAAAATACAGGCATCTTGATATAGAACCTATCCATGCGCAGGCATGCAATTGCGTGTCGGAAAAAGTGGCGGCTGAAATGGCTTTGAACGTGTGCAGGCTTTTTTGCAGCAACTGGGGAATTGGTATTACCGGCTATGCCACACCGGTTCCTGAATCCGGTAATGAAGTATTTGCCTGGTATGCTATTGGTTTTAAGGGCGAAATAAAAAAAACGGGAAAGCTAATACCCCATAAAGACGAGCCGTTCAATATCCAGCTATTTTACTGTATTACAGTGTTAAATATTTTACATGAAATTATTGCCTGAACAGTGCAGATTGTAGAATTTATTACCCAATAATATCTTTCCGCTTAATAGCATAACGAGATGGATTTTCCGGCACAATTATTTATACTATATATGCAGAAGTTTCCGGAAAGGGGTGGTCTCGTAAAACAGTTCCTGAGAATATACTCTCATACCTGATCTGGATAATGCCAGCGTAGGAAAAAAAGAAACATCGGAGACTCCGGTTCAACCCGGAGTCTTTTTTTATTGCAATCCGGCCGGGAATTGGTTTGCCGGTAAAGCCTCATTTATCTTCACCCGTCCAATCCGCATCTTTTCAGGAAGGCGTTATTAAATACTTTCCGTTCTGCTATATCCAGCAGGTTATGCCGGCAGTTAATCCAGGTATCAACAGCGGCATCGCCGTACATTCTCCTTATCCGCTGAGGGTTGAGATTGAAATTCATTTTTCCCCAATGCAATGTATAAGGGATATTTTTTGCTTCTAACCTGTTCCAAAGCTTTTGGTAAAAATTCCTGGCAGTTTCCGATTCCACTCCATCCAGCTCCAGTATGCAGGTTTTTTCATACCGTGTAAAACCCAGCAATGCTTTTGTTCCTTTTACATACCGCAAAGCAAGGCCACCCGGAAATGGTGATTGCCTGTTAATAAAAATAACTTCATCCACCACCCTGCTCACATTTTCGGCGGCGATACCTATAGCGGCGCTGATGGCTTTACCCCTGAATTTAGTGTTACTGAAAGTTTCGCCAATTGTTCCAAATGCATCAACAGCCGATTTAAAGGCAAGCGGAAACATAAGATTTACCAACGCCGGAACCAATGCTGCCGACAGATCGGCCGGAAGCCCGTCAATAATAGTTTCTATCACCCCAAGCGTATTGTCGCCATACTGAAATCCATGGTCATCCCTTTCTCTTCTGGGGTAACCAGGCGTATAAGGCATTTTATACATTGTTTTAAGATATACGCCCTTTTCTTTGCTATCTTTTTCAAACCTGTGGGGGTTTATGATCACTTCAAAATGATACAGTTCTTTATCCGGCCCATCCGGTGGATAGGGAAGCTTTAATTCAATTCCGGAGAAATCAAGATGGTCTATGGCCTTAATAAGATCGTCATCATATTTTACTTCATCTGCGCGCTGTTCAGTCAGTAAATAGATCGGATCCGTTTCAATCATAAGACTATGCACAAAACCAAAGCTGCCAAAGCTTACCACTGCCGCATTAAACAGGTCATCGTCTCTGATCAGTTCGGCCCCCATCCATTCAATAAATTCATTGGAGACAACCGGATAAGATGCACTTTCAAGCCAAACATGCCGCGTTGGCGAAACAACGAGATGAATTCCTACTATAGCATCATGTACAGCTCCAACCCTGAATGCCGATCCATGTGTGCCTGTTGCTGTAGCGCCGGCTATGGACTGTCCGTTGCTGGCTCCCGATGCTTTAATAGATCGTTTTGGATTGGCCTCTTTTTCCAGCTTTTCATTCAGATCAAGGATGCTCATTCCGCATTGTACCAAAAAAAGATCGGCAGTGCCCTTTCCTGTATTGATATAATCATCCGCGATAAACTTGCGGGGAATCCAGAAGGATAGCCGCAGCGCTTTGGTATCAACTACTCCCCCATCGCAAACCGCAACGTCCGAAAATGACCAGCCGTTTCCCATAGCGCGCAATGAAATATCATGCTCAATAGCATAACTGATCAGCCATTGAAAATTAGAGGTGGTTTGTTTGTACTGATCTGAAGGCGTGGCGGGGAGGAACGGGATCCTTAATTTAAAGGAAGCTCCTTTTTTAAACCGGTGGGTGAAGTTCTGATGGCCGTTTTCCCAATCGGTAATATCCAGCTTTTCCACGCCATCGGGCAAAATAGTATGGTCGGGCATTGTAAAAAAATTTAAAAGTTTGATCAGGGTCTGCTTCCCAATGAATCCGTTGGGGGACTGTAGGGCGCGCAACACCACTCCACGTGTTGCGGGATAACAATTCCGAGGGTAACGGTGGAAAGAATGGCAAATCCCAGGTTGGTTTTTACCACTACCTTATTAAGGTGGTTAAACCGCGGATCACAGCGGGGGTTGATATCCTTTGGTTGTACCAGGCCCCATGCATAACTCCAGGTTGTTTTTTTGTATACGGTATTGTTGGCAAAAGTATCGCAGTCGTATTGGCTGATCACTTTTGTAGTGCTGCAGCTTTGGGTGATTAGTATAATACCAATCAATATGCTTCCGGTTATCAGGAAGACTCCTTTTATTTTAATCCGATTAGCCATATGCATCTTTTAAAAGTAAAAAAATGCCTGCCTGTTTTTATGGATCAGCGAAAGAACCTGCTGCTGTATGTAGTTTCAAAGATAAAACAACAGGACGAAAACTGCTATAGCCAGGGCTGCATTTACAGGAAGAACATTTAAAAAGAAAAACTGTTACCCTGCCAATGACACATCATGTCTTTTTCAAAGTGCTTAAGCCCGCTTATCATTTACGCCCCTGAATAACGGAAGATCATTTTATCTCAATACTTTTTTGATGGCATTCATAATAACATCTTCCGCTTCGGGAGCTACACCCGAAACAATGCCGCCGGTTTCATAACCACCCTGTGCATAGGAAATTCTGGTGCCAATATATCCCGGTCCGTATTCTCCATAAGCGGCAGTGCAAACCTGATTGCCCGGTTTCATTTGCTGTGCCGCTAACTGGTATTCCACAAACAGCTCTCCGGGCAGGTTCAGCAACCAAACTTTGCCCAGCCGCAGCGAAGATATCGTAACTTTCTGCCCCGCTTCGGAACGCAAATACCAGGCAAGCTTTTCGGCTGCAGCCAGTTTTTGGGCTATCGCCAACTTTTCATCTGAAAGCGTGGCTCTCAGATCTGCTTCAATAATGTTTTTTCCTACGGGAAGCTGAACATCAACACTTTTCCAGCGCATAACCTTTACGCTTACCGGTGTTTTCCTGGTTTGCTCCCAGGCTTCCTGCATGGCTTTTTCCACTCTTCCCGCAAGCACCGGCCGCATCGCTTCGGAACCATCGTTATACTTACCTGCTGCAATATTTCCACTGGCGCCATTAAAGTGAATATGAGGAACACCGTTCATCGTTCTTTCTCTCGCGTTACGCGCAATACCAATAAATTCACAGGTAACATCGCCTTGTCCATAATAACTCTGGGGATGTGTGGTGTAATACGTCATTACTGCTACGGGAGTTTCATTGTTCCAGAAACTTACACATTTCAGCCAGGGATCAATCAGTCCTTCCGGCGCCGCAATGGCTGCGGAATCCGTCATTTTGCTCCAGCGGATAATAGCTACCTTGCCATCCTTTCCCAAAATACGTCGGTTAGACGCTACTTTTTCTACCATAGCCTGCCCAAAGCCGAGATGCGTAACAGGAAAGGTATTTTTTACTGCTGCACTAACGTATTCGGCTACATGCCGGATAGCGCTATGTAAAAATGCTGTGTCAAAATATGTTTCACCCAATCCGTATGCCTCCATAACCCTCGCCATTGTAAAATCGCAATGCACCCCATCGTGCTGGTGCAGGGCATGCACGGATACCCTGTCAACAGTAGTATTTGCCGCTGCCGCCAACTGTTTCCGCCATTCCTCCAGCCCTTCATTGCCAATGCCTATCCAGTCAACTGCACATAACACCACAGGTTTGTCATCAGAAAGGATCACTACTCCTCTCGCACTAAGCGAATCAACAATTGAACGCGCCCGGGCGTAAGCAACCGGGCTACCGATGGGTGGCGTAACATTTGCATTAAAAACACCCACACGAACCGACTGCGCCTTTCCTGGGCTGGCCGCGACAACAAGTATCAGTAACCCCAACGCTATTAGCTTTGAGAACATGCGCACCGTTATGTGTTTTTTATGAAAGATACCTGCCATTATTTTATGCTTTTATTTATTACTTGATCTCAATATCATACCTGCGGGGCCCAATAGGTGCAATATCCTTCGGTATATACAGGCCCCTTAAAAAGCTGGCATGCGCCACAATCTTTACCTGCCGGCGGCGGAAGCCAGAGATTACAATTGCCGCATTGCTTTCCGGGAATAGGAGATTGCTTTACATATCCCATGGATTCACGGGCTTTCAGATCATTTTCATACAGGCCTGTATAATCGCCGCACGGATCTGCCGGAGCTTCACTTCCATCCTCTTCTGCCGGTGATTTCTTTTTAGCACTGCAACCATGCAGCATGAACGCTCCGCCTGTTAGCAGCATGCCGGCTGAAACACATTTTTGTAAAAACAACCTTCGCGAATTCATTTCATGCATGGTGATCTGCTCTTTTATCCGGTTATAAATTTCTCATCAAAACACCAGTATAATCATTGTAAGGAATCACCCAGCGCCTGTCTTACCGCTTTTAATGCACTTTTAATTTCCCCTGTTGCCCCTGATTCATATACCTGCAAAACGTTGATCAGCTCTGGGTCTGGCTTGTCTTTATTTGCTGATTTTTGTAGTCCTTTAGTGAATCCCTCTAATCCGGCAAGCTGCCAGTTGATTGCTTCCTTAACTTCGGGATGAGACAACAATGTGATTAATGCCAGGATGTCTTCTTTCTTTTTACGTGCACCAATTGCATATAAATAATCCTCTACGAAAGCCATCTTTTCAGGACTGCCACTTTTAAAAAAAATACCACGACTGATCAAAAGTTTTAAAAGCTCCATAGAAGATCCTGCATCCGAGCTTAATACAGCGGTTTGAAACAACGCCGTTTCTCCATACCGCTCTGTAATGTTAGCTAATGCCGTGATTACCTGTGGCGAAGAAAACTCACCGAGGCTGAGTGCCAACTGCAAAACCACCTGTGCCGAACTATCGCTAACCATCGTTAACAATTGGGGCAGGCATTGCGGGTAGCGTTCTGAAAGTATTATAGCATGGGTTCGCATTCCGGGATGCTGATCTTTCAATGCTTGTTGTATCAATCCGGCATCCAGCGCATTTAAGCCTTCCAGCGTATACAATGCATGCAGGCGCGCTCTTGCATCGGCGTGCTCTGCACACATTTTTTTTAATGCAGGAACGATCGTCAGGTCGTTCTGTTCTAATAAAAGCCGTTGGGCCTGCAAACGCCACCACTGATTGGGATGCGCAAGCAGTGTAACCAACACTTCCGGAGTTTTACTTCTCAGATCAGGCATTTGAGTTTTCTTTCTTTCAACACCTTCCGGAACAACACGGTAAATCCTGCCGTACTGTTCACCGTTAGTAAAATCCATATCCTTCTTCAGATCCTCCGGGATGGAAACGGGCGTTTCAATATGCTGGCGATACATGTCAACTATATACAGGTATCCATCCGGACCAACTGTAAAATTTGCCGGCCGGAACCAGGGATCAGTGGATGCGAGGAACTCCCTGTTATTTTCCCCTTCCGCACGTTTTGCCACAAATAAGGGGCTGTTATTTTGGAGCGTAAGCACATCCCTGTGCACGAGATTGCCTGCTACATCACCGGTAAAAATGGAACCATAAAAAGATCCGGGAAATGCATCTCCACCATAGAACGTACCTCCTGAAGCCCCGGTAAAATGCCCTTCGGCATATTCTTTCCGGTTCAGTTTGCGTTCATCATAATCTTTTTGCCGCCTGTTGCTGCGTTCAAGCCGCCAGTAAGGCGGTGGCGTTTTTTGAAACATCACCAGTTCGTGATCGGAAATATTTATATCAACACGATCGGAAGGTAAATAAGGGTGCCGGTGTAAATAACGCCACGGAATGGCCGCCTGCTGAATATGAATGGTGTTCTGCGTATAGAAACGGTTCCCCCAATCATCTAATGCCAGTCCAAACTGACCGCTTCCCGATTCCTTTTCAAATAAGCCCCTCCCGGGCCTGAACCGGAAGTCACTTCCTCCCATAGACAATGTATCCGCATCAGGATTATTTACCGCATATACTTTACCCGCCTGCCCGTTATTATTGGCATAGATCCAGTTATCGGGCGCCAAACGAAGGCTTGTAATTTGCGCTTCGGAATTGCTTGCGAAAAAACCGGTAAAGAGCACTTCTTTAATATCTGCACGAAAATCGCCGGTAGTATCTTTTAAAAAAAGTATATCCGGTGCGGCCGTTACGATCAGCCCGCCTTTCCACGGCAGCATGCTGGTTGCACTTGGAAGCCCGTCGGCAAACACAAAAGACGTATCGGCTTTACCATCGTCATTGGTATCTTTTAATACGCGAATCCGTCCTGTGCCTTTGCCAATTTCGGGCTGGTAAGGATAATCTCCCATTTCTACCACGTACATATTACCCTGTTCATCAAAAACCATATCCACCGGAGATAGTACGTCCGGCTCCGATGCAAACACTTCTATTTTAAAACCCTCAATAATCTGAAAATGTTTCATTGCTTCTTCAGGAGAAAGCGCATCGGTATAGCGCTTTTGGGTACAGGAAAAGAACAATAAGCCGCAAAGGAGCAGCGCGGCAGCGTGGCATGTATGGCAATTAATATTCAGCAAGGTTTATATATTTAAGGTAATTAAAGTTATTCCTTTTAAAAAACAAACTCCGGCATTATGTAAAAAAGAGAGCATATAACCGAATCCTGACACCCTGCCCGCCGTAGCAGATGAAGCATCTGTATATAATTCAGGCAAATACAGATTCTTCCTGCGTGCCAATGACAAGCTGTAGCAGTAGAGTTGGGCTTTTATGTTAATGCCGGACAAAGCTCCTACTTCAAGCCGGAAACACATTTGTGCATTTGTATACATTCATTTAAAAATGCTTTTAAAAAACTGAACGCTGAAGCAGGTTTATCGCTCCTTCTTCTGGTACACTTTTACATAATCAACAATAAAAACATCAGGGAATACCGTGTGCTGAATTTCTTCATGCGTGGAGGGATATTCCATGCTCAGTATCATATATTCCTCAATATGTGATATGCCCTGTGTTACTTCATAAAACTTATACCCGTCTATATAAAAAATATATTTCTCCGGCGTCCACTCCAAACCAAAAGTGTGAAAGCCTTCGCTCACCCCTTTAAGATAACTCTGCATGCCGCGGGTAGTGCGCTGGTTGGGTCCGTAAGCCCAATGCACATTATGCGAAACAATGTCTGTTCCTAATTTTTTGAAGAATTCCAAAATATCAATCTCTGCGCCAAATACCGCCGGATCTTCCCCTTTTGCTATTTCAGTAGACTGAATCCAGAATGCCGCCCATACACCCGGCGATTTTTGCAATTGCGCCCGGCATTCGTAGTATCCGTATTTACTCATAAATAAGCCCTGGGTACCCACTGCGCTTCCTAACAGGCTGTCGCCTTTTTTTAGTGCATATAATTTCAGGTAACCATCTTCCACTTTAACCGCTTCTTCCGATACATAGGCAATGGCTCTCGGCCCCACACCCCGCACTGCCCATTTTTGGGGATCCAGCTTATTTCCTTTAAACTCATCCTTCCACACCAATTTATATCCCATTTTTTTAGGGGTATAGCGTTTTTGCGACATCGGGTTTTGAGCCGGTCTTTGTGCTATGCACGTAACTGTACAAAACGCGCAGGCGATAATTAAAAAAACATTTCTCATTTTGTGTTGAAAGTTTTAAGTGGATTTTTACGATACTTATCTTTCTGCAAACCTATTTTATGATAAGGGATTGCCTTAAATCCATACCGCAACGCTTTTTGTTGGAGCACGAAATCTCCGTTACTATAATTGCCTATCCCCGGGTTTTCATTAATGATGTGATCCCCTGCATTGATAAATTCTTTTTCGGGTTTTGCAATAATATTGTCCTTACTCAGTACCGTGTTCAGGTTTAGTCCGTCGTGCAGATCTATCCATCTCCCCAGATACGAAATATTATGCGTGAGCGTGTTGTATTTGGCCACAGCAGGCTCATCATCATACAATAATAACAATGCAGGATACTTTTCTGCGTAAGGCGGTAATTTGTAATGCATGGCGTCCATCCGCTCAAACAGAGTATTGGTGGTTCCGTTAAAATAATACTTCGCCCAGCCCAGTCCCCTGGAATCAACATGCACCGCGGGTTTGCACCCAATGAAAATATTATTATCCACCATATTATTCCGGCCACCGCCGATCATGATGCCTCTTGCACAATTGTAAAATATATTTCCGCTTACCGTGGTACCGCTGGCCCAGTCATCAAGATAAACCGCGTTTACATCGTGTACGCCAGGTCCGGTAAGATCATGAAAATAATTATAGCGAATGATATTCCCTCTTTCCGTCCAGTCGCGTCCCATATAAAATGCGCCTACATCGCCGGTTTCCAGGGCAAGATCATGCAGTTCGTTATATTCTATGATATGTTCATTGCCCGTAAGTAAAATACCGGATCCGGGCGCATCATGAATTACGTTATGGGCTGCACGATTGCCCACACCCGAAATAGTGATGGCAGACTGATAGGTGCGGATCCATTGCGAAAAATGATGTATATGACTGTTCACCACAAAGTTCCCACCCGGGGTAAGACTTTTACGATCGCCTCCGTTAAGTATAGCGCCCCCGGCGGCAACATCATATATATTGCAGGCAGCTATACCATTGTTCTCGCCACCCTCCAGCTTTACTGCCACATCCCCGAGATTACTAAAAGTGCAGCCGCCAATAAGATTGTTCCTGCCACCTCTGATTACAATACCGTTTCCCCGTGAAAACTGAAACGAGAGTCCTTCAACCCGTACATTTTCTGTATTGTCAAGCAACATCACCGGGTTATCGAGCAAAGAAACAAAGGTCTTACCAGTTGCGATGGATGAAGGAGGCCAAAAGAACAATAAACCGTTTGAGCGATCAAGATACCATTCGCCGGGCAGATCCAGTTCTTCCAGCACATTTACAGCATAATATCTTTGTTCTTTGGAATAGCCATAGTGAGAATGCGGCGGCTGTATAAAAATTTCCTTAGTGGCGGTATCAATGGATTGTACCTGCACAAACTCATCATACCAGTCCCATACCCAATAACCATGTAAAAAAACATCACCGGTATTCGACCAGTTGTTCTGCCGGTTGCCATTATACGTAAACCGCCCGTAATGCTTTCCAACAGGAATTCCAAAACGCATATGCGGCAGATCGCCCTGGTACACCAGTTCGCCCCTTTGAGGCACATCTGCAATCTTTGCCCATCCTTCGTTTGGCCACCGGGCCAATTGCATTTTTTTATTGTTGAAAAAAAGTTCCAGCCCGGGTTTACCCCGATTCGTAATGGTACCAAAATCTGTGATGCCATGAGCCTTCAGGTTCACTTCAAGAATATTTTTTTGATAGGCAGCAGGTATGCTTTTCCTGGCGGCAGGATCAGAAAGCGTATGAAACCCTTCTATTGCTTTGCCGCCCACCAACTGCACTTTTTCATCCCCGTAATGCTTCCATACCACAGGCGCATTAACTTTTCCCGCATGTTTGTTTGTAAGCATAATCGTTTCTTCTATTAAATAAGCACCGCCGCGAATAATGATCTCAATGCCCTGTGCAGGCATGCTGCCTTTTTCATTCAACTGTTCAATTTCCAGTTTGACCCTCTCAAAAGTTTTGAACGGCCCGTCTGTTTTATTTTTACCCGGTGCTGCCAGTTTCCCCGACCAGCCATCATTGCCGCTAAGAGAAACATAAAATACCAGCTTTTCAGCAACCTGCGCATAAGAATGGCCGGGAATAATAAAAATGAGCAAAAGGATTACGGGTAAAACAAATTTCATTGGAAACGTATTGAGTTATGCATTGATCAAACCGGTATGTTTTGCGGCCGGCGCTTAAAGATAGTATAGAGCCGGGGCAGCTGGAGCTATACTATGGGATTATAAAAAATATAATACACGATATGCTGATTCAATATGTATGTTACAGCAGCAAACCTCTTCCCGGCGATTACTCTATGCCATAATAATACACTTCCGGGTGTATTCCCTCGCTGATCGTATAATATCCTTTTCCGTTTGTTGCAAAGCCGATCGCTTCGCCCTGCTGTTCAGTTTTGTACGGCATTTCGCGGGGCGGGGTCATCAGCAACTGCCATACAGGCTCCTTTCCTTTACGCTTCCAGTAATACACTTTAAGGTAATTCTTTACCAGCACCCGGCTGCCATCTCCGGATATATCTCCGCCGCAGATCCATTTACCGCTGTTACTGCCTTCAAAAAATAAAGTAGCCTTTTTAACAAGCGTTACCGTATCACCCCGTTTGAAAAACAACGGCGTCGTATACACGCTTACGGAATCTTCCCGTTTTGAAATGATATAGAACAATTTTTCCACAGGGTCAATCATCAGCGTTTCCGCATCACGTGCCCCATCCGGGTATTTCAGGTATAGCGGATCAGCACCTGTAGTTCCTGCAAAAACCCCTGCTGAAGGTTTAAGCTTCGGTTCTCTTACCCGGTAAATGGTAATGTATTTTCTTTTGGCGTTGTTGTCTCCGATATCCCCGATATAAACATACCGCTTTCCTTTTGGGCCTGTGCCCGCCGCCATATCTTCACAATCGGTTACACCATGCTTTGCAAGCGGGTTAGCTTTGAAGGTATAAACAGCTTTCAGTGTTCCACCCTCACTAATTAAAAAAAACCGGCTGATATCTCCGCTGTCGTTATGAATATAAAGCAGGCCTTTATTAACGGAAGAGGCGGCAAGGCCGGACGTTTCGTTATTGACATCAGCGTTCAGCCTTCCCTTTATTGCTACAGGAATGCTATCCTGCGCAAGTGCAGGCAATGAAAAAGTGATGAAACTTAAAAGCAGATATATCTTCATTACTTTGCTGTTTTCTTCACTCCTTTTTTAAATATTTTCTTTCCCAATCCGATAAGGAGAAAAACAATGAAACCAATCGCCAGCCCCACTATCCCTTCACGAATAAAAGCCGGGAGTACCGGGAACAGGTGATGGAAAAAATCAATATTATGTACAAAAATGCCACCCGAAACCAGGATCAAAGCCACCGTGCCGATAACACCCATGCTCCTGATAACTTTAGGAAGGGCAGCCACTAATATTTTCCCAACCTTATCTGAAAAGCTGTTGTTTTTATTATTGAGCGCTATAAGCTTATACCCCAGCTCATCCATTCGCACAATGAGGGCAACTATTCCGTATACGCCAACCGTGGCCAGAACAGCGATCAATGAAACTACCATAACCTGGGAAACAATAGGGGTACCCACTACCGTACCCAATGCTATGATAATGATCTCCACGGAAAGGATGAAATCCGTAAAAATCGCAGACTTCACTTTCTCTTTTTCTCTTAACAGGATTTGTTCTTTGGTGAGATCTTCTGCCAGTGCAACCACTTTAGTATGCTTATGCGGCACAATATATTCGTAAATTTTTTCTGCACCTTCATAAGCGAGATACAATCCTCCAAGCACCAGGATAACGGTAACGGCAGCAGGGAGGAAAGCGCTCAGCAGAAAAGCAAAAGGCAGAATAATGAGCTTATTAAAAAATGAGCCCCTGGTAATGGCCCATAAAACGGGCAGCTCCCGGTCAGAAACAAAGCCCGATGCCTTTTCAGCATTCACGGCCAAATCATCACCCAGAATCCCGGCGGTTTTTTTAGCAGCTACCTTACTCATCACAGCCACATCATCCATCAGCGCGGCAATATCATCGAGCAGTGCAAATATTCCTGATGCCATTCGTATTACTTCAATTTTATTTCGTTTATATGAACAAGTGAAGATACAACGCGGCTGTGATCGCCTGTGCATTACCCATTAAAAATTATCTTCCGCCGGCATACCAGTCTTTCAGCCGCACATCTATTAAAGGATCGTCTTTATGCACCAGCATTTTAAATTTTTGGGTATCGCTGAAGCCACCCTGGCCGCGATAGTGATAAGGATATACCATCTTTGGCTTAAAATCAAGCACTGCACCGGCAGCCTGCTCTTCCGTCATCGTGTAGGGTATGTTCATGCAAATAAAAGCCACATCAATATTTTTGAGGCTACGCATCTCAGGTATATCTTCCGTATCGCCCGAGATATACAAATTTTTATCCCCCAAAGTAAGTACATAACCATTGCCCCGGCCTTTGGTATGCCTGGAAGTGGAATCATCGGGCAGGTTATACATGGGGATGGCATGTATTGAAATGCCGGATTGTTCGGTTGTATTGCCATTGCTGAGGACAACCGTTTTTTCTTTCCATTCAGCGGGTAATAAGGTTGCTACAGCCTGGGGCACGATAAGGTTTGCATTGCTCAGATCCAACGCCTGCAGGGTTTTTATATCCATATGATCTCCATGAATATCCGTGATCAAAACCAGATCAGGTTTGTGCAGCGTTTTGTACGCGCCGGCGCCGTTATAAGGGTCAATATAAATGCACTTACCATTCCATTGCAGCACCAAAGCTCCATGAAATACAGGTTGAACAATAATATCTCCCTGTGATGTAATGATAGTGTCAGGCGTTGTTAGCTGTGCATTTGCTTTGGTTAAGGCAAACACACAGAAAAAGATCATGATCATTTTCATACATCCGTTTTAGTTATGATGGCATTAAGGTAGTGATTCTTTTGCAGATCTAAGTTGAGGTGATAGGAGAGGGTGCATTTAAAATTGTCGCACCGCTTTGCTTCGTGTGGGCGGTGGAGACACCGCCCACGGCAGGCCGCCCCGGTTGGTGTCCCCACCAACCGGCGACAATTTTAAATGCACCCATAGGGGATCTTTACAGGGAAGAAGAGATTTAAAACCGGCATAACAAAATTGTTTCCTATTTTTATAGCCGTTCGAAAAAGATAATAAATAAACAAGCACAATGAAAAGAAGAAATTTTATAAAAACCACGGCTACAGGAACGCTGGCTTTCATGTTTCCATTTTCACCATCGGCATTTGCATCCGACAAAAAACTACGGGTTGCACAAGTTGGACTGGGTTCTATGGGGCTAAACGATCTGAAAGACATTGCATCTCACCCATCGGTAGAAATTGTGGCATTATGCGATGTTGATGCAAGCAAGCTCAATACCGTAAAAGCCAGTTATCCCAATGCCAAAACCTTTGCCGATTACAGGGAAATGTTCACAAGTATAGGCGGTGAGATTGACGCTGTAGTGGTTTCCACTCCCGACCATGCACACGCGCCGGTTGCGTTGAAGGCTATGGAAATGAATAAAAACGTGTATTGCCAAAAACCCCTTACGCATTATATTGCTGAATCAAGAAAAATGGACGCACTGGCACAGCAGAAAAAACTGGTAACGCAAATGGGCATCCAGGTGCACTCCTTCTACGATTATAAACTGGCTACTATTTTAATTCAGGAAGGCATTATCGGTAAAGTAAAAAAAGTAATTGCCTGGTCGCCCAAAGTATGGGGATATGACGGTCCTGAGCCAGAAGGAAGTGACCCTGTACCGGAAGGATTGGATTGGAACCTGTGGCTGGGCACGGCTAAGGAAAGACCGTATAAAGAAGGATTTTATCACCCCGGCAACTGGAGAAAATGTATTGATTACGGTTGCGGTACTTTAGGCGATATGGGTGTTCATATTTTTGACACGCCCTATAACGCTTTAAAATTGAGCGTTCCATTAACGGTTAAAAATTCGTGCAGGGCTCCTAACGATTTTGGACATCCCGAAAAAAATCATGTAACCTATGTGTTCCCTCAAACACCCTATACGGCTAAAACGCTGGAGTGGGTTTGGTTTGACGGAAAGGGCGCACCTGAACCTGAAAAAGACCTGCTGCTGCCCGATGGACAAAAACTACCCGACCAGGGTGCTATGTTCATTGGTGAAAATGGGAAACGCCTGTTGCTGCCTCATTTTATGGAACTGCCCCGGTTAATTGTTAACAATAAGTATGAAGCTATTAATATAAAAAAATACGACCCCAAAGGCAAGGCCGGAAAACCCGTTACCAGCTACGACATTGAAGGCGAAAAGCACTATCACGAATTTGTGGATGCCTGCCTGGGAAAAGCCGAATGCAGTGCACCGTTCTCTTATGCAGCAAAATTAACGGAAGTGATTTTGCTGGGTGTGGTAGCCGCCAGGTTCCCCGGCCAAACACTGAACTGGGATGGAAAAAATGCGCGCTTCAAAGAAGAAGAAGCGAATAAATTCTTAAGTGGTGAGTATAGAAATTTCTAAAGTCTGGTTTTAGGAAAACAGTTACTTTATACAAAAAAGCGTCAGGGAATGCCGCGTTGCAATGCCGCGCGGCATTCCACTTTCCTGGCCGAGTCTCGCTCATGGCTACCTGCCGGCAAAAAAGGCTTCTCATTATCCTGATTTTTTAGAGCCGGGCAGAAACAATCTAACAATTGATATTTGGCGCAGATAAATGCTTATCGGGTTAATTTACATTTAATCCAGTATGCAAAGTCATAATATTTTAATATTTGCTTTTCGTATCTGCTTTCCATTATTGTTTCTATCTGCCCCGAAACTCTCTTCCAGTAGTTTGACTTTACAGGGTTTGATTTTTTGTGTGGATCAAATTTAATAACAGAAAGCACCAGGTGTTCTATAAATGAAGCTTTGCCCATCTTCTTAAATACCCTTTTATATGACCTTATTTCGTATTCCAGGTATTCCAGATCATGTAGCTCATAGTGTATTACTATCTGTATTAACCTGGACACTTTATACACAGAAAGATTGAAATTTACTTTACCAAGCTTATTAACGAAGTTCAACTGACGAATTGCTTTTGAATATTTTTTTTCATGAAAGTGTATAAGACTAATATTAAAATGCAATTCCGCCAGTTTCTCAAAATCAAAAACGGTTGCGTCTTTCAATAAATACGAAGGGATATTTTGTACTACCAGCTTTGCCTCAGCAAATTTCTGCCTATGAAGAAGCGCTGTTAATCTATAGATAAATATTGTTTGTAAAGAAGTTGTTTTGAAGTTTTCCGGATAGTTTTTTTCTGCCAGCTTCTCTAATTTTTCTATATAATAGCTCATCTCATCGTAGTGCCTGATGGTTCGAAGATTGTCTAAAATTCCTTCCAGCGTAGCCTGGTATTCATAAGGAGGAAAATGCCATACGGATTCATTCTTTTCAAAGAGTTCATTCAACTCATAAAAACATTTAAGGGATGCTCTGTAGTCACCGCTGTTAATAAAAAAGAAAGACTGAAACAAAAGATGCAGTTTGTTGGATTCAAAATTATCGTGGAATTCCCTCGTAATCAAACTGAGCTCGCTGATCAGCAGGTCGTTTAATTTTTCATCGTCTTTTTTTGAAAATGATTTTCCGGAATGAAGTCCCCGGTATTTTAGTGTGTCAAATAATGAAGATTGGTCGAGGATTTTCTGAACCAGTCTCAATGCAGATTTTGCATTGACATGCATCTGTACTATTTCATCTTCTGATTTATCAATAAATCCTGCATCAGACCAATATCTTATATCAAGAAAACACGTAAAATAATACACCAGGTTGTCCTGAAGCTCTAACGCCAGGTTTTGCGCATGCTTTAACTCTTTATAAGCCTGGTGGCCTACAGATCTTTCCATAAGAATTCTCGAACGCATCAGGCATTGATATTGTTGAAACCATTTATCCTTTTCCTTACGTGTATTAACAAGGGAATCTGTAACAAGCTTTAATAAGTAACGACAGGCATTTTCAAAATTTTTACCGGGAAATTTCTTTGTGAACTTTTGTTGTATGTCTGCGCCGCTATTATTCATCATTTCAAACAAGTCAAGATAAATTCGTTCACCTCCCTGCTTATTACTGTAAAGCTTAAAAATACGTTTTTCTGATCCCGACATTGTTCTTACGAGTTGGATAAGATCGTTTATCAGCATTTTATTCAGAATTATAAAAAATGGTTAGTATTAATAAATATAAACTCTTGATAACCAGTATATAAAATTTATTATATCAGGAAACCGTCAAATCAAAATTATTAAATTACCTGCAAGTTTGTAAAAAATCTACAAATCCTATTAATAATTTTAGGCAACAAAGCTTAGCCAGTATGAATAGAAAAATGATTGTTATAATTGGAAGCACCAATATGGATATGGTAGTAAAGGCGAATCATATACCGGTATCTGGTGAGACGATTTTAGGAGGCAAATTTTTAATGAATCCGGGCGGTAAAGGAGCCAACCAGGCAGTTGCTGCTGTAAGACTCGGAGGTAACACCGCGTTTATTTCGAAAGTAGGAAGTGATGTTTTTGGAAAGCAGTCTGTGCAGCTTTTCAATAATGAAGGCATTGATACATCAGGTATATTATCTGATAATACCACACCGTCTGGTGTTGCTTTAATAACGGTAGATGACATTGGCGAAAATGCTATTGTGGTTGCTTCCGGTGCCAATGCAAACTTAACGCCCGGTGATGTTGAAACAGCCCTGACAAAAATCAAAGACCCTGCTTTATTTCTTCTGCAATTAGAAATACCTATGTCTGCAGTTCAGTATGCTGTTGAATATGCATCGGCAAAAGGAATTAAAGTGATCGTGAACCCGGCTCCTGTAAATGATTTTATTTCCTCTCTTTTTCCCTTCATTGATGTATTAACTCCAAACGGGTATGAAGCGGAACAACTTACCGGCGTAAAAGTTGAAGATTCTACAGGTGCACGCCATGCTGCCGAAATATTGCATAATAAAGGGGTAAAAACAATAGTAATCACATTGGGCAGTAAGGGAGCGGTACTGCTACACAACAATGAATTCAGCATTATTCCGGCTCTAAATTGTAAGGCTGTTGACACAACTGCTGCAGGTGATGTATTTAATGGGGCCTTAAGTGTTGCTATTGCTGAAGGGAAGGAGATGTTGCCTGCTGTAGAGTTCGCCTGCCGGGCGGCAGCAATATCTGTAACCAGAATGGGGGCTCAATCATCTATACCCAACCGTAATGAATTAATTCTAAATATTCCAGTCAATAAATTATAAACCACTTAAAACTTAAACGATGCTTATGCCATGTATTAACCTAATAAAAAAGGTTTGGTTAGCCACTGTCCTGAGTTTTTGCGTTCTCATCGCATTTTCGCAAACTAAAATTACGATGAAGGGGGTCGTTAAATCTCCAACCGGTGAGCCTGTTGAAGGAGCCAGTGTTGTTGTACAAAAGGGTAACACAGGTACTTCAACAACTGCTGCGGGGCAATTTTCTATTGATGTACCACCAAACAGTGTACTGGTATTCACGGCAACAGGATATGAGAAGCAGGAGGTAAAAATAACAGGCCTCACTGAGTTAAATATCACTATGATCCAAATAGCCGGCGCGTTGGATCAGGTGGTAGTTGTAGGATATAGTTCTCAGACAAAAAAGCTATTAACATCCAGTGTTACTACTGTTAAAAAAGAAGTATTGGAAACCAGCCCGGTAGGGAATCTGACGCAAACACTTCAGGGAGCGGCACCCGGTGTAAATGTTTCTACATCAAGTTTGCCCGGATCAGATGCTCAAATCAGGATCAGAGGGTTGGGTACTATCAATAATAATAATCCACTTTGGGTAATAGATGGAGTGCCCAGAACCGGTGGCTTTAATGAAATTAATCCCGCAGATATTCAATCTCTCACGATTTTAAAGGATGCTGCATCCACTGCTATATATGGAGCAAGGGGCGCTAATGGCGTTATTGTTGTGACAACCAAACAGGGTACAAAATCCCGGGCTCCCGAGGTTAGTGTAAGCAGCAGAATAGGAGTGGCACGAAATACCAGTAACTATAAGATGCTGGATATAAATGAATACGGGGAAATGCTATGGTTGCAGGCAAAAAATTCAGGGGTTGCTCCAAATTAATCGAGCTGCGTGTCAGCAAAACATAGGATATACCCTAAGGGTCCTTAGTTCAAGTC
>CALMQS010000133.1 GCA_937871285.1 uncultured Sphingobacteriales bacterium | reverse complement strand
ATGTCGAGTATCCATAGTTTAGGGCGTGGACTACCAGGGTATCTAATCCTGTTTGCTACCCACGCTTTCGTGCCTCAGTGTCAATAATCGCATAGCAAGCTGCCTTCGCAATTGGTGTTCTATGTCATCTCTAAGCATTTCACCGCTACATGACATATTCCGCTTACCTCTACGACATTCAAGATATATAGTATCAACGGCAGTTCCCAAGTTAAGCTCGGGGATTTCACCACTGACTTACATACCCACCTACGCACCCTTTAAACCCAGTGAATCCGGATAACGCTTGCACCCTCCGTATTACCGCGGCTGCTGGCACGGAGTTAGCCGGTGCTTATTCCTCTGGTACCGTCAAGTGAGTAAGAATACCCTTTTTTCGTCCCAGATAAAAGAAGTTTACAACCCAGAGGGCCTTAATCCTTCACGCGGCATGGCTGGTTCAGACTTTCGTCCATTGACCAATATTCCTTACTGCTGCCTCCCGTAGGAGTCGGGCCCGTGTCTCAGTGCCCGTGTGGCTGATCATGCTCTCACATCAGCTACTGATCGCAGGCTTGGTGGGCCGTTACCCCGCCAACTACCTAATCAGCCGTACGCCCATCTTCAAGTGCCGGAGCTTTAATAATAAAAAGATGCCTTTTCATTATATTATGGGGTATTAATCCAAGTTTCCCTGGGCTATTCCCCGCTCGAAGGAAGGTTGCGTACGTATTGCGCACCCGTTTGCCGGTCGCCGCCCATGTATTGCTACACTGCGCTGCCCCACGACTTGCATGTATTAAGCCTGCCGCTAGCGTTCATCCTGAGCCAGGATCAAACTCTCCATTGTAAATAATGTTGAGATTTGAAGATTGCTCTAAAAATCAAATTTTGTGGCTGGTTTACCTTACCCTGATTTCTAAAAAAAAATCAAGTGCTGTTGCTTCCAAACTTTCAAAGATCTTAGAATCTCGTATTTTTACGACCGTTTTTAAACGGGTTGCAAAGGTAAGAGATTTATTATTTCTACCAAATTTTTTTACTGAAATTTTCAGCTTTTTTTGGTTGATAAAATATTACTAATCATAGAACTACATTCAAAAAAATATCGGCTGCAAAGTTATATTCTCACCATGTCTAAAGCAAAATTTTTATTGCTTTCTTCTGCACAATTCCGGTAAACTATCAGGGAAGATCTTTAGTGTTTTTTTGAACGGGGTGCAAAGGTAGGGGTTTTTATGAACCCGCCAAATCTTTTTTCCCTTTTTCTATGCGTAATCGTCGTTTATTTTTTAAGAACTACTGCTTTTTTCAAAAGCGGAGCGCAAAGATAGCCAGCTTTTGCTTGCCGCCAAATCTTTTTTCAAAAAGAAGCGCTTTTTTCAAAAAAAATTATTCTGCTTTGTGTTGAAAACAGGCGGTCATTATATGCTGTACCCCTTATCAACAGGGGCTTTACATTGCATGTACACAGCAACGGGTTTACAAGGAACAACTTAAAAAAATTGCGGGCCGTTGTTATACAACGACCCGCAATGCCATCATAAAAGCAGGTAAAACTGTTTTTATTTTTTCTTTTGCGCTTTAGAGGAATTGGTTGTTGCCTTACCCAAATCCTTTATCCTGATATTCCGGAAAAATAACGTATCGCCATGACCCAAAAATCCAATATGTCCTGTAGCTCTTTTCAGTCCCGGATGATCGCGGTGATCTATAGTGCCATTCTTACTGGCTTCGGCAATATCGCCATCCAGGATAACCGTACCGTTTAAGGTTACCTTTATATGATTGCCCTTAATATATATCTCCTCTTCATTCCACTCTCCTACCGGCTTTAAATAGCCGCGTTTAGCTGCTATTACGCCATATACCGAACCATGGTACTGGTAAGGCTTCAAATCCTTATAAATATCGGCTTCGTTATCCAGCACCTGTATTTCCATCCCTTCATAAGCGCCATCGCCGGTTAAAGGCGTACGGATGCCTATGCCATTATTAGCGCCGGGGGTGAGCTTAAACTCAAAACGGTAAATGAAATCGCTGTACTCGTCTTTGGTATACAGGTTACCGTTTCCGCCTCTTTTGGGATACACGGCTATATTACCATCTTCAATGATATAGGAGGTTTTATTGCCCACCCACTCGTGCAGGGCGGTGCCATCGAATAATATTTTGTATCCTTCTTTTTGCTCATCCGCAGTAAGCACATAAGGCCGGGGGCGGGGAATTTCACGCAGGTAAATATCCCTGTATGCCACATAAGTGCCATGCGCCTGCAGTTCTATCTGCTCTTCGGGGAAAATTGGCAGGTTGCGATCCCAGTAGTTTTCAAGCGGCACTTTATCTACCACTAATTGCCCGTTCAGGTAAACCGTAACCTGGTCGCCCACCATGGTAATATGAAAAGTATTCCAGTCGCCAATAGCATTATCGGCCAGTTTGGAAGGCTTGCTCTCGTTTTTTTGATTGTTATACAAGCCGCCGGAACCTACCTGGGCGCCTACATCTACTCTTGAAGTATCCCAAATCTGCACCTGGGGCGTTCCTCGCAGGTATAAACCGGCATCACCGTCTTTGGTTATCTTCCAGTCAACATACATCTCAAAGTCACCATACTGCTTCTCCGTACACAGGTTCTCTCCTTTTCCTGTAAAAACAAGCAGCCCGTCTTCTACAACCCATCCCGTACGCATGATCTCATCTGCTTTCGCCTGTTCCTTTGCTAAGGTTGCAGCATCCATTTTCGTGCGTTTAACGGGGTCGGCAACCAATCCCTTCCATCCTGTAAGATCCCTTCCGTTAAATAAAGGAACAAACCCTTTGCCCTGTGGCATGGCCGCTATGTGCTTTTGAATGGCCTCCTTCAGGTACTGGCTTTCATTTCCGTTACCCATTATCTGTATGGTTTTCTCCAGCAAGGCCCTCACATTGTCTCCATAAATACCTTTGTTGGCTAAAGCGATATCTACTACCGCGTTCCCGGCCTGTCGCTGCAGGGCAGGATCATCTAAAAAAGTGCCTGCATATAATAAGGCAGGAAATGTGTTGCATTTTCCTACCTGACCCAGTATTTTCTTTTTTTGATCTGCAGTGCCGGCAAAATCCATGGCATTACGCAGTAAAATCAATTTTTGATCACCGGTATGATCAGAAATGCTGATCTGCTTAATAAAGCCCTCTACCGCTTCGGGAGCAGCAGTTCCCTTACCCTCCCGCTGAAGTACCTGGTACAATTGCGTGGTAGCCAGTCCGCCCTTCCAGTTGGAAAGCGCAGCTATCACTGCTCCTTTGGTTTGAGCATTGCCTCCCGCAAAAGCATCCAGTACGGTATTCAGCCCTTTTTTGCCGCCAATGCCGGCCAAAACATTATAGAAAAGTGATTTCTTTTCGGCCGGCGCGCTTTTTTCCCTGGCTATAATTACGGCGCTTGCCTGGTCCGGGTTCTTCATCATGCTTAATGCCGAAACCAGTAACCCCTGCATATCTGTTATATCACTGGGGCTTTTTGCAGATAGCAACAGCTCTGTTAACTGGGGCAACTGAACAGGAGAAACCATGTTTTTTAAAGCCGTGCGTGCCGACTGACTCACCGCGGGGTTAGGATCGTTAACAAATGCCAGCACATCTTTTGCTTTTCCACGGGCGCCTTTTTCTCCCAAAATTTCTATTAACGCGGCTTTACCGGCAGGCGATGCCGTTTCCAGCGCTTCACTTACAGCGGGCACCAGCTTATCACCTTTAACCGACAGCAACGCGGTTTTAACCGTTGCTATTTCTTCTGCGTTGCCATTTTTTAACATATTCAGCAAAGCGGGTATAACTTCCTGCTGACCAATTTTTGCCGCGGCGGTAACAGCAGCCAGGCGTACACCCACATCGCCGCTTTGCAGCGACTGGAGCGCCAGGGGCAAAGCTGTGGGCATGGCTTTATCACCAAACATGTTAAGTATTCCAGCCTTTGCGCTATTATCTGCTTTATTGAACGTTGTTATCCATTGTGCGGAATTGGCCTCAGTAAGATAAGGCCGGGCATATTTCAGCGCGGCTTCGCGGTACTCCGCATTTTTATCTTTCATGGCTTTGGTTAGCAAACCCACGCTGTTTTCGCCCTGTATATCCGTTAATAATTTTAATGCCGCCGTGCGGGTATGTACCTGCCCGGAAGCTTTTTTCAACAAAGTGTTTGCTGCTTTTTCGGCTGCCTGGGCCTGCCCGGTTACGGCCAGTTGATTAAGATATAAAAGATAGGCGGATGTGGCATCTGTTACATCGTAGCTGTAGCCGCTTTTAGCGGCAGCAGTATGGAGCAGCTTTAAGGAAGACGGGTCGGCAATACGTGCTAATGCATATAAAGCCACTTTGGTTAAGTTGGGATCGCTGCTTTTGGCCAGGGCAGTAACCTGGGGAACCGCTGCTGAAAACCGGGTATCTCCCAGCGCCTGCACAAGCGACAACTGCGCGTTGCCGGTAGCGCCTGGCAGGGCCTGCAATAATGCGTTATTGGATGCTTCGGTATGAATGGCGGCTAATGCCCGCGACGCCGCGTCGGAAAGTCTTTCATCATGCAGGTAGTTTTTCAAAAAAACTACCGCATCATCCTTGCCCACATGCTCAAGTTGTGTAATGATGAACAGTTGCGCCTCCTTATCCGATAGTTTTTCAAGCGCCTGCCCGTATGCCTTTACAGCCATTGCACGCCAGCTTTCTTTACCCGGCTGGCTGGCAGAAAAGGAAAAACCATTAATGGCGTAATGCAGTTTGGTATGATCTCCCGCTGTATTTAAACGGGTAACCAGCTCTGCCAGCCCGGCTTCTCCCAACTTAGCCACCGCTTCGACGTTGGCGTTGAGCTGATCTGCGTCATCTGCCGGCGTTTTGGCCAGCAGATCGGCTATTTTGGTAGTAACCGTACGGTTATCATCGGTTTGCGCGGCAGCCATTTGCAGCACGGTAAAGCAAAAAAGAAACGTGATTAATATTTGTCGCATGTAAATGAAAATTGTCTTGTTTAATATATTGTAATGCCTGCCTCGTCATGGCAGTTGTTCAGAAAAAAGGTTGAACCGTTTTGATATGCTTTCTAAAGCTGTTTGGTGAGCGCTGCTTACGCACGCCATCAGCTTTTATTTACATAAACCAGGGCTCCCGCAAAGGAGGGTTAAGCAAACGGTTGGCGCCTTCATCATTAATAAACTCCTGTTTCACAGGGTCGAATTTCAAAGAGCGGCCCAACTGCAGTGCTATTTTACCTAAATTCACTATTGTAGCGGAACGGTGCCCATTGGCTTCATTCAACGCGAATTTTTTCCGGTTCTTTACCGCATCCACAAAATCGGTTACCTGGGGCAACGGATCGGGGAACGCGGCTAATTTCCTTTCCAGGTCGGGTATATCGGAACGGAAACCGGGATATAGCTTTCCTTTCGGTCCCTCAATATATGCGGCATTTTCTTCCGTACCTGCGCCGTCAAGTATAATCTGGCAACCATCTTCGTAAGTATAGGTAATTTTTCTCCAGGTTCCCACCGCGTCATCATGCTGCTGCGGGGCATCCACTTCTACCGATACCGGGCTGGTATCATCTTTGCCCAGGAAATACTGAACGGGATCTATATAATGCTGCCCCATATCGCCCAGCCCGCCGCCGTCATAATCCCAGTAGCCGCGGAAGGTAGTATGTACCCGATGTGCACTATATGGCTTAAAAGGTGCCGGGCCCAGCCACATGTTATAATCCAGCTCTTTGGGAACAGATTCCGGTTCCAGGTGCGTTTTGCCTACCCAGTAAAATTTCCAGTCGAAGCCTGTATGCCTGCTCACCGTAACTTTTAACGGCCAGCCCAGCAACCCGCTTTCCACTAATTTCTTAATAGGTTTCACCGTAGTGCCCATGCCATAAAAATTATCGGAAAACCGGAACCAGGTATTCAGCCTGAAGATTCGGCCATGCTGCTGCACGGCTTCAACAAGGCGCTTGCCTTCGCCAATGGTACGGGTCATGGGCTTTTCGCACCAGATGTCTTTTCCTGCACGGGCTGCATCGGCAGCAATAATACCATGCCAGTGGGGGGGCGTGGCAATATGTACAATATCCACTTCCGGCAATGTAATCAGCTCGCGGTAATCCCTGAAAGTTTTTACGCCTTTACCGCCACCCAATGCATCTAAGGCCAATTGAATGTGGCGGGTATCTACATCGCAAACAGCTACCGTTTTAGTGCCCGCATATTCAAAATGGCCGCGGCCCATTCCACCCACGCCTATTACGGCTTTGGTAAGCGTATCGCTGGGTGCCAGATAGCCGGAGCCTCCCAGCACATGACGGGGAACAATTGTAAATGCGGCTAAGGCGCCTATTGAGTTTTTCAGGAACAGGCGCCTTGAGTTTTTTTGTTTTGACTTCATATTGCTTGATGAAAAATTTTACTGAGGAAAGTTCTAAAGTACAAATTATTATGTAAAAACAGATATACAAACGTTTGCTTAAACAATAAGATGCTACAGGTTGAAGCATTTACAGTGGTGGGTGGGTTAGAGTGGTAAGTAGTAAATAGTTAGTGGTTAGTGGTCGGTTGTCAGCACCGATACCTCCTTACTACTTAACACTTACCAATTATTCCCTTCTCTTTATCCCTTACCCCTCACTCCCTTAACTTATACGCTTTTATTTCATTTTGATTGACACCAAATAACCAGGTATCATTAACCTGCAATACGCTTCTAACGTCGCCCCATAACCGAAATCCGGATTGCCATTGCGGCACATACTCAAAGCTCCCTTTGCCATCTCCTTTCAGCAGCACGCCAAAGCTGGCATCATACTTACCAAACCGCAAACGGGCCTGGTTAATATTTCCACCTAACAGTATATCCTGCTTCCCATCGTTATCATAATCAAGAGCGGTTATCGTAAATACCGTCGATATTTGTGCAGGCAAAGGCAGCGGTTTGCCATGAAACTTACCATCAGTTCCCATTTCAAAATAGGCAGAGCTTAAACAATCCGCTTTTAAATGACCCGCACCTTTCAGCTCGCCGGCAGTGAAAATATCGGTAAGGGTTTGATCGGCGAAGGATTTATAACTGGTATACCGGGTTCGCATGGTGCTGATCTGATCCAGCAGTTCATCTCTTGTAACATAAGGATAGCTTTTGTTCTGTATATAAAAACATAGTATGGGATCAACGGATCCGTTCTCGTCAAAATCCTTATAATACATTTCCGCCGGTTCTTTTTCGCTTACGCGGCACTGGGTATTTAATCCGTGGTTACCCGCAATAAGATCGGGCTTTCCATCGCCATTCATATCTGTTACCAGTAATTTGTTCCACCATCCATAGTATGGCTTCTCAAAATAATCACCGGTTCTGTTTTCCAGCTTCCCGTTATTATTTACAAATACCATCAGCGGCATCCATTCTCCCGAAACAATCAGATCCTGTTTGCCGTCGCCGTTCATATCTGTCCAGGCCGCATCCGTTATCATGCCCGCATGTTGCAATGCAGGAGCCACATTTTTTATTTGATCGGTGAAACGTCCTTTGCCATCATTGATCAGGATATAGCTCTCCGGCGTTTCGGGGTAACGGCCGGGAATTACCCTGCCTCCTACGAAGGCGTCCGGGTATCCATCGCCATTTATATCGGCTATGCGCACACAACTTTTACTGGCATACATTAGCGGCAGGGCATCTTCCGCCCTTTTGAAGTTTCCTTTGCCATCATTGAGGTATAGCCTGTCCTGCAGCCGTGTATCGTTCGGGGCAAAGCTGTGATATCCTCCGCTGGCAACGTAGAGGTCAATAAATCCATCGCCGTTGGCATCAAAAAAAGCAGCATCCGCATCTTCACTCGCCTTATCTGCTTCAAAAGCCGGTTCCGGCTGCATAATAAACTGCCTGCCTTTTTGCTGTATATATAATGCACCTGCCTGCCCTGTGGCGCCCCCGGCAAATACATCTTCCAGCCCGTCGCCATTCACATCCCCTTTAACCAGGCAGGGACCAAAGAAAGACATTGGATTGACCATCAAAGGTTGCCGTTTAAAATCGTTAACGGTATTCTGCGCATGCGTAAAGACAACAGGTGATTTAATTTCTTTAAACAATGGCTCTTCCTTTGTTGGTATGCGGAAAGCAGAAAAAGCATCCTTTTCCTTTACAATAATCTGTTGATCTGCTTTTACGTTATGGATCACCTGCTGCCGGCCGCTCAGCCATACCACCCTGATGGAGTCTGCATTAGCGGCATCGCCTAACCCAAAATGCAACACAGGCGTAACAGACGACTGGTAGCCTCTTGCGGGCATCTGTTCCGCATATTGTATTTTCCCTTTACTAAAGATGGTAACCTTTGCTCCCAGCCCCTGGGTATTTTGAGCCGCGCCCTCCAGGGCAACCTGCAGAAAATGATGCGCTGTTTTTTTTGCCGACTGGTTATGATAAATAAACGCGGGCTTATTGATGTTGCTGATAACCAGGTCCAGCGCACCATCGTTATCGAGGTCGGCATATACGCCGCCGTTACTATTGGATGGTATATCAAATCCCCATTCGGCACTTACATTGCTGAAAGTAAGATCGCCATTGTTGCGGTACATATAGTTAATCACATCCGAAGATGGGATTTGATGCACAAGATCGAGCACATTCTGCCGCCTGATGTCGCCCCTATTATGCTGCATATAATCGTTCATATACTTTATAAAATCCATATCGGTGTAGTCTCTCATATAGCCATTCGTTACATACATATCCTTCCATCCGTCGTTATCAAAATCGGCAACAAGCGGCGCCCAGCTCCAGTCGGAATTGGAAATGCCCGATAACTGCCCTGTTTCGCTGAATGTGCCGTTGCCGTTGTTTATTTGCAGCATGTTGCGCATATACTGATAATAAAACCCGCTGCGTAACATAAGCTCAAATTTTTCGTAATTATCAGGCGACACCAGCATCTTTTGCCGGTGGTTATCTTCGGGCAGCATGTCGAGCGATATGATATCGGGGTAGGCGTCATTATTAATGTCACTGATATCGTTGCCCATGCCAAAGTGTGTGGTATGTCCCAGCGCGGTTTGCTTTACATCGGTAAAAGTGCCGTTCTGATTATTTATATACAGGTAATCTGGCACGCTATAGTCGTTGCAGATATAAATATCCTGCCATCCATCACCGTTAATATCGGCAATGGCAGCCCCCAGTCCGTAGGTTAAGGCCGAGCTGTTTATTTTTGATGCCGGTGTAATATCCCTGAATACATTTTTATCGTTCCTGAATAACTTTATGCCTATTTCCGGATCGGGTTGTTGCAATACATGGGCTGTGGCTACCTCATCCAAAACCGGCAATGAACTGGGGTTATGATTAAGCAGCAACATATCCAGGTCGCCGTCTTTATCGTAATCAAAAAAGTAACCCTGGGTGCTGAAAGAAGAATCGGCCAGGCCATATTGCGCCGCCTGTTCGGCAAAAACCGGTATGCCGGCTTTATCATTTCCCTGGTTGATGAATAACTGGTTCAACCGCTTTTCGGCAGGCAGTTTTCCGGAATAGCAGGCATATATATCCGGCAGCCCGTCTCCGTTTATATCAGCTATTGTTACGCCGGTTTTCCAGGGTCCTGCTCTGCCACCAACGCCTGCCTTTGCCGTAATGTCTTCAAACTGCATATTACCCCTGTTGAGGTACAATTTATTTTCTGCCGTATTCCCGGAAAAATAAATATCCTGTAAGCCATCGCCATTCATATCACCTGCCGCCACACCTCCACCGTTGTATATATATTCATACATTAAAACATTGAGGTTGAGGTTTTCTTTAAGCGTATTGTTAAAATGAATATTGGTGCGCTCGGGCGGTAACAACACAAACAGGGGATCGGTGTTCTTCACTTCACCCTTTTTTTTATTTTCCGGTGAAGCGCAACTACAAACACTTAATGCTCCATACGCTATTACGAGCAGTATATTAAATCGCAGCACGGTACAAGAATTTGAGATGAGGGATGTGCTTAAAAAATCTATGCCGGCTTCTGGCCAGCATAGACTTAAAGATAAGCAATATCAAAGTTTAAATAAACAACTATTCGTAGCCGGGATTTTGAACCAGTTTATTATTTCTATTCACTTCATCGCGGCTTAAAGGCCTGAAATACATTTTATCTAACCACTGGCGGTCTTCCAGTCCAATATCAACAAACGGAGTATACGTATAGTTATATCTTGTTTCGTCCTTCCGGTAAGGTGAGGGAGCGGTTTGCCCCGGTTTAAGGGTGCCTTTAACGCTAATAAAAACATTCTTTCTACCTAAAGTGGCCGGAGCTACCATCCAGCGCCTGGCATCAAAATAACGTTGCTCTTCATATGCCATTTCAATTCTGCGCTCGTTTCTGTAGCGATCACGCAATGCAGACCCACTTTCTGTAATAGCCGACATACCGGCCCTGTAACGAATTTTATTCAACCAGTCCCTTGCTTCGGGTTCTTCTCCCAGTTCTATACAGGCTTCTATATAATTAAATACAGCTTCGGTATATCTAAAAAATGGCCAGGGAATAGATTGCCGAACATAATTGTCTACTACTACAGGATCAGGATCCGTAAATTTCCGCATATAATAACCTGTCCAGCTACCATTCCAGTCTTCAATAGATGACTGCCTGGTATCCAAGCCAAATATATTTCCACTACCTACCTGGTACTGACCTGTTTGCACCTGGTTTGCCGGGTCAACATTACCGGAAATTTTATCACGGGGCTTCCAATCTGCGCCATCATACAAAATAGTGGCATAAAAACGCGGCTCCCTGTCAGTATAAGGAGATGTTGCATGGGCAGGATTACTCCAGTTAAACTTAGTTCCATCCATCATTTCATAATCATCTACCATTTGCTGAATAGGTGTGTTACCCGCCCAATTGTGATAACCATTAGGCCCGTTTGCAAGTCCAACATACTGTCCTGCGTATTCATCTTTATCTGCGGTATATCCTCTTTCAAAGATTAATTCAACTTCGGCTGCTGCATCTACATTAGCGTCTTTACTTCCTCCGCCCATTGCCATTGAGATGTAATTTTTCTTTGCTTCGGCAAAAGAAACAGGTGCAGACAAATCAAGTTTATATCCTGTGCCTTCATCAATAACAGCTTTTGCCGCATCCCTGGCTGCTGTCCACCTGGTAATACGGTCTCCACTTGTATATCCAATTAGCTCCGGATTTGAATATGCCGCTAAAACCGAAGATTTGGATTTGGCAGTAGGTATATCATACAGGTCGCTCGCCGCATATAACAACACACGCGACTTTAAGGCCATTGCTGCGAGTTGGGAAGCACGGCCCCGTGGCAAATCCTTACCCTTTAAAAGAAAAATCGCACTATCACAATCATCTACAATAAAATTCACGCATTCTTCAAAAGTATTTCTTGCAATAGTATAATCTTCATCTAACCCGTAAGGTTTTTCAATAATCGGGAAAGCGCCATAAAAACGAAGCAGTTGCTGGGAATAATACGCTCTCAAAAAATAAGATTCTCCCCGCAAACGATCATTTAAATCCCTGTTATCAAATGTAGCTGTTGCGAGGTTTGTTAAGGCCACATTAGCGCTGCGAATACCACTGAACATGCTTCCCCATTCATAAGTACCATTCGTCCATCCTAAATTTGATGGATTTAATACCCCTTCATTTACAATATCAATACCCCGCCCCGGGTGGGTAAAAACAGATTCATCTGTTAAGGAAGAAAGCATCTGTTCATCAAACCCACCCATGCCCAGCCGGCTGTACACCCCGGTAACAAAGGCCTCGGAAAGCGGACCATCCTTCCAAACATCTTCTGAAGATACTTCACCTAATGGTTTGGTATTCAAAAAATCTTTGTTGCAGGAAGCCAGGGCAATACCCCCTGCTATAAAAATGATTATTGAAATATTCTTTATCATATTACTCATTATGATTCGTTTTAAAAGGTTACACGAAAACCACCGTTAATAATTCTTGCCTGCGGGTAATACTGTCCACTGCTACTGGTTGATTCGGGATCATATATTTTCATTTTGTCGAAAGTCAGCAGATTAAGCGCGTTAATATATACACGGAAATTATTAATGCCCACTTTCTCTGTTAATTTAGCTGACAGGTTGTAGCCCAGCTCAATATTTTTTAAACGGAGATAATCACTGCTCCTCAACCAATAGGTATTAAGACCAGAATAGTATTGATCGCCTCTGTTTGCACTTCGGGGGTGTACGCTGCTCGGATTTTCTATGCTCCAACGGTTCTTGTATGAATATTCAAGGTAGTTACCAATACTGCCGGACTCTGTTCCAATGAATAATAAACCACCGGTAGCTCCCTGGAAAAGAATAGAAAGATCAAAGTCTTTATACTGCAGGTTAATAGAAGCGCCTCCGGTAAACATAGGATCTCTGTTCTTCTTTAACCTTGTTCTGTCGTCCTGATCAATTTTATTATTGCCGTCAATATCTTTATACTTCATATCCCCAGGGCGAAGCGTACCCACAAGCGCGCTGTAATCCAGCGTATTTTTATCTATGTCTGCCTGGTCAATAAATACGCCATCGTATTCATAGGCCAGGTAGTTTACACCACTACTGCCGAAAGAAGCTCCGGTAGATTTTTGCCAGTCGGGGGCCCCAGGTATTTCATCCCAGAAATCAATTTTATTTTTTGCATAACCACCGTTTACCCCTACACTGAACCGGAAATCACCTATTTGGTCAGAATAGCCTAATTTAAATTCCCAGCCTTTATTACTCAACTTTCCAAGATTAACAGGAGGCAATAATGATCCAATACCAGCACTCGCCGGCGTAGAACCCTGTTTCTGAATAAGAATCTGATTGCGCTTATTTATAAAATATTCAAACTCAAAACTCAATCTTCTGTCCAATGCACTACCTTCTAACCCGATATTGCTGTTATTGGCTACCTCCCAGGTAAAGTCGGGATTAGGCACCCTGCGTTCAAACAAAGTTTTAGATAAATTTCTATCAATAATATAGCTATTAAATCCATAGGTAGAGAGGTATTGGTACTCCTGTAATGCGCCGTTAAAATACACCTGATCATTACCCATTTGTCCATAAGAACCCCTTAATTTAAGATAGTTGATGAAAGGCACATTATTTCTAAAAAAGTTTTCATCAGAAATATTCCATCCTACCAATACCCCGGGGAAAAATCCAAAACGGGAGTCTTCCGGGAAAATATAGGAACCATCATAACGCCAAACAAATTCGGCAAGATATTTTTCCTTGAAGTTATACCCTACACGTCCAAAATAACTTAAACGGGCACGTTCATAAGCACCGCCGTTATTGTCTTTTTCTGCATCGCCTCCCGCAAACATCTGATCCACCGCGGTGGAGATAAAATACCTGCGGAATGCGCTGAAATAGTCATCCTGTATTGTTTCCCGGTTTATACCCACCAATACATTAATTGTATGATCATCTTTAATTGTACGGTCATAATTCAACAAAGCACCCAATAAAAGGTTTAACCTGTTTTCGTCTGCAGTTCTTAACCTGGGATCAGTGAAGGTGGAACGCACAACCTTGCTAAGTTTAGGTGTTACCCCATCATCTTCGTAACTAGCATTATCCCAATTGTAGAGCGACCAGGGTGTTTCCCATCTTTTACCACGGTAAATATATTTATCAACAGCAGCCATACCCGTTAGCTTCAACCCTTCCACGCCAGGGATCAATATTTCGACCTTACCATTGGTTTGAAAATAATCTCTTTTATCTCTGTCGTAACCGGTTAAGTTGGTTGTGATCACTACCGGATTTTCACCGTTTTCAATATCAGGGCCGGGCATTCCATTTGGCCAAATTGCCTGTTCGGTTGGTTTGCCACGCATTAACATCCTAAAAATAGCACCAGCACCTTTGGTTGGGAAAAAGCGGTATTCTTCACGCGCTGTAAGCCCTATCTGCACATTTATGTATTTATTAATTTTTGCGTCCAAATTCAGGCGCATATCGTATTGCTTATACCCGGTAGCCGAGTTTTTATAATACCCATCCTGGTCATTATAACCAAGCGAGGCGAGGTATCTAACATTTTCGGATCCCCCACTCAACTGCAGGTTATGCCTTATCTGGGGAGACCAGTTTTTTAATACTGCTCCAAACCAATCTGTATTAGGGTGTCCCCAGGGATCAGAACCATCTGCGAATTTTTCCATATCCGCTGGTTTGTACGTAGCATTTACCGGGTTTGGCGTTCCGCCATCTGTACGGGTATAGCTTCCGGTTTGCTTAAATGCATTCCATGCAGCACTCCACTGTTCAGGGTTTTCAGCCAAATCTTTCCATATCACAAGCTCATTTGCCATTTGCGCATATTGTACAGCATCTGCCAATTTAGGTATAACAGTTGCCTGTGCCAATCCATAATTAAAGTCGTAAGACAGTAGTGGCTTACCGGTTTTACCGTGCTTTGTGGTAATTAGTATAACGCCATTCGCAGCACGGGCGCCATAAATTGCAGCAGAAGCGTCTTTTAAAACAGATACACTTTCTATATCATTTGGGTTTAAACGTTCTAAGCCTCCACTACGCTCCGGCACGCCATCAATTACGATCAATGCATCACTATTTCCTAAAGTATTTGTACCGCGAATACGGATACGTGAACCATCATATCCCGGCTCACCACTACTCTGCACAGCACTGATACCCGGCAATCGACCAACCAATGAGTTAGAAAGGTTTACGGCAGGTGATCTCTGCAATTCGGTACCCTTAACCTGGGCAACAGCTCCCGTAACCGTAACCTTTTTTTGCGTACCATATCCTACCACCACTACGGCATCTAACTCGCTTGCTTCTCCGGGAACTAATACCACTTCAAAGTTAGTTTGATTGCCTACTGTTCTTTCCTGTGTTTGAAACCCAATAGCTGAAATAACCAGTACCGCCCTGCTGTTGGGTGCATTAATACTAAACGCCCCGTCTTCGCCGGTAGTAACACCTGTAGTTGTACCCTTTATGATAACGCTGGCATTCGCTATTGGTTCAGCCTGGTCGTTGGTAACTTTACCTTTAACAGCAATAGCTTGTGCAAAGCCGCCGGCACTAATAAAAAGCAAAGCCATCGTTAGTGCAACAGCATGCCTTACTTTCTGAAGCAGAAAATTTTGCATCATGTTTTGATTTTTGTTTGAGGTCTTAATATTGAAATGTTCAGATCACAATAATAGCTTGTTTAGGATCAACTGGATCTTGCTCATTTAATCATCCTTACTATCTAAATTAAATGGCAGAAATCCGTATGAACAAAAGCTATGGGGATAATAGTAAGAGGAAAGTGTTCATATAACATTCAGTTTTGGAGTTAAGAAATACAATCGTTTGTTACTAAAATAAAATACCAGATGTTTTAAAATCCGGAAAAAAGAGAAATTCATATATAAATAATATGACTTCACCTATTAACTGATGTTAAAAGTAATTAAAATTTAATATAAAAATGTTTTTTTGACACTTTATTTTAACGCACCATTTTCCACTTCATGCAACAACGCGGGGTAAAGGTTACCAATGGGTTTAAATACCGGCCTCCGGGAAGATCATTAACTATTATCTTATAAATGTTTTCAAAGCCGCATCCGTATAGTCTTGTACAAAAAACAATATATTGCCGTATGCGGAAAAATCTTCCTTATCATGCATCGTAGTGAGCGCTACAGACTGCATACCTGCATGTAAGGCTGCTTCAACGCCTTTAGGAGCGTCTTCAAAAACTATACATTGTTCCGGTGGCACATCTAACAGTGCCGCAGCTTTCAGATAAGTTTCGGGATGCGGCTTGCTCATGCTCACATCATCGGCGCTTACGATAGCGGAAAAATAATGCCGGAGATGCAGGTTATCTAAAACAAAATTAATATTAAAAGGTATTGCTGCGGAGCCAATAGCCATCGGGATATGCTTTTGCCGTGCAGCTTCCAGGAACCCATCCAATCCTTTTATAAGCTTCAGATGTGGCAGGTACGCCTGCTGGTATCTTTTTTCTTTCTCAAGCGATAAACGATCCGCTTCCTCCACTGAAAAATGACCTTTACCGAATATACGGCCCATCACTTCACTGTTCTTTCCGTACATCTGCACTTTTACTTCTTCCTCATTTAAGCCGGCCCCCAGTTCATCATTCAATAAATGATACCAGGCTTTTACATGAAAAGCCATATCATCAATCATGGTACCATTCAGGTCAAAAATAAAAGCTTTATAGCTGTTGTTCATTATAATGATTTTAGATGCTGCACCAACAATAGGTATGCTAAAAGTAAAATCGTATTCCTATTCCACAAAAATTGTTATTTTCATGCACTGTTACAGCCCTTATATTCAACATTCAAAGGTCAGCTTCACCCAATGTTATCCCGTTATAATAAAGAAACCCGTTTGCTCGTTGCTATTGATTGCATCATTTTTGGATTTGATGGCAGCAACATTAAATTGCTGCTTATACAAAGAGGAATGGAACCCGAAATTGGCAAATGGAGCCTGATGGGTGGATTTGTGCGCCCCGATGAAGGACTGGAAGATGCATCCAACCGTATATTGAAAAAACTAACCGGCTTAGAAAACGTGTACATGGAGCAACTGCTGGTTTTTGGTGAGCCCAACCGCGACCCCGTGGAACGAACGGTTTCCATTGCATATTTTGCTTTAATTGATATCTTCCAATACGAAAAGCAACTGAGCGATGAATATCATGCGGAATGGTTTATGCTCAAAGATGTACCACCGTTAATATTCGATCATGATAAGATGGTAAGCCTGGCGAAAAAGCAATTGCGGTATAAGGCTGCGCTACATCCTGTTTTATTTGAACTTTTACCGCTCAGGTTTACTATTCCGCAGCTTCAGCACCTGTATGAAGCGGTATACGACACCAATTTTGACAACCGCAATTTCAGCCGTAAAATATTATCAACAGGATTACTGATCAAGCAAAAGGAAAAGGATAAAAAAACCTCCAAAAAAGGAGCTTATTATTTTAAATTAGATAAAAGGAAATACGCCGATCATTTTAAAGCTTTTCTTAATTTCATACCCAACCCGGAAAAATTCCTGAACACACATTAATACATATTTATATATATAATATGTAATCTCATTTACAGCAACAACAACACAACTATAATTTAAAATATACTGCAACAAAGCTTTTTAGGCTTTTGATGCAATGTATTTCCATTACATTTGTACAGGTGAACTGGTCATGTTCCTATGAAACTTCAAACATCCAACGATTAAACCAGTTCTTCTAATACCATTATTTTCTGGCGTACTTACAACCTCATTAGATTTCTGTTAACCCGTTAATTCTGCATTGATCAGATTTAAAATTTGAAATGTTATGTATTCGTATGCTTT
>CALMQS010000132.1 GCA_937871285.1 uncultured Sphingobacteriales bacterium | reverse complement strand
TGTTTAATACCGGGAAAGATTTCTTTACAGTAGCTACATCATAGCCTAAATCCCGAATTGCTTTTACGGCTTTTGGCACTACATCAATGGCGTCATCCGTATCAATGACAGCCCTGCTATTATTGAGTTCTACTTTGTGGGCAGTGATGCCTTTTACTTTGCTTAATCCCTTATCAACAATCAGGGCGCAATGTTCGCTGTCCACCCCTTCCAGTGGCATAGAAATAGAATTATTATTACCTTTTGACATATCCTTTCATTTTTTATACTAGCAAAACTACATGTCCGAAAGCCTCTTGCTGTTATATAATTATGGGAATAAGTTATATTATTAAGATTAAAAAGCTGTTGGATCCGATAGCCATCGGATTATTTATTTTTAGTTGGTTTGGCTAAAGCCGGGAACTATAAAACACTAAATGGAAATTCAACCTTGACTTTCTCCCAGGCCATTACAATTGTTCCGTTATTTCCCTTTCCGGCATCAATAAAATATTGTAGCCTTTCGGTAAGGGGATTTTTCTTTGGCTTTATTTTAAGTCTAACCACATCGTCTTTTTCATCATACTCCGTTGCCAGGTGTTGCTTCCAATGTTTGTTAATAATAACAGTCCATTCCTTTTTACCCGGAATAGTAAACAAGGCGTATTTACCTGCAGGAATATTTACCTTATTTATGGCAATTCCTTTATTGAATGTTATGGTAGTAGCGTCATGGGCACCCGTTACCCACACTTCATCGTAAGGAACCAGGCCGCCCCAAATAATCCTTTTCCTAACTCCGGGAGAATGATAATTGATAGTAATCGTTTCGGAGCCGATTTTGGTTTCTACCGCAGATTTGATACTTTTTTTAGAAGTATCTTTAACTAAGTTCGGATTATAACAAACTTCTTCTTTCTGTGCAATTGCCAGGCTTGCCCAACTACAAAAAAGAACGGTTAAAGCAAAACTGAATTTTCGTTTCATAAATTTTAATTTAAATAGTGTGGGGTGGTTCTGACAAAGAGATTGGTTTAATTAATAGTTTCTTTCACCGCGCCACAATTTATCATCTTGTCTCCAAAATAAGGATTGCGGATTTCTTTATTTCCACTAATCCATGAGGCACCTTTATCGTTAAAAGCCATCGGGCAATGCACTATATACAATTCACCATTAGCCAATCCCTCTTTTTTTACCAACGTTATCATATCATTGCTCATCGCTTCATACATTTTTCTTTGCGCTTCTATGCCTGAAGCCGTGGTGATTTTTGCGGCGGAAGTTTCAATAGCTGAAGCTCCATTTACTTCTTTAGCTCCTGCTTCTATGGCGTTAGCGGCTACTTTAGCTTCGGCTTCATCGCCATTGGTAAGCGCCGTGGTTAAATGAATGTAATGCTGATATACGGCATTGAGCTTATCATTCTTTAAAACCGGCTTTGTACTCGCATTGGTCTTATTTTGTTCCATTGCGGCGTGGTCATGATTAGCTTCGGTGTCGCTATTCTTTTCTGAATTCCCATTACCGGCACAAGCTGAAAGAAGTACTGCTGCCGCAAATGGGATGATTGTTTTTAATAAATGTTGCATTGTTTTAATTTTAAAATGTTTAAAAAATATATTAGTGATTATGTCCCGCCATTGGATTTTTGCCTTTTTTCAAAACAAACTCGCTGTACAGGAGGTAGGCTCCCGACACCACTACTACATCGCCTTCTTCTACACCTTTGATAATCTCTACCCGGTTAAAATTCTCAACGCCGGTTTCTACCATTCTGGGTTCAAACTTTCCAATACCCGTTTCCAGCCAAATATGTGCGCCTTTGCCATCGCGGATCACAGCATCTACCGGCAGCGCAATAGCTTTAAACGAATTGGCTACGGGCAATTCCACAATAGCCTGCATGCCTGCTTTTAGTTCATTGTGATTGTTAGGAATGCTTCCCCTGATCGTTAATAATTGGCTGGCAGCCTGCAATGCCGGGGCGATAAATTCAACCTGCATTTTGTGCGGCTCATTCCCGTAACCGGGAATAATTACATTTACCAAATCTCCTTTTTTTACAAGCCCCGCTTCGCCGGGATACAGATCCGCTTCTACCCAAATATTTTGATAACCTTCCAAACGCATGATGGAAACCCCTTCCGCTACATACTGGCCTTCAGTGATAAACAATTCGGACACTACAGCATTAACCGGTGAAGAATAGGTTACATAAGGACTGGTTTGTTTTTTACTTCTTAACTGTTGCAACTGGGCTTCAGTCTGGCTGTATAAAAGCAACTTTTGCTTTGCAGCCTCAGCTAACTGCTGAAATTTTTTGTCTTCCGGGAATTGTGTTGCCTGCGCTATCGCTATCAAATATTCCTGTTGCAAAGCAGCCAACTGTTCGGAATAAATTTTATACAAAGGCTGCCCTTTGCGTACCGACACACCGGTTTCTTTTACGAATAACACTTCCAGTCTTCCTGCTACACGGCTTGATATATATTCGGTTTGCTCCGGATTTACAGCAAGCCTTCCATTTAATTGTTTAAAAGATGAAAATGAACCGGTTTTAACGGTATCGGTAGCGATGTTCGCCAATGCCTGCTGCGGCGCGCTCAGGGTTAAAAAATCGGATGTGTTGGTTTTATCAAACAAAACCAAATCCATCCCACAAATAGGACAGGTGCCCGGTTTATCGCTTATGATTTGCGGGTGCATGGGACAGGTATAGGTTTTCCTTTCTGCTGTGTCAGTTTGATTTTCTGTATGCTCATCGTTGCAGGAACTAAACCCCAAAACGGATAATGCTGCCAGCAGTAAAACGGTCATATATTTTATGCTATTCCTCATTTTTCTTTGTTTGAATTGAAGCGGATAAAGCTTTCACTATCTACCAGATAGCTCGCATTTTTTGCTACCTGCCAGTCTGAAATATTGTCTAATATTTGCACCATACCCTCTATGGTGCTGCCTATGTTTACTTTTGTAGGAATGAAAACACTCTGTTCTTTTTTAAAGACAACCGATTGATTACCCAACCGTAAAACTGCTTTTTCAGGAAGCCACCAGGCATTTGATTTCACAACAGGAATGTTTGCGGTAAGCAATTTCCCGGGTTGCAAATTCGGGGTTGATAAATACACACGGGCTACGGTAAAACTTTCGCCATTGCGCTGGGTAGGTTCTATTAAGCCAATGTTTCCGGTCATCACATCATCGGGACTGGCAACAGAATGAAACACTAGTTTTTGTCCCCGCTTAATTTCTGATGCGAGTGGCGGTGCAAAAGAAAATTCCGCCACCGTGCTGTTGGATCGGTAAATAGTAAATATTGTTTCCCCCGCGTTTACATATTGCCCTTCACGTGTCATTACCGGCGACTGGCTGAAGGCAGGTTTTTGTATAGTGGAAGCTGCGGCAGGTGCAGCACCCATACCATCCATACGTCCTGATGCTGCTGGCGATGCTGGCATAACAGATGGTGATGCATTTGCGGCTACGTTTTTCTCAATAATATAACCGCTTAGGCTGCTATAAACGGGTACACGGTATAGCGGTTTTCCGGTTTTTATAACTTGTGCTATTTGAGCAGGTTGCATACCCAATAAACTTAATCTTTGTTTTGCTTTTTGTAATAAAGATGCGTCGTTATCGTTCCTGCTGATATAGATTAATTCCCTTTGTGCTGCCGCAAGATCAGGTGAATAGATTTCCATAATTAACTGTCCCTTGCTCACCGGCTGGTAATTGTATTTGATATTCATTCTTTCAATTCTTCCGGCAACGCGGCTGGATATGCTTACCTGTTTCCTGGTATCAAAGCTGATAATACCTTGTACCGGCACTGAAAAAATTCGTGTACCACTTTCGGCTTGTATGGTGGGCATGGTGGAAATGACCTGCTCATTCACCGGCTTTAATAAAGGCAATAAACTACTATCCAAATGCAGTTCGTGTGAACTGCTCATAGGAACCAAATCCATCCCGCAAATGGGACATGACCCCGGTTCATCGCGAATAATTTGCGGGTGCATGGGGCAGGTGTATTTAGTTTCCTTACTGTGCTGGTGCGCATCAGCAACAGATTTGCTTTCTGTTTTTTCTTTGCAGGAAACAAAGAGGAACAAAAGCAATAGTGGGATGATAACTTTACTTATATAATTCCTTTTCATAATCAACGATCATTTGATATAAATTTTGTTTTTCATCGAGCAGGTCAAGCTGCATCATGTTTAATGCTTCCCAATTTTGTATAAGCACATTTAGGGACAATTTATTTTCCTGGTAGGTTAAATAGCTTGCATCAAAGGTTTTTTCTAAGGCAGGTATCACCTTTTCTTCTATAGACCGGATGCGCTTCTGCATGGTTTGAATTTGTGCCTGCATGCCATACAACATGCCTTGTGTTTCCTGTAGCATGGCACCCCTTTCCTTTTCCATTGCGTTGATGTTGTACTGCATGGCTTTAACTTCTGAGGTGTACATTTTTTTAGACCAGGGTGCAATCGGTATAGACATCATTCCCATGACACTGTAAGCCTGCGGCATCATGCCAGACAGCGGAGACATGTGATCGAACTGGATTTTAAATGTTGGTTTGCGTTCGAGGTTCATCGCTTGGATGTTGAGCTGCATGGACCGGATGCTTTCATTCATGCGCAGCACATCTTTTCGCTGCGTGGACAGCGTTGCCGTATCATAAAACGGTGCGGCAATAAATCCGGGCTCATAAGTGCTATCAATCATAAAATCCTGGTTGCCGGGACGGTTCATCAATGCGTTGAGATACGCTTTTGCTTTGGCAATGTCTCCCTCCGGCATCAATAGCATGTTGCGGTTTCTTTGTATTTCCGCTTCTGCCCGGTACACGGTGCTTAACTGCGACTGATTGTAGGGATACCGCACTTCCTCAATCTTCTTCAGTGTCATCAAAATCTGTTCATTTCTTTCAATCACATTCAATTTTTGCAGGGCTACAAGCCAGGTGAAATATTGCCGTTTGGCCTGCGCTTTAAAATCGTTGAGCGTTATATCCCGGGTTGCATTTTCAATATTGCCCTGCGACTGTATATACGCTTTTCTTGCCTGTAGCTTTGAGCGGTTTGGAATTTCCTGTTCGAGCCGAAGCATGAGAGATCCTTTGTCCCGGTCGTCCATTACTTTTTGCAACGGATAAGGCGTCATAAAAGTACCTACACCTACCATTGGTGGCATCCAGGCGGTCGCAGCATCTGATCTGTATTTATATCCTTCTGCTTTTAGCGAATAGCTTTGCAAGAGGATGTTGTTACTGTCAATTTTTTGTATGATTTCCGCCAGGCTCATTACTTCTTTTTGCTGTGCCAAACCAATAACCGGCAGCAAAAAAAAGAACCCTGCTATATTTAATAATTTATTCATATTGATGTTTCGTGGTTTTTATGTTGAACAAAGTGATACAGTTGAAAAGCCGCGGGATAGAAAAGGAAAGCCCGCTGAAGCCTTTGTGCGTTGGCTTTGCGGCGGACTTGCAGCGGATAGCCCGGACCACTCTTGCCCAAAGAACTTAATGCTGACAGCCCCGTCGTTTCTTTAATGTTTAACATCGTGTATTTCCAGTTTACCGTATTTGCGTAATTCATATTCTTTGCTCATTAAAAAGATGAG
>CALMQS010000131.1 GCA_937871285.1 uncultured Sphingobacteriales bacterium | reverse complement strand
AGAGCGGAAAACGGGATTCGAACCCGCGGCCTTCAGTTTGGGAAACTGATGCTCTGCCAACTGAGCTATTTCCGCATAGAAATAAAGTTACAATGAATCTGGTAATTATAAAATATAATGCAGGCAATATTCAATCGGTTTTATATGCTCTGGAACGCATTGGGCTGGAGGCGAAAGTTACCGATGATGTGGAGCAGATCAGCAGTGCCGATAAAGTAATATTTCCGGGCGTGGGGGAGGCCAGCAGCGCCATGCGGTATTTAAAAAACAGGAAGCTGGATGAGGTGATTAAGCACCTTGAACAACCGGTGCTGGGCATTTGTCTGGGTATGCAACTGATGTGCAGGTTTTCGGAGGAGCATAATGTAAGCTGCCTGCATATCTTTGATGAAGATGTGAAGCTTTTCAGGAAAAAAGAACAGGATCAGGCGAACGATATTAAAATTCCCCAGATGGGCTGGAACAATATCTATGGTCTTAAAACGGAATTGTTTCATGCGGTTCCGGAGGGTAGTTACACTTATTTTGTTCACAGCTACTACGCAGCCTCCGGAGCACATACCATCGCCACTACGGATTATATTATTCCCTATAGTTCGGCGCTGCATAAAGATAACTTTTACGGCGTGCAGTTTCATCCCGAAAAAAGTGCGGATACCGGTGAGCGCATCCTTAAAAATTTCATTGAGCGCTGCCATTAAAATCAAAATGCTTTAAACAATATATGGAAATCATACCTGCCATTGATATCATAGACGGCAAATGCGTAAGGCTTACACAGGGCGACTATGCGCAGAAGAAAATTTACAATGAACATCCCCTGGAAGTGGCTAAGGAATTTGAAGGCGCCGGTTTGCAACGGCTGCACCTGGTTGATTTGGATGGCGCCAAAGCCGGGCAGGTAAAAAACTGGAAAGTGCTGGAAACCATTGCGGGAAAAACCGCATTGACGATTGATTTTGGGGGCGGTATCAAGCGGGAGGAGGACGTGCATGTTGTTTTTAATTCGGGTGCGGCGCTGGTAACAGTGGGTAGCATAGCGGTTAAAAATGAAGCTGAATTGATAAGATGGTTTACCATTTTTAGCGCGGATAAATTTTTGCTGGGCGCCGATGTAAAAGATGAAAAGATAGCCATTGGCGGCTGGCTCGAAACAACAGATATATGGGTATACGACTTTATTGAAAAATATACACAACATGGCGTAAAACAAATATTTTGTACAGATGTAAGTAAAGACGGCAAGCTGGAAGGCCCTGCAGTGGATTTGTATAAAAGCATCGTACAAAAATTTCCTGCGTTGCATTTCATCGCCAGCGGCGGCGTAAGCTCCATTGATGATTTGCGTGCACTGCGTGATGCCGGATGTAACGGAGCGATAGTGGGCAAGGCGATATATGAGGGAAGAGTGAAGATTAAAGATTTGAAATTTGAGATTTGAGATTGAGTTCATGCATTTCCGCGGAAACAAATCTTACTTTTAAGCGAATTTCAAATTAACCTATGTCCACCATTTATCGTTTTGAAGATTTGCCTTTGTGGCAGCAGTCCAGAAGCCTGTGTAACAGAATTTTTAGGATGATTGAACAGAGTCCGTTATTTAAAAGTGATTTTAAATTTCGAGACCAGCTAAGAGCTTCGGCCGGCTCTGTTATGGATAACATAGCAGAAGGCTTTGAACGTTCATCCCGGTTGGAATTTGTTAATTTTTTAGGAATAGCTAAAGGTTCAACGGGAGAAGTAAGGTCGCAGGTTTACCGTGCTATGGATAACAAGTATATTGATCATATTGACGGAATAGCCATAATAGATGAATATGAAAAACTGGCCAAGGAGATGGCTGGTTTTATTAGTTATCTCAATAAATCAACAGTAAAGGGACAAAAATTTAAAGACAGGTACCCAGGTTCTTAATCTCAAATATTAAATTTAAAATTTCAAATCATTCCATGCTCACCAAACGCATCATTCCCTGTCTTGATATTAAAGACGGGCGTACCGTAAAAGGAACCAATTTTGTAAACCTGCGCGATGCGGGCGACCCGGTGGAACTGGGTGCGCTGTATGCCCGGCAGGGCGCAGATGAGCTGGTGTTCTTAGATATTACCGCAACGGTTGAAAAAAGAAAAACATTGAGCGAGCTGGCTAAGCGCATTGCCCATCACATCAATATCCCTTTTACGGTAGGCGGCGGCATTAGCAGTGTGGAAGACGTGAACGTGCTGCTTGAAAATGGTGCGGATAAGATTTCCGTGAATACGGCCGCATTTAAAAACCCTCAATTGATTCATGAACTGGCAAAGGAATTTGGCAGCCAGTGCGTGGTGCTGGCCATTGATACCCGGAAAGAAGAAGACGGCGAATGGTATGTATACCTCAATGGCGGAAGAACCAAAACCAGCATGAAATGTATTGACTGGGCAAAACAGGCCGTAAACCTTGGTGCAGGCGAAATATTGCTAACGTCTATGAATCATGACGGAACGAAACAGGGCTTTGCGCTGGATATTACAAGCGCCTTATCTACGCAATTACCCGTGCCTGTTATTGCCAGTGGCGGCGGGGGTACAATGGAGCATTTTATATCCGTATTTAATGAAGGCAAAGCCGATGCAGCCTTAGCCGCCAGCATTTTCCATTTCAAGGAAATAGCCATTCCCGAGCTTAAGCAATTCTTATTTGAAAAGGGTATCCCTGTGCGCATGCTCCCGGAAAACATAATAAATAACGGATGAAGTTATTGACTGGTGAATTTCTGAAGAATAGCGGACGGAACCCTGAACGGAGCGTCGCAACGAAAGTCACACCAGGGTGTTGCGGCCGGTAAAATAATAACCCCGTTTTAAAAATGCTGTTCTATTAATCCATTATGATAGTTGCGGCGCTGATGGCCAGCCCGCTGAAACACCCCGTTACATTATTACCACTTATGTTACTCAATAACGATACCGGTGTAGATAATGGGCCGTTGCTGTTCCTCGCTTTGTTATAGCTGTCCCAAAAATTATATACATCTCTCGTTACATTAGCCATGTAGTAAGTGATGCTGTCGCCTTTCACAAAACCATAGGAGTTGGTAAGACGCATATAGCTGCCATTATTATTTTCATCGGAGTTGGTTATCCTTTTTCTGGTACCCAGGCTGCCCCACCCAAAGCTCTTTTGATTATCACTGTGGCGCCAATAAAACAACTGGCAGTTACCGGTAGTATCAGGGTCTTTAAAGTTTACCGTAATGCGCCCTTTGCTGGTTCCATCTTCATCGGTATAATGATAATCGGTGCTTAGATGATCTATCGGTATTGGAGATAATAAAGGAGCAGTAGCTGTAAATATTTCACCATTTACTTCAATCTCCAGCAAATAATATTTACCGGCTATGCCCCGTAATGCCCGTGCCGGGTCGGTTTGCAGGTTGGGATCTGTATAAATACCATCGCTTATACCTGCAGGAACATCCGGGAGCGTTGTTTCTTTTAAAATTACAGAGGAGCTGCTGTCCCACACAATCGTATTGTTCTGCATTAAGCTGCCTTCTGATATCTTAACCAGGGCATTTTTTACCGGGATACTGGCGATGCTGGTATTTTCAATGGTTTGGCTTTTGCTGAGTATTACATAGTTGTATGCCGGTATTTCGGTATTAATGTAGGCCTCTACAACCAATTGCGGTTCGGTATGGCCCAGACCTATATCAAAATTTTTTTCACAACCCGTAAAGAGCAGCAGCAGGCTAATAATAATTGCAATATTCGGCAGCTTATAGGAATCAGTCATACCTCAAAATTTAAAATTCCAGCCAATGGCAGGGGTGATGGGAAACAGGTACACCATTTTACCCTGTAGTGATTTTTCTGTTTGGTTGATGTCCATATAAATAAAGTAAGGGTTCCGCCGGTTGTAAACATTGTATATGTTGAAATTCCAACTGCTGCTGAACCGTTTTTTTTTCTTTGAGATGGGCGTATAGGTGGCACAAATGTCTGCGCGATGGTATGCCGGCAGGCGATAGTTATTAATTTCGTTGTATTGATTCATGCTGGTATAGGATGCTGTACGCTGGCTCACATTAAACCCAACATTGTAATTTACCCTGCCTGTAGGCATGGTAAGCGCGTTGCCTGTACCAAATACAAAAACTGTTGAAAAATTCCATTGCCGGCTTAATGTATAATTGGCTACAACACTCATATCATGTGTTCTGTCGTAACGATAGGGAAAAGGTTTGCCATCATTCATTTCTGCATACGTTCTTTGTGTTCTGCTTAATGTATAACCAACCCAGCCTGTTAATTTCCCTTTTTTCTTTTCAGCAAAGAGTTCTATTCCGTATGCTTTCCCTTTCCCGAACATCATTTCCCCCTCAATATTCTGGTTGAGCAGTAGCTGGGCTCCCTGCTTAAATTCTACCTGGTTATCTAAATCTTTATAATAGGCCTCAGCGCTAAAATGGTATATATTGCTATGGGTATTTCTAAAGTAACCTATAGAAACCTGCTGAGCGATACCCGGCTGAACAATTTGTCCGGCCGGTATCCAGATGTCGCTGGGAAAAGTTGCCCCGCTGGTTGTGGCCAAATGCAGGTACTGGATGGTCTTGTTATACGATAGCTTTATACTTGAAACAGAGGATAAGGTATAATCCAGATTTAAACGGGGCTCAGGGTATTGGTAGTGCGCAATACTTTCTCCTTTCTTATATAATTCTGTTTCTCCTGTTGGGTTCCCGTCTTCGTTATAGATCACCCTTTCAGTAGGACCTACCTGGTTAAAATAACTGTACCTCAGGCCGGTGGTAGCACGAAGACGCCTGCTTATTCTGAAGCCTGAACTTAGATAGATGGCAGCTTCCCGGGCATACTGGTTGTTTATTTCCGTTTTAAATTCCAGTATTCCTTGGGTAATATCGCCTGCGCCGGGTTTAAACTGGTGCCAGATATACTGAAGCCCCCAGTTGAGGTTAAATTTACCCGAAGGCGTGTAGCTCCAGTCGTTTTTAACCTGGTAATCGGTAACAGCGGATGTAAAAATATAATCCGAAAGATCATAGCCATAATAGCTGTCAAGGTCAAATGCGTTATAGATCATTGACACAGATTGCTTCAGTTTTCCGCTTGGCATTTGTTGTTTCCAGGTGAGCCCTGCAATGGTATTGCCCCAGTTCGCGTTGAATAGATTGTTTTTATCGTTGGTGTATGAAAATTTGTCTTTGCCGTTGTAAAAAGTAAACAGCAGCTTATTGTTATCGTTTATTTCATAATCCGCCTTCCCGTTAATATCATAGAAATAATACCCGTTATTACCGATTCTTTTCTTTGCAAAAACTTTCGCCACCTGGTCAATATATGTTCTGCGGCCGCTGATGATGAAAGAAGCTTTATTTTTAACTAAAGGTCCTTCTATAGAAAGTTTGGAGGAAATTAAACCGATACCACCACTGAGTTTTAGTGAATCTTTATCGCCCTCCCTGGTATCAATGGATATTATGCTGCTTAACCTGCCTCCATAAGCTGCATCCATATCGCCTTTTTTAACGCTTACACTTTTGATGGCTTCACCATTGAATACGCTGAAAAAACCTAACAGGTGATTCGGGTTATAAACCGGGATATCATCTAAAAGAATCAGGTTCTGATCGGGTCCCCCGCCTCTTACATAAATGCCTGAACCGGCCTCACCTCCATTTTTTATACCCGGTAAAAGTGTGATTGTTTTTAGCGGATCTGTTTCACCAAGAATAACAGGTATTTTTTTCAGGCGGTCAATATCTAAAGAATAGAAACTCATTTCGTTTTTGTTGTTGTTTTTCCCTGCGGTAATAACAATATTGCTGAGTTCATTTTCCTTTTGAATAAGCATTAGGTTGATAGTAGTATCAGACAGCAGCGTGATATGCAGCAAGCGGCTGTAATAGCCTACTGCACTGGCTTCTATCAGGTGATTTCCCTTTGTAAAAGCCTGCAATAATTTTCCGGAGGAATCGGCAAGCATCCGGTTCCCGTCTATATCAACAGTAGCATTGCTTACGGGCATGTGTATGCTGTTGAGCACATGGATGCTTACCGTAACGGTTTGTGCATTAGCCGTATGCATGCACTGTAAGCAACAGAGCAGCAGGAGGGCTTTTACAAAACAATATATTGTTCTGAGATTGCGCATGCCAGTAGTCATATTTAAAATGGTACGAACGGACAACTTTTGTGGACGTCCCGAAATTTACGGCATGGCTTTTCACACGGATGGGTGCTTCATGAAGTTGTAAAGAACAGGGCTACAAGATATTTATTTTTGTTAATTATTGTACAGGCGTGCGCCTTTTTTACGCTGATTATACCCCCTTTTGAAGTATTAATACTGCGGCTAAGCGTAATGATATGATTAACAGATTGTTAAGTAGAAACACGTAGCGATTGATAAATGATACTTTTTAACCGGGGCAGATGAAAAACGACTTTCAGATTGCTTTTTGGCACAGGATACATAACAGTTTTAATTATGTAACGGTTGTTTTCTCGTGGGCGGTGAAAATTATATATACAGTTCAGGTAATTTGAACTTTTCTCACCGAAGGTAAATACGAACTGGCTGCTTTACTACCGGCTAATCCATATTTTATATCTTTGCCGATCAATAATGAACATGAATATTGATTTTAAAAAATATAGTGATGGATTAGTACCGGCCATAGTGCAGGATAATGATACCCAAAAAGTATTGATGCTGGGTTTTATGAATGATGAGGCCTTGCAAAAAACGATGCGGGAGGGGAAAGTTACTTTTTACAGCAGAAGCAAAAAACGGTTATGGACCAAGGGAGAGGAAAGCGGGAATTTCCTGGAGTTAAGATCTGTTGCTGCTGACTGCGATCATGATACTTTGCTCATCAAGGCACATCCGCTGGGGCCGGTTTGCCATACGGGAGCGGATACCTGCTGGTCGGAGAAAAATCACAACGATAATTTCCTGCTATACCTCGAAGATATTATTGAACTGCGAAAAAAATCATCGCCTGAAGACTCGTATGTGGCTTCCCTGTTTGCCAAAGGCATCAATAAAATTGCTCAAAAAGTAGGTGAAGAGGCAGTAGAAACGGTAATTGAAGCCAAAGACAATGATGATGCATTGTTTCTTAATGAAGCGGCGGATCTTTTGTTCCATTACCTCATTCTTCTGAACGCAAAAAGATACCGGCTGAAAGATGTTAGCGAAAAATTACAGGAAAGGCATTCCAAATAAGGAGAAAATTTTACATGGTTCCTGATGGTGGAAAGGTTTAAGGTTTGAGGGGGTACTGCTAACGACAGAAGGAATATGCTTTTTTTGTGCCAGCCATAGCTGAAAGCTGATCGCTGAAAGCTTCTTCGGATTTAATATTAAAAAAAGGTGAAAGATTTCCGGGCAATTAGACCCTTCCTTCCCGAAGTATCTTTCACCTTTCACTTCTCACCTCTCACTACATCACCGTAAAATCGGTTTCTGTATCTCCCCACAATAAACTCACTTTTCCACTTTCATCTACATTGATCGTAAACTTTTCGGCAAACGCTGGGGCTTTAACCGGTTTAACTTTTACTCTTAAGGCATCGTCCCCTTCTTCATATTTAAATGCACCCCACTGCTCCCATGTTTTATTGAATATGATCGTCCATTCGTCATCGCCAGCTATGGTAAACAAGCCATATTTACCTGCGGGTAAATCCTTCCCTTCCACTTTGATGTCCTTGTCTGTTTCAAAAACCGTGGCTTTGTTGGCGCCGGTACGCCATACCTTGCCGGGCAGGGGTTCAAGATCCTTGCCTATGGTTCTGCCTTTTACCGATGGCTGGCTATAGTTAATGGTGATGGTAGCGCCGCTGGCAATTTTTGCCGATGTGGTTGCGGGAGGGCTGGCAGGCGCTTTATTATCCTGTGCCAGTACCCCGCCCGATGAAAGCAGTAAAACTGCTATTGCCGGAAATAGGAATGATCTTTTCATATTGTTGTAGTTTTTTATATCAGGTTAGTTCAATATTCGTGCCATCGCCATTATCCTAATTGCCGTTTATATAATTGAATTACATTTTCCAATCCTAAATAAAGGGCATCGCATATCAGCGCATGTCCTATAGAAACTTCATCTACCCAGGGAACCTGTTCTTTAAAATAGCTGAGATTATGCATGTCCAGGTCGTGCCCGGCATTAACGCCCAGCCCTAATGCTTTGGCCTTTTGAGCGGCAGCTACATAGGGGGCAACGGCATTTTCTTTGTTGGAGAGATAATTTTTTGCGTACGCTTCCGTGTATAATTCTACCCGGTTGGTTCCCGCTGCGGCAGCGCCCTCAATCATTTCAACAACCGGATCAACAAAAACGGATACGCGGATACCGGCCTGCTGAAACACGCCGATCATCTCCGTTAAATAATCTTTATGTTTTATGGTATCCCAGCCATGATCGCTGGTAATTTGTCCGAGGTCGTCGGGCACTAATGTTACCTGCTGCGGTTTCGTTTCCAATACCAGGTCAATAAATTTCTGTTCCCTGCAATTGCCTTCAATATTGAGCTCGGTATTGATTATTTTTTTTATTTCCCTTACATCGCTGTAGCGGATATGTCTTTCATCGGGACGGGGGTGTACTGTTATACCATCGGCGCCAAACCGTTCAATATCCCTGGCGGCTTTTAATACATCGGGGTTATTGCCGCCGCGGCTGTTCCGGAGCGTAGCAATTTTATTTATGTTTACCGAAAGTTTAGTGATGTGATGCATGCCCAAAATTAAACCCTTATTTATTGTTATTTTCACAGCTTATTCTATTTTTAAATATATTTACTTATACTAAACAAAAGTTTACTAAAAATTTACAGATGGGAGTGATCAAAAAACTGCTTACAAGCTCCAAAGCCTTCTTTATTGTATGGTGCATGGTGGCGGCGTTTGGAACCTATTTTTGTATGTATGCCTTCCGTAAACCGTTTAATGCAGGCACATATGAAGGCTTGTCGTTATGGGGGATAAACTATAAGGTAGTGCTTATTATAGCGCAGGTATTTGGTTATATGATCTCCAAATTCATAGGAATAAAAGTGATATCCGAGCTAAAAGCTGCAAGCCGTACACAGCTCATCATTGGGTTAATACTTTTTGCCGAGATAGCGCTGTTGTTTTTTGGCTGGGTGCCTCATCCCTACAATTTTGCTTTTTTATTCATGAACGGGCTTCCGCTGGGAATGATCTGGGGCATTGTATTCAGCTATCTCGAAGGACGAAGATTTACAGAAGTGCTTGCCATAGGGCTAAGCGTAAGCCTCATCGTTTCTTCGGGCATGTTAAAAACTATTTATTTTGACGTACGCGAATGGCTGCCCCTCGTATCGGAGTTCTGGATGCCTTTTGTAATGGGCTTATTGTTTTTGCCTTTATTTCTTTTGTTCGTATGGATGCTGTCTGTTATCCCCGCTCCTTCGCAGGATGACATGGCGTTGCGGGCGCCGCGGCTACCCATGACCAACACCGACAAACGGAATGTGTTCCGGCAATATGGCTGGGGCCTGGTAGCCTTTATTATACTTTATACTTTCCTGGCAACGCTGCGCGATTTCAGGGATAATTTTACGGTTGAAATATGGAATGAGGTAGACCCGGGGTGGGACAAAAATGTGTTCACCCAAACCGAAGCCATAACAAGCATTATTGTATTGGCGGTTATCGGCAGCCTCTCTGCTATTAAAAATAATTTTAAAGGCTTTTGGGCCGTGAACGGTATTATAGGCGCCGGCTTCCTGATAACGGCACTGGCTACCCTTCTTTTTCAACGGCATATCATTTCTCCTTTCTGGTGGATGCTGTTACTGGGCACCGGTTTGTTTCTGGCTTATATGCCTATGCAGATCGCCTTGTTTGAGCGGCTGATCGCTCACTTCCGTATTAAAGCCAACGCGGGTTTTTTTGTATACATGTGCGATTCCATCGGTTACCTGGGCAGCGTGGTGCTGATGCTGTATAAAGAGTTTTTCATGAAAGAGATGAACTGGTCGCTGGTACTCATGAAGTTCACCTACCTGCAGGCTGTAATATCGCTGGTGCTGCTGGGAGCGGCATGCGTGTTCTTTTACCGGTCTGCCGTTCGTGCAAAGAAAAGGATTGTACCCGCTACAGCCGGAATTCCAAACGTATAAAAAAATCATCACTATAAAATTATAATGTATGTCTCATCAGCCCTTATTATTTACTCCGGGTCCTTTATCAACCTCCTTAACCGTAAAGCAGGCCATGCTAAAGGATATGGGATCACGGGATCAGGTATTTATGAATGCAGTAAGGGATATCCGCAATGGCTTGCTGCAACTGGCGCAGGTTAGTAAGGAAGATGGTTATGAATGCGTGATCATCCAGGGCTCCGGTACTTTTGCCGTGGAAAGTGTGATCAGCAGCGTAGTGGGAGAGAAGGACAGGCTGCTGATACTTGCCAACGGCGCTTACGGAGAAAGGATAGTGAAAATGGCAGGCATTCACCGGCTGAACCATGTAGTGCTTCGTTTTGATGAGGATACCATTGTTACTCCGGAAGCAACGGAAGCTTTTTTACAAAGCCATCCGGATATCACGCATGTGGCCTGTATACACAGTGAAACCACTACCGGGTTGTTTAATCCCGTAACAGCTATTGGCGCTGTTTGCAAACAATATGGTAAAGTGTTTATTGTTGATGCCATGAGCAGTTTTGGCGGCGTTGCAATGGATATGAAAGCCATGCAAATTGATTTCCTGGTTTCTTCTTCCAATAAATGCATTGAAGGTGTTCCGGGCTTTGCCTTTGCACTATGCAAGCGCGGTGAGCTCGAAAAAGCGAAAGGACAGGCACGCAGTCTCAGCCTTGATCTATACGATCAATGGGCCGGACTTGAAGCCAGCGGGCAATTTAGGTTTACCCCGCCAACCTTAAGCCTTATGGCCTTCCGGCAGGCTATGAAAGAGCTGGAAGAAGAAGGCGGTATCCCTGCCCGCGAGCAAAGGTATAAAGCCAATAAACAAACGCTGGATGAAGGAATGACCGCACTCGGCTTTAAGCAATACCTCAAACCGGAGATACAGGGACATATCATTTCTTCTTTCTTATATCCTTCCGATCCGGGTTTTAATTTTGAGCTTTTTTATGAGAAGCTGAATAAAAGAGGATTCGTTATTTATCCAGGTAAGCTCAGCAAGGCCAATGCTTTCCGTATTGGCAATATCGGGCAAATTTTTCCGGATGATGTAAAAGCGTTGCTTATTGCTATTGAAGAAGTGCTGAAGGAGGATGCGGTGACGGTTTAAAACCCATGAGGTTTGTGGGAGGGAATTACAGCGTGAGGAAGCATCATAGGGTTTAAATAAAGATGAAGGGGGAAAGGTGAAAGGTGAAAGAAGAAGTACTCGTCTCATCGTTAGTAATTACTACCATGAGGGCTGGATACCCCCCTGCTGTGATAGCTGATTACTACCCATTGCCTCCCTCACTCATTTGAAAACCAGTCTGCCGGCTGGCTGGTTTTCAAATTCCTAAATTTTCACATTTCCCACATTTCCATATTTCCACATTTTATTTCCCTTATTCCCCTCATTCGTCTATTTTTGCGCTCTTCCAAATTAGCATTTCAAATGGTTGATGTATTATTAGGCCTCCAGTGGGGCGATGAAGGAAAAGGTAAGATTGTAGACTATTTCGCGCCTGCCTATGATGTGATCGCGCGTTTCCAGGGTGGACCCAATGCAGGACATACCCTGTATGTAAAAGATAAGAAAGTAGTATTGCACCAGATCCCTTCCGGGATATTTCACAGCGATATCATTAATCTGATCGGAAACGGGGTGGTATTAGACCCGGTTACCCTTAAAAGAGAGTGCGAAACAGTGGCTACTTTTGGGGTTGATTATGCTAAGAATCTGTATATTTCAGAAAGAACCAATCTTATTTTACCCACGCACAGGGCGCTCGACAAAGCTTCTGAAGTATTGAAGGGAAATGATAAAATTGGCTCCACACTAAAAGGTATAGGACCTGCCTATATGGATAAAACAGGCAGGAACGCCTTACGGGTAGGGGATATCCTTGATAAAAACTTTACATCGCAATATATCAGGCTTCGGCTTAAGCACCAGAAGCTTTTAGACAGCATGCAGTTTCATGAAGATATTTCCGCGTGGGAAGACGAGTTTTTTGAAGGTGTTGAGTTCATGCGCCGGTTTAAGATCATAAACGGCGAATATTTTATTAATGAAAAGATAAGTGAGGGCAAAAAAGTACTGGCGGAAGGCGCGCAGGGGAGCATGCTGGATGTGGATTTTGGAACCTTCCCTTTTGTAACCTCTTCCAATACCATATCGGCAGGCGTATGTACAGGGCTGGGAGTGGCTCCGCAAAAAATTAAAGAAGTGATTGGCGTAACCAAAGCCTATTGTACGAGAGTGGGCAGCGGGCCTTTCCCTACCGAGCTGCATGACGGGGTGGGAGACGAACTGCGTAAAACCGGTAATGAGTTTGGCGCCACAACAGGGCGTCCGCGCCGGTGCGGCTGGATTGACCTGGTGGCATTGAAATTTGCCTGTATGATAAACGGCGTTACACAATTAGTAATGACCAAAGCCGACGTGTTAGACGCGTTTACTGAGCTGAAAGTATGTGAAAATTATAATATTAACGGAAAACTGCAGCAGCAGGTGCCTTACCAAATGGCAAAGCTGGCTATAGATCCGGTATATACTTCATTTAAGGGATGGGATACAGACATTACCGAAACAACTTCGTTTGCTTCCGTTCCCCAGGCTATGAAGGATTATATAAACCATATTAACGGTTATTTGGGCGCAGAGATAAAATATATTTCCAATGGACCGGGAAGAGACCAGATAATTCCGGTACTTTAATTGTTGTATTGTATTACAATAAAAATTATTTTTGAAATTATTTGGCTATCTCAAAATCTCGTAGAAATTTTACGTTGTTAATTTAGTCAAGCTATGGCAAAATCTGAAAGAGATAAAAAAACTGCTGGTAAGGGAATTTCCGCTAATAACGGGAAGGCTAAACCCTTAAAAACGTCGCCCAAATCCAAGAAGAAAGAAGACGAAGACGATGACGATGATTTGGAGTTGGATGAGAAGCCTTCTGTAAAAGGAGGAAAGGTTGCATCTAAATCTTTAAAAGAGGAGGATGACGATGACGATGACCCGGAAGAGGAGAAAGATGACTGGGAGAAAGTAGATGAGGAAGACAACTGGGATCCTGATTTCGATGAGTTTGATATACCTAAATCAAAAGCAAAGAAAACAGGTGGCAAAAAAGGAAAGGAAGAAGATGATGATCTGGGCATTGACGATGAATTCAAGGACATGGGCTTGTTTGATGATGGCGGTGGCGGATACGATGATGATGACGATGACTTTTAACAGCATAACGTGAAAAGAACATTTTGTTCCTTTCCGGTTCATGATTTTTTACAGGTTAAAGAACAGATGCTGGATTGGGCTAACCAGTTCAGCATCTGTTGTTTTTTAGACGATCACCAGTACCGGCTGCGGGAGCATCGTTTTGAATGCATACTGGCAGTGAACGCCGAAAGCGTGCTTCATACCACCGGCGATAGGGCGTTTGAACAATTACAGGGTTTTATTGATAAAAACAGCGACTGGTGCTTCGGGCACCTGGGCTATGATCTTAAAAACGAGATCGAGACCCTGCAATCCAATAATGCGGACTTTGTACAATTTGATGATCTTTTCTTTTTTGTTCCCGAAATTGTTTTAATACTACGCAGCAACGAATTATTGATAGGGGTTAAAAGCCGGGAACATGCATCTGTTGCCGCGGCTGTTTTTAGCACCGTGCCGGCTACAACTCATCAACCACTGCAAATTGAAATAAAAAGCAGGTTTACCAGGGATGCTTATATTGATACCGTTCAGCAATTGCAGCAACACATATTACGTGGTGATTGTTATGAAATTAACTTTTGCCAGGAGTTTTATAACGATAATGCGGTCATTGATCCCCTGCAGGTATACCGGGCGTTAAGTAAGGAATCGCCCAACCCCTTTTCTTGCTACTACAGGCTGGAAGAGAAATACCTCCTTTGTGCCAGTCCTGAGCGCTACCTGCGCAAGAGCGGGAGCAGGCTGATCTCCCAGCCCATAAAAGGTACGATACAGCGAAACAATAAGCGTACGGAGTCCGACAGGTTAAACAGGGAAACGCTTCAGCATAGTTCAAAAGACCGTTCGGAAAATATAATGATCGTAGACCTGGTTCGGAATGACCTGGCAAAGGTTTGTACGGAAGGCAGTGTGAAGGTAGACGAGTTGATGGGTATATACGCTTTCCCGCAGGTATATCAAATGATTTCTACTGTAAGCGGGGAAGTAGCGGATACGGTGCGGGTAGCGGATATATTAAAAGCTACTTTTCCAATGGGGAGCATGACAGGGGCTCCCAAAAAAAGGGTAATGGAATTAATTGAGCAGTATGAGCGAACCCGGCGTGGTTTGTTTTCGGGGGCGGCAGGTTATATCTCCCCGGAGCAGGATATGGATTTTAATGTAGTGATCAGGAGCATATTGTATAACGCCTCAAACCGGTATCTGTCTTTTCAAACCGGCTCTGCTATTACGTATTACAGCAGGGCGGAAGATGAATATGAAGAGTGCCTGTTGAAGGCGGCAGCCATAAAAAAAGTGCTGAACACATAATCCAGCACTCCTTTTGTTTATAAAATAATCCCCTTTACTTTCTTTTCATCATTTTTTGTTCGCCGGCGGTAGACATAATGGCTTTTGTTTTGGGAAGACCGATGGCTTCGGGATAATCGCTTTTATCGTTGCTGAAAACGGTGCTGTTGCTTTTTAACAGCATTTCAATAGAGTCATTCAATATATCCTGGCGTTTTTCCTTAAATCTTTGCATTTTATCCTTCGGCAGCCTCATGTCGTAACCCCGGGCAACTACTTCTTTTTCGAAATCCGGGTTGTACAGGTTAAATGCCTCTGCTTCCATGTCTAAGGCTTCCACAATTACGTTTATATTGTATTTGCCGCTGATATGGAGTATGCTTAAATCGTTAAGGTTTTCAGCCATAAGCTTTTCCATATTTAATAAAGGCACTGCTGTTTCTTCCTGTTTTTCCAGTATATAACAGGCGGCTACATATTTCTTAACATGCGCTCTCGATTCGGCAGGTAAATAATACTGCAGCTTCCAGAAGTCCCGGCTCTGGCTTTTTTTAATGGCAGCATCTACTCTTGAGGCTCCGCCATTATACGCTGCTATAACCAGCAGCCAGTCGTTGAACTGGTTATGCAGGATTTTAAGATATTTTGCTGCGGCGTGTGTGCTTTTGGTAAGATCCCGTCTTTCATCCCTGTTATGATTGATGGTTAAACCCATTAACCTGCCTGTGGGGGCCATGAACTGCCAGGGACCTACGGCTCCTTTGCGTGATACCGCGCCATTGAACATTTCAGACTCAATAAGCGCGAGATATTTGAGTTCCGTAGGAAGGTCATAGCGTATCATGATCTTGTCTATGAGCGCCATTTGCCGCGCATATTTAGATGTGATCTTTTCCAGGCGTTTTTCGTGCTTTTTTTCGTAATCCCTTACAAAGGCAATAGCCAGTGGGTGTAAGGTGTTGTATTTATTTTGGCTCACTGCCGGTGCTTTGGGCGTAGCTATTGCTTCAGGAACGGCATTTTCTTCTTCCATTATAATAGCAGTGGTATTTTCATTGTCCGAAGGTGAGCTTACTGCCGTTGCCACAACTATTTCAGTAACGGCAATGCTGGTATCTGTTTCCTGGGCTTCGGAATTGCCATGAATATCTTCAGCTTTTAGCGAAAAAGACATACATAAAACAAATACGAAATAACCAAAACCTTTTAATAACATATTCATATAACTCAATTTTTTGGTTTTCTCCTGTTTTGCAATTATGGTTCCAAAAAAGGAGGGTACAAAATAATTGGTTGATTCACAGGGGGTTACAAAAACCTAAAGATTTGTGAAGCTTATCAGAGGTATTGGAAGAGCGGAAAGCAAAAATACTTCTTCAAAATGGATCGTCATAGTTTTAAGCCAAAACTATGCCATGATTTATGGTAAAAAGCATTAAATCGAGCCAAAAATTACGTCATAATGACGGTATTCGGAATAAATGACATTCTTTTTAATTTTTTTGGAAAGCTAAAGCATGTGTGTGCGTACGTTCAAAGCGATCTTACACTTGAGGAAATGGCGCGGTGGATATTGAATCCGATAGCAGATCCTATTTTTTTTAAAGCGAGCGTCATCTGGTTTTCAACTGTTTTTACAGAGAGATTCAATAGTTCCGCTACTTCGCGGTATTTCAGCTCTTCCTCTTTAACCAGCTTAAAGATCAGCCTGCACCTCGCCGGCAGGCTTTGAACGGCTTCATGTATTTTGTGAAGCATTTCGGCTGTGATCATTAATTGCTCAGGGTCGAAAAATACGCTGTTCAATTCAACCCAGTAATCATCCGCAGGTAAACTTTGCCAGCTTTTTTGCTTTTTCAGGTAGTTAAGGCAGGTATTTCGGGTGCTGGTGAAAAGGTATAATTTGAGGTTAATAATAGTATGAAGTGTTCTGCGCCTCTTCCATATTTTAATAAATACATCAGAAACCGCTTCTTCCGAAAGCTGCTTTGATTTAAGGAAGGAAAAGGCAAACTGCTGAAGGGAGGGATAAAAATGCAGGAATAGTTCATTATATGCCTGCTGATTGTTGAAAAGCGCAATCTGTTGTTGTAATAGTTCAATATGAGGCTGGCGGTTATCCATAAGCATACCCCTGCAATCGTTTTGCAAACTACGATTTTTACAATGAATTCTCTTTTAAAGGAGAGCACAAAGCTACAATGTGCTGCTTGGTTTGCTGTAATATTTTAAATAGCGGAAGGAAATGGCAGAAAAATTATTCTGTACGATGTTTTTTTTTACCTTTGCCCACCGCTAAAGAAAACGGCGATCAATAACAGCCGTAAGCAGGCTAAAACAGAAAGTTCTTATAAGTAAATCAATGATATTTCTTCTTTAAGGAGAAAGGACCCTTAGCTCAGCTGGTTAGAGCATCTGACTCATAATCAGAGGGTCGCTGGTTCGAGCCCAGCAGGGTCCACATTACGGAGGCTATGATTTTTCATAGCCTTTTTCATGCGCATAAGCCATTTAAAGAAACGCAGACTATCCTTACCGGTATCGTTTAAGGATATCTTCAATGCGCTCATCGGGTACCAGGTTGGTGGTTTCTATCAGCGCAATTTGTGCATAATGAGGATGCATGGTATTGAGCACATAATTGAAGTTGCCGGGCAATACGGCGGAAGGTACTTTTAAAACAGGTGTATCGCTTTTGTCGTACCATGCGTTTCCGAGTGGCTGGCATTTGCTGTAATCTTTAAAATCTCTCCACCCTTTTTTCAAATCCGTTTCTTTTATTTCAGTAATGCCGAGTGTGTTGGGTATTTCGATGATCATTATTTTAAAATCCCCGTTGAATCCTACTCCTTTTCTGCGGATCATGTTTTCCAGAAATGCCAGCGGCACAGATTCCGCGGTGTACACTACTTTGCGCCCTTTTCCGTTCCAGCGCCCGCTTATACCTGGCGCAAAGAGCGTATTACTATATGCTTTATGAACAATCCGATACACCAGCATGCAGTAATTATTTAAGCAACATATCCATGTGCCAGCCGGTCTAATTCATCCGATACCAATCCAACGCCACCGGGAGTAGTCAGCCAGTCTATTGGCTTTTCCTTTGTGCTCCAGAAAGGCTTTTGCAACCAGTAATTAAATTCATCTGCATTACCGAAAAGCTCCTCTCCCTTTGCAAAAAGGGCAATGAGCCTGAGCAGGTGTTCACTTTCAACAGGCGCCAGATTTTTTTCCTGCTCCCGATAGTTGTTTATTGTCCTGGGGTGAATATAAAGCAGTTGGGCCAGGCTTTTTTCAGGCATTTTTATTAAGCGGGCAAAGTTGTAAAACACCTCTGCACTGATACCCTTACGGGCAGCGCCTACCATTTTTATCTCATCGCTCAAATCGAAGTTTCTGAATTTCCTCCGAACGGTGCTTTTTTGTTTCACATCAGTTGCAGCCATTATACTTATTTTTCATGAAGATAGTTGATATTTTTCACTTTTAAAAGTGAAAATATTCACTACTATATGATTGCAGTTAGGCAGCAAACTACCTGCTTTCCCTGATCGCCTTAAACTCCGAACCGGTTTTCCATTGCGGCCAGCTTTGTCCATAAGCCAGGCGGCGCCCAACGCGAAACAGCAATTGAAGATCATCAATGGCGCCGTCTAATTTCCAGGTGGCATCATATTCATCAGAGGGGCGATGGTAATTTTTTTCAGTATATATATCATTCATTTTTTTGCCATACCCGCTTTCTTTTCCAATAACATCAATACCGCTGCTGATATATAAAGCCGGGATGCCTGCTTTGGCAAAATTGAAATGATCGGACCGGTAATAATAACCCGCTTCGGGGTGCACTTCGGGTGTAATGGTACGGTTCACTTTGGCGGCTTCTTCCTGCAAATAATCCTCCAGCTCCGATTGTCCCTGCCCTACTATAATTACATCCTTCGTTTTGCCATACCAGTTCAACCCGTCCATGTTAATATTGGCCACGGTTTTATTAGACGGATAAACAGGGTTTTGTGCGTAATAGGCCGATCCCCATAATCCCTGCTCTTCAGCAGTTACAGATAAAAAGACAATAGTGCGTTCAGGCTGTGTTGGCAAACTTTTAAATCCCCGCGCCAGTTCTAATAACCCGGCTGTGGCACTTGCATTGTCTAATGCGCCGTTGTAAATAGAATCGCCGGTTTCATCGGGCGTTCCAATACCCAGGTGATCCCAGTGCGCTGTATATATAATGGTTTCATCGGGGTATTTGCTGCCTGTTATTTTGCCAATTACATTATTGGATTGATTGTAATTGGTTTTTACCCGAATGGAAGTTGATAAGCCCAGGTTTAAAGCTGTTCCTTTAAATCCCCGCACATCGGCTGAGGTGAATAAGGTAGTATCCTTACCGGCAGCGGTTAATAGTTTTTTTGCCGCCGGGCCCGATACCCAGCCGATCATATCGCATAATTGTTCCTCCCTGCCCCGTGGGTCTAAACGCAGGCGTGAGGCATTCCAGTTGTTTTGTACAACGGTAAAAGGATAGCTGGCAGCTTCGGTATTGTGAATAACTAAGCAGGCTTTAGCGCCCTGCCGGGCAGCTTCTTCAAATTTATAGGTCCAGCGGCCGTAGTAGGTCATCGTTTTTCCTTTAAACAAAGACGTATCACCTGCATTAAAACCGGGATCGTTCACCAATACCATTACCACTTTTCCCTTTACATCCAATCCTTTATAATCATTCCAGTTATACTCCGGCGCCACTACGCCATAGCCTGCAAAAACAAGCTCGTCATTATTGAGGGAAACAGCAGCATCTGTTTTGTTTGTCCATAGCACATAATCATCCGGCCCTTGTAAAGTAAAATTTCCTTTGGCCGATTTTACCTGCATAACGGGTGCGGCATCGGTAGTAATATTTACCATCGGCACCTCCTGGAAATAACTTTCACCATTGCCGGGTTCAAGACCTGCTGCAATGAACTTTTCTTTTAAATACTGGATCGTTTTTGTTTCTCCCGCGGTAAATGGTTTGCGGCCTTCAAAATCATCTCCCGAAAGTTCGGCGATATGTTTACCCAGGCTATCGGAGCTGAAAGCGGCAAGACCGTCTTCTTCTCCAAAAGTTGCTTCTTTGGGATTACAGGAGGCAAGCAGGAGCGTGGCAGATACAATACTTAAAAAGATGCGGTTCATAAAAGCGGTATTATAATAATGCGGCAAGTATAATAATTTTTTCACACTAATCTACCCCAATATCAATATCTTGCGCACCTTTTCCCGCGAAGATGAAGATCAGGCGCAGCTTGATCAGCCGCTTTGTTAGCGTTATTTTTGTTTTCCGGGTTCAGAAAAATGTCTTTTATATTTGTTCTCTTTAACCTTTTATTAACCTGTTGCAGGATACATTTGTCACTCAATTTAATTTATGAAGCGTTTCTTACTGGTCATTTCACTGTTAGTATGGGGTAGTTTTTTATGGGCGCAAACGGAAACAGACACGCTTTCGCGGAAAAAAAGCCGCAATACCAGCCAGCTTTCCGGCCGTGCTGCAGACCATTTTATGATACAGGTAGGTTATAATGGGTGGGCAGGATCTCCTGATTCCTTCAGAACGGGGGGCTTAAGCAGAACCTTCAACATGTATTTCATGTTTGATTTTCCCTTTAAATCGGATCCCAGGTTCAGCGCGGCGATAGGAGCAGGGCTGGGTACCGACAATATGTTTTTTAAGCAAACCACGGTTGACCTTAGAAAATACCCCCTGAGCTTTGCGCATGATACGGTGAGTTCCTATAAAAAATATAAGATAGCTACAGGCTACCTGGAAGTTCCTGTGGAACTTCGGTTCGCCAGTAACCCGGCAAATTATAACAAGGCCTTTAAAGTGGCGTTGGGCGTTAAAGTAGGAACCATGATAGATGCCCATACCAAGGCTAAAATAACGCGCGACACGGAAGGATACGGCGGTTATACCCGGAAAATAAAGGACAAAAGAAATTTTAATACTACCCGGTTAGCGGGTACGCTTCGTGTAGGCTATGGAGTGTTTTCGGTTTTTGGAACCTACCAGTTTAATGAATTCATCAGGGAAGGCGCCGGTCCAAATGTAAAGCCCTATAGCATTGGTTTAACCATAAGCGGTTTATAGGCCGTCATTTGTGTTTAAAATATGGAAACGGGTGCCGGGTGCATCCGTTTTTTCGTTATGCTTCGTTTACCTTTGCAGTTCTAAATTTTAAAGATTGATAGATAAAAAGAGTAAATTTTTGCAGGAAGAGAAGGCGGTGCTGGTGGGGTTGGTGCATAAGCTCCAAACAGAACACCAGTTGAAGGAATATCTCGATGAGCTGGCTTTCTTGGCAGAAACCGCCGGCGCAAAAGCGGTTAAAAAATTCTATCAGAAACTGCCGCATCCCGATAGCAAAACATTTATAGGTAAAGGCAAGCTGGAAGAGATCAGGCAATATATTGAAAGACATGGCGATATTCAGGTTGCTATTTTTGATGATGAGCTTACCGGTTCGCAGATATCCAATATTGAAAAAATATTGGGTATAAAAACAATAGACCGGAGCGATCTGATACTGGATATTTTTGCTAATCGCGCTAAAACCGCCCAGGCCAAGGCCCAGGTTGAGCTGGCGCAATATCAATATCTCCTGCCCAGGTTAAGAGGTATGTGGAAGCATTTGGAAAGATTGGGCGGCGGTATCGGAACAAGAGGTCCGGGGGAAACGGAAATTGAAACCGACAGGCGTATCGTGCGGGATAAAATATCGCTTTTACGAAAAAGGCTGGTAGAAATAGACAAACAGGCTTTTACGCAGCGAAAAGACCGCGGTGAATTTATTCGCGTGGCGTTAGTAGGATACACCAACGTAGGGAAATCTACGATCATGAATGTGCTGAGCAAAAGTGAGGTATTCGCGGAGAACAAGCTGTTTGCCACGCTGGATACTACTACCCGTAAAGTGGTTTTTGAGAACACACCCTTCCTGCTGAGCGATACCGTTGGATTTATCCGTAAACTTCCGCATCACCTGGTGGAAAGCTTTAAAAGCACCCTTGATGAAGTGAAAGAAAGTGATATATTGTTGCATGTGGTGGATATTTCACATCCGCAGTACGAAGACCAGATGAAAGTAGTAAATAAAACCCTGCAGGACCTGGGATGCTATAACAAACCGGTGATCACCATTTTTAACAAAATGGACCTGTATGTAAAAAATACATTCGATGAATGGCTGGATGACGGTACCAAAACACAGTTGCTGGAAGAGCTGAAGCAAAGATGGGTGAATGAAACGCAGGGTAACTGTATTTTTATTGCTGCCACGGAAAAGCAAAATATTGATGAATTGCGCAAAGTGCTCACCAGTAAGATCCGCGAACTATACCGCATAAGGTATCCATATAAAACCGAGTTCTTTTACCAGGCTTAAACCAGTATTACGTTAATTATATATAATAATCTTCATTAATTATCCCTCACCGCGCTATGCCCGAAAAAGAACAAAGCTGGATCAGGATCGCGGATCATATCTGTGAAATAAAGTTTGGCGTCAATAATATTGCCGTAACAGAAGCTGGAGATAAAGAAATTTGTATAGGCAGATTTAAAGATGCTCTTTTTGCTTTTGCTTCCAAATGCCCGCATGCAGGAGGGCTTTTAAGCGAAGGCTGTATAAATGAGGCGGGTAATGTTGTATGCCCTGTGCACGGCTATAAGTTTAATATGCGTACCGGGTATAATGTAAGCGGTGAAGGATATTATTTAAAGCATTGGCCGGTGACAATAAGAGCAGATGGTGTTTTTGTAGATATGGGTAAGTAGGGAGTTGCTCAAAAACTAATTGTTGCTTCTTCTTCTTCTTTTTGGGGTTGTATATTCTTTAAAACATTCCAGGATATAAAGCCCTAATTCGGCGTCATTCAACATAACAACATACTCGTACTGGGGACGATAATATTTCATAAAACTATCTAATTCGGGGCTTTCTAAGTGGGTAAGTTTTCGTACAAACAGCTTGCTGTAGCGGTAGTCTATATATTTCTCCTGTTCTTCCTTTATCAGCCATCCCTGCAAGAATTTCATATTCCTGCTGCGGCGAAAGCGAAATACATTGATCAGCTCATTAAGGTCAACGCCGGCTCCCGCTCCAACACTACCCGGCGATAAAGAAGAAATGCGTAGGCCCGGTTTGCGATAATTGAATGCCTTTTCATATTCTCTCCGGTTTTGCAAAGAATCAAAGCGATAATTAGGCTTTCGAACCGTAACGCCGGGCAATTCAATAGCCGATATTTGTATAGAAATGTCGAAGGCGGCAGGGTTCTGAACGGTTTTAACCGGGTATCTGGGAGTGGCTTTTCCCAGGTACGAGAACCAGATGGAGTCTGCCGGAAGTACCCTGATGCTGTAAAATCCCATAGAATCTGTTTGTGTGCCGTATCCTGAAGCGGTAAGTACGCTTACTCCCGGCAGGGGAATCCTTTGTGTAATATCGTAAACCGTTCCCTGTATCTCCTGCGCGTGAATATGTGCAGGAAGGACAACCAGCATATATGATATTATAACAAGGATACCTGCGCGGTGATTGACCCGCAGGCTATGATAAAGCTTTTTCCAGTATGCCCTTCCACCTTTCATATATGCTCGCATATGCTTTTTGATTATTATTGGGTTCTGCCAGGGCAACAGGCTTATAGTTTTGGAATGCTTCCCGGGGGTTTGTGTAAATACCTGCGCCAATGCCTGCGCCTATAGCTGCTCCCACTGCACCGTCATTTTCATACAATTCTACAGGGGTGCCGGTAAAGTTCACAAAAAGATCTGTAAACAGGGGGCTTAAAAACATATTGGCTTTTCCGGCACGGATAACGGAAGGGCGAACGCCGTTTTCTTTCAGGATGTCTAACCCGTAACGGAAAGCGCAGGCAATGCCTTCCTGCGCGGCCCGGAACAAATGTGAAGGTTGATGCGTGGTTAATTGCAGGTTACTGATTTGCGATCCCATCAGCTTATTTCCGAGCATACGCTCTGCGCCGTTGCCAAAGGGCAGTATGGTAAGCCCGTTACTTCCCAAAGGAATGTTGGCAGCCTGTTCATTGATTTGCGCGTATGTTAAATGGCTGCCGGCTATATCTTTCATCCACCTGTTCATAATACCTGTGCCGTTAATGCATAGCAGAACGCCAATGCTTTTTTGTGCTGTGGTATGGTTCACATGCGCAAAGCTGTTTACCCTCGACTGCGGATCGCCGGTTAGCCGGTCGCTTACCGCGTATATTACACCTGAAGTGCCTGCTGTAGCCGCAATTTCACCGGGGTTCATTACATTCAGTGATAAAGCATTGTTAGGCTGATCCCCTGCTTTATAGGATACCGGGATGCCGGGTTTTAATCCTAATGTCACGGCTATCTCCTGAGTTACTGCGCCATGAACGGAAAATACAGGTTGTACCCGGGGGATAATAGGATTGGAAAAGCCATAATGATCCATTACCGGCTGAGCTACGGTATCGGATTGAAAATCCCATAAAACGCCTTCTGATAATGCGGCAGGAGAGGTGGTTATTTCCTGTGTTAACCGCATGGCAATATAATCTCCGGGCAGCATTAGTTTAGCTACATTTTCAAAAATAGCAGGCTCGTGCGCTTTCACCCAGGCCAGTTTGGATGCTGTGAAATTACCGGGTGAATTTAAAAGATGCTCCCGGCACCAGGCGGGGCCGATGGCTTCAAAAGCGTTATTACCTGTTTCAACGGCACGGCTGTCGCACCATATAATGGAAGGACGTAAAACTTTTTTATTTTTATCAACAATTACCAGTCCGTGCATTTGATAAGCAATGCCAATAGCCGCTATATCGCGTGGATTAAAACTACCGGAAGCATTGAGTTTTTGTATAGCCTGGCAGGTATATTGCCACCAGCTTTCAGGTTCCTGCTCAGCCCATCCGGGATGTTGCGAAATAATGGTAGCTTCCGTTTCGGGAAACCGGGCTGAAGCGATCAGTTTTGTATCGGCAGCGTTTACTACAGATACCTTTATAGATGAAGTGCCTACGTCAATGCCAAGAAGTAACATACAGTGCGTAATATGGTTTAATTAAAATAATGGGAACAAGATACTAAAAACATCGTTTGCCATGCTGCTGTATTGATAATTGAATTATGTTTGAATAAATGTTTTGTTTCATTTGTCCTGCTGTTGTTAAACAATTGTAATATACGCCGGGCATACGCATACATACTGTGTTTTAACGCAACTTTATCCCGGCCTCTTGTAGTCAAATGCTATATTTGTTATGATCATATTGTGATTGCTACCGGCATGGAGGAGAGAAAATAAAAGATGAATCATATAGGAAAATATTTACTTCAATTTGCATTACTGCCGTTTGTTTTTTGCCTGCCGGCTCAGCAAAGTCCGGGTCAGGTAAAAGTTGCCGCTTCAGCTAATAAAAATATTATGCTGCAGGATGAGCTCATTAAGCTGCAGTTTAGTGTGGAGAATGCGGAGGAAGTACAGCAGTTTATTCCACCTGCTTTTAAAGGATGTAAGGTGGTGGAGGGGCCGCTGCATACAACAGGCACATCTGTTGTTAACGGTGCGGTAAATAACTATGTGACCTTCATGTATGTTATACAGCCCGAAGCACCGGGTAATTATGCACTTTCAGGTGGTTCCGCTAAAATAAACAACCAGCGTTTTGTTTTTAATACCATCCGGTTTAAGGTTAAGGAATCCAAACACAATAACAACCGGTATAATTTTCAAAGCCATTCGTATGATGATGTTTTGGATCAGCAATTATACAGTGATTATATTATCCGAAAAGGCGAAGATATTCAAAACAAGATCAGGCAAAATCTTTTTATTAAAGTAGATGTAAGTAAAGATCATTGTTATGAAGGCGAGCCGGTAATAGCTACCTACAAGTTATATACCCGCCTGCGTTCAGAATCAAAAGTATCTAAAAGGCCATCCTTTAATGGCTTTAGTGTATATGATATCGTAGACCCTTCTTCGGCGCCTTCCACCATTGAAACGCTGAATGGTAAAAATTTCAATGTATACCTTATCCGTAAAGCACAGCTTTTTCCGCTGCAGTCGGGCATTCTTGAACTTGACCCGGCAGAGGTGGAAAATTCCATTTCTTTTTTAAGTGCCGAAACGGCCATGAAAGACAAGGGGGAACATTTGCCCGAGTTGCTGAGATCGTTTGAATCGGATAATGTTACGCACGAAGGAATTATAACCGAAAACGTAAATATTAAAAGCAATCCGTTGCCGGTAACGGTAAAGGCGCTTCCGGCTTTCTCCCGGCCGGAATCTTTTGATGGCGCGGTGGGAAATTTCAGCATTGAGGCTAGCATTGATAAAAATGAAATTGCCCTGAATGACGTGGCGCTGCTAAGGGTTATTATAAAGGGAGAAGGAAATTTTGGTGTTATTAATGCGCCGATGGTACAATGGCCAAAGGATATGGAAGCGTATGAGCCCGACATTAAAGAAAATGTTTTAAAAACCGTGGCGCCAATGCGGGGCTATAAAACTTTTGCATTTACGGTAATGCCTAAACGAACAGGGATCATAGCGATTCCCCCTGTTGAATTCTCCTATTTTGATCCGCAGGCCAATCAGTATAAAACTGCGAAAACGGATGCTGTTGTTATTCATGCTGTTCCTGTAGTGCAAAAAAATGCTCCCGGCGCCGGCACGGCGGTAACCGGATATGAAAGTGCACCAACCGGAACAGGCACGTTATGGATGATAACCGCTGCTGTATTGCTGGGTTTGTTTGGTTTCTTTTTATTCAGGTATATCCGTTTACCGGGCAGCGCACCTGTTTTGAGAAGCGTTAAAAATGGCGGACAGGAAACGGTTACCAGTCACCAGAAGGAACCGCAGGCGGGTTTTTTGTCTAACCCTTTATTCCGGGCAAGGCTCATGCTTGTACAGCAAAACGGGCAGGGGTTCTATTCTGAGCTGGGTAAGGCTTTGCGGAATTATATGAATGAAAAATTACAGCTTACCGGCACTTACACGGATCAGAAAGACATAGCGCAGCGAATGAAGGTAAAAGGGTTTGACGATATCATTATTACACAATTCCAGTTGCTTATCCAGCAGTGTGAAGTGGCTTTGTATACGCCCGTTATTAATGAAGCGGAGATGCAGTCTGTATACGATCTTGCAGAGGATCTGCTGGATAATATTTCAAAAGCGTAATCCATCTTTAATTATAGCGGTTCGCTATACGGTTTCAGCAGGCAATAGCAGGTTGCGGTTCAATAAATGCATAGGGGTCTTTAAAAAAATAAGGCCAGCCCTAGAAAGAGCCAGCCGTTGCTAACCTATGAAAAACACCAAGTTAAAATTAGGTAATTATT
>CALMQS010000130.1 GCA_937871285.1 uncultured Sphingobacteriales bacterium | reverse complement strand
ATTTGTTATTTGAATTTTATTTGTGATTTGTCATTTGGTTCTTGATGCTTTGTACTCCTCCGGATTTACTTTTCTTCATACGCCATATTGTGCACGCTGGCTACCGCACGCCCCGAAGGATCGTTGAGGTTCTGGAAAGATTTATCCCAGGCCAGCGCTTCCGGCGTGCTGCAGGCCACCGATGGCACCGAAGGCACACAAGCCGCTGCGGCATCCGAAGGAAAATGTTCACTGAATACAGAACGGTAATGATATTCTTCTTTAGACATCGGGGGGTTAATAGGAAAGCGGTACCTGGCATTTGCTAACTGCTCATCCGTAACTTTCAGGGTGGCAACAGTTTTGAGCGTATCAATCCAGCTATAGCCCACACCATCGGAAAATTGTTCTTTCTGACGCCAGGCAATACTTTCCGGCAGGTAATCTTCAAAAGCCTTACGCAGTATCCACTTTTCCATCTTGCCATCTTTGGCCATTTTATCTGCAGGGTTTAAGCGCATAGCCACATCCATAAATTCCTTATCTAAAAACGGCACGCGGCCTTCAATGCCCCAGGCAGCCAGTGATTTATTGGCACGCAAGCAATCATACAAATGCAGCTTGCCTAATTTCCGCACGGTTTCTTCGTGAAACGCTTCCGGATTGGGTGCTTTATGAAAATACAGGTAACCGCCAAACAGCTCATCCGAACCTTCGCCCGACAGCACCATTTTTATACCCATGGATTTAATGATCCGTGCCATCAGGTACATAGGCGTGGAAGCACGGATGGTGGTAACATCATAGGTTTCCAAATGATAGATCACATCTCTTATGGCATCCAATCCTTCCTGTATGGTAAAATGAATTTCATGATGTACAGTACCAATATGTTCTGCCGCTTTTTGCGCCGCGGCCAGGTCGGGCGAACCTTTGAGCCCCACAGCAAAAGAATGCAACTGCGGATACCAGGCAGCCTGTGTATCGCCCGATTCTACTCTTTTAGCCGCAAACTTTTTGGTAACCGCCGCAATAATAGAGGAATCTAATCCACCGGAGAGTAAAACGCCATAAGGCACATCACTCATCAACTGGCGGTGTACCGCGTCTTCAAGCGCTTTACGCAAAACAGCTATATCGGAAACATTATCTTTTACATTCTCATATCGCTCCCAGTCGCGTTTGTACCAGCGCTTCAGCTCATAACCGCCATCTTTACTATGCAAATAATGGCCGGGTAAGAATTCTTTGATATTATTACAAACACCTTCCAGCGCTTTCAGTTCCGAGGCTACATAAAAATTGCCCCACTCATCCCAGCCCATATAAAAAGGGATGATACCGATATGATCGCGGGCAATAAAATAAGAGCCATCCTTTTTGTCGTATAAGGCAAAGGCAAATATGCCGTTCAGGTCTTCCAGGAAATCAATGCCTTTTTCCTGGTATAAGGCCAGGATCACTTCACAATCAGACTGGGTTAAAAATTCGTAACCGGGTAATGATTTCCGAATTTCCCGGTGGTTATATATTTCTCCGTTTACCGCAAGCACCAAGGTTTTGTCTTTTGTATACAAAGGCTGCCTGCCCGACTGGGGATCTACAATGGCCAACCGCTCGTGCGCTATAACAATATTATCATCGCTGTATATCCCTGACCAGTCTGGCCCGCGATGCCGGATCTTTTTTGACATATTAAGTATCCGGGGACGGAGCGATTCTGTACCCGTTTTGCAATCAAATACGCCAACTATGCCACACATAAATATTCGGTTTAATCTATTGGTTAAAAAATTTCGTCAAAAATACATAATTATTTGCGATACAGAAAAAGAAATTTCCTTTTTGATGAAAAATATTCAAAGATTATGGCAATTATTATGAAAAATTTTAAAATATATACCTATGTAGTACTACTTCCGAATGGGTGGGAACTCTTTTGTGCGTAATTTTAATTCCACTAAATCAAAACACAATTGAATCGTATTGACCGGCTCATGGGCATTTTAACCATGCTCCAATCTAAAAAGTTTATGCCAGCGGAACGTATCGCAGAAAAGTTTTCTATCAGCATCCGAACGGTATACCGCGATGTGAAGGCGCTTACAGAAATTGGTGTGCCGGTAAGCTTCGAAACCGGCCGGGGCTATTTCATTGTGCAGGGCTACTTTTTACCACCCGTATCTTTTACCAATGAAGAAGCCAATGCGCTGATACTGATGGAAAGCATTGCCACCCATTTTTCTGACCAGTCCATTCAAAAACACTACGAAACGGCTTTAAACAAGGTAAGGTCTGTATTGCGTGGAAGTCAGAAAGAAAAGCTGGAGCAACTGCAGTCGCAGATAAAAACGGTTACCTCCGCATTTGGCGGAAATAATTTCGCGTATTTATCTGAGATCCAGAACGCCATAGCAACCCAAACCATTCTTAACATAGAATACCAGAACCTGCGCGATGAGGTAAGTTCCCGGGCGGTAGAACCCATAGGACTTGTATTTTACGCCTATAACTGGCATATGATCGCCTGGTGCTGGTGGCGCAATGATTACCGCGATTTCAGGGCTTCACGTATCTTAAAATTATCTTCTGCCGGAACCGCATTCCGGAAAGAAGCGCATACCGACCTGAATGAATACATGAAATTATTACCTGTTAATTACTGATCATACCTTTTGAATGACAATTAAACATACACATTATGAAAGCGTGGGTTTTACAGGAGCCGGGAGGAACGCAAAACCTGGTTTTGAAAGAACTGCCCATTCCGGCAATTGCGGATGGAGCGGTATTGATAGCGGTGAGATCACTGAGCATTAACCCCATTGATGTAAAAACCCGCTCCGGCAGGGGGCTATACAATGCGCTGAAAGATGATAAGCCCTTGATATTGGGTTGGGATGTGTCGGGAGTGGTGGCGGAAGCAGGCAGTGGAGTTACTTCATTTAAAAAGGGAGATGAAGTATTTGGCATGGTTAACTTTCCGGGCCACGGTAAAGCCTATGCCGAGTATGTAACCGCGCCTGCTGCTCATCTTACCATAAAGCCCTCCAATATTTCGCACAATGAAGCTGCGGCAGCTTCACTTGCCGCTTTAACCGCATGGCAGGCCATGCGGGCATTTACTACTATTAAAAAAGGACAAAAAGTGCTGATCCATGCCGCCGCGGGAGGCGTAGGACATTATGCCGTGCAGATAGCCAAATATTTTGGCGCGTGGGTTGCAGGAACAGCTTCTGCAGCAAACAGGGATTTTGTATTGCACCTTGGGGCCGATGAACATATTGACTATAACGCGGCGCCATTAAAAGAACAGGTATCGGATATTGATTTTGTATTGGATACGCTGGGCGGCGACAGCATTGACCGTTCTATAGCAGTGATGAAAAAAGGCGCTACCATCGTTAGCATTCCTTCCGGGCTGAATGAAGCGGTTGCCGGCAAGGCCGCTGCTGAGGGAATACAGGGCTATACCTTTAAAGTGAGATCCGATGGAAGTGATATGAAAGCCATAGCCGGCCTGCTGCAGCAAGGCATTATACAATCGCATGTTTCGCATGCTTTTTCTTTTGTTGATATGACAAAAGCCCATGCGCAAATAGAAACAGGGAGAACAAGAGGAAAGGTAATAGTAACTATGCCGTAAAATAACTTTAACGCAGCCGGAAAACTATGCCCTCCTCACCTTAACCGTTAGCGCTTTGGCCGGGTTAACAGTAAAAACCTGTTGTATTTCATCCGCTGTAAAGCCTTCTTTTCGCAGTAAGGGCAGCAAAGTGGTGAAAACGGTACTATATGGTCTGAAAATACCACCGCCCGGTTCGCCCACATGATACCAGCCGGCATCATGCGATATCAGTGCTTTATGCAATAACCTTTCGGCTTTCATATCCTTCAAAAATTGAACATATTGCTGCACCGAATCATCATGCAGCCCGTCAAAAGAAACCCAGCCTCCTTCTTTTGCTACCCGGATATGGATATCCCTGCTGCTTTCGCTTTGCGCATGGATCCACACCCAGGCTTCAGGACTAACACCCGCGGCTTTAATGATCTTCAATTCTTCGATCGCCGCCGCCCCGTTGCCGGTATGTACGCCAAAGCTGAGCCCTGTTTCCAAATGCGTTATTGCCGCTGCTTCAATGAGCTTTTGCTGTACAGCAGATAACGGATAGGTATCAACGCCCGTTTTGATAAATCCGGGTTTAACGGCCGTGCCTTCTATACCTGTTTCCCATTCGCTTATCCACCTGGCGGCCAGTTGTTTGGCCGAACTGGTATAAGCGTGCTTTGGCAAAAATTTTTCTTTTGCCGCTCCGTAATAACCGGTATTGGATATAATGTGCAGTCCGCTGGTTTTAGATAACTTCTGTAGTAAGGCAACATTTCTCCCCAAATAATTGGGCGTACATTCTACCAGTGTTGTGCAGCCATTTTTTACAGCTTCCTGTAATACAGGCAATGCCTTATTATATACTTCTGTGGCATTATAGCGTGATGTAGTTGTTTTGTCTGCCCCTATAAAATCTACTAATATATGCTCATGCGATAAAGTAAAGCCTGCGTTTGCGGAAGGAATATGCCCGTTTACCGTCATTATATAATCTTCTACGCCGGTTGCCGGCAGCATGTTGCGCAATGGCAGCACATAGGGCGCACATAATAAAAACCCCGAACGGATAAAATCTTTACGATGCATATAATAATTTGAAATTGGAGAT
>CALMQS010000129.1 GCA_937871285.1 uncultured Sphingobacteriales bacterium | reverse complement strand
ATTAGTGTAGTTTAATGCCATTATCCAATGCGTATGAACAAGAAAAAGCATTGATCAAAGTCAATGCCTTTTCAGCGTTCGCCTGCTACTATAATTTCCCTTCCCGTCGGGGTCTTCCCAGCCCGGCGATTGCGCGAAGAGTGAGACCCCGACGACTAATATAAAAATTATTTTTAGCAACCATCTGTTGAAATTCCCAGCGCCAGGGTCTCATGGCTACTCACAATATCTTTTCATGAAGACCCCGGCGCGAATGATTATTTTATGGATAGCTGTAATAGCCTGCGGCAGATTGTTAGCATATTAAGGCCGGTTAGCATCACAATTGTACCGGTGGGTCACATCCGGGCAACTGCGTGGAGAGCGAGGCCGGCGAGTCGTTAATTCCAAATTTCATTCATTTCTGTCAGTATCATTGGTCTTCCGTCAGTAATTACTATGGTATGTTCGTGTTGCGCCATAAAGCCGCCTTTATTTCCAACCATAGTCCAGCCGTCACTCAGCGTTTCGGCATATGTTGATGTTGTTGATATAAATGTTTCAACGGCAACAACAGCATTTTTCTTAAATCTTGCCACATTAAACCGGTCTCTGTAATTCGCTATTTCGGTTGGTTCTTCGTGAAGACTTCTGCCTATCCCGTGTCCTGTAAGGTTTTTGATGACTTTGTAACCCCGTTTTTTTGCTTCTGTCTCTATCAGATGACCGATGTCAGAAATGCGAACCCCACCTTTTATATTGCAGATTGCTTTATATAAAATTTGCTTTGAAGCGTCTATGAGCTTTTGGTGCCGGTAGATGTCTGCACCAAGCACAAAAGAGCCTCCGTTGTCTGACCAAAAACCGTTAAGCTCAGCCGAAACATCAATATTGACCAGATCGCCCTCTTTCAGTATTTTATTGTTTGACGGAATACCGTGGCAAAATTCATTGTTTACACTTATACAGGTCCAACCCGGAAAACGATAGGCTAAATAGGGCGCCGATTTTGCACCCAAATCCGAAAGTATTGTTGCCCCATAGTTGTCTAATTGTTTAGTTGTTATACCGGGTTGAGCATAGTTTCTCATTTCCTTCAAAGTGTAAGCAACAGCTTCACTTGCCTTTTTCATACCGGCTAATTCTGTTTCTTTTGTTATTGACATACTATCCCTTTTTTGTTGTTTGTTGGCTGTGTCGTTACAGCCTGGTCGCTAAAGATTAGCGTACTGCCGGGCATTTGGGAAATATTCAGCCGGGAACCAAAGCCTGACAAAGTTACTAAAGTTGAGATTAAGCGTTAAAGTCTGATGTTGTTCGATGCGCAGAAACGACAATGGCTTTTTATGACCCCGGCGCGACCCGCTGAAATGATTATTCTTTGCCTTCAGCAGGCGGAGTCCATATCGTTGCGCCGATATATCTCTCGGGGCCTGTTTTATCATCCATAAAATAATATATCACCACTATTTTACCATCGGGGCGTTGCACCACCCTGGGATAACCGATATCCTGTCCCGATCCGTCATTCCGCAGTATATAATCTTTACTCCAGGTTTTACCGTTATCGCTGCTGATACGGGCTCTTATATCACTGGTTTGGGTTTTAGCCCGGATGCTCTCCAGACCGGCCCTGTAACCGTATACCATACAGATCCTTCCGTCTTTCATCTTCAGCATGGCCGGCGGATTTCCTATGCCGGTATCATCCGACGCATTTTTTAACTGCGTCCAGCTATTGCCGTTATCAGCCGACAACCAGGAAGCAATAAAACTACGGTCGCCCTCTTTTTGGCGAACGGTTACTAAAATTTCATGCTCTGATATACGAACGGAAGCAGGCATGATGGCGTAGCCTGCCGGTTCTTCGCCTATCCATGACAGGAATGACCAACTTTTGCCGCCATCCGTTGTCTTTACGCACAACACCCTTCCTTCTTTACCATCTGATTTGGCCGAAGTAATAAAAAGCATACATGCTGCTTTGCCATTAATAATGTAATCTGTTCTGGCCGCGGTACCCGCAGTACCAAAGTTGGGTAAGGCAAAAGGCCCTTTCCATTGATGACCCTTATCATAAGAGTACCAATAGCGCGACTGTCCTGCATTGCCATTGGAGCGCACCGTTAAAGCAAAACCGGGGTGCAGGAAATTGATAGCTTCATTCTGTTCTAAAACTTCCTGCTGGGGAACATCTGTCCTGGGTTTGGCCATAAAATAACCATGTGGCACCAGTCCGCCCGTTTTGCCCGGATCTTCGATCGTCCATGTATCACCACCATCCACACTTCTTGCCAGCATGTGCTGCTCCTGCTTATCCCTGTCAATATTATGTCTCGCGCCCAAATCTTTATATACACCTTTTGAAAAACCAACCAGTATCTCATTACCCCATATCCATATGCCATTATTGGCCGGCCATCCCCCGTACATACCAGGCTTATAATAAACCTTTACCTGTTTAACCGCTTCCGGTTCCTCCTGTGAAAACGAGCCGTTGCAACCCAGGATAAGCAATGAGGCGAACGCAAGGAACCTGTAATTTTCCATGTAAAATATATCTATTGTTATGTTTATCCTAAAATGGGGTGTTTCCTGCCACAAATGATTATTCGTGCATTTGTGGCTATATCTCCCTTTACTTAAGCATGCGAATCCTTAAGAAGATCAACAGCCCTCCTGCATACTCATTTCACTATCATTATTTAAGTGAAGAGGAATACTATTGCCACTGAAAGGCAAAGTATTCGCATTCTCCTTTACTTAAATTTTTTAAGCGTGCGGAATATTGCTGTTCCTTCCCGACGGGGTCTTCGCCGCCGGGAAATTGTGCAGAGGGCGAGACCCCGGCGAATCGTTCAGCACCAGGGTCTCATAGCTAACCTACAACGGCTTTTGATGAAGACCCCGGCGCGAAGCAAAGTTGCAGTATGATATCCATCAATGTCCCAATTGCAAGAAGGGAAAGATGGAAGAAGTACTCAGCTTTGATAACAACGGACCACCACAATGGTTGATAAACAAATTACGATCACAAATACAAAAACGCTAATCTTATTTTTTGATGCCAGCCATCGAAAGGGCGACCTATTACCTGCACCTGTAAAAGCAATATGAATTGACGGGAAAATATGAATATAAACACTCACAAAACAACTAATCACCCTTATGGTTGCGCACGAAAGCCGCACAATCATATAAAGTCAACCCATTTTATTGAGTTAAACAAGGTCTTGATATAAAACTCAATTTTCGAAACCCCATAATAAATAACCGGTTCCCTTCGCTTCAGTCAACACAGGCCTAAATCGAAGTTCCGCTATGCTAAACTTCGTTTAAGCCCTATATGTTGTATGACGTTTTTTTGTTCGTCATTCGTTGTTTCCTTTTTTTGCGTTTTCGCTTCGTGTCAGAAGTTGTAAGTTTTCAAATACGGTCAGTCCGCCGTTGTGCATTGGTTTGATGTGGTCAATTTGAAAGTCAAGTTTGTTTTTGCTTTTGTACCCACTATTGGCACAATAGTAAAATCCGCTTTCGTCTGTAAACTTTGCAAAAACGCTGTCCCGAAGTTGCTTTTCATAAACAGGGTCTTGTTCACGAAGTTGGCTGAAAGATAGTTTTTCGTAACTTCTTAATTCTTTTTCTTCTTTTGGCTTTATATCGCGTCTTACAAATAATTCGGGATGGCTTAATCTTGTTTTTGCAAGTTGTATTTCTCTCAAAAAGTTCCGTTTGTCAAAATTGAAAAATGTTTCCCAAGCTGTTTCATTGTCTTCCCAAATTTTGTTTAGCAACTCGGTTTGTGATTTTTCGCCAAGGTCTTTTTCTCGAATTTCAACAGCGATTTTATCAATGTCGTATTTTTCTCTGTCTTTCAGTTCAACATACGGTGGTAGCTCATCTTTAATTGTATAATACTGCAAAATATTTTTTAAATCTTGCACCAGATAAGCAGGATATTTTAAGGTGCCCTTGAAAAATTCATCTTCTATTATCTCTGCAAGTTCTTCCAATTCGTCATCATGTAAATAATCTCGTTCGGTTAATTTGTGTTGTATGAATAAACTTGGCAATGCGTTAATGAAATCTTTGTATGATTGAAGAATATTGTCATAAACTAAGACTTCGCAATTTTTATCAATTTCCTCATCGTCAATTTGCTCTAAATATCTGAATTGATAAATTCCAACAGGAAAGCGTTCAATAAAACTCAGTTTTTCAAGTTCTTCTCGTTTTTCAGGGTCAATGATTTTGTTGGTTAAAATTGCAAACTCTTCAATCTTATTGATTGCTACAAGTCGCAAAATTTGTTTCTTGGTTTCTCTATCAACATCTTTGAAGTTGATATTGTCTTCAATGTAAAGTTTTTCAGGATTTACCCAAGCTACCTTATTTTGCCATTCATCTATAAAGCTAACAATAAAGGCTTCTTTTGTTCCTCCTGCTTTTGGTCCTCGCAACCCACGACCTATCATTTGTGTCATTAAGATTGACGAAATCGTGGGTCGTGCTAAAAAGATAGATTGAACATTGGGAACGTCTGTTCCTTCTGTTAATATATTTACGTTGATAAGAACTTCAATTTCACCATTTCTGAACTTTGCAATTTTATCTTTATTGTCTTTACTTGAAATAGTTACACCTGTTGCCTGGTCTTTTACTGTTGAAATTACAAAGTCAGATTTTACTCCTTGTTCTTTGAACATTGCGTTTAGTGCAATAGCGTTATCAACATTCAAAGCAAAAACAATAGTTTGTTTGTATTTTTCCTTATTCCTTATATATCTGTTTACGATTGTGTGGTTTCTGTCGTCATTTTCAGCAATGGTTTTGGCAATGCCCGAACCAATGCTATCAATATCAAAGTAGTTAAGTTGTATTATTTGTTCATCGCTTAATTCCTTGATAAAATTCAATCCTGTACTTACTTCTTCAAAATGTGGTTCAGATAATATCCCTAATCGTATGAGAGTTCGTAAATCAATTTTATAAACGATGTCATCTGGAAAAACTTTTTTTAGTAAGCCCTGTTCCTTGTCTGCTGTTCTGAAAGGTGTTGCGGTTAATCCTAAAAGTTGAAAATGTGAAACGCTGTTTTTAATACTCTCGATAACCTGTCGATAAGTTTTTGCTGTTGCGTGATGTGCTTCGTCAATTACTAAAAATATTTCTTCTGTGTTGTTCTTTATCCAATTATTGTAGAGATGATTAAAGCCTGCTTTAATGCTGTCTTTACTTGAAATTATTAAATCGTCTGTTTGTTGAATATTTATTGGCTTGTCATGAATACCCGAAATAATTCTGTAATTAAAATAAGATCTTTGCTCAAAAATATCGTTGTATGCAAGTTTATCGGCAAAGGTTGATTTTGCTTGCTCTAAAAGTTCGTGTCTGTGGGCAAGCCACAAAACTTTTTTTCCTTTGTCTAAATAATTTCTACAAATCCAATGTGCCGCAGTAATTGTTTTTCCGCCACCCGTTGGCAAGACTAAAAGCCCCGCAAATGGATTTTTATTTGTCTTGATTATTTTTTCTTGCAGGTTGTAAAATGCTTTCTCTTGGTGTTCATAAGGCACAATTCCACTTTCAGCATTTGCAATGTTTATCTTTCCTGCGTATTGATAATTTATTGTTTTTGTTTTGGGTTGGTGGTTAGTATTATTTATATTTTCAGTCAAGCGAAAGGTAATTGTTTCACCTTTGTGAAAGTCTTCTAATCTTTTTACTTGCTCTTTCCCTGCCCAAAATGTGATGTTTTTATTCTTAAACTGTCTGTCAAACTTAGCAAGAATATCAAATTTCCTTCTGTAAGTCATTCCAATACGGTCAAAAAAAGTATCGTATCTTCTATAAGTCAGGTTACTTTGGTTTTTGTTTATGTCGCTTAAAATTTCAGCAACAACTTCTCTGATTTCCTTTAATTCCATATTATTGTTATGTCTGTCTGTTGTGGTTGCGGGTTGTTCGGCAAAATGGCATACAACGCTTTGCTTTACGCAACAAAAATTAATTTTTAAGTATTTATAAACGCTTACAAACGGCTTTGCTTCAACGGCACAGTTCTCATAACCATATAAATAAATATTACGGTTCAGTTCTTACCTGTTAAATCATATACACGGAATTGGATGGATTGAGTATTGGGTATTATATAGGGTGTAGACTGCAATGGTTATCAAACCTATTCATTTATTTTTAAAATTGAAAAAGTTTTTTCCTTCCCGACCGGGTCTTCAGCCGGGAAATTGTGCAGAGGGCGAGACCCCGGCGAATCGTTCAGCACCAGGGTCTCATAGCTAACCTACAACGGCTTTTGATGAAGACCTCGGCGCGAAGCTAAAAAGTTCTCTTGTGCGTTGTGTCGCCAATTCAGGATTTTCAATTTCATCTAATCTGTCAGAACCTACTTGTGCTAACCATAGTTTAAAAGGTTCTGCTTTAGGCGATGGAATTGATTGAATGATTCTTAAAAGTCCTTGTGCATTAGCACAATTGAGCTTTTGTTTGCCGCCAGCGGTATCAACCAAAAGGGGGGTGACAAGTTGTCCCCACCCTTGCGAAAGGAGTTTGTTCCGCTTACGCATTTTTTTATGTAGTCGGTTGCATTGGGTGTGTCTGCTAATACCTGTACAACATCGGCTACTACGAAATACCATTTTGGGTCTGGCTCATTCCAGACTGTTCGTATTTGTTTGCTCTCAAATAATTTAATATTGCTCATATTCGGTCATGCAGCACCAAAAATACTATGGCGTCAAACCTGCATAAAGGCGCTTACCTGTCAAGGATCAGGAAAACGTATGACAATTATCAGGTTACTCCTTTAGGAGAGATGATATTTTTACGAAACCGCATTACAAAAACATAGATATCCGGGTGAAATATGCTTGAAGGAATTAAACGAATGGAGGCAGGAGCCTGCGTTTCGGATATTGTTAAAAACGATTACCGTACGGCCGGCGTATTTAAAAAATACGATATTGACTTTTGCTGCGGGGGAAAGTTCCCCTTAGAAATAATATGTGCCAATAAAGGCCTGGCTATAGCCGAAGTGCTGCAGGAACTGGAAGCCGCAACGTATACCATAGCCTCACATGCCGCCCATGAATACCATACCTGGAAACCGGATTTCCTGGCCGACTATATTATACATGTGCATCACCGCTATCTTGAAAAGGCCATACCCGAAACAACAGCTTATCTTGAGCATCTTACAAAAAAACATTCCGCCCAATATACGTATCTGCCGGAGCTCCGGGATATTTTTGAAACTTTTTCCGGCATTATTGCGCCCCGGCAGCAGCAGGAAGAAGAGATCATCTTTCCTTATATTCGCCAGGTAACAAGGGCTTATCTCAACAAGGAGTCCTATGCCGCCCTGCTGGTACGTACGCTGCGCAAGCCGGTTGAGCAGGTAATGCTGCAGGAACAAAAAACGGTAGAAACGCTGATCCGGCAACTGCGTGAACTTACTCAGAATTATACTCCACCCCCAAATGCCTGTATTACACATAGCGTGGCGCTGCTGAAACTACAGGAATTAGACAACGATATTGTTCATCACATGCGCCTGGAGAACGATATGCTTTACCCGCGGGTACTTATCATGGAAACCGAGCTCATGAACCAGAAAGATTAGGTATAAAATGCTTGCCGCTTGCCTTAATTGCTTTATTTTGACGAATATTTTACTGGTGGAACATAAAAAAGTCTTGTCCTGATTTATCAGGGGTACACCCAATTTATCGGACAAACGCCGGAAATAAGAATCATATGATGGACCTGGATACGGCACACCTTGTGTCTTTATTTGAACATGCAACGGAAGGCATTATACTTACCAATAATAAGGGGGCGATTACATTAATTAATCCTGCCGCAGAACGCATGTTTAAATATGATGCACGGGAGGTAATTGGAAAGCCTATTGAAATGCTGATTCCACAGCGCTTCCATTCGCTTCATTCGGGGCAGCGCCGCGAATTTTATGGTCATCCTCAAAACCGGGTAATGGGGTCGGGAAGAGACCTTTACGGCCGCAGAAGCGATGGCTCGGAAATTCCTGTAGAAGTAAGCCTGAGCTTTTATAAAAGAGAAGAGGATCTGTTTGTAACGGCTTTTATTGTAGACATTACGCATAGGAAAAGCATAGAGCAGAATATGCTGCAGCAACAGGTGGAGCTGGAAAGAATGACCAACGACATGCGTAAGCTCAATACACAGCTTGAGGTAAAAGTAGAAGAAAGAACGCTGATATTAAAAGAAGCACTGCAAAAGCTGGAACAATCGCAGAAAGAGCTGCACGATGCGCTGAATAAGGAAAAGCAGCTCAGTGAAATCAAAAGCAGGTTTGTTTCTATAGCCTCGCATGAATTTCGTACACCGCTGAGCACTGTGCTTTCTTCGGCTGCCTTAGTTTCTAAATATACCACTACCGCTGAACAGGATAAAAGAGACCGCCACGTTGAAAAAATAAAAAATGCCGTAAGAAATCTAAATGATATCCTTGATGATTTCCTCTCCCTCGGAAAGCTCGAAGAAGGCAAGATAGAAACACATCCCGTGGCATTTAACATAGAGGAATTCATGGAAGAAGTGCTGGAAGAAATAAAACCCCAGGAGAAACCAGGACAGCAGATCGTTTTCTCCTGCGAAGAAAATCCGGTTATCTTTTCCGATAAACGGCTCCTCAAAAACATTATCATTAACCTGCTGGCAAATGCCATTAAGTTCTCCGGAGAAAACACCTCAATTGATATCAGGAGCAAAACCCGCCCATCGCATTTTGAGATCAGCATCACCGACCAGGGTATTGGTATTTCCGAAGAAGACCAGGAACAATTATTTTCAAGCTTTTTCAGGGGGAGAAATGCCGTTAACATACAGGGCACAGGCCTGGGTCTTCATATTATAAAAAGATACGCAGACCTTTTAAAAGGAACCATTCAAATAAAAAGCGCTTTAGGCAGGGGAACCACCGTTACCGTTACGATCCCTGCCGCCCATCAAAAACAATAAACCATGCCAACAGTTTTAGTTATTGACGACAATGCAGACATTCGTGATAATACCGCGGAAATACTGGAGCTCGCAGGCTATACGAGCCTGACCGCCGGGAACGGGAAAAAGGGTGTTGAAACGGCATTGCGGGAGAAGCCGGATATTATTATCTGCGATATTATGATGCCCGAATTAGACGGCTACGGCGTGCTGCACCTGTTGCAAAAAAACGCCGATACACGCAATATCCCTTTCATTTTTTTAACAGCAAAAACCGAAAGATCAGACCTGCGCAAAGGCATGGAAATGGGAGCGGATGATTACATTACCAAACCATTTGAAGAAATTGAGCTGCTGAATGCTGTGGAAGTGCGGCTTAAAAAACGGGAGATCCTGTCTCAAAAATACGAGCAGGGCGCTTCAGGTATTACTCAGTTTATGAAAGATGTAAATGATTCAGGACTTATACAAAAGCTCACCAACCAGTATGATGTAATACCTTATAACAAAAAACAATTTCTTTACCAGGAAGGAAAACGGGCCCGGTTCCTGTATTATATCGTAAAAGGAAAAGTGAAGGGTTTCAGAACCCATGAAGACGGCAAAGAATATATTACCGACCTGTTCAGCGAGGGAGACTTTATAGGCTACGCTCCTATTATTGAAGATAGAAATTATGAGGATAGCGCTATTATACTGGAGGAGGCTGATATTTTGCAGTTGCCCAGGGAGGATTTTCAGAAAATGATATACAATGACCTTTCCGTAGCAGCAAAGTTCATCCACCTCATTACACAAAATGTAAAGGAAAAGGAAGAACGGCTGCTTAACCTGGCATACAGCTCATTGCGTAAGCGCATAGCTAAAGCGCTGGTAGATATTCACAATAAGTTCAATGCCGGCGGACCTTCAAAGCGCATAGAAATATCGAGAGAGGATATTGCCCAGTATGTAGGCACTGCTACGGAATCGCTGATCAGAACGTTAAGTGATTTTAAATCAGAGAAGCTGATTGAGATTAAAGAGGGAAAAATTATTGTGTCGCATCCCGATCAGCTCAGCAACCTGCTGTACTAATCATCATTGCGGCTCAGATCATAATCATCCCGTATGGTATTCTTTTTCTTATCCGGCGCCGAAATTTCCCTGCCATGCTCATTTTGGTGAGCAAGGGTCCAGTCGTCTGTCATAGTGGTTTCCAGCCATATATTTCCCGAACGCCTGAACACCTGGGCATGAAGGGGAAACAAGGCATCGAGCGCCTGTTCCAGCTCCCTTACCTTCATATCTCCTGAAATTTCTATGCTTCCTTCCCTGATCTTTTGCTGGGCTTCCGCAATGCTGCGGTCGCCGGGCAGCAGATGGTGTATCCCCTGGTTTTTGAAAAACTCAATTTTCAAATAGGGAAATGTATTGCTGAATGCCTTTTGTACATCACTGATCGGGAGCTTCGAGGAAATATGCAAATACATGATCGGGTTTTACTGTCAAATGTATATATAAGCCCGGCATCTTAAAAGAACCCGCATCAATACGAACCATGAGTTTAATCAATATGAAAAAAGTGATTACTATCAGCATGTTGCCTGCGGCTACCTGACCTTCATCAGCTCCCGTGCCATAAAACATTGCTTATCTTTGGCAAAATAACAGCTCATGTTTGGAAAATTAAGCCCGGAAGATATAGAAATATTACTGCAACTGCAACTGGTGGGCAGAATTGGCTGTCATGCCAAAGATGTGACCTATGTAGTACCGATCAGCTATGCTTACGATGGCACCTACATTTACGGGCATACTTTTGAAGGCATGAAGGTGGAAATGATGCGTAAAAATCCAAAAGTCTGCTTTCAGGCAGATGATACCAGGGACCTTTCCAACTGGCAAAGCGTTGTTGTATGGGGAGAATTTGAAGAGCTGCCCCAGGAGCCTGAGAGAACGCAGGCGCTTCAAAAGCTTATGGAAAGGAAATTGCCGCTGATCAGCAGCGAAACCATGCATCTTACCTCCCAGTGGCCCTTCCGGGATGAGGATGTAAGCAAAATATCGGGAATTGTTTTTCGTATCCGGGTAACAGAAAAAACCGGGCGCTTTGAGAAAAGCACAGAAAAGCATTTTTTTGCTTCATAGGCAGCATGGCAATTTCCCGGCTGGCATATTATGAGGATCATTTTATTGATACTGCTTTGCTTTGTTGGAATTACCGTGGTAGTTTGCGGCGGCATAATGATGTTATATCCCGATGGAGTTATATTACAACTGCAGCATGACACGCTGAAACCTACTCCCTTTAAAACTTTTTTCATACCCGGCCTCGTCTTGCTTCTTTGCCCGGGCCTATCCTGCAGTATTGCAGCTGCAATGGTACTGCTTAACCGCAAACAATGGTACAGGTGGTGCCTTACCGGCGGTGTAATGATTACAGGATGGATTATCGTACAAATGATTCTGCTCCAAACCATAAACGCATTACAATTGCTGTATTCAGGAGCAGGATTATTCATCCTTTTGCTGGCTTACCAGCTTAAGGGAAAATGGGCGGTGTAAGCACTGGCGGCACATTTATATCGTTCCCGAAATATCTTTCACCTTTCACCTCTCACCTTCACGTTTCACTACTCACCCCGATAAACGTGAGACGATAAACGATAAACGTGAACCTTTCTCCTCTCACTTCTCAGCTTTCACTCCTCCCCAGCAAAAGATTCAGCGGTTTCCATTCTTCAACATAATCGGTACCGATCTTTAATAAAGCAACAAAAGGTATAAACAATACCATTCCGGAAACGCCCCATAAAATTCCACCGGCTATAATAGCTACCAGCATGGCCCAGGTACTTACATTCAATTGTACGCCCACCACTTTTGGAAATATAACATTGGCTTCTAAGTATTGCACCACGGCAAAAACGGCTATCACACCTGCCGGGTACCATACAGAATCGGTAGAAAGCCATGCTATGGAAATGGGCAAAAGCGCGCTTACTACAATACCCACGTAGGGGATAATGGTCATAATTGCGCAAAGCATTCCAAACAGTACCGCGTGCTCTATTCCAAGCGCCAGTAACCCAATGCTGTTAAGCACGCCCACGATAATGTACACCAGTATCATTCCCTTGATGTAGTTAAAATAGGTATCTATCATTTTGGGCAGCATCAAATCCAATTTCTGCCTGTGCCTTTCGCCGGCCACCCACCGGAGAAACTGAACAAATACGCGCCGGTGATAGAGGAACAGGGCCGTGTATATGGGGATCAGGAATAACATGAAAACCATGTCAAGCATATTATTAATTACCGTTTTTGCCAGGCCGCCTATACTGCCCAGACTTTGCTGCGCCCAGTTGGCGGTGGTTAAGCCAAAACTTTCCGATATCCATTGCGCGGCCTCCTGCCCTGTTGCCTGCAATTTTTTAATAAGACCGGGCGCGTCCTCGCGAAACATATTGATTTGCCAGATGAGCAGCGCCGCAATTCCTGCAAAAAGAAGCGCTACAATGAGCAGGCAAATGGTAATGGCTATACCTTTAGGAAAACGCTTTTGCTCAAGCCATTTACAAACCGGGTACAGGATCATGGCAATGAGCAATCCAAAAAACAGGGGAATAAAAAGCGTCTTCCCCACATACAGTATAATGGATGCAAAAAATACGATCTGCAGGTATTTAAGCGTATTACCGGCAGGCTGAACAGGATTTGTTATCATATATAATCAGATATTGATCAATGTAAAAGTACCTGGTTAGCGGCTTATCTTTTTATAGTCAGTTTTAATCCGGTAGAAGACTTTATATTTTATTCTGTAAGTTCAATAATTCTTTTATCAATACGCCAGCTTTCCTTGTTGCTAATATTAATTACCGATTTCCTTTCTACTTCAATTTTTAACGGAACACCCGGATAGTAAAAATATTCAAAACGATTATTATCAAAAATATCAATCCGTGCTGTCTTTATTTCTTCATTCAACTCCTGATCTTTTAGTCCCATCTTCTTCAGCACCTCTAAAACTAAACGCTTTGCATCATCGGAATTTATCTTCATCTGATTTACCAGAACACAACGTTTCTGAATAGTGTCGGCACTTTCCAAAATTAGTTTTGCATCACCCTTTATCGCTGTTTCCCCAAACATATTAGGAAGCTCTTCTTCATATAAGACCGGCTCATTCATGACACATTGAATACCAAAAGGGAAATGGATATACCGAAGATCTTTCATTGCTAATTCTTCTATTCCCTGCTTTGATCCATACACTGCCATTAAAGACTCCATATATTTTTTTAAACCATCCTGGTCTTTACCCGATTCTTTTTCTCTTTCCCTAACCAGTTCATTCATCATTTCCTTCATCGTTGTGCCAACTTCCTGCCAGTTTTCGACACCGGTAAAATCACCTACCTCCGAGGTATTGTAAATGATTTCCAGTGAGCTGTATTTTGATAACCTATCACGCAACTGTGGGGTAAGGCTGAGAGATGACAACAGGGTGTTTTCAAGCCCCCATTTAAGTGTGTATGCGTTTTCTGTAGAATCAATTACCTCAAGTTTACCAATATATTGTGAGGAGTCTTTTTTTGTCATTACCCCTTCCTTCCATTGTTCATTTATCCTTGTTACTTTAAACCGCCAGGAATCACCAACTGACCAATAGCTTACGAAAGCTACTTTTACAGTATCCGGTTGAGCACGGACAAAAGCCTGCATGCAGGTTAACAAAAGAATTATAATACCCGTTTTCATTGGCTTACATATATTAACGCCGTTGTTGGTGTTGTGTGTAGATTCTTATGTATTGGCTTCACCAACAACGGATAAGCCTTTACAAGTTATGTTATTTGTACCGAATGTAACATAAGTAACAGCACGGTAAATGGCATTAGCTGATCTTTGCCGTAAAATAGTCTTTTACCTAAAACCATAATCAAAATGAGCTACTATTTTTCAACAATCACTGATAATGATTTTGACAGTGCGATTGCAAAAGTTACGGAAGCATTAAAAAAAGAAGGATTCGGTATACTTACTGAAATTGATGTGAAGGAAACATTCAAAAAAAAGCTGAATGTTGATTTTAAAAAATACCGGATCCTGGGCGCCTGTAATCCGCATTTCGCGTATGAAGCCCTGCAGGCGGAAGATAAGATTGGTACCATGCTGCCCTGCAACGTTATTGTGCAGGAGCACGGGAACGGGAAAGTTGAAGTAAGTGCGATAGACCCGGTTGCATCTATGATGGCGGTTAAGAATGATGCACTTGTCCACACAGCCGCGCAGGTGAGGGAAAAGCTGCGTAAAGTGATTGAAAATGTATAACAAAAATCCCCGTTGCTTCTATGCAACGGGGAAAATATAAAGAGGTGGTGAACGCCTTATTGGCCTGCTACCAGGTTAATTTTAAAGTTGATCTCATCGCTGATGAGGTCGTCTTTCATTCCTTCATAAGCTACGCCCCAGTCTTTACGGTTAATATTAAAATCGGCTTTAGCCGCAAATTTTGTGGCGCTGCTTTCTATTACTTCTGCTTCGTAAGTAATGTTTTTAGTGGCATCACGAAGGGTAAGATTACCGGCAACAGCAATTTTACCATTTTCCAGCTCCTTTACTTCAGTAATTTCAAATTTGCTGGTCGGGTATTTTTCCACCGCAAAAAAATCATCCGACTTCAGGTGATTCTCTAATTTCCCCTTGTATTCTGGATCAGTAAGATCTTTATTATCAAGAGAAGCCATATCAATAGTAAAAGAACCGCCAGCTAATTTACCCTCATTCAGGATCAGCTCGCCGCTGTGAAGGTTAATGGTACCGGTATGCTGACCGCTTACTTTTTTACCCAGCCAGGTAATAGAAGAACCTGCGGGATCAACTGCCAGCTTATCACCTTCGGCCACACCTGCAGCTACGGCATCCTTGGTTTCGGCTTTATCCCCCTCGGGATTGCTTACGCAACTTGCTGCCAGCACGGCAACAGAAAGAAAGAAAAATACTTTTTTCATTTTGGTTTTTTAAAATTTAAATGCAAATTTAATGTTTAAACATTAACTGTAAAAGAAACAATGATGGTAATTTTGGAAAAAATGGGAGCTGTTTTTTTAACATATTTATAATCAGCATAATACAACTTATAAATATACAACTATATACATTTATTTAACATACTCCGGTAAAACTTAAAGCGCTTCAAACTGCTTCACAATAATCGGTCCCGAAAAGCAAAAAAGAAAAAATTAATTCAACTTTAAAATGCTTATCCTTTCAAAATAAACAATCATTACCACTTAACTTCAGGGGCACCTGTATGTTTTCGATAAACGAGTTTTAAAATATTTGTCATGCCAACAGAAAAACAAAAAATGTCGAACGGCGATCTGTATAATGCTTCCGATCCCACCTTATTAGAAGAAAGAAGGAATGCCAGGTTGTTGTGCAACCAATTTAACCGTACAACGGGCGGGGAGGAAGAGGTAAGAAAACAGATTTTAAAAGACCTTATTCCCGACCAGGGTACTGCTTTAACGATTGAACCGCCTTTTTTTTGCGACTATGGAAGTAATATATCCGTAGGCTGCAATGTATATTTTAATTATAACTGCATCGTGTTAGACGTGATGAAAGTTACGATTGGCAGCAATGTGCTGTTTGGTCCTTCAGTTCAAATTTATGCTGCCACCCATCCCATGAACTGGGAGGAAAGGGCTTCCAGCCTTGAGCTTGGAAAACCTGTTACCATTGGCTCAGATGTTTGGATTGGCGGAGGAGCCATCATCTGCCCCGGCGTTACCATTGGTAACCGCTGTGTAATAGGCGCGGGGAGCGTGGTAACCAGGGATATCCCCGATGACAGTTTCGCGGCCGGGAATCCCTGCCGTAAAATAAAGGGCCTTTAACAAAAAAACTCCGCCCGGTATAATATCCGGGCGAAGTCTTTTTTTATTGCGAATAATTTACAAAATTTCCTATCCTATTTTTTACCTGTATATACGGCGTTGTTTTGATCTCCGCCTGACACTAAGTAAGCGATCAGGTCTTTCAATTCTTCACCGTTCAGCCTGTTGATCATACCCGGCAACATAGGCGACACTTCAGACACCCTTGTGCGGGCCACATCTTTTTTCGGAATTTCCCGAACGATCTGCGGCGCAAAGGGATTCTGGGAAATAACATAATGATCACCTTCTTCTTTTATGAGTCTTCCCAGCACGGAACCACCGTCTTTCAGGTAAAACACCGTGGCGCCATACTGGTCTGAAATGGTTTTGCTTGGTTCAATGATCGCTTCTAATATATCCTTCGTAGAAAAGCGGGTACCCAATTGCGTCAGGTCGGGGCCCGATATGCCGCCTTCCCCTTTCATGGTATGGCAGGATATACAAAGTGACGCGGCGAACATGGCTTTTCCCTGCTCAAAATTACGGTTGGTAAGCCCGCTGTCTATAACCGCAACAGCATCTTCCATTTTCCATCTTCTGCCGGGCCCTTTAGGTTGTACAGCAGCGTCTGCCAGCTCATTGCCGGTACGGTTCACTATGGAATCGCCCGAAATGGTATTAAAATGAGCGAATTCGGCTTTAGATACATTTTCCAGCGCATTGGTCCGCGCCTTGTTAATAAATCCCCTGAAGCTATGACCGCCTTTATAGCTGAACGCGGTATAAAACCACTGGAAATATTTTTCACGCAATTCAGGTGTCCAGCCGGTTTTTGCCTTGCTTAGCACATTGGCATAATAGGTTTGCTGCTGAGGCGGCACTTTCGATAACATATTAGCGATATCCATTCCATATTGCGGGTTACGCATAATAAGATCGGAGGAAGAAGTAAAGGTTTTTTGGGTATCCTCATCTTTTGCTGTAGCTATCAAAGCCATTGTTTTTTCTACCGCTTTTGGCGCTTCAATATATACCAGCACTTTACTCAGCCCGCGGTTGAGCTCATTGGTATTGGCAGGATACTGCGGATCAAGGTAAGCAATTGCCCTTTCCCTTACCGCCCCGTCGGGTTGCCCCATCCGCGAAAACACCAGCTCAAAAGCACGAACAATATCTATTTGCTGCGGCTCAGAAAGCTTTGCATAATCAATACCCATGAGGGAATTCAGCACCTGGTTTTTTACCCCGGCATTTCCCTGGCGGGCCAATGCAATAAGCGCCGCTGTAGCTGCTACCGGGTCTTTCTCATCCAATGCGCGTTGCTGCCACTGGCTTACCGGTTGATGTTCAACCGCGATACGGGCCGCATAACGAACAAAACGATCACTATGATTCAAATAAGACCATGCAAAATCAAGCGCACCTGCCTGTGGGGCTCCATGGTATGCCTCTAATTGTTTGCGTAATTTACTTTCCGGTGTTTCTACAGGAGTACCTGCCAGTTCATCGGTTGTTTTTCCATCATTATCCTGGTAATATACCCTGTACAGGTCTGATTCGAGCCTGCGCCCACCGGTTAAAAAATACATGGCGCCATCAGGACCAATTTCCCCGTCTGTTAACGGCAATGGAGAGCCCGAAAGAAATTCTTCCCCTTTCGCGCTATAGGTGGCGCCATCGGGTTCAAGATGAATGGCATATATAATGCCGAAGCTCCAGTCAAAAGCAAACAAAGTATTCTTATATTTTTCAGGAAAGCGCGCGTTTCCGCTATACATCAGGTTAGTGGGTGAACCCTGCCCGATATTCATAACAGGTGGTAAATTATCGGGGTAAGCCGGCGACCATTTGCTGTTGCCCGTACGCCAGCCAAATTCGCTGCCACCGGTTGCATGGCAAATACGTGTAGGGCGGTACCAGGGCAGGCCGAAATCCCACTCCATATCCGAATCATAAGTAAATAAATCACCTGCCGCGTTAAATGCTATGTCAAAAGCATTGCGATAGCCTGCGCTAATCATTTCCCAACGATTGGTTTCAGGGTCAACTTTGGCAATCCATCCACCGGGCGCTTTACGGTCAACCGCATGCCCGTTGGGATCTGTTATTAAAGGAAAAAGATTATCCTCTTTCCAGTTGGAAGGCAACTGGTAAGCATCCAATGGTGGCACATCGGTATGATTACCGATCACAACATAAATGGATTTTTTATCAGGCGACAGTATTACACTGTGCGGGCCATGCTCCCCTTCTCCTTTCAGCGCCTTCATCAAGGTTACTTTATCAAACTGGTCGTCGCCATCCGTATCCTCCAAACGATACAGTCCGCTTGTTCTGCTGGATGCATCATTATTCAGGTTATTGACCATTACATATAAACTGTTGAAAGCGTATAATAAGCCATGCGCGAACCCGATACCCACTTTCTTATTGGTGGTATCGTTTACAAGGGTGGGATCATTGGGTATAACCAGCTTTTCAATAGTTGTTTTACCCGTATCTCCCACAGCCGGTACCACCAGGCGGTATAAAGCGCCATACTGGTCGGAGGCGATAATGCGTCCTTTATCATCAAAGGTCATGGAAACCCAGGAGCCATCCTCATTTTCGGAAGGACCAAACAGCCGCTCAGCCTTAAAGCCGGGCTGCAATTTTAACCGCTCTACTTTGGGATCATCAGAAACGGTGGTTTCAGGGCTTTTTCCATCTTTGCAGGAAAAGAGCACAAGGGCGAAAGCAGCAATCGCTACAAATGATTTCACTGGCGAAAAATTTAGATACATAATTAAGCATTAATATTTACTTATAAATTCCCGGCAATCCGGGCAGGAACTTTTTCAGTACTTCCAAAGATTAGTATTTTCTTTTAATGAACCTACCTGTACTGTAGGGTGCTTTGTTTAAAGATGCGGAGTTATCATTCATTAACTGCACACTACAACGCAAAATCATCCTGTAAAAGCTGCCAGCCGGCTAAAGCTGGCAAATACCGAAATGCGTATGCCCCTTTAAGTTAGTCAAGATATGCATTATAGACCGGCTTGTAACCCATAAGAAAGGAAAAGGGAGTAAGTATTCCAAAGATAATTTTTTGAGCAACATAGGATGGCTTTGCCAGCCGGAATTCATCAGAAAAGAATTTTGCCGTTGCCGCTATTTGTAAAATACCGGGCATCCCGTCTTCATTTGTTTTATTATCATTGGCTAACCCGGTAAATGTTTCCAGTAAATTTTCGGATTTCATGGCAGGGCGAACTTTCCAGTTCACTATTGTTTTACTATCCGAACGGTTCCACATAGAATGGATTTTATTACGGGGTATATGCAGGCTGTCGCCTGCTTTTAAGGTTATCGTTTGTGCATCTATTTTTACAGTAAGCTCGCCCGATACAACTGTAAAATCTTCTTCCTGGCAGGGATGATAATGGGGAGGTGGTTCTTTAGACCCCGGACCAAACCCGGATTCCATTTCAAGCAATGCACCCTTGGTATCTTTGGCAGTTTGAATAAAGCGGATGACCTGCCCGGTTTTGGAATTAGAAATTATTTTATTGCTGATTGCCATGCTGCTTTATTTTTAAATTTAAATAAGCTTCCGGTTACCCAAAAAAAATTAACTTAACTTCTGCCTATTTCAACCCAAGCGCACTCAGCCCCTGCTCAAAAACGATGTCTACGGGTATTCCTTTCTGCTGTAAGGCATCCAGATCGGATTTCAGATCAGTCTTAATAATGCTTTTTTCTTTTTGCAGCGCTTCCACACCTGCTTTATCGCCATTGCCCTGTAGTGTCAGGATAAGCGCTCCCAGGTCATTCATTGCAGAGCGGAATTTTTCATAATTTACTTTATAGCGTCCCTCGCTTGTTTTTTCAAAAGCGCCTTTTTCCTGGAGGAAGTTAAAATTGAGCATATTGGCCTTACCGTGTGCACTGGCGGCCCCAAAACGAACAGAACGCAGTATTCCTGCCATATACGTAGTGTAATAACTTTCGATAGTTCCTTCCAGCTCTCCTTTCTCCACCAGTGTTGTTACCATGTATAAACCCAGTATATCTGCCTTAGCTTCTTCAAGCCAGGAGTTCTGTTCCTGTAAGGCAGCCCTCACCGTTCCCTTTCCGTTTACCGTTTGTTTAATACCCAGTCCATGCGCTACTTCATGGAACATTACATTAGAGAAAAAAGCATCAAATGCTATTTGCGATAATTGGGAAGCATCAATGAGTTCATCAGCTATGGGCATCAATATTTTATCGAATTTGGCCTGCATGGCATTTTTAAGCTGTGAGCGGCGGGTTCCTTTGGTTTTTTGTATGGTTTCATCATTGGGCAGGTTAACGGCAATGGTTTTGGAGCCGGCATTACAATCGCCTGCATAATAAATTACATCGTATGCATTGAGCTCCGAATCGGTACCGGGCTTTTCCGACCTGTATTTCTTTTCCACAGGAAGCCCTTCCTGCAGTTCGGGCAACATGGCAACATATTTTGCCAGTCGCCTGCTCCATTCCTTATCTTTTACCAGCAGGTAAGCCTCAAAGGATGCGCGGTAACTGAACAGCTTATCTTCATAATTTTCAATAGGCCCTATAATGAAATCAATACCATTTGTTTTCATGTCCATCCAGGCCATGTCGCTGGCGGTATATTTACTGGTAACAAGCGCTTCTGCACGCAACTGTAAATATTTTTTTAATCCGGCATCTTCTGCAAGTTCCGCTGCTGCTTTCAGCAATGAAGCCGCTTTTTCAAGCTGCGCTTTATATTCTTCGTGGTAGGGCACTGAATACAGTTTGCCGGCAGCATCACGTTTAACTACAGTATACAGCCCCTCCTTATCCTTTAAATCAGCCTTTTCAAATTCTTCTTTGGTCATGTTCTTCGGATAAAAATTAGCACCGGGCGGCTTAATGCCTGCACCGGCAATAAACGGGGTGTCGTTATTCAGCCTGTCCCACGGGCCATAATTGATAAGCATAAATTGCTTTGCCGCTTCATCCTGTGCAGCATTCAGCAAACTGTCTTTATTGCCATAGGCCTGCAACCAGAACAGGTCATCCATAATTCCTGCCGCTTCCATAAGCAGGGGCAGCATTTCTTTTTCCTTTGCAGTAAGCTGACTTAAATTGGTTGTTAGCTTTACCTTTTCATACAATGCCACCCTTTGCTGTATATAGCTCATAGAAGAATCCTTTGATGGTTCATTTGTTGCTGTTGCATTATTATCATTGCAGGATAATAATATACTTACCGCGGCGCTTAACGCGAGAAAAGCATATTGTTTCATGGCGATTTTATTTAAGAGGTCAAATGTAGGAATTAAGGGGAGAATACAATAGAATCAAATAACAAAAAGCAAGAATCAAATAAGTCGCAAATCCGAATATTAAATTTCGAAATCCGAAGGAAATACGAAGCACCCGGACTGGCTGTCAGCAATCAGCTTTGAGCGAAAAAATGAAAAGATGTCATTTGCGTCTTCATTCATTGCGCACTTTGCGTGAAGCCATCCAGGTGAAGTGCAATCTCAAATATCAAATCTTAAATGTCAAATCTTGGTTTACATTTGCACAAACAACTATTATGGCAGATCAGCAACCCAATCAGCTCAATATAGAAATTTCTGAAGAAATCGCCGAAGGCGTTTACGCCAATCTTGCTATTATTACGCACAGCCATGCCGAATTTGTAGTGGATTTCGTGAATGTGATGCCGGGCACACCCAAAAGCAAAGTGAAATCAAGAATTATTCTTACACCTCAGCATGCCAAACGTTTTATGAAAGCCCTGGTAGATAATGTAAAGCGTTTTGAAGCAGCCAACGGACCTATACAGGATATTGAAGAAATACAGATCCCCATGAATTTCGGAGGACCTACTGCACAGGCGTAACAGGGAGGGGTAAGTGGTAAGTTACAGGCCGAATGTAGTAAAAACGGGCCACCCATCAATCCATTGCTACACCAAATTTTTATATACCTCAAGCGCTTTTTCTAAACAATCCATTGCTTTATGAATAGCATCCACATTCAGTACATAGGCAATGCGCACTTCCTGTTTTCCAAGTCCCGGTGTTCCGTAAAAACCGGTTGCCGGCGCCATCATTACCGTTTGTCCTTCATAAGAAAAGGATTCTAATATCCATTGGCAGAACCGGTCGGAATCATCTACAGGAAGCTGAGCCATAGCATAAAAAGCTCCTCCGGGATTGGGGCAAAATACACCCGGAATATTATTTAAACGCGCTACCAATGTGTCTCTTCGTAATTGATATTCGGCTTTGGTAGCATCGAAATAATCAGCCGGCAGGTCCAATGCAGCTTCCCCGGCAATTTGTCCGAAAGAAGGCGGGCTGAGTCGGGCCTGTGCAAACTTAACAGCCGTTTCCACCACCTGTTTGTTCTTTGTGATCAATGCCCCTATTCTTGCGCCGCATGAGCTGTAGCGTTTGGAAATGGTATCCAGCAATATTACATTTTCATTCACACCCTCTAACTGCATAGCACTAAAATGTGTGCCGGTATAACAAAATTCCCGGTATGCCTCATCAGAAAAAAGATACAGTCCATGCTTCTGAACAATGTCTTTTAAGGTTTCCAGTTCGTTGCGACTATACAGGTATCCCGTTGGATTATTGGGATTACAAATAAGAATGGCTTTTGTGCGGCCGGTTATTTTCTGTTCCAGGTCAGCAATAGGCGGTAATGCAAAGCCATCTTTAATATACGAAGTTACCGGCACTACTTTTACTCCTGCAGCAACAGCAAACCCATTATAGTTGGCATAAAAAGGCTCTGGAATGATCACTTCATCTCCTGCATCGAGGCAGCTCATCATGGCAAATAAAATAGCTTCCGATCCACCGGTTGTAATAAGGATATGGGTATGATCAATAACTATCCCGGCAGCTTTGTAATACTTTACCAGCTTTCGGCGGTACGTTTCATTGCCGGCACTGTGGCTATATTCCAATATTTTAAAATCCGAATGACGAACCGCATCCAGCATAGGTTGGGGCGTTTCAATATCGGGTTGACCGATATTGAGATGGTATACCATTATACCTTTTTGTTTGGCAGCTTCGGCAAATGGAACCAATTTCCGGATGGGCGATGCCGGCATTATCTGCCCACGGGTGCTGATGGGTAACATATGGCAAAGATAGAGAAGACATTATAGCAAATAAAAATAAGAAGCGGCGTTTTTAGCCGGTTGCTCATTTAAATAATGATATCCGGCTGATTTCGCTTTTGCCTTTTCAATTTTCACCTCTACCTTTGCGCCATGCAAATATTAGATGGCAGGCTGGTAGCACAGTCGGTAAAAGATAGCTTAAAACTAAAAGTAGACGCCCTGAGAGAAAAAGGCAAGAAAACACCACACCTGGCAGCCGTTTTGGTAGGTAATAACGGCGCCAGTGAAACCTATGTTGCTTCAAAAGTAAAAACCTGCGCGGAAATAGGATATCAATCTACCCTTATTCGCTTTAACGCAGATGTTGAAGAACAGGTTCTGCTTCAAAAAATACAGGAACTGAACGCAGATGACAATATTGATGGAATACTGGTTCAGTTACCGCTGCCCGGGCAAATTGCCGAAGAAAAAGTGATCAACACTATTGCCGCGGAAAAGGATGTGGATGGTTTTCACCCCGCCAATATAGGTAAAATGATCCAGGGGCAGCCTGCTTATATCCCTGCCACACCTTATGGCATTTTGTTGTTGCTTGAACATTATAAAATTGAAACGAAGGGAAAACATGCGGTGGTAATAGGGCGAAGCAATATTGTAGGCCGCCCCATCAGCATTCTCCTCAGCCAGAATACACCTGTGGGAAACTGCACCGTAACGCTCTGCCATTCGCATACCCGTAACCTGAAAGAAATTTGCCTGCAGGCGGATATTATAGTAGCAGCATTGGGCAAACCGGAGTTCCTTACCGCAGATATGGTGAAGGATGGGACTATCGTAATTGATGTGGGCATTACGCGGGTAGAAGATACAACCAAAAAGAAGGGTTATGCCATTAAGGGCGATGTGCAATACGAAACCGTAGCGCCCAAATGCAGCTATATTACTCCCGTGCCCGGCGGAGTGGGCGCCATGACCATAGCTGCGCTTATGCAAAATACTTATCTTGCCGCCACGCAATAGCAGAAAGTTTATGGTTTGTGGTTTTAAAGTTTTGAAGTTTGTGAACCTGAAGTACTGTTAATTTTATATTGATTTTGAAAGAAACAATAAATATTCCTGCAACAACACTTCCTGTTATGGAGTCATTTTATACACTCCAGGGTGAAGGGGCGCACCAGGGAAAAGCTGCTTATTTTATCCGGCTTGGAGGATGCGATGTGGGATGCGTTTGGTGCGATGTAAAGGAAAGCTGGGACGCTGATGCGCATCCGCAAAAATCAATTGATACTATTGTAAACACGGCATTGCAGGCGCTTCCTGCCAGCCATCAACCATCGGGTAACAATAATGTTATTGCTGTAATTACCGGAGGGGAGCCATTACTCTACGATCTTAAATCACTTACAACGGCCCTGCAAGCTGCCGGGTTCCGTACGCATATTGAAACTTCCGGCAGCAGCAAAATGAGCGGTGTATGGGACTGGGTATGTCTTTCTCCCAAAAAATTCAAAGCCCCGCTGCCTGAAGTGGTTTCCCTTGCCGATGAGCTGAAAATAATTATTTACAACAAATCCGACTTTGCGTGGGCTGAAAAATTTGCGGCGTTGGCGAATGCAGATTGTAAGCTGTACCTGCAACCGGAATGGAGCAAAGCGGCCATTGTTACTCCCCTGATCATTGATTATATAAAGGCCAATCCACAATGGCAACTGAGCCTGCAGGTACATAAGTATATTAATGTTCCGTAGAAAAGCATTTGAAGTTTAATATTTAAGGCAATCAGGCGTCAGGCAGGAGGTGTGAGGTACAGGGTACATGGCGACTACTAAAGGATGCATTCTCCTTCTTTCACTTCGCACCTGAGCCGTGAGCCATCAGCTGTCAGCCAAAGTATACTAACGATGAGTTGATAATTCCACCTTTTACCTTTTACCTTCCATCCCTCAATAATGCCATCTCACAAAAGCTTCCATTGCCGCGTATTTAATTAACCCCAGTTGGGCATACAGGTCGGCGGTATTGGCATTGCGTTCTTCCGCCCGTTGCCAGAACTCACGGGCATCCGTTCCCTGGAACGGCACGGAATCTTTTTGCGACTGGTGTATGAAAATGCCAAAGCGTTTTTTCAATACCTGCTCCGGGCTCATAGGTATCGCCATTTCAATTTCAGTAATATCCCACTCCTGCCAGGCGCCCTTATACAACCATACCCAGCAATCCTTCACCCATTCATCACCGGCAGCCTTAATGCGCTTGAGTGACTCAAAAACAATTTCAAGACAAACCTTATGCGTTCCATGCGGATCGGCCAGGTCGCCGGCGCAATATACCTGCTGCGGCTTTAATTCCCGTAACAGCTTCATGGTCAGTTGCACATCTTCTTCACCCATCGGTTTCTTTTCAATAGTACCGGTTTCGTAAAAAGGCAGGTTCTGAAAATGAGCACGCTCATCTCCTATCCCTATATACCGGCAGGTAGCCTTGGCCTCACACCGGCGGATAAGCCCTTTGATATTCCTGATTTCCGGCGTGTCCGACTGCCGGGTCTTTTTCCGGGAAAAGTATTCCCGCGCTTCTTTGGATATTTGCGTTGATTTTTTGCTGTCTATGCCAAACATATCCTCAAATCCCACCGCAAAATCTAGAAAGCGGGTTACAAACTCATCCGTAACTGCAATATTTCCCGAAGTTTGGTAGGCCACATGCACTTCATGCCCCTGGTCGTGCAGGCGCTGAAAAGTACCTCCCATAGAAATGATATCATCATCGGGGTGCGGGGAAAATATAACTACTTTTTTAGGATAAGGCGTTGACCGCTCGGGATGCTGGGGAATATCTGAATTGGGTTTTCCACCCGGCCAGCCTGTGATGCTGTCGCGCAGCATATAAAATACCTGCAGGTTAATTTCATACACATCTCCTTTTTCCACCAGCAGATCGCCCAGCCCGTTATCGGTATAGTCGCTGTTGGTTAAGCTCAGCACCGGCTTGTTCAATTTGATGGCCGTGTTAATTACCGCACGGCGGATGAGTTTGGGCGTCCACTCGCAATCACCCGTAAGCCAGGGCGATTTAATGCGCGTAAGCTCCGAAGCCGCCAGCTCGTCTAAAACAAAAACACAGTTATCGTGGTTTTGCAATAAGGAAGCCGGGATGGATTCTGTTATATTATCTTCTACAGCGGATTTTACCACAGGGGCTTTAAACTGTCCCCAGGCCATCAGCAATATCTTTTTAGCTTTCATGATGGTGCTTATGCCTGCGGTAACCGCCAGGCGGGGCACCTGCGAAATATTGACGAATTCGTAGGAGTTGGCCAGCCTTGTTGAGTTTTCAAGGGTCACCAGGCGTGTTTTGGAATATACGCTCGACCCGGGCTCATTAAAGCCGATATGCCCGTTTACGCCAATGCCTAATATCTGCAGGTCAATCCCCCCGGCATCTTCAATCATCTGCTCATAATGGTTGCAATATTCCTTTACCTTTTCCTTGGGCCATTCGCCGCTGGGTATATGGCAATTGGCCTGGTCAATATCAATATGATCAAAAAGATTAACCCGCATAAAACGATGATAGCTTTGCAGGGCATTCTTATCAATGGGATAATACTCATCTAAATTAAACGCAATCACATTTTTAAAGCTCACGCCTTCTTCTTTGTGTAGCCTGATAAGCTCGGTATACAGGGTTTTAGGCGTAGAGCCCGTAGCCAGTCCTAAAACACAGGTTTTGCCCTGCAACTGCCGCTCTTTAATGAGGCTTACCACTTCCTGCGCGGCGAACCGGGAGCCTGCCTTAAAATCCGGGAGTATTTGGCAGGAAATTTTTTCAAAAGAATCAACCATGCTCATGATCAGTTGGAATTTAGGTATTTTAATTATTCAAAGAATTATGCATAGGGGGAAGCTGCAAGATAGGAGGAAAAATGCATTCATTTTATATCCGCCAAAATTTTGGACAAACGTTTGTGGATGGGTATCTTTATTGCGGATTCCTGATCTGCAAACCCCGCGGAAACATTTGTAATACGATTAAAATATTTTTTATGAAATATCTGCCCAGGCACGCCGTAAAGATTGTGTCTCTATTATTTTTATTTGTCGTGCTTTCCTTTCCCAAAAGCTTTTCAGGCGTTTACAACGACCCCGCCATACTAAATGGCGCCTGGCATACCACCGAAGGCAGCATCGAGCAGTCGCTCATCATTGCCGATGGCTATTGCATGCTCACCCGGTACGATAAGGTCAATAAAAAATTTATGCACAGCTTTGGAGGACCGCTAACGGCTGCCGGTAACCAGATTACCCTTAAAGTGGAGTTCAACAGCAACGATAAATTGCAGGTGGGCAAAACACTGAGCCATGAATACAGCATCAGCAACGGTATGCTTTCCAGCACGATCAGCGGATCGCCCATGCAATGGCAAAGAACGGATGACGGAAAAAGCGGGTTAGCCGGTAACTGGCGCATTACACAAAGAAAACAGGATGAGAAAATGGGCGATATACCGCTGAGACCGAGAAGGACGCTGAAATTGCTGACAGCAACCCGCTTTCAATGGGCAGCCATTAATATAGAAACAGGTGAATTTTCGGGCACAGGCGGCGGCACCTATACTTTCGCCAATGGAAAATATACGGAGCACATTGAATTCTTTTCGCGCGACAGCACCAGAGTGGGGGCTTCCCTCAGCTTCGACGGGAAAATAGAAAACGGCAACTGGATCCACTCCGGCTTAAGCTCTAAAGGCGACCCGATTTATGAAATATGGTCGAGAATGAAGTAGTGGGGGAATGCGAAGGAATACCAAAGAACCAAATTACAAGAACCAAATAAATTTCAAATCCGAAGCCATAAGCTCTAAATCCGAAGAAATACAAATCATCAAGAAACAAATGACAAAAAACAAAGAAAATTCAAATTTTAAATCCGAAGCGGAAGCCCGAAATTCGGAGCGGAATGCAACTATAAACTATAAATTATAAACGACAAACCACAAATAATAAACGATAAGCCTATACTGAAACGGATATTCCCTGAAACCTGAAACCTGCAACCTGAGACCTGCAACCATCTCAAATCTCAAATTTTAAATATCAAATATCACCCTCCCTTCCTCATTGAAGAAGCCCTTACTTCCATTGTTGTTTTTAATTCAATGGTTTTATACTGGTGATGCAGCACATTGTTCTCGATCATGGTAATGAGCAGCCTGGCTGCCGACTGCCCGATATCGAAAGTAGGCTGGTGTATGGCCGTTAAAGGCGGATCAATAAACCGGCACACAGGATTGTCAAAAAAGCCCACCATAGCGATATCCACAGGTATCCGGAGCTTCATTTCCTTTAATACCTCAAAGCAGTCAATGGCAATTCTTTCGCTGGCAGCCAGCACAGCGTTGGGTTTCGAACCGTTCTTAAATAATTTAACGAGCGCCTTTTTAATATTGGCAAAATCAAAATCGCAATGCACGATCCATTTTTTTTCAACAGGTATCTTATACTTTTTCAGGGCTTCCATATATCCTTTCATCCTGTTCTTTGTAACCGATAAATAAGGTGCCATGGTAAGGTGGGCAATACGGCGGTAGCCCTGTTCTATAAGATGAGAGGTAGCATCGTAGGCGCCGCCCGCATCATCGGTAACAACGCGGGGTGTATCTATTTCATCACATATCCTGTCGAACATGACTACCGGAACGCCTTTATCAATCAGTTCAGCGAGGTGGGTGCCTTTTTTGGTTTCATTGGAAACAGAAATGATCAAACCATCTATCCGGCGTGATGCCAGCAGGTTAATATTGGTTACTTCTCTTTCGTATTTTTCATGACTCTGAAAGATCACCACATGATAGCCCATATTATAAGCAATGTCTTCAATGCCCGCTATTACGGCCGAACAAAAGTAATTGGCGATCTCTGGAACGATAACGCCAATTACTTTGCTTCTCTTTTCTTTTAAGGAAAGCGCGATGGGGTTGGGCGTATACTTTAGCTCTTTGGCCAGCTCCTGCACTAATTTCCGCGTTTCATCATTTATCTCCGTACTCCCCCTTAATGCACGGGAAACCGTAGACGCCGAAATGCCCAGCTTACGTGCAATATCTTTTATGGTTACAGGCTGTGGGGTTTGCATGGGATAAAGATATACTGCCTTTCCCATTTCTGCACACATTTGCCTGCAGGAATAAATCTTTTCTAAATTATCAGCCCTTTAGCTGAAGTAAATGTAATGCAAACGTTGCCGGGAACGAGTGCAGCAAACAGCCTAATAATCCATCCATACCACCTGTTGGAAAGAACATCCTATCTCCCTATTTTTACGTTAACATTATTTTAAAGAACGGTTTTTGATTTTGCAGCGATTGCTTTTTGATTAAATATGAAAATAAAATTACCCTTAGCCATAGCTATGATGCTATGGTGCTTGCCTGCAACCAGAGCCCAGGTTATTGCCAAACTAACGCTTCCTGCTGTTAACAACAGCATCAGCGCACCGGTATATATTGACCTGGATGCCATAACTGCTGTTCCGGATTCGCTGCTGATGCTGCGCGAAGTAACCGGCAAAACCAGCACACCTGTATCTTTCCAGGTTGAAAACAGCTATCACCGCTACCTGTGGTGGATGGTGAGCAGGAAAACCGGCGCTGCAAAAAGAGTTTTTGAACTGGTTAAAATAAGCGCCCCCGCTGCTCCCGCAACATCTTCTTTACAGTTAACAACAAACGATAAAGCCGTATTGATCAAAGAAAACGGTAAAGAAGTATTGCAATACAATTTTGCCACACATTACCCTCCTGCCGGCGTGGATTCTGTTTTTAAGCGCAGCGGCTTTATTCATCCTCTATGGACCCCTTCCGGAAGTGTGCTTACGCGCATCAATCCGCCCGACCACCATCACCACATGGGCCTGTGGAACCCCTGGACGCATGTGCTTTTTGAAAATAAGGAAGTGGATTTCTGGAATATAGGCGATAAAAAGGGTACCGTTCGTTTCAGTAACTTCATTTCAACATATAACGGAAATATATATGCGGGATTCAGGGCCCTGCAGGAACATGTGGCCTTTAATATACCCACAGCAGGGATGGAAAAAACAGCAATGCAGGAAGTGTGGGATATAAGAGTGTACAATACCGGGAACAATATCTGGCTTTGCGACTTTACTTCTATATTGAATTGCGCTACCGGCAGCCCTGTTACACTGAAAGAATACCGCTACGGCGGATTCGGCTTCAGGGCTACGGAAGAATGGAATAATGCCAACAGCAAAGTGCTTACATCCGAAGGTAAAACACGGGAGGAAGCGGATGCATCTACCGCCCGATGGTGCATGATTGACGGCGACCTGGAGAAGGGACACGCCGGCATTTTATTCATGAGCTACCCGGCTAATTACAATTTCCCCGAACCTATGCGGGTTTGGCCTGTAGATGCTAATAAAAGAGGTGATGTGTTCTTTAGCTTCAGTCCAACGCGCAATAAAGACTGGCCGCTTCAACCACAAAAAAACTATGTGCTGAAATACAGGATGCTGATCTATGATGGAGCCATAACACCGCAGCAGGCGGAAGAAGCATGGAAAAGCTTTGCGCATCCGCCGGAGGTGAAGGTGGAGAAATTATAATTTGAAATTTGAGATCTGAAATTTGAGATTGAGATGCAGGTTTGCGATGGAAATGTGAGAATTTGAAAATGGGGAGTCCTAACAGGTTTTGAAAACGGGAGAATTTGAAATATAAAAATATGACTAAAAAAAGCTTACTATTAATTGCATGTGTGTGCCTGGCATTATTTGCTGCAGCGCAAAACAAATCAAAGGGTGGCGCCAAAGTGAACTGGAAAAAAGTAAATGTGCTGGTATATACAAAAAACGGAAACGGCTATGTGCATGAGAACAGGGCAGCCGGTGTAGCTGCCATCCAGCAACTGGCAAACCAGTATGGCTTTTCTGTAACGGTATCTGAAAACCCCGCCGACTTTACGGAATACAATTTAAAAAAATATAGCCTTATCGTATTCAACAATACCAATAACGATGTTTTTGATACCGATGAGCAGAAAGTAGCGCTGATGCGCTATGTGCAGGCAGGCGGCGGATTTGTGGGCATTCATTCCGTAACCGGAACGGAAAGAAACTGGCCCTGGTTCAAAAGATTGGTAGGCGGCACTTTTGTTAAGCATGCCAAACATCAGAAATTTAAAGAAATCGTTATTGATCCCAATCATCCTTCCACTTCGTTTTTACCCCGCATCTGGGAACGCGATGATGAATGCTATTATGTAAAAGAAGTGAATCCCGACCTGCACGTGCTGGTAGTGCACGACTTGAGCAGCGTGGAAGATACGGATAAGCCCACATTTTACGGCGAAACCTTCCCTTCGGTGTGGTGTCACCAGTTCGATGGGGGCAGGCAATGGTATACTTCATTAGGACACGATATTGCTACCTACGCTACGGCCGAATTTCAACAACATATTATGGGCGGCATTATATGGGTTGTTGACAGTAATAAACCTTTGGACTATTCAAAAGCAAGAGCAGCAAGCCCCGGCGATCCCCTTCCCTATTGAAGCGTGAAGGAAAGCCTTATAATAGAAAGAACAATGTGTACCTGTGTGGCCTATGATCCTATGTGTTAAAAGAATACATTTAAACACACAGGCACAGTAGAAACACAGGAACACAATAGAAGAAACAAAAGCCCTGTGTACCTG
>CALMQS010000128.1 GCA_937871285.1 uncultured Sphingobacteriales bacterium | reverse complement strand
CTTACCGCCTCCTTTAAATTTATCAATCAAGTATTTTTACCGGACACTAATGATTCCAAAATTGAAAATTGGAAGAAAGTTGCTCTTCCACAAGCAACAGGTATTAAATTATTTCATCAGTAAAAGTGAAGGACTATGAGAGGAAATATTAGAAAGAAATTACTGAAGTCAGGGAAGTACAGTTTGTACATCGACTACTATCTACCTGTGTGGAATCCGCAGACACAATCATATACGCGCAGAGAATATTTAGATCTGCATTTATTAATATAACATTTAGCTGTCGGTTAGTAGCTAGCGAATTATTAATTTTCCTGTAGTACGAAATCGAAAAACATGGATGTTTTTATATTTTTGAAGACATCTACTTTTGAAACCGATATAAGTGGGGGATCATTTTAATTAATTGATCCGGTACTTTGAATTACAATACCTGCAGGATGTTGATTATTGAATTATGGGCAAACTTAAATGACACCCCCGACAGACCAATGAACACAGGACAATGGACGAACTTAGAATATTTAAAAATTGGCTCACAAAGGTTTTTTTTCTGACTGAAAAGGATTGTTCGTTGTTTGAACCTTACCTGCAAATCAAAAACTATAAAGCGAAAGAACATTTTTTAAGTGAGGAAAAAATTTGTTACGAAATCGGCTTTGTCAATAATGGCTGTTTCCGAACATATTACCTTGCTGATGGAAAAGAAATTAATACGTATTTTGCTTTTGAAAACAATTTTGTAGCAGATTATGACAGTTTTTTGCAAAGTAAGCCAAGCAGGTATTTCATTCAAGCATTAAAAGATGCTGAAATTGTTACGTTTAATTTATCAGCTTTACACAATGCCTACAACCAATCACAAAATTGGGAACGCTTTGGTAGAATGATAGCTGAACAATCTTACAGGCTGACTACCCAACGTGTTGAGAGCTTTTTGTTTTTAGACGGAGAGCAACGTTATCTTGACTTACTTAAACATCAACCCCATATTTTTGACAGAATACCGCTTTACCATATTGCTTCTTATTTGGGACTTGAGCGAGAAAGTTTAAGTCGGTTGAGAAAAAAAATTGCCCATAAGTTACGATTGTAACATTTGTCAATTTCTTCCTAATTCGCCTTTGGGACTTTTGTGGTGTAAAAATTTAATGTTTGACTAAAAAAGTTTCAAAAATGAAAAAGGTAATTTTTTCTGCAGCGTCAGTAATATTTATGGTTTTGGCAAGTTGCAGTACTTCAAAACAGATAACAGTTCCTCGTAATCGTTCGGTTGAGTTGGACGATGCTTACACGATTATTTGGAACGGTATCAGCAAGGCATACCGCTATGAAAACGGGCAATGGCTAAGAGTCGAGAGTTGCGATTACCAATTTGATGTTGTTCAAAAACGTTACGACAATATTTGGAAGTCCGTTAAATCACTTCACCGTATTCACCCCGACTATGATGGTAAAGCAGGCGATAGAGACCAGACAATGTATTTTGAAATTGCTTACAAAAATCTGATTAACGGAATGGTACAAGCAATCATCAATTCTTCATTGGGTAACGGCATAGGAACAAGCGACACAGAATTTCGTAAATCCGTATTGACAATATACGTACCGAATCCGGGCAAGTTTATGCCATACAACAAGTTCAGAATTACCCAACACTACAGCTACGAAGAAGGTGTACTAATGGAAACCGTTGAACTCATCAAAGAAAAAAACGGAAAGGAAACACCGTTTATGAAGAACGAGGAAACCGCTTTGATTTTTATTAAAAGCAAATTGGACAAAGTACCAACGACCTTTAAACAATAATTGCTATGACACACAAAGGAAGAAAAAAAAGCGATTATATTTACAATACGCCGCTTTCTGCGGATCTTTTAACGCTAATACCTGCTTTTCGTTATCCTGTTGTTCAAGCTCCTCTATTTCGTGTCCATAATATTCACTTACTCTTTGTATTTGCTTACCGCTAATATCAAGCCTCAATAGCGCTTGCAGCATGTCTGCGCCTTCTTCAAACACATGTCCCTTTCCTAACAGGCAAACTATCTCCTGCAACTTGCCTGTAATGCCGAATGCTTCTGTATGCTGGCATAAAACATATGCCTTGCTTACTTCTATTTTCCTGAAACAGGAATGGAGTTTTTTTATTCCGATCCTTCGGTAGCCTGCCTATGCTCTTTTCAAGCACGAGTTTATTCACCTTACGGTTGAACGCTGTGTAACGATCTTCATACTCATAGCCGTCTTTTATCCTTTTAATTTTGAAAATAGTTTTATAATTATCCCTAAATGGTTGTCCGCTACCATTATCATATCAAGAATATAAAAATATCCGAAATAATTTTTTAATACTAACTGATGTGGTATTTAAAGATTATTACGTACAATAAGCTGAGATGGCAATAATAAATTATTGAGCTCTTTTTTATTTCCGTTTTCCGATTTTGTTTTTTCAATAATTTCTATCAGCATTTCAGTGGCTTTTTGTCCTTGCTGATAAGGAAATTGTTCTACTGACGCTAGAGGAGGGTGATCCATATAATTACAGATAGCCTCATTGGCAAAACTTACAAAACTTATATCCTTGTTGATTTTTATCTTCTGCTGTTTGCAATAATGTATTACATCCAAAGCTACATAATCATTAAAAGTTATTATTGCGGTTGGTCGCCTGACGAGTGACAGTAATTTTTTGGAAGCTTCTATATTTCCCTCCATCGCAAGATCAGAATAAACAATCAGTTCTTTGTTATACTTAATTCTATTTTCTGTTAGTGCTTTTACATAAGCGATATGACGTTCTTTACTGGCAGAAAATTTTTCGGGGCCGTTAATTAATCCGATTACGCTGTGTCCTTTTTTTACTAAAAAATTTACTGCTTCAATCATACCACTCTCCAGTTTGCTGGCTATAAAATGAATGTCTTGCATCTCAGGTATCCTGTCAATAAATACTATAGGTATATTATTTTTTTCCAGCAATTTAAAATGTTCGTAACTAAGGGTGTTTTTCGAGATAGATATAAGCATGCCATCCACGCGATGGTCCTTCATTGCTTCTACAATGTTCTTTTCTCTTTCCTGATCGTCTCTTGATTGTCCCAGTAGCAAGGTATATTTTTTCTGATATGCCACATCCTCAACGCCACTCACTATTGAAGCAAAAAAACCATTAGAAAAGGATGGTAAAATTAAGCCAATTAAATACGTCTTACGCTGTTTAAAAAAGATAGCCCTGTTGTCAGGCTCATAATTCAACTCTGATGCAAGCTGTTGCACACGCATTTTAGTGCGTAGCCCAATACTATGATGGTCACTCAGCGCCCTGGATACCGTAGACTTCGAAATATTAAGTCGTTTGGCAATATCAATAATTGTGACCTTCCTGGGCGTCATAAAAATTGTTTTTCTTTAAAGTTACGGAAAAGTAGCTGAAGCGATTGAGACCACAACGGTCCGTTTTAAAAAATCAACGCAACCGGTTGTCTGAAAAAATATGGTTTACAGTCTTTATTTTGCAAAAAATACCGGAATCGAAAATATTAATTCAATGACTGCAATCATAACAGGCGCTGCTTCGGGTTTAGGGCTCGCCATTGCAAAAAAGCTATCGCAAAAAAATATAAATCTTGCTCTATTTGATAAACAAAAGGAAAAATTGTTAGGTCTCTCTAAGCAATTATCGGGCAATTATAAAATATTTGAAACCGATGTTACAAATGAAAATGAGGTTAAGGAGAGTGTAGCGAAGGTAATTGAACAGTTCGGCTCAGTGCAAATATTGATAAACAGTGCCGGGATAACCGGAACTACAAACATTAAAAGCCATGAAGTTAATGCCAATGACCTGCAAACGGTTTTTAATGTAAATTTTACCGGCAGCTTTTTAATGTCGAAATACGTGTTACCCTTTATGTTGGCTGATCATTATGGTCGTATTTTACATATTGCCTCTATTGCGGGAAAGGAGGGAAATGCAGGTATGCTTGCATACTCGGCTTCCAAGGCTGCTGTTATTGCCATGGCAAAAGTACAAGGCAAAGAATATGCAGAAACAGGTATAACTATTAATGCGCTTGCTCCGGCTGTGATCCGGACACCTCTTGTGGATGCAATGCCCGCCACTCAGGTGAAGTATATGACAGACAAGATACCTATGAAAAGGTGCGGAACATTGGAGGAACTGGCAAATATGGCAGCATTTATTGTATCGCCTGAAAACAGTTTTACAACAGGGTTCACTTTTGATTTATCAGGAGGACGAGCCCTATATTGATTAATTGGAACAAAGGAACTTCCGGGGTGGATAGAAATATTTAATCAAAATGAATAAAAAAGTGAAAAACAAAATTGCTGTAGTCAACATAGGTGTTGTAGGGTTAGGATTAATGGGTTGTAGTATCACTACCTGCCTGCTGATCGCCGGCCACAGGGTAATAGCGGTAGCGCCCATACCCGCTGATCTGTTATTGGCAAAAAAACGCATCACCGCACATCTTAAAAGATCATTTAAGGAAAAGCTGGCTAAGAAGCTCCCGGAGCATTATCTTAAAAATCTGACTATCACCGAAAACTATAGCGCTTTAAAAAATTGCAGACTCGTAATTGAATGTACTATCGAAAGCATCAACATAAAAAAGTCGGTTTATAAAAAAATAGAAGATGTTATTTCCCTCAATGCGTTAATGACAAGTAACACTTCGGCTATTCCTATCAGCCTGCTGCAGAAGCAAACTACAAGACCTGAAAGATTCTTTGGACTGCATTGGGCTGAGCCATCACATACTACCCGTTTTCTCGAAATAATTTGCGGCGATAAAAGCGATATAAAAAAAGGGGAATATTTATATAAGTTATCGCACAACTGGGGAAAAGAGCCGACGCTTGTTCGTAAAGATATACGCGGCTTCATCACTAACCGTATTATGTATGCGGCTTACAGGGAAGCAATATCGCTTGTAGAAAATGGTTATGCTACCGTTGAAGATGTTGACCGTGCATGCCGCAACAACGCCGGCTACTGGATGACTTTGGCTGGTGTATTCCGCTGGATGGATCTTACCGGAGTACCAGCATACCATACCGTAATGAAAGATCTGTTTCCTACATTAAATAATGACACAGAAGTTCCCAAACTGATTGACGATATAGTTAAGAAAGGTGGAAAAGGTGTTGCCAATGCACATGGTTTTCACAAATACACGCCTGAAGAAGCTAAGCTTTGGGAAGAAACCTTTACCGATTTTAGTTACGATATAAGAGCGCTTGCGCTTAAATATCCTGAAAACATTGTAAAGAAAAAATTAGCAGCAGCAAAAAAATTACGCACAGCAAAGAAAGCCAAATAATATGTTGATCATTGACGCGCATCTCGATCTTTCAATGAACGCCCTTGAATGGAACAGGGATCTTAAAAGAACAGCAGCAGATATAAGAGCAAGAGAGAGCAATCTTACCGACAAACCTGATCGTGGCAAAGGAACGGTATCATTGCCCGAACTGAGGAAAGGTAAAATAGGACTTGTTGTAGCAACGCAGATAGCAAGGTTTGTGGCGGAAGACAGTACACTTCCTGGCTGGCATTCGCCTGAGCAGGCATGGGCGCAAACACAAGGGCAACTCGCCTGGTATAAGGCAATGGAAACAGAGGGTGAGATGGTGCAGATAACCAATACCGATCAGTTAGAGCATCATATTCAACTCTGGAATAGCAACACTGTGCCTGATGAAAATAAACCTGTTGGTTTTATCCTCAGTCTTGAAGGGGCGGATTCCCTTGTCAATCTTTCCTATCTCGAAAAAGCATGGCAAAACGGATTGCGTGCGCTTGGTCCGGCGCATTATGGCCCCGGAAGATATGCTCCGGGCACAGGCATGGAAGGTCCTTTAACACCGGCAGGCGTGGCATTATTAAAAAAAATGGAAGAACTCAATATCATTCTTGATATCACACATCTCACGGATGGGGCTTTTATGCAGGCAGTTGATCTATTCAATGGTCATATCTGGGCAAGCCATCATAACTGCAGGGCATTGGTTCCCCACCAGCGGCAGCTTACAGATGAACAAATAAGAATATTGATAGAAAGAGGGTCTGTGATCGGCGGCGTGCTTGACACGTGGATGTTGATGCCCGGCTGGATACTCGGTAAGCATAATCCCAAAGAAGAGGGCATTACGCTTAATACATTGATCAATCATTACGATCACATTTGCCAGATTGCAGGCAACAGTAATCATATTGCTATAGGCAGCGATCTTGACGGTATGTTCGGACTTGAACAATCACCATGTGATATAAATACGATCGCAGATATTCAGCAATTAAAGGGATTACTTGCAAAACGCGGTTATTCACAAAGCGATATTGAAAATGTTTTTCACGGTAACTGGTTAAGATTTTTACGCAATGCGTGGAAGTAGTTAGGATATTATTTAATTTGCGAAGAAAGGTTTCGCAGGACTTTTCCTGCCATCGATAATAATACAGCATATTAACAGTGTATAATCTTCAATAAACCCCAAACCTATTATGGAAAAGGTGATTTCATTTTTTTTGATTGCTTTGCTCCCGTGGTGCAAAGTTACGTTAGGGCAACAGGAATCATTACCTTCGGGAAGTCATCCGCAAGCTATACCGGTAACACATTTTCCAAACAGATTGTACGCTTTTGTATGGAGAAACTGGAATCTGGTTAGTCCCGGAACAATGGGTAAAACAGTAGGATGCAATGCTTCCGATATTACTAAAATTGCATCCTCGATGGGACTCCCGCCCTATCAACCTAAGGACGCTGACTTTGATCGGCGTATATATATAACTGTAATAAGAAGGAATTGGCATTTATTGCCCTATTCTCAACTGCTTACGCTACTTAACATGAGCAGTAAAGAGCTGTCTGTTGCCCTAAAGGAAGACGATGGTTTGTTCATCAAGCTCGGAAATCTGAAACCGGAAATTGAGGAGCTAAGGTACAGTCCCCCGGACAAAAATACAATCAGGGGCGCATTAAACATAAAACGCGTTGCTCAAAGGTATTTCCGCGAACAAAGCGCTTTTACCCCATTTCAATTCATTGAAGATCTAAAATATGCTTCCGGAAAAGAAGCAGAAAGCGTTTATCAGCCGGATAAGGATAAAAGTCCAAAAATCGTTTATTCATATTTTGGCATTTACGGCGACCCTCTTTCCGACACCTTACAGGATCTGTACCCCGACGGTTTACTGGAAAAGCTGGCTCAAAGCGGGATTAATGGTATATGGATGCACGTAGTTTTAAATCAGATCGCTCCGGGCGGTGCCGCATTTCCCGAATTTGGAGCAGGTCATGCGTTACGCATTCAAAATCTAAACAGGATCGTTGAGCGGGCAAAACGATACGGTATAGACATTTATCTGTACATTAATGAGCCGAGAGCAATGGATGCTGCTTTTTTTATTAACAGGGATCGGATGAGAGGTGCAAAAGAAGGGAACTATTATGCAATGTGCACCAGCAGCGGGGAAGTTCAACAATGGATCAGAGATGCGTTAACATATGTTTTTTCAAATGTGCCCGGACTGGGAGGCGTACTGACCATAACAGCCTCAGAAAATTTCACCAATTGCGCATCACATGGAAATCAAAAGAGCTGCGAACGATGCAGCAGGCGGAGCTATGCTGAAATTATTGCGGAGGTAAATCGCATAATAGAAGAGGGGGTTCATAAAGGCAATCCTGATGCTAAAGTAATGGTATGGGACTGGGGATGGCATAACCATGGGCTTGCCCCCGATGTAATCGCTGCTTTACCACATTCTGTGTATCTTATGTCTGTAAGCGAGTGGGCGAAATCAATTGACCGTGGAGGTGTAATATCGGAAGTTGGCGAATACTCCATGTCTGCGGTGGGCCCGGGTCCAAGGGCCCTGCAACACTGGAAATGGGCAAAAGAGAGAGGGTTGAAGACAATTGCCAAAGTGCAGGTAAATAATACATGGGAACTTTCTTCCGTTCCCTGGTTGCCGGTACCAGATCTTGTTGTACGTCATATATCAGCCCTTTCAGATGCAAAAACCGACGGGTTAATGTTAAGCTGGTCCCTCGGAGGCTATCCTTCTCCCAACCTGGAAATCACAGATCGTATCTCAAAGAACCCGGAGCTTTCAAAGGACGAATTGTTAAACACCCTTGCCGAAGAAAGATATGGAAAGCGTGCTGTAAATGCAGCACGTAAGGCATGGACCGCATTCAGCAATGCATTCGAGCAATTCCCGTATGGAGGTCACACATTATATAACGCACCCCAACAATATGGACCCGCGAATTTGCTATATGAACAACCAACAGGATACAAGGCTACGATGGTTGGATTTCCATATGATGACCTGCAAAGTTGGAAAGGTGCATATCCTGCGAACATCTTTATGGAGCAGTTCAGGAAAGTTGCAGATGGCTGGATGAACGGGCTTACATACTTTAAGCAGGCAGTTGCTGCGTCCGACAGTTCGCACCGGACCATCGCTATATCTGATGAGCATATTGCTAAAGCGGCATATTTACATTTTGCTTCAGTTGCCAATCAGATCGCTTATATTATTAACAGAGACAAACTGTTAGCAAACGATCTTTCCTCACCGGCTAAAAGTAAGATCCGGGAAGAAATACGCCGTATACTGAACCATGAAATACAGCTTGCTTCAGAGCTGTTTGAACTATGCGGAAAAGATTCCCGGATTGGTTATGAAGCTTCAAATCAATATTATTACGTTCAACAGGACCTCGTTGAAAAAGTCATCAATTGCAACTATCTCCTTAACCGGTTAGAGCAATAAACCAGGTTGCTTTAAAGTTCCCGGAACTTTACTTTAGCGCGTGTGAACATTGCTTGTTATTTTGAACATCGTCCTGACGGGGTCTTCACAGCCAGGCAACTATGTGAAGGGTGAGACCCCGGCGAACTATTTAGCACCAGGGTCTCATGGCTGCCCGCAATAACCTTGAATGAAGACCCCGCTGCGACTTCTTTTGAACAGACAGGGTTTTAACAGGTAAAGAGGTATATATAGTGTCATAATTGGGGAAGGTAGTAGTTTATTGAAAAATAATAATCAGATAGTTTTGTTTTTCAGGAGCTGAGAACATCAGAAAAAGAGAGGCATAAGGTCGTATACCCCAAATCTGGTCTGCATGAAAATAAAGACGTTTCCCGTTTATTTGATCTTCCTGGCTATGGGTTTGATTGATTCGGTAGGGCCAATGGTCAGCCTGGCCAAAGAATCATTTAAAATATCAACTGCCATGGCCTCGCTCCTGCCTATGTTAGGATACATCATGTACGGTTTGCTGTCTGTACCGATAGGGTTGTTACAAGACAAAAAGGGGAAAAAATTCATCATGAACCTTGGTCTGTCAATAGCTCTTACCGGGCTCATAATTCCAATTGTATCGGGCATGTTTGGGAAAATGGTGGTTGACAGCAGCTCCTTGATGCAATTTTATAAAATCTTAGCAGCCATCCTCCTGCTAGGGGCAGGGGGTGCGATCCTCCAGGTTTCGGGGAATCCTGTTATGCGGGATATTTCTGAAGCAGGCCAATATTCCAAAAATCTTTCGTTGGCACAATCCTTCATTACCATTGGATCTTCGCTGGGCTTCCTTCTGCCTGTTGTTATGTTCCATGCCTTTGGACTGGATTGGAGTATATTATTTCCATTTTTCGCGGGAATTGTTTTGATGGGTATTATATGGATAAATAGTATCCGGATCAGGGAAAGAAGTGACAGTACAGATAACCATGCAACTTTCAGATCATGCTTCAGCCTGCTTAAAAACGGTTATGTATTCATGATGGTTGCGGGCATTTTCATTTATTGTGGCGTTGAAATAGCGATGAGTGCTCATGTACCTATACTGCTAAAAGAGAAGTTTAACGTTTCCGTAGAGAAGATGGGACTATTGATCAGTTGGTCGCTTTTTTACTTACCCATACTATCGGGAAGGTTTTTGGGTTCGTGGATTATGTCGCGGATAACACCAAAACGGCTATTGCTGCTTACCGTTTTGTTCTCGCTCCTCGGGTTTGGTTTGATTTTCAGTAATTCATTTGTTTTGACGCTGATCGGGATTTTTTTTGTAGGGCTTGGATTTGCAAATATTTTCCCGCTTATATTTTCGATAACCATAGACTACATGCCTGGCCACACCAATGCATTATCCGGGTTGATGGTATCGGCCATTATAGGAGGTGCCTTTATTCCTCCCGTGATGGGGATGGTTGCCGACAGCTTCTCTATCCAAATTGCTTTTATTGTGCCTGTTTTATCTATCCTCTATTTGCTGTGTGTGGCAATTGTTAATAATGTAAACATCAGTAAAACAGGAGTGTAATGACTTGAGAAAGCTCCGGGCAGAGCTCCCGTCACGTTGAAAAGCTGAACTATTTTGAATGGCAGGATGAGTTTATTGTATTTTAAAAAGTAAGTAATATCAATGATAATTAAAAAGGTACCTGTTAGTGCAGCATTTGCAGGATTTGGAGAAGTGAATTCTCCTATGCAATTAATCAGGGAGAGTTGTTCAAGAGCGTTGGAGGAAATAAGGTCTCTGGGATTTGAAGTAATAACAACCGAAGTAATTACAGATGACCCTAAAGGACTTGATGTTAAGCGGGCGATAAGACACTTCGAAAAAGAAGACTTCGATGTGCTGATTATTTGCCTTGCCGGCTGGATCCCATCCCATGCTGTTATTTCCATTACAAATGAATTTAAAGACAAGCCAATGATCTTGTGGGGGCTTACAGGGTATATGGAAAACGGACGCATGGTAACAGCGGCAGCGCAGGCCGGTACAACTGCACTCCGGAAAGTATTTGATGATCTTGGATATAAGTTCCGGTACATTTATAACACCTTTGGAAAACCTTCTCCCCTGGAAAAAATAAAAAGTTTTGGACTCGCGGCATCCGCTGTAAGATCAATTGGGAATACGAAAGTGGGTATGATGGGATTTCGCGACATGAAACTTTACAATACACTCTACGAAGGGATTTCCTTAAAAGCTACCATTGGTACAGAGATAGAATTTTTTGAAATGCTGGAAATGCTTCAACTGAGTGAAAGTGTTGCAGAAGAAGAGGTGCTGAGCTTATGCCAGAAAATTAAACAGCAGTGGGATTTTATTAAACCCGTTGACGATGACTTTTTGAAAAAGGGAATTGCCTATTACCTCGCCATTAAGAAAATCGCTGAAAATAATCATTTCGATGCCATCTCGCTAAAAGATGTAGATGGGATGAAAAAAATCCTGAATTTTCCTCCTGCGTTAATCTTCATGCTTCTTTCTGATGAAATGAAATTATGCACCATTCCCGAAAATGATGTAATGGGTGCTGTTACCCAATTGGTTGTTAAACATCTTACCGGGCAATGCGCCGCTTATCTGGAATTTTATGAGTTCTTTGAAGAGAGTGTGCTGATGGGGGTGCCCGATTTTGTTCCCTCTGAAATTGTGAATGGAAAAGTAAAAGTTACCCGGGCAGCATTTGGCGGGATAAGCGGCGGGTTGTTAAATATTTCAGATATTAAGGCCGGACCGCTTACAATAGCAAGGCTCTCCAATACCGCAAACCAATATACGATGCATATATGTACGGGAGAAGGGAGATTTAGACCCTGGGAGGAAGCAGGATGGGATCGGCCGGCACCCCAACTCCCGAGCCTTGAGATATTCCTTGATACTCCCGTGGAAGAGTTTGCCCAGAAAATTTCAGGGCAGCACTACATCATTGTTTACGGAAATCACATCCGGGAGCTGACAGATTTTTGCTATTTAAAAAACATCAACGTAGTATAACCGCGGAATATGAAGAAATATGATATTGTTATTGCGGGATACATCTGCGTTGACCTGATCCCTGAGTTTAAAAGGGATAAACCAGTTGGTAATATCTCCGAACTTTTAAAGCCGGGCAAACTAATAGAAATTGACGGACTCAGTTATACACCGGGAGGCGCTGTGGCAAATATGGGGATGGTCATGAAAAGATTCTCTAAAAATGTTTTTCTGAATGGATTGATCGGGGATGATCTAATCGGAAAGATCGCCCTTATGTATTTGAACCATGCTGATATTGTAACCGGCGTGAAAGTAATGAAAGGCGAAGGAACAGCTTTTGGATTTGTAATTGCGCCTCCGGGTATTGACCGCATTTTTCTCGAATCGCCGGGCTGCAGTCACTTATTTGATATAAGGCATATTGATTTCGATGTTGTTGCACAAAGCAGGTTGTTTCATTTCGGCTATCCTCCACTGTTAAAACAGTTTTATCTGAATGAAGGCGCCCAACTGATTGAATTATTTGCTGTGATACAGGGAATGGGCCTGGTTACTTCGCTCGATCTCAGCCTGCCTGACCCCGAAAGTGAATCAGGTAAAATAAACTGGCCGGAGATCATAAAGCGCGTATTGCCATATATCGACATTTTCGTTCCCAGCCTGGAGGAAGCACTGCAAATAATGATGCCCGATGAATATGCCGCAATGCAATTGACTTCCGGCAATGCCGATATTATTGATCTGGTTACAATCTCGACCATCCGGGAGATCGGAAAACGGATAATTGATGCCGGGGTTAAAATTGCGTTCATAAAAGCCGGTCATCGGGGGGCGTACCTGTTAACGGGTGATGTATCATCCATAAATGAAAAAACAGGTTTCAATTTACAAAAGGAAAGATGGAATGACCAGGAACTCTGGTGTAATGCCTTCCCGATTGATGCTGCAAAAGTAAAAAATGCCTCGGGAGCGGGCGATACCGCATCGGCAGCATTTCTGGCAGCGATCCTCGATGGAGAATACCCTGAACATGCTTTGAAATATGCTGCCATGGCCGGCAGAAACTGCCTGTATTGCACAGATATCTATAGCGAGTTGGACGACTGGGCGCAGATGCGGGAAGAGTTGAAATCGGTATTGGTGAAAATAAGCAACCTAAAGCTGGCTAAATACAATGATTTACCAGACCTGGAAATGGCTGCTAATGAATGGAGAGATCGCTAAAAAATTACTATGAATAAATTAAATACAGCTACAGATTGGTGGAGAGAAAGCGCTGCGAACATCCCCCGGCTGATCACTGAAACGCCAGGTCCAAAATCGCGGATCATGCATGTCAATACCGCCAGGTATATGAAGGGACTTAGTTCACAGGTAAAATTGTTCCCTGTTTGTTTTGAAGAAGGCTCGGGCATTACTTTAACGGATGTGGATGGGAATAAATATCTTGATTTCTCATCCGGGATCTATGTGGCTTCTTTAGGCCACTGCCACCCTAAAATATCAGAGGCTATTTCCTATTGGGCAAAAAGGCTCATGAATGTGCATGATTTTTCCACACCCGTTAAGGAAAAGCTAATGGAAAAGATGGCTTCAATTTTACCGGGAAAGTTAAATGCCATTCAACTGTATTCCGATGGAACTACCGCTGTAGAGGCAGCCATCCGTGCGGCGCGGGCTATCAGCGGGAAACATGAATTTATTTCAGCTTATCGCGATTTTCACGGAAAAACGATGGGTGCGGTAAGCTGTGCACAAATGTATCGGGGGGAAACATTCAGTTATGGACCAACAAGAGCCGCGGGTTTTTATATGGTTCCGCGCCCCGATCCCTACCGTCCGCTTTGGTGCAAAGCAGATGGGGCTATTGATACAGATGCTTATATCCGTTTTTACGAACAATTTTTGGTTGAAGGAACTGTGGGCAACGTTGCCGCATTTGTTTTAGAGCCTGCCCAGGGTTGGGCGGGGAGTATATTCCCGCCAGATGACTTCTTTCCGAAGTTAAAGACGTTATGTGAGAAGCATCATATTCTCCTGTACGATGACGAAGTATTGGCCGGGATGGGCCGTACCGGCGAATGGCTTACCTTAAACCACTGGAGGGTAATCCCTGATATCGTGACCTTTGGCAAATCGTTCGGTAATGGATTCCCGGTTACTGCCATGGTGGTGAGCGAAGAAAATGGGGAGGCGCTTGAAAAGATCTCCGCCTCATCCAGTTATGGAGGTAACCCTATGGCTTGTGCCGCAGCCCTGGCGTCTATAGAAGTGATCGAAGATGAAAATATCCTGGAAAATGTTCGTTCCGTTGGCAATTTTTTTATGGCGCGGATGAAAAAGATGAAAGAAGAGCACCCCATTATCGGAGACGTTAAAGGTAAAGGGTTTTTGCTGGGTATTGAGCTGGTAAAAGATAAAGGCACAAAGGAACCATTTCCCGAAGCCGGAAATCTTGTATATCAAAAAGCTTTCCGAAAAGGATTGGCCTGGATCCCTGCCGGCCATATTCTTCGCATGTCTCCACCGCTTATTATGGATGAAAAATATGCAAAAATGGGGATGGATATTATTGAAGATGCGATTTCGGAAGTAGAAAATGAATTTGGATACCGATACTAATTTAAAATAACTTTTCCCTTGAAACAATACAGGCTCAACAGGCTTTTTAATCCTGTTTCAAACAAATGTTTTGATGTTGCCATAGACCATGGTTTTTTCAATGAGGCAGAATTTTTGAGAGGGATAGAAAACATGAGGTCTGCCGTTGAAATTATCGTCGATGCAGGACCCGATGCTGTTCAATTGACCGTGGGACAGTTGAAATATTTACAGGCAATACCAGGAAAGCAAAAGCCATCCCTCGTGCTGCGCACAGATGTGGCAAATGTTTACGGATCTTCCCTGCCCGCATTCGCTTTCAGCAAAATGATCAGCCGGGCTGTACTCCAGGCTGTACGTGCCGACGCTGTTTGTTTGTGTGTGAATTTGTTTAGCATTCCCGGCGCACCGGAAGTAACAGCGCAATGTATTGACAATATATTGAAGATAAAAGCAGAATCAGATTTGTACTGCATGCCATTAATGATCGAACCACTCGTATTCAGACCAAATGAAGAAAAGGGAGGTTACATGGTTGACGGTGATACCAGGAAAATCGTATCCTTGGTAAGGCAGGCGGTTGAACTTGGCGCGGATATTATTAAAGCTGATCCAACCAATGATATTAACGACTACTATCGTGTTATTGAAATTGCCGGCGCTACCCCTGTCCTGGTAAGAGGAGGGAGTAAAGCCAATGATGAAGAAATTATTGTCCGCACGGCAAAACTAATGGAGCAGGGAGCGAGCGGAATTGTATATGGTCGCAATATAATCCAGCATGCCAGTCCTCCTCTTATTACCAAAGTACTGATGGGCATAGTTCATGGGAAGATATCAACAAAGGAGGGTTCGGATATCCTGCGTACACATCATCTTTCCATCTCCTGAGCAGTTTTGGGGGATATGGATGCTTGTGTTCTTTGTTACTTACACCTTACTTCATCCCGGATACCCATTATGGAACAAAAATATGCAAACAGCGTGTCGCAAATGGGAAATACAGTAGTTTTCCAAACTTAATAATAGCAATAATTTTATTCAATGTTCGGGCATTGAGTTTCCAATTGTAAAGATTATTTTGCTCAGAATCAAAGAAAGTATGAATAAAAGTAAATTACTTTTCCTGACAGGTATAGCTATATCCACTTCCTTTGCCTTTGGACAGGTTAAGCTGTTAAAACCTGAACGGCCCAATGTTCTTTTTATAGCTGTGGATGATCTTAGACCGGAACTCGGCTGCTACGGAAAAGCACATATAAAATCACCTAATATTGACCGTCTGGCAATGTCAGGAGTTATTTTTAACAATGCCTTTGCCAATTATCCTGTTTGCGGGCCATCCAGGGCTTCCCTGTTAAGTGGTATATACCCTGGTAGCAAAAGATTTGTTATCTGGAATTGCTCGCAGGATAAGGATGTTCCGGGAATTGTAAGCCTGCCGATGCATTTTAGAAACAATAATTATCAAACGGTTTCTTTGGGCAAGGTGTATAATAATTTTGAAGATGGAAAAGGGAGCTGGGTTAAAAACTGGCGTCCGGCAGAAACTACCACTAATTGGGATTACCAATCTGAAGAGGGCATCCGAACCTTTGAAGAAAGAAACAAAGAGTGGTATAAAGACCAACGCATTCGCGACAATAACAACCTTCCCCAGAGAGGACCTGCTTACGAAAGCCCCGACGTTCCCGACATTGCTTATGAAGATGGAAGGATCGCCAGCCGGGCCATTGAAGAGTTACAGCATTTTCAAGATAGCAGGGAGCCTTTTTTTCTTGCGGTAGGATTTAAAAAACCTCACCTTCCATTTAATGCTCCAAAGAAATATTGGAACATGTATGACAAGAAGGATATCCAATTGCCTTCGAACTATTTTTTTCCCAGAGATGCTCCGGATGCCGCACGGCTTAACTGGAACGAGTTAAGATTTTTTGCTGGTATGCCTTCTGCGGGTCCTTTGCCCGATACAACTGCCATTAATCTTATACATGGATATTACGCCTGTGTAAGTTATGTTGATGCCCAGATCGGGTTGGTTTTAAATGCACTGGAAACGCTCGGACTGGCGCAAAACACGATCGTAATACTTTGGGGAGATCATGGATGGTTCCTTGGAGAGCATGGTTTCTGGACCAAGCAAAGCAACCTGGAAAAAGGGCCGCACGCACCGTTAATTGTAAAAGTACCCTGGAAAAGCGGAGGGTTAAAGACAGGGGCATTAGTTGAATTTGTGGACATTTATCCTACGCTTTGCGAACTGGCAGGACTAAGTGCACCGGTACATCTCCAGGGAAAAAGTTTTGCCCCGCTTCTTGACAATCCTGATCAGCCCTGGAAGGAATCCATCTTTTACAGGGCCGGAACCGGGGAAACCATTCTGACCACAACCCATGGATATACGGAATGGATCAACCCCGGAACAGGACAGCCTTCCGCACGAATGCTTTATGACCACCGCGTTGATCCTGAAGAAAATGTAAACATAGCCGACAGACCCGAGCATAAAAAACTGATCAAATCACTTCAGGAGCAACTACACCAACATATAAAGACGCGTGATAATTTCTTTATCCCATAATATAATAATGCAAATAATAAGAATTATGAATAAATATTGTACTGCACTCCTGGTTCAGCTTTTTTCCCTGTTTTCAGTTTCGGTTGCGCAAACCGAAGTGTTCAGGATTGGCACCGCAACTAAAATAATCAATAATGAAGTAGGAAATTATGTACAGGGGGCAGGCACCCTTCGCAAGGCTACCCAAATCCGGGATAACCTGGAAGCAAACGCTATGTATTTCTCAAAAGGAACATTCCAGTTATTAATAGTCAGTTGCGACCTGGTGGGGCTTGAATCTTCCTTTGTTGCCCGGCTGAGAGAAGCCATGGGAGTTGCTTCCGGCATTGCTCCGCGCAATATATTAATATCCTGCACACATACGCATGGAGGTCCATCCCTGCTAAGAACAAATTATATAATGCCGGTAGATACCGCATATATGGAACGCCTTCAGAAATGGATGGTGGATTTGGCTTCAGAAGCCGTGAAAGCTGCACGGCCGGGAAAGATCGGGTGGGTGAAAGGGGAAGCGCAGATCGGGTTCAACCGCCGGGTGACCTGGGCAGACGGTACGCATACCATGCATGGTGATACTAAAAGAAAAGACTTTGCCGGGTTGGAAGGACCGGTTGATCCGCAGCATTTAGCCATGTTTGCTTCAGACATGAAAGGCAAACTCTTAGCTGTTTTATATAATAACACAACGCATCCCACCATTTTTTACGGTGCGGGCATATATTCCGCAGATTTTCCGGGAGAAGTAAGAAAGATGATCCGCAACAGGATTAGCAGCGACCTCCCGGTGCTTTTCCTGAACGGGGCCCAGGGAGATATTTCCGTTGAAAATATGCTTGGCCGTCAGCCGGAAACGCCGGAAGAAAAGTTGAAAAGAGTCAGCGAACTGGTAGTCGGCAAAACCATGGAGCTATACAAAAATGTAACCTATGATGATAACCCGGTGCTAAAGCATGACTATCATGATTTAAAAGTCGCCCTTCGTTCAGCATCCGTTGAACAGTTAATTGATGGACGAAGCACATTGGCACGCGTTGATAAAGGAGAAAATGTTGGCGTAATGGAAACGATCCTGGCATACGGAGCTATCCGTTTGCAGGAACTTTATACCAGCAGCCCCTTTGAGATATTGCCGGTACATGCTATTCGCATAGGAGAACTGGCAATAGTGACCCAACCGTGCGAACTATACTGTCAGTTTGGGCTTGATATCAAACGCCGCAGCCCGGCTTCAACCACCGCTGTGGTCGGGCTTACAGACGGGCATGGCGGGTATTGCCCCACTATTTATGGTATACTTGGAGGCGGTTATACCGGAGCTCCCATTTCATGGTGCAGGCTGGAGCCATATGCAGGGTACAAAATTGTTGAAACGGCCGCCAGGTTATTGAATGGATTGTTTAGAGATTAGCGTAACTCCCGGAGTTTTGCTTATTTCAACATAAACCTGACTTCCAAAAGTATTTATTCAGGATGGATACACTTAAAGATAACTGCCGGCTGGTAACTGCTGTAATGATCTGTGCTGTTTTCTGTTCCCAAAGCGGCATCAGTCAGGAAAAGATAGTGTATAAAATGATTGATTCGGTTTCTCTGTCGATGGAGATCTATACTCCAGAGCCGGGGCAGGGTGATCAGCCTGAGAAATACCCGGCAATTGTATTCTTCTTTGGCGGCGGTTGGAACATAGGCGATATTTCCCAATTCCGGCCGCACGCAAAATATTTTACAGAGAGGGGGATGGTAAGTGTTTTGGTGGAATACCGGGTTTCCTCCCGGAATAAATCCACGCCTTTTGAATCGCTGGAAGACGCGAAGTCTGCCATACGGTTCCTGCGTGCGAACGCAGAAAGATTTCACATTGATCCCGACCGGATTGTTGCATCCGGAGGATCCGCCGGTGGACAATTGGCAGCAGCAGCCGCTACCAGCAAAAAGTACAACGACAAAAATGATAATTTAAGCATTTCCGCCAGGCCCAACGCATTGGTGCTTTTTAATCCTGTTATTGATAATGGCCCCGGAGGATATGGATATGACAGGATAGGTGAAGAATACCTTAACTTTTCTCCTTTGCATAACCTGCGGCGGGGCGCTCCTCCAACGATTTTGTTCCTGGGAACCAAAGATGAAGCCATACCGGTAGAGACTGTGCAATACTATAAAAAAGTAATGGAGAAAATCGGGAGCCGTTGTGATTTGCATTTGTATGAGGGGCAAACACATGGATTTTTTAATTTTAAATGGACCAAATATTATAAGAAAACGGTGTTGGAAGCAGACAAATTCCTTATCTCTATCGGATTTTTAAAAGGTGCTCCAACCATCCTGGATCAGTAAAATGTTTCTTGTTACACCGGGAAAAACAGTCTCCCTATAAAACTGGCACAGCTTTACACTGCATTGTCCTGGCAACTCCTTTACACTGTTTGCTTAAAAAAACTACAAAGCATCTGTTGATCTCAAAGCTGATCCTTTGTTGAAGCACACCGCCTTCAATGTGATCATAGCCATAATGGTCGCCTCAAAAAAGACGCTGTCAACTTTCATTATGTTATCAGGGGAACAAGCGTGCAACCTGTCCCGGAGCAGGGAAAGGCATCTATCTCCATTATATAAAAGTGCAAAGGCAATTTTATGCAAACAGAGTGTCATGATTTGAATTTACAGTCGTTTTTTAAATTTTTCTATGAAAGTACATTTACTGGTAAATAGAGGCACTCTAGCCAAAAACCACACAGGTGATCATTCAATCTACTCATCAAAACTTCAGAATTATGGGAAAAGACAAGTATTCCAAAACGTCTGTTATTCTTTCAACCCGGAAATTTTTTATTCGCCGGATACTCTTTTTGGCTTTTTTAATTTGTTTAAAAGTCTCCGTAAATGCACAGGATATTACTGTCAGCGGAACGGTAACGGCCAATACATCAGGCGAACCTTTAACCGGCGTATCTGTAAAGATAAAAGGCACTGCTATCGGCGTATCTACCGATAAAAACGGACAGTTCTCGATAAAGACACCTCAGAACGGGATCCTGGTTATTACTCACGTCGGCTATGAAACTTTAGATATACCCGTGAATAACCGGGAAACGATTGACATTTCTTTGACAAGCACCAGCACTTCTTTGGACGAAGTACTGGTAGTTGGATATGGAACCCAGAAAAAGGTGAACCTGACAGGGGCTGTAGATGTGATCTCAAATAAAAAAATAGAGAACCGGCAATCTCCAACGGTTTCTCAAATTTTACAGGGGCAGTCTCCGGGATTGGATTTTTCACTGGGAGATAATGGTCTTGAACCGGGGGCCTCAATGAAAATCAATATCCGGGGAATGGGTTCGGTAAATGGAGGAAGCCCGTATGTTGTCATTGACGGGTTCCCGGGAGAAATGGATCGCCTGAACCCAAATGATATTGAATCAATTTCAGTGCTAAAAGATGCTGCGGCATCGGCTATTTATGGTGCCAGGGCGCCGTTTGGTGTGATCCTGATCACTACGAAAAGCGGCAAAAGAAATGAAAAGTTATCCATCGCCTACGCAGGTAATATGTCGGTTAACAGCACAGCCAGACTGCCCAAGATGCTCGATTCTTACACATTTGCACGGGTCATTAATGAATTCGGGGTTAATGGCGGCGGACGTACTTATTCAAATGCGGCTATAGACCGGATCATCGCATATCAAAATGAGGACTGGGAGTATTTAAAACAATTTTACCCGGCAGGCGCAACCTATTACGAGTCCATGCCTTTGGCAAACGGTACATGGGGAAACAACCAGGATGCACATGCAAATTATGACTGGTATGATGAATATTATGGCAATAGTTTGAATCAGCAACATAACCTATCCGTAAAGGGAGGATCGAATAAACTTACTTACTATTTTTCATCGGGTTTTACCGGGCAGAACGGAGTGATCAACTATGGCACTGATTCATACAAAAGATACAATATAGCTGGTAAAGTGAAGGCAGCGATCACAGATTGGATGGATATCCGTTACGAAACCCGTTTTATGAAAAGTGTCAGGGAGTTCCCCAGTATGCCCGTAGGCATGCCTTATAATTATATGTTTTTTCACGTGATGAGAACGGTGCCAACCCAGGCTAAGTATAACGGTTTTGGTACTTATAGTATACAATCAAAAATCCCATTTGTAGAGGATGCGGGCACCAGCGAGCATACCACAACAGAAAACTGGCACATTCTGGCAACAGAGCTGCGGCCTGCTAAAGGATGGAAGATCTATGGCGAATTTGCGTATCAGTCTACAGGTATTGTTGAGTCTGACCGACAACTGGCTGTTTATACTAATTTAGTAGATGGCAGCTTATCCCCTTTTGCCGGTTCCCTTCCAAGCAGTATTACACAAAGCCATCATAACCTCTCCTATTGGACAACAAATATTTACACCTCCTATGATCTCAATGTGGGTAAACACAACATGTTGCTTATGGCAGGAACACAGTTTGAACTAAATCAAATTAACCAGCTTACCGCTTCCAAGACCAATTTAATCGTTCAATCAGTACCTTCTTTAGAAACGGCCAATGGAAGCTTATCAGCCGGTGAAAACCTGGAACATTGGGCAACCCAGGGATATTTTGGAAGGATAACGTATAATTTTAATGAAAAATACCTTTTCGAAGCCAATGCGAGGTATGATGGTACTTCAAGATTTAAAAAGGAGAACCGCTGGGGATTTTTCCCGTCTTTTTCCCTCGGATGGAATGTAAACAAAGAGGATTTCTGGAAAGGAATGGCGAATGTGGTGAACACCTTTAAGCTGAGAGGATCATGGGGGCAACTGGGTAATCAACAGGTGGCTTCCTACCAGGACCTGGCATTGATCCCCTTGCAATCGGGGCAATTGAACTGGCTGTTTAATTACGGCGCTGCAAGGCCGTTAGGCTATACCTCTACTCCAAGCCTGGTAAGCCCTGACCTGACCTGGGAAACCGCCACCACAAAAAATATCGGGTTGAATACAGGATTTCTGAACAACAGGTTACAACTTGACTTTGATGTATTTGAACGTGTTACAAAAAATATGATCGGACCTTCGGAGCCGCTTCCGGGGATACTGGGAGCATCTGTACCCAAATCTAATAATGCAACATTAAGAACGAGAGGATGGGAAGGTGCTATAAGATGGAACAGCGAGATCAAAAGATCGGGGCTGTCTTATTTTGTTTCCTTTAATATGGCTGATGCGCAATCTGTTGTACTGGATTATCTTAATCCTACCGGGATCGTTACGGATTGGTATGCCGGTAAAAAAGTGGGAGAAATATGGGGGTATACAGCCAATGAACTGTTCAGATCACAAGAGGATGTAAACAGCTATTTAAGCCGCACGGATCTGTCCTTTATTTATAATACCTGGAATCCGGGCGATTTGAAATACCTGGATACGAACGGCGACGGGAAAGTAAACAACGGTACCAATTCGATCAATAACCCCGGCGACATTTCGGTAATTGGAAATAATACGCCCAGGTATCAATATGGATTAAGCGCAGGATTTGAATATAAAGGCTTTGACTTTTCTTTTCTGATCAAAGGCACAGGGAAAAGAGATTATTTTGTTACCAGTAATACCACGGTTTCGAATTACGCTTACTGGGGCATCAATACCTGGTTGCACACAGGGCTTACAACCGAGCATCTGGATTATTTTCGCGATAAGCCCGGAGATGAATATACCGGGTTGTATGAGGGCGATGCAAATATTAACCTCGATGCTTTCTGGCCAAAAATGTATATACAGGCCGATCAGAATCATAAAAACAGGCAGCCTTCCTCCCGCTATTTACTGGATTTATCCTATGCCAGGTTACAGAACGTACAGTTGGGTTATAATCTGCCGCAGTCGCTTCTGAAGAAGCTCCGGATACAAAAAGTAAGGATGTATATCTCAGGTGAAAATTTATTAACAATCACCAACGCAATCAAACCAATAGACCCTGTTGCTCTGGGAACCAGCTTCACCTTGGGAGCTACTTATCGCACGGATAAAATGGTTTCCTTTGGAATAAACATTACATTATAAATGTTTAATGCTTTTTAAAACTACAGTTATGAAAAAACTAAAAATAGTTATACTCTTTTTTATATTTTGTGCATGTAAAAACGATTTTTTAGATCGTCCTCCTTTGGATCAGATTGGCATTGACAGTTATTGGAAAACAGCCAAGGATCTTGAAAATTATGTTATTCAATTCTATCCCACATTTCCTTCACATAGTTTTTGGCAATTTGGATATGGTTATTCAATCAAAAATGCAGATAATGCGATAGAAGGAACGCCTAACACCATATTAAATGGTGAGAGAGGAGTTACCGGAGGCCGGTGGACGAGCGAATGGTCGAATATCCGGGGAGTCAACATTTTTTTGGATAATTATCAGCAATGCAAAGATAATTTTGAATTATATAAACACTTTTTGGGGGAAGCTTATTTCTTCCGGGCATGGTACTATTTTGAATTGGTTAAAAAATATGGCGGTGTACCTTGGGTTTCAACGGAATTACTGCCCACCTCCGGGGAAGAATTAATGCGTCAACGCGACCCGAGAACGGTGGTTGTTGATTCGATATTGGCCGACCTGGATCATGCCATTGAAGTACTTTCCCTCAGATCAAAATATGGCAATAACCGGATCAGCAAAGAAGCTGCCCTGGCCTTTAAAACCAGGATTGCCCTTTATGAAGGAACATGGCAAAAATATCATGCGGGAACAGCTTTTGGGACCCAGGGTGCTAACGCCGGCAAGTATTTCCAGGCTTGTGTTAATGCAGCCGAAACGTTAATGAGTGGAAATTATCAGGTTGGCATTTATAACAATTATTATACGCTGTTTGGACTGGACAACATGTCTTCCGCAAATGAAATTTTGCTTTACAGGGCTTATAACATCAAAGATGGGGTGTCTAATGATGTTCAGTACCAGACCACCTTCCAACCTTTCGAAGTAGGCGTTACCTGGTCTTTGATCTCAAATTATCTAGACAAAAACGGGCAACCATACGATTATAGTGAGCTGGCGTCAACGACCAAAGGAAATGCCTTTTTAACGAAAATAGCACAGGATGTTGATCCCAGGTTTCATGCTACCGTATGGACACCCGGGGATGTGGTATCGGTAGCAAGGACGCAGTTTTTTGGAAAACCATCGGTTGACCAGGTAGGTGCATGGCTTAACCCAACCGGGTTCCAGTTAAAAAAATGTTCTAATCCCAATTCTCCGGGTGCAGGCTCTACAGGCGGAGGAAACAGCGAAACCGGTTATATTCTTTTTCGCTATGGAGAGGTTTTGTTAAACTATGCCGAAGCGTTGTATGAATTAAACGGAAATGTTGCCACTAACGCTTTGAATCAGTTACGTACAAGGGTCGGCATGCCGGGTTTTGTTGTTCATCCGCAGAGTTCGGATCCGAATTGGACAGACTATGGATATCCTGTTTCCGACGCATTGTATGAAATAAGAAGAGAAAGAAGGGTTGAGCTGGCGCTTGAGGGCTTCAGGGAAGATGATTATAAGCGGTGGGCAGCCCATGCGTTGTTCAAGGGAAAGCGGCCTAAGGGGTATCCTTTTGACCAAAATGAATTCCCGGCCTACCATCCCCCACTGGATGAAAAAGGCTTGATTGATTATTTTAAAAACTTTTTGCCGAATGGCTATCAATTCAAGGAGAACCGGGATTATTTAAGCTCGATACCGGCAGAAGAATTAAATTTAAATCCTAATTTAACGCAAAACCCGGGTTGGTAGTTATTGGCTGAATATTGGCATTTGCAGCAGTCGTTTACGTTTATGCTGAATACCCGGTGTATTGTTAACGAATTAAATTGTTATCATTTCCCTAATAACAGACGACTATCAGATCAAATATATGGAAACCCTATTCCGGGTAGATACTATCCCTATCCGGAATTTTTATACTATAAAAAATGAGAAAAAGAAGTTACAGGCAATATTCAATTAAGTAGTTTTTAACTGATCAAATTTTAGAAGCATTAATGATGTGTTCAAAGATAAATTGAAGAAGTTTATAATAAAGAAATTAAGAAGTCAATGAACAACAGACTGGTATATCTAATTGTAGTATTGTTTTCATCGGGCACCCTATTTTTAAGCCCCTTAAGCGCTCAGATATTGCCCTATAGAAATTCTGCTTTGAAGGTAGAGGACCGGGTAAATGACTTATTAAGCCGGATGACCATTGAGGAGAAAGTCAGGCAAATGTTGAAACTTGACCTCGCTGATCTTAAACAGGACGAAAAAGGAAACATTACCAGGGAATCGTTAGAAAAATTATTTCAGGGTGAGAGTATCGGTTGCCTTGATCCTGTGATTGCTGATATTGATCGTATTGCCCGTTTTTCAGAAGCTGCCGATCAGTATCTCAGGAAAAATACCCGGTTGGGGATCCCCGCCATCCAGGTAGACCTGGGAGGAATTCACGGGCAGTTGGCTCATGGCGCAACCAATTTTCCTCAATCAATCGGGCAGGGAAGCACATGGAATCCGGGCCTGATAAAAAAGATGGCAGAGGTTATTGCTTACGAAGCCGGTTTAACCGGGTGCGACCAACTCTTTGCCCCCTTGTTTGATGTAGGAAGAGATCCCCGGTACGGAAGGATTGAAGAATGCTTTGGGGAAGACCCCTACCTGGTTGCCGAAATGGGGAAGGCGTTCGTAATCGGGTTACAGGGCGATCCAAAAATAACAAAAGCATATATCCCTGAAGGCCATCTGATCAGTACGGCAAAACACTATGTGGCGTATAGCACTCCCTCTGCCGGAATAAACATTGCACCTGTTGAAGTGGGTCCAAGAGATTTGCGGTCACTTCATTTATATCCCTTTGAAAAAGCGGTCAGGGAGGCAAATGTATATGCTGTAATGCCCGCATACAATGAAGTAAACGGTATTCCTGTTCACGCAAACGGGTACCTGCTGAAAGATATACTGCGGAAAGAATATGGCTTTAAAGGGTATGTCTTTGCAGATTACGGCGCAGTGAGCATGTTACAAACCTTCCACAAGATCACCGGCAGCAAAAAAGAAGCGGCCATACTGGCTCTTAAAGCAGGGGTTGACCAGGAAGGTGCTGATTACGCTTATTCAGAGTTGATCGCACTGGCAAAAAATGATAAAGAAATTGCGGGATTGGTGGACGAAGCAGTAAAAAATATTCTTACGGTTAAGTTCAGGGCAGGGTTGTTTGACAAGCCATATTTTGTACCTAAAAGACTATCAGATCTTGTTCATACAAAGGCATCGGTCAGGCTCGCCCGTGAAATTGCTGAAGAATCTGTTGTATTGCTAAAAAACCAGGATAATTTATTACCGCTCAGGCTTCCGCAGCTAAAATCAATTGCTGTTATCGGTCCCAATGCAAACCAGGTGCAATACGGAGATTACAGCATTTCAAAAGAGAACTCCACCGGTGTTACTGTTCTCGAAGGCATAAAAAATATTACAAAAGGTAAGATCAGGGTGAACTATGCCAGGGGTTGCGGTATCACAAGCTTAGACAGCAGCGGCTTTAAAGAAGCGGTTGATGCGGCACAAAATAGTGATGTTGTTGTATTGGTGATTGGAGGATCGAGTATGTCTTTATCGGGTGTTGGATGGGGTGAACTGGCCGACCAGGGAGGATATCCAACCTGCGGGGAGGGATATGACAGGTCTGAATTAACGCCTCCGGGAATTCAACCTGAACTGATCCGGGCCATAAGTAAAACGGGCAAACCTGTTATACTGGTGATGGTCCATGGCCGGCCCTATAGTATCCCCTGGGAAAAGGAACACATTCCGGCTATTCTTGACGCCTGGTACCCGGGAGAAGAAGGGGGTAATGCCGTTGCCCGGATCCTATTCGGAGAAGTCGTCCCTTCAGGAAAACTTACCGTTTCTGTTCCCCGGAGTGCGGGGCATTTGCCTGTATTCTACAATTACAAACCTTCCGGAAGGGGAATTTACCACAAACCCGGTGCTCCAGGCAATCCGGGAAGGGATTATGTATTTTCACCCACCGATCCTTTATTTCCCTTTGGCTTTGGGTTAAGCTACACCCAATTTGAATATTCTGATCTGAAGATAAAGCAAAAAAGATGGAAAGAAACAGATACTATCGAATTAACGGTGCAGGTTAAAAATACCGGTTCTGTAGCGGGGAAAGAAGTAGTTCAGGTATATATAAATGATAAAATAAGCTCCGTAACAACTCCGGTTAAAGTACTGAAAGGGTTTAAAAAAATAGAGATACATCCATCAAAAACTGCCACGCTCAGTTTTTCAATTCCATGCAACGAGCTTGGTCTTTGGGATAAAGACATGAATTACACCATTGAACCCGGCGAGTTTGAAATTATGATCGGGGCGTCGGCGGAGGACATCAGACTAAAAGATACAATCCATATTACAAATACATAGGCAATTCCTAAGGTATTACCGGTATTAAAACCGCAAAAAGCTTTTCAATACTAAAACAAAACAGAACAATGAATATGTTGTTCCCGGTGAATCATTTTTTTTTGTTGGTGGGAATCCTTTCCACACTTTCTTTTGGGAATGCTTCAAAAAAAGCTGTAAAACAGCCTAACCTGCTTTTTATCTTCCCTGATCAATTTCGTGCCCAGGCAATGGGGATCATGAAAGAGGATCCTGTAAAAACCCCCTGTATCGACAAGTTGGCCGAAGAGGGTATCGTGTTTGTCAATGCGGTAAGCAACCGCCCGATATGCTCTCCCTACAGGGGAATGCTGATGACCGGGAAGTATTGCTTTTCAAATAATGTTTTGACAAACTGTAATACGAGCACCCGTAAGTTTCAAAATTTTTTACATGAAAATGAAACCTGTTTTCCCGATGTTTTGAAAAGTAACGGATATGCTTGCGGCTATATAGGAAAATGGCACCTTGATGCTCCGAAAGGACCGGATGTTGACGATTGGAGAAATAGTATATGGGACGCATACACACCGCCGGGGGAAAAAAGGCATGGCTTTGATTTCTGGCACGCTTACGGATGTTACAACGAACACCTCAACCCTTATTACTGGGTAAACGATTCGCCGGTAGAAGACACTTTGTTTGCCGGGAAATGGTCGCCGGAGCACGAAGCGGATGTGGCGGTAGACTTTATAGGGGCTAACACAGGTAAGCCCTGGGCTTTATTCATTTCGATGAATCCGCCCCACAGTCCGTACGATGCAGTTCCCGAAAAATATAAAAAAATATACAAAGATATCCCCGTTAAAAAGCTATTAAACAGGCCTAATGTCCCCGAGGGAGAACAAGGTGATGTTGCCCGGCAAAGTGTGGCCGATTATTTTGCCTGTGTAACGGGCGTGGACGAACAGATCGGACGGATATTGAAAGCACTGGAAGCCAGCGGGCAGGCAGAAAATACAATAGTGGTGTTCACTTCGGATCATGGTGAAATGATGGGAAGCCACGGGCTTATGGCCAAAGTAGTTCCTTACGAAGAATCATTCCGTATTCCTTTAGTGATCCGTTGGCCCGAAAAATTAAAACCTGGAACAAGCGATTTGCAAATCAGTGTGCCGGATATGATGCCTTCCCTCCTTTCTCTCATCGGACTTGAGCAACAAATACCCCCTGGTGTTGAAGGACAGGATCTGTCGGGATACTTCTTGGGCAAAAAGGCCGGAGCCCCTGAGTTTACGCTTTATCTGCTTTGTAACCCCTGGAACGCACTGGGGGGAATGCGGGGGTTGAGAAATGATCGTTACACATTTGTAATGCAACGGAATAATGAAGGCAAAGAAACAGGGGCCTTACTGTTCGATAACAAATCCGATCCTTTTCAACTGAAGAATATAGCAAGTGAACAGCCTGCGCTGGTTAATCAATTTAAAAAACAGGTTTTTGATAAAATAAAAAATATAAATGATCCATGGGTCATTTACGGCAACTAGCCGATCTGCAAATGCAATTCGATAACAATTTGAAATATGCGGATATGAATAAAAATATCAGTTACACCGATGTATCTGGATTTAATGATTGCAAAAAATTGTATGCCAGGGCGGCTTACTTTTTTATTTTTTTCCTGATGATGGCTTTTCATGTACAAGGACAGGGAGATTCGGTAAGTGCTAACAAAAATGCGCAAAGCCGGGAAAGAAAAACAATTCCTTATACCCTGCCCTGGGACGATATGCCTATTGACTTATCTTTTATTTATAAGAGTGAAAAACCTGCGGGAAAACATGGTTATTTAAAAGTAAAAGCTGATAAGTTCGTTTTTGAAGATGGTACAGAAGCAAGGTTTTGGGGGACGAATTTTAACAGTGCCCAGATCTTTCCGCCACACGAACACAGTAATAAAGTAGCAAAACGTTTGGCAAAGGTAGGGATCAATATTGTTCGGTTACACCAGATGGATGCGGAATGGTCTACCCCGAATATTTTTCAGTTTAACAAAGGAGAAAACAAACCAAACACTCAAAGTTTTGATCCCGAAAGTTTAGACCGCCTTGATTACCTGATCTATTGCCTGAAACAGGAAGGAATCTACATTTATATGGATTTGCTGACTTACAGGCGGTTTAAAACAGGTGATGATGTTGAAGCAGCTGATCAATTGGGTGATGCGGCCAAGCCCTATTCCACTTATAACAGAAAGTTGATCGAATTGCAGAAGCAATTCAATTACCACCTATGGACGCATATAAATCCTTATACAAAACTGGCCTATAAAGATGACCCGGCAATAGTGCTTACGGAAGTTACTAATGAAAATGATCTGTGGACACAAGCAGTGGCGCTCGAACCTTACAGAAGTGAGTTGGAAAAAACGTACAGGAGCTGGGCAGCTAAAAAAAAGATCAGGATAGATAAAGACAAAGTGCAATTTAACAACCACCAAAAAGATATTAATATCACTAATTTTTTCGTAGACATTACCAAAGCGTATTATAGAGAGATGATCCAACATATGCGGGAGATAGGTGTAAAAATACCTATTGCCGGAACCAACTGGACAAGGAACGCAGCTCATTTGTCTGCACAATTAGAAGGTGATTTTACGGACAGCCATACTTATACAGCAGGTGGTGCCGGATGGCGGGACAGAGATGGAGAATTCGGAAATAAGCCAAATATTGGCTCAACCAATAATTTATTGCCGGTTTTGGCATTTTACAGGGTGCAGGGTAAACCTTTCTTTATATCTGAATGGGACAACCCGTGGCCCAATGAATGGAGGGCGGAAAGTTCCGTTTTTTTGGCAGCGGCAGGATCTTTCCAGGGATGGGGTGGTTTTGCCATTCACACTTACAGATATTCTGCAGACGAAAATGTAGACATGATCGGTAAACCGATAACCGGCGGTTCTATTGGCGGAATATATTACAGGGGGGGAGTATTCGATACCTTTAATGACCCCGCTAAATTTGGACTGTTCTACCATGCGGCACTTATCATGAGAAGGGGGGATGTAAGGCCGGCAGAAAAAACTGTAAATATCAAATGGGACAATCCTTTTGCAGTTAGCGGAAAAGCCCTCCTGCTTGCGGCAGAAAAACACAGGGTGGAGAGCATTCTTCCGGGAATGCCCCCTGGAGGCGATAAATTAGTAACAGCTGATGCGACAGTTGTTAATGTAGAGGGCGGCGAAGTACTTTCAGACACATATGAACTTTACCGGAACTTAAATAGAAGGATTGGTTGGATAGATTCTCCGAATAGCAAGGTAGTTTATGGATTTGTAGGAGAAAATGGAATATTGTCACTAACTGATTTTAAAGTTGATGTAAAAACCGATTTTGCTACGATCGCCATTAGCTCGCTTACCAACGATCCTATTAAACGATCAACAAACATGCTACTGACGGCGATTGGCAGGGCTGAAAACACAGGCAGCCTGTATAATGATAATCGAACAAAGCAATTGAATCCCGGGCAGGGACCTATTCAGATAGATATTATTGAAGCAACAATCCAGATCAAAACAGATAAAAAAAACCTGCGCGTAATGTCTATTAATCCACAAGGATTCATAACCGGCTATATTCCATCCACGTATAAAGAAGGAGTTTTTAGTTTTGAAATTGGGAAGGAATTTCAATCCATGTATTATTTGATACAAAGCCTTTAGCCGGTTTTGAGAAGCAATTAAATAAGATTGACATTGCCAATGCTTGAGGAGCTTTTTAAAAAATATTGTGGGGTAGGAGATACACCTGTAATGCAGAAAGGAAAAAACACACTTCGACACCTCAGTGCCTGCACGCGAGACTAGGGTAACGGTAACGGGCACAGGCATTTTTTTAAACAATAAATAATCCTTTAAATAAAAAATCATGGCCTATTTAATTAAAGCGGAATCACAAGCCAGGATACATAAAGTACAGGAATTATTGGCGGCAAACAAGCTGGATATTGCCCTTGTTTATTATGATGAATTCAACATCGGCAATGGCTGGTATCTCACGGGCTGGTGCCCCCAGTTTGAAAGCGGTGCGGTGCTGGTGCCCGGGCAGGGCGAACCCATGATCTTGGGAGGACCCGAAAGCGAACCTTTCGCCAAACTGGACAGCATGATCACCGAGACCAGGAACTTTACCGTTTTTATGGTACCGGATGAAGAATATCCCAATGCCACGATCATTGATTTTAAAAAGTTATTTGAAGAGTTGACCGGCAGGCTGGGTAAAATCAAACGCGTTGGGCTGGTAGGTGCAGGACGAATGCCTGCCGCAGGTTACCAGCAGATAGTGGAAGGCTTCAGCGGGGTTGAGCTGGTGGACATCACCGATGCGTTTGTGCGGCTGCGTTATATAAAATCGGAATGGGAAAGACAGCAAATACGTGCCGCTTTTAAACTCGCCGATGCCGCCTATGATGCCATGAAAGCAAAAACAGCAAAAGGAGTATCCGAAATCGAGGTGGCGGCAGCAGGCGAATACGCCGTGAGAAGCCGCAGTGCCAGCGGCTTTGGATTTGGAACGATCGTGGGCAGCGGGGCGCGTTCCAATGCCGTGGTGCCTACAGCCAGTTCAAAATTATTGGAAGACGGAGAACTGGTAATGATCGGCATCTCTCCCAAAGTAAACGGGTACGCGGGTGTGGTGGGAGATGTGTTTGCTGTTTCGGGCAGCTATACCCAAAGACAGCAGGTCGCCATAGACCATCTTAAAGAGGCTTTCAGGCGCACTAAAGCAGGTCTGGCAGCAGGAAAGACCGGCAAGGAATTAGATGCTCCCGCAAGGGCCTATTTTGAGGAGCAGCAACTGTCGCAATACCTGGTCTGTCCCTTTGTGCACACCATTGGTCTGCACGAAGCAGAATCTCCTTTTTTCGGACCTCACAGCAATGATGTGCTGGAGCCGGGGATGATGATATGTGTTGACATCAGCTTTTTCGGACATCCCGAGTTCCATGGGTTACGTATTGAAACCGGCTACGAGGTTACAGCCGGTGGTGTCATTCCTTTAAGTCCCCGTATGGACGCTCATTTTCTGGATCATTAAAAAAGGACCATGAATCAATTGCAAAACGAAAATACAGCGCCATTTGATGTTGTGCTTGGCTTCGATATGGAAACCGATATCGGATCCTATACCACCTTTTATGATGGTGTGCAAAAAGGAACGGATCCTATCCTTGATATTTTGAAGAAGCACAATATCCCGGCAACTTTTTACTGGACAGGTCATGCGGCGATGCACAACCCGGAAATGGTAAAGAAAGTGAAAGGCGCCGGTCATGAAACAGGCTGTCACGGGTTGCTCCATGAAACCCTTGGGGATCCCATCTTTCCCTTGCCCAACAATTGGCCCATTCTTCCATATGAAGTGGAAGGAAGATTAAAGGATGCTACTAAGATTATCTCTGACATCACAGGCGAGCAACCGGTTAGTTTTCGCTGCCCCCGTTTGTGGGGCAGCACCCGGGTGGTGAATGTGCTGGAGTCGCTGGGCTATATTTCAGACGCGTCGTTACCGCTTTATTATTACGGCGAGCCTGTTGTTCCCTACCATCCTTCAGCGGATGACTGGACAAAAAAAGGAACCATGAACATTGTGGAGATCCCCAACTTCTGCGACCTGGAAATGAAAAGCAATGATCCCTATCAGCGCGACCGTGATCAATGGCCGCTCTTCAGAACAAAGTCTGCCGCTGCTGTAATGGAAAAAGCGGAAAGCTTCCTGCGCTATGTATCCGCTAAGGGAGAAAGACCTGTGCTCTGCTTTTATTTCCACCCCTGGGAGTTTTATCCCATGCCGCAGGGAGCAATGGATTTCGGGGAATGCATGGTCACCCCCTTACCTTTTATCGTAGAAAACTGCGGACCCGAAGCCATTACGCAGCTTGATGCCCTGTGTGGTTTATTACTTGACCGTGGGGGACGCTTTATAACCGCCGGAGCGCTGGCACGGGAATTCAAAGAAAACAAATGAACACATGACCAGGAAAGCTTTTGTAATTCATGCAAAAAAGGGAAAGATAGAGGAATATATCCGTCATCACAACCCCATATGGCCGGAACTAAAAGAAGTGCTCAAAGCGCATGGCGTGTTTAACTATTCCATTTTTTACAGGGAGGGATCACAACAACTTTTCGGCTACCTGGAGGTGGAAGATGAAGCGCTTGTTGAAAAGCTCGCCGAGCAGCAGGTATGCCGGCGCTGGTGGTTACTGATGACCTCGTTCCTGGAATGTGAAAATGAAAGCAGCACAAAAGCCAGGGAAGAAATGCTGACAGAAGTTTTCCACTTACAATAACTAAGCAATGCATATCAATGATCTGCTGGCAGCTTTTGATAAAGCCGGCAAAAGAACCCATTTTATTGGCAACCACACCGCAGGTGTGCTTGTTGCGCCGGATATGGAAGGGCGGCTTTTTACTGTTTGGAACGGGGAGGTGGTCAACCGGGTAAACTTAGATGCCATCCGTTTTCATAGCGACCAAAATACCTACCATAATCCCGGAGGGGATGTGTTATGGCCTGCACCGGAAGGAACCCTCATGGGCTACCAGTATCCTACCGGCAAATGGAGAGTGGCTCCGGGTATACGGTTTGCCCGCTACCAGGTGAAGCAAAGTGGAGAAGGCAGCGCCCTTGCAGAAGCGGAGATCGACCTCGTGAATAACAAGGGCATAGGGCTGGCTGCATTATTTGGAAGGGATATCCGGGTAGCCGGGGATGAAAATAAGCTTATCGTCAATGTAAAAGAGTCTATCACCTATATAGGAAAAGATATTTTACATTCTTCCGAAGCCATTATCGCGCCCTGGTCGCTATGCCAGTTTGATACGGATCACAGGGGAAAAGTAACCTTCCCCTGCAGTGATCCGGCGGAGTTGTGGGATCTGTACAGCGAAACCATTGCAGGTGAGTGCCTGCTGCGCAATGAAATGATGGAAGTGCCGGTAGACGGGAAGAAAAGATTCCAGGTAGGGTTGTCGCCTTCGGTTCCCTGGATCGCATTTCATCATGCTCAGCAGGGGTTGGTCGTAAAACGAACGGCGAAAAAAATTGATCCGGCTCATGCTTACATTGATATACGCGATGCGGATCCCGGATGTCAGCCAGATGCCCGTGGCGTTAAGTTCAGCATATACAATGATAATTCAGGATTTATGGAAATTGAAGCTGTAGGAGGGTGCCCCCAAATAATAGCGCCGGGAACGGTGCTGTCCTTAGAGGTGGAAACCAGCTATGGGCTAATATAAGATTCCAATTGATGATCTGTTCTCTAATACAAACTGCCACTGGATGCATTTCAAATTTTCGTATCGTGTGTTATCTCGTGGGCGGTGTCTTCACCGCCCACGGCAAACCCACACTGGCTGGTGTCTCACCAGCCAGCGACAATTGGAATGCACCCACTGCCACCTGCAATAACCGGCTGTAATATTTATTTATGGAGCAAATACTCGGCATTATTTACCATTCGATAGGAGGATTTTCTTCCGCAAGCTTTTATGTTCCCTATAATAGCGTGCGTAAATGGTCGTGGGGCACTTACTGGATCGTACTGGGGTTTGTGGCATGGATGATCATGCCCACCATCGGGGGACTGATTACCTCTCCGGCCTTATGGGAGATACTTTCCGCCAGTGCTTTCAGCGCTAAAGCCTGGACCTATATATATGGCTTCCTGTGGGGCTTTGGCGGATTGTTAGCCGGGCTGGGGTTACGATATCTTGGTCTTGCCCTGGGGCAATCCATTTGCCTGGGTGTTTCCGCTATTGTAGGCACCATCATTCCGGCGGTGATGCAGGATAAAATTGCACTGCTTTTTACTACTGCTTCCGGAGCGGTGATATTAACCGGGTTTATCATTTGCATAGCCGGTGTAGCCTGTTGCGGCTATGCCGGCATACTCAAAGACCGCATGCTTTCCGATGCCGATAAAAAAGCTTCCGTAAAAGAGTTTTCCGCATTCAAAGGGTTTATCATGGCGCTGATGGGCGGCGTATTAAGCGCCTGTATGGCCTTTGCTATAACAGCAGGGGCACCCATAGCCCGGCAGGCGGCACTAATGGGCACCGACTCGGTATTTGTGAACATTCCTATTTTCGTGCTGGCGCTTGCCGGCGGCTTCACTTCCAATCTTATCTATAATCTTATCACCAGTGTTAAAAACAAAACCTTTGGCGATTATACTATAAAGCCCCCAAAGACGCTTGCCCGCAATTATTTCCTTGCTTTCCTGAGTGGCTTGATGTGGTATGGTCAATTCTTTTTTTATGGGATGGGCGCTACCAAAATGGGACAGTATGATTTTGCCAGCTGGAGCATTCATATGGCTTCCATCATCATCTTCAGCAACCTGTGGGGTATAGTATTAAAAGAGTGGAAGGCGGTCAGCAAAAAAACACGGTTCTACCTCTGGCTGGGCATCATCGCTTTGATACTTTCCGTTGTGTTGATCGGGGCGGGTAATAATATGGCGGGTATTTGAGTAACAGGCGCATCGCTGGATATATGTTCGGGGATGTTACACGAAGTTAACGAACAACTTTCGTTCAGTTTTTCTTTAGGGCTGATTTAAACCTTCGTTGCAACAACTTGATCCGGGAACGCCGCCAACAAATAATTCCTAAGAATTCCATACAAAAGGCTATAAACATCTTACTATGGAAATAAACTTTTTTTCCTACCTTTCCAATCGCTTGTCGTTCAACTTGGAAAACTTATCACAATACGGATCTAAAGAACTCCTTGCTTTACTAAAACAGGATAGTTCGTCAGCCTTTACCCAAATCTATCTCAGATACTGGAAACAATTGTTTGCTATTGCCTATAACAGGTTAAAAGAAATAGAGACTGCCGAAGATATTGTACATGACGTATTTACGGCCTTGTGGGACAACAGGCATATTATTCAGATTGACACGCTCGAAAGTTATCTTGCCACTGCAACGAAGTATATGGTACTCGGCCGATTTCGTAAGTTGGAGAGGGAAAAAAGGTATAACAACCTTTATGTAGCGCCGGAACCGGGTATTTCTCCCGAATCCTCTTTGCACTACAAACGCATCCTGGAAATTGTAAAACGGCAAGTGGATAGCCTGCCGGAAAGATGCAGGCTGATCTTTATTTACAGCCGCAACGAAGGAATGTCGGCAAAGCAGATTGCCCAAAAGCTCAACATATCTCCTAAAACTGTTGAAAACCAGCTTACAAAAGCCATTAAGTCTATTAAAGCGGCTGCGAGGTCATTCACCATCAGTACTATACCTGCAATTTTCACAATTTTAATCACGGCATAAGTTTTTTTCTAAAACGAATAGGGGGAATATTACGTCCCGTACACTTACCTGGTATATCCTTAGTATATCTATGCCTATACCACAGCATATACAGCGTCTCATCGGGAAATACCTTGCAGGGGAGATCAGCAGGGAAGAATCAGCAATTCTTGACGAGTGGTATCTTTCTTTTAATGATCATGAAGTTGAAATTACTGCAACAGATAATCTTAATGAGGAAGTGATAAAGAACCGTATTCACAAAAGGCTTTTGGAAGATATCCTGCAAAAGCAGGCGTTACAGGTTACAAAGTCCAGACGGCGCCGGTATATACCTGCCGCAGCAGCAGCGCTCATTATTTTGGGTTTATCCTATTTTTTCTTTTTCAACTCCGGAAAGCCCGGATTTGCCCCAACCGGAATAACCAGTACAACTTCACCCAACAATGATATAGCACCGGGTGGTAATAAAGCGGTATTGATACTTGCTAATGGTTCATCTATTCCTCTCGACAGTATTTCCAATGGTATAATTTCAAAACAGGGAAACATTGACGTAAATAAAACGGCTAATGGGTTACTTTCTTACAGCATTAACAGTAAAGATATAACAGGAGACAATGCTGAACTTTATAATACCATTGCCACGCCCCGTGGCGGTCAATACCAGGTAACACTTTCTGATGGCACTAAAGTGTGGCTTAATGCCGGGTCTTCCATACATTTCCCCGTGGCTTTTGCGGGCAATGAAAGAAAGGTGGAAATAACCGGCGAGGCTTACTTTGAAGTGGTGAAGGACGAAACAAAACCCTTTAAGGTATTAACGGCTTCATCAGCAGTGGAAGTGCTGGGCACTCATTTTAACGTAAACGCCTATGATGACGAGGCATCGGTAAAAACCACGCTGCTGGAAGGAAAAGTAACGGTTTCTGGTAAGAACGAGATTCCTCACCTGCTGGCACCTGGCCAGCAATCGTCAGTAAGCAAGGAAGGAGAAATTTCAGTGACCGGTGATGTGAACATAGAAGATGTTATAGCCTGGAAAAACGGGCGTTTTCAATATACATCCGTCGATTTAAAATCGATACTCAGGCAGATTTCCCGCTGGTACAATGTTGATATTGAATATCGTGGTGACGTAAATCTTGACTTTACAGGCCAACTGCCCCGTAGTGCAACCGTATCAAAAGTGTTTGAGAAACTGGAGATGACAGGCGAAGTACATTTCAGGATTGAAGGAAGAAAAATCATTGTTTCACCTTAAAATGATAGAAATGCCCAACTGCTTTTTTGTACGGGATGGATAAGGGTAAAACTGTTTCAAATAAAAACCGGGAACTGGTGCGACAGCCCCCGGCAGTTGTTTGAAATGCTGATATAAACCAATCTGCAACGACTTGCTTATTCATCATTCCCACCAGTGTGAAAATTCATAACTGGCGGACAAACAATACAAATATATGTATTTAACTGCTTATTGTAAATCCGCAGCAGATGCCGGCGGTTTATTAACCAAAGTAATCCGGATTATGAAACTTACAACAGTTTTTATAATCGCAGCCTGCCTCCAGGTAAGTGCCAGGGCTTATTCACAAAGAATAACACTCAGCGGCAAAAATATTTCACTACAAAAAGTATTTGAGGAAATAAAAAAACAAACCGGCTATCAGTTTTTTTATGCAGACAGAACCATCAAATCTGCCAAAACTGTTTCGCTGAGTCTGAAAAGAGTACCTTTAGAACAGGCTTTGAATATAATATTCGAAAATCAACCCCTTACCTATGGTATCTCTGAAAACACGATCGTTGTAAAAAGAAAAACCCTTGCAGACCCCACCCCTTCTGAAACGATGTTGCCGGCTCCGCCGCCATCGGATATCCAGATAAGTGGGAAGGTAACAAACGAAAAGGGTCAGCCGCTGGAAGGTGCAACTGTATTAGTGAAGGGAACAAATAACGGAACCAAGACCGATGCGAACGGAAACTTTACCCTTGAGGCAGCCGCTAATGCTATACTGGTAATTTCCTATGTTGGTTTTGAAACTACAGAAGTAAAGGCGTCAGGCCGTACTATTTCAGTTCAATTAAAAGCTTCTATAAGCACATCAGAACAGATCGTGGTGGTGGGTTATGGCAGCCAGAGAAAGAGTGATATTACCGGTGCTGTTTCAAAAGTGGACATGGACAAAGCCAAGGCCATACCCACTACTAATATTGCAGAAATGATAAGGGGACAGGCAGCAGGTGTGCAGGTAACTTTGCTTTCTGCAAGACCGGGTGGCAACTCCAACATATTGATCAGGGGTAAGAAGTCTATTCGCGGATTAAACGACCCGTTAATTGTACTGGACGGCTTCCCGATAGAAAATATCAATGATGTAAATCCTGATGATATTGCTTCGATAGAGATATTAAAGGATGCTTCAGCCCAGGCCATATATGGTGCAAGAGCCTCCAATGGTGTAATACTTATTACTACCCAAAAGGGTAAAGCCGGCAAAATGCGCGTTAAGGTAAACTCCTATCTTACTACCCATAAGCTCACAAAAAACTTTGATTTATATACAGCAGAGGAATTTGCCGAGTTAAGAAGAGAAGCCGTAAGAACTCAATTTGGCACCTACCAGCCCGATAATATAAACTTCCAGGGACTGGAAGGCAGTAACTTCTTAAAGGGCAGATTTGTGAACTGGGAAGACGAAGTATTACAGAGCGGTCTTATCAGCAGCAATACAGTAAGTGTTATGGGAGGAACAGAAAGCACAAAACTCTTTACCAGTGCAAATTACTTTACTCAAAGAGGGCTGATCCCAACAGCCGATTACAAAAGAGGCTCTTTCCGCATCAATCTTGATCAGAAAATAAACGACAGGGCAAGCATTGAAGCTAACCTGAGCTTCGCAACTGATAAACAAAGAAAGGAAACCAATAATCTCGACTTTATTACAATTTCTCCGTTTACAGGGCCTTATGATTCTACAGGTTCCCTGATAAAGCTGGTAGCCGGCGCCAATGCCAGCAGCAGCACTTTAAACCCGCTATGGGATATAAGAGAATCAGACAATGACACCAAAACGAACCTGCTGAACTTAAATCTGGTGCTCAACTATGAACTGAGTAAAAATTTTTCGTATAAGCTCAATACATTGCTTAGTCGCCGCAATGTGGATGAAGGAGTTTATCTAACAAAACAGCATTCTGTTGGTTTGCCGTTGAATGGCAGTGCATCCGTTGCCAATACATTGCGGGAAGAATACCTTATAGAAAATATTCTCAACTACAACGGACAAATAAACAGCAATAATAAAATTGATATAACGCTGGTGCAGTCTGTAAATCAGCGCAATACCTCTAAAACCACATCAACCGGTACAGGTTTTGGAAGCGATGTACTGGGATATGACGGTATTTCCAACGCCCTCATTTTTAAAACAAACAGGGTTGAGGAGCAGTACCGGCTTGCTTCCTTTCTGGGCCGGGTCCGGTATAACCTGATGGACAAATATCTCCTGAGCTTTACAGCAAGAAAAGATGGTGCATCTGTATTTGCAGAAAGCAGGAAATGGGGCTTCTTCCCGGCAGCATCTTTTGCATGGCAAATGCATAAGGAAAGATTCCTTCAAAGTATCAAAGCCGTTAATCAGTTAAAATTGAGGCTGAGCTACGGTTCGGTGGGTAACCAGTCGCTCGACCCCTATTCCACGCTGGGCGTAGTAGGTAACACACCCTATGTTTTTGGTTCAGCTATTGTGGCAGGAGCATTACCGGGTACTGTACTACCCAACCCCACCCTCACATGGGAAACATCAAGTACCTTTAACGCAGGGCTGGATTTCGGACTGCTTAATAACCGCCTTACAGGTACAATCGAATACTACAATACCCAAACAACCGATTTGCTTACAGATATTTCACTGGGCGGTGCTTCGGGTTTTGGCTCAATGATTACCAATGGTGGAGAGTCCCAGAATAGAGGAGTTGAAATTTTGCTTACAGGCCATATTATTCGCAATACTAACTGGGATTGGAGCATTACTACTGCATTTACCTCAAACAAAAACAAAGTTCTTAAAACAGGTATAGGAGATATCAACGGGGATCCGAAGGATGATATAGCACGTAACCGGTTTGTAGGACAACCGATAGATGTGATTCGTACCATGTTGTTTGACGGTATCTTCCAAACAGATGACGAAGCCATTGCTTCTGCACAAGGCACATTAGGCGGCACAGTTACGCCATTCACACCATTAACTGTTTTAAAAGCAGGTTCCATTAGAATAAAAGACGTAGATGGAGACGGCAGGATTACAGATGCAGATAATGTGATCATCAGCCAAAACCCCGACTGGTTTGGGTCTGTGTCTACAGTCCTCACTTATAAAAATTTTGAATTACTTGCTGATTTTTATATCGTACAGGGCGCAACAAAGCGAAATCCTTACCTGGGCGATTTTAACCAGGGAGGTACTTTGCAATCATACCGAAACGGGATAAAAGTTGATTACTGGACACCTGAAAACCCTTCCACTACACATCCCCGCCCCAATTACGCGAGCGGTCAGGCTCCGCCCCATACCGGCTTGCTTACCATTGCAGACGCATCTTACACAAGATTACGAACACTTTCGCTGGGATATAATATACCGCAATCTGCTTTGGATAAGATAAAGATGAGCAGCCTGAGGGTGTACATTACAGGTAATAATCTGTTTACAATTACGGATTATAAATCATACAGTCCCGAAAATAACCCCAATGATTTTCCCGATACCAAAGGCTTCACTTTTGGTGTGAATGTAGGTTTTTAATTCATCAATGAAAAATGGAACAAAATGAAACGAAATAACTTTTATAATATATGGGGAATTGCCTTGCTTGCAATTGCTCTAACTTCTTCCTGTAAAAAATACCTGGAAGAAAAACCTACCACTCAATTTACGGCAGACTTTGTATACAATACGCCTGAAGGACTTGAGGCCGGAGTAAATGCCCTGTATAGTTTTCAACGGGAATTTTGGGAAAACGGCGCCAATAACGGCTCCAATCCTATTGTAATAGACGCAAAGGATGATCTTACCATAAACCGAAATGCAGAAGTAGCAAATTATGGAAGAATGTTTTGTGGCACCACGCCTGATAATGATTGCGGAGGAGTATATAGCAATTACTGGCGAACATATTACAGGATTATTGACAGGGCCAATGCACTGGTAAAAGCAGCCGATGCAATCATCATGGATGAATCAACAAAGAAAAGACTGGTGGGCGAAGCGAAATTTTTCAGGGCTAATTCCATATTTATTTTATACAGGCTCTTTAATAATATTTATGTAACAACGGAGCCCACAACACCTGAAAACGCATTGACTATAATCCAGGACAAAACCCCTGTAGCCGACATATATAAGCAAATAAATGAAGACCTTACCTACTCAATTGAAAATCTTCCCTGGACAACCAATGAATTTGGAAGAATAACACAAGGAGCAGCAAGGCACGTAAAAGCCGATGTGGCCTTATGGCAACAGAACTGGCAGGAAGCCAAAGCTCAGGCTGAAGCCGTGATCGCACAAACCGGAATTCATAGCCTGGTTGCTCAAACCGGCCTGGTTTTTCGCGGAGACTTAAAGAACACTGAAAATCTGTGGGTGTTACAGTGGAAAAGAAACGAGAATGGAAGAGCGCATAAAATAAATTTTAACCTTATGCCAAACTATGCCGAATTGACTCCTGGTTCAAAATATTCCATTGAGCAAGGAGGAAGAGGATTTGGATGGCTTACGTTAAATAACTATTTGCGCAACCTGCTTACAGCAGACCCGAATGATACCAGGATAAAAGGCTCTTATTACATAAAGGATTATGTATTCAACGATGCCGCTACTTTACCAGCCGGGCAGGTATTGGGAGCTGTTCTAAATTTTGCGCCAACTACACCATGGAAAGAGTTTGATGGGTCGGCCGCAAACCGCAACGGTTTTTTTATACGTATGAATGCCGGGTGTAAAAAATATTTTCCTGATGATGGAATACCAACAGAAGATAACCAGACAAAAAACATTGCCGTTTTTCGTTTGGCAGAAACCATGCTGTTTGCTGCAGAGGCTAATTTAATGCTGGGCAATATCGGAACATCAACAGACGATGCAACGGCAGGAACTGCCTTAGGTCAGCTGAATACCGTGCGGGTAAGGGCAGGCACTGCACGGGCAACAGCAATTACTATGGATTCCATTTTAAATGAGCAGGCAAGAGAATTGGCTTTTGAAGGCAAGCGGTTATATATGCTGAAGCGTTTGGGTTTACTTTACAACTACATTGTTGATCACTCCGGATACGGCATGCCCGGAGATCTCAGCCCGGAGAATTCAACAGCAGGAGGTGCCGATAATACACCGGAGAAGCCATTGCCCTATAGAACTGATGCAAGGAGAGCTATGCAGCCACATATGGTTAATTGGCCCATACCCAGGGCAGAAATGAATTTACTGGGTCCAAATTATCCGCAAAATACGGGGTATTAATTTGACAGTTTTTGAAAAGCCATAAGCAATCTCGTAAGAAGGGGTGCGAACACCCCTTCTTTAAAGTCATCAAATAGCCTCTTTTAAATTTAAATACTTCTTTTGATACGCTTTTGCTGTCAGTCCGGTAATAAGCCTAAATTGCCTGTTAAAATGTGAAATATTGTTGTAGCCCGTACTGTATGCTATTTGACTGATGGTTTTGTCGCTTGTGACTAAGAGTTTACAAGCATTTGAAATTCTGACCTCATTTAAAAATTGGGAGAAAGTTTTATGTGTCCGGCTTTTAAAATAGCGGCAGAAAGATGATTTGGAAAGATTTGAGAAAGCGGCTATTTCTTCAATTTTAATTTCACTGGAATAATTTTCTGTAATAAAATTCATGACTTTGTTTAACCTTTCGGTATCCAGAGAACTGAAGGTATTGGCTAACCCCGGGCCGGATAACAGTTGATATTCCTCCGTTTTTGCAATCGCATCAAGTACTTTGAGGAATAAGATTAATCTGTCAATACCCTTTGCATTAACGACTTCTTTTACTAAAGTGGATATTTTTTTATGATCTTTCCCCCGGATCAACACCCCCTGTTTACCACGTACAAAAAGTTGTTTAATTGACGATAATTCCGGTAAATCAAAAAAGCCTTCTTTCAGGGCACTTTCGAGGAAATGAATTACATATACATCAACGAAAAGACTTTTATTTCCCTGATAAAAATCATTATCATTCTTCCATACATGAGGCAAATTTGAACTGATAAACATTAAATCTCCATCATTAAAATTCCCAATATGGTTTCCCATAAACCGGATACCATAACTTCTTTCCACGAAGATAATTTCATGTTCCGGATGATAATGCCATGGATAATCCATGTAAGGAGTTATCTCTCTTTTTACCGTAATTGAAGAAGTATAGGCAGACGGTATCTTCTCAAGCTTGGGTTGCATAAAATGCATTTTATTGACAACAATTGCAAAAAAGAAAGCTTTTTTCTGTAAAAATAGTGTTTTATGGAAGAATAATAACCCAGTAGTTTTATTTTCAAATATAGTGTTTAAATAAAGTAGCGGGAAAGTTAAGGTATTCTTTGAAAATGAAAAACCTTGGAGGAACATCATATCGTAGCGATGATCAAATAAGAATAATATAACAAATGAATACCAGCAATTACAATTGAATCGGTGGCCAGTGTCAAGCTGCTCATCTCACAAGGCATGATTTTTGATAGGTTCCGCAATACCCTCCGCCTTAAACCCGGCAGTGTCCTATGTTTGATCTAGCCTCCTCACCCTTGTAAGAAAAACTAAAACGCCCCGTTACCCGCAGATGGTATTCAAAATTTATTGGCAATCTTTCCTGTATGTACAATATTTATGCAGAGATATCAACCAATCCAGGTCATTTCCGCCAGTTGAGCAGCGGGGAAGCGCTGCTTACTATTTATAACTGTCCGATTGAAAATAAATACCAGGACTTCTGGAGCCACTATAATTATATCGTTTACGTGGTAGAAGGGAGAAAGATCTGGCATACGGCCCATGGTTCTTATGATCTATACAAAGGCAGTTGCGTATTTGTAAGAAAAGGAGCATGTATTGCAGAGCAGTTTTTTGATCCCCGTTTTTGTCTCATTTTATTTTTTTTACCAGATGCGTTTATTTGCGAAGTGCTGAAAAGCAAATCAACCCCCATTAACAGGCCCGGTAAAAAGTTTGATCCTGTAATGGCAATAAATAATAGCGCGGCGGTAGAGGCATTCTTCCGGTCTATGATGCCTTATTTTGAGGACGGCCGTAAGCCGGATCAGGCGTTGCTGTACCTGAAGTTCAGGGAGCTTATCCTTTTACTTGCTGATAGCCCCGCCAATCATGAATTGTTATCCTATTTCTGTTCCCTGCTGCAGGAGCCGCAAAGCCTGTCGTTGCAAAGGGTAATGGAGGATAATTTTTGTTATAATCTTAAGCTGGAGGAATTTGCGCGCTTAAGTTCCCGGAGCTTATCGGCCTTTAAAAGAGATTTCCTGCGTATTTACCATATTTCTCCCGGCAAATGGCTGCTGGAAAAAAGATTGGATCATGCCCTGCACCTCCTCACCCACATGGGCAAAACAGTTTCGGAAACAGCATTTGAAAGCGGATTTGAAAGTCTTTCACATTTCAGCCGGGTATTTCGCCGGCGTTTTGGTCGTTCTCCGGCATCCTTAAAACAACAAAATACTATTTTGAACTAATCAGTCAAATCTCCGGACTTTTAGGAAATATCTTCCCGTAATCAGCGCTATATTTTTGTGGGCTAAACAATTAAATTTTATTTCAAATGAGCACAAAAACAGTTCAGGGGAAATTGTGGAGCGTAGCGCCACAGTATTGGGCACAGCATTTCGAGCCCTGGTTTTTACCCATCTACAAAAATGTGTTGGAACAATTGCAGCTAACAGAATCGCAATTATTGCTGGATGCGGGTTGTGGCGCAGGACTCTTCAGTAAGCTGGCCATTGAAACCGGGGCACAGGTAATGGGCATTGACGCGGCGCCGGGTTTGCTGGAGGAAGCCAGGCGGCGTAACCCCAAAAACAACTTTATGGAAGAAGACCTCGAATCTCTGCCATTCGCTGACAACACTTTCGATGTGGTTACAGGATTTAATTCTTTTCAGTATGCCGGCAGTTTCGAAAATGCATTACTGGAGGCTAAAAGAGTGCTAAGGCCGGGCGGGCGGCTGGTACTTGCCATTTGGGCCAAGCCGGAACTGAGCGATGGCACCGAGGTGTTGAAGTCCATTGGAACATTATTACCTCCTCCGCCGCCGGGTACACCGGGTCCGTTTGCACTTTCCGAAGACGGTAAAATGGAAAGCGTATTTAAGGATAACGGCTTGAAACTTACTTACAAAGCCATGATTGACTGTCCATTTTTATATGCCAGCCTGACCAATGGTATACAAAGTTTTATGGGTACAGGTCCGGCTGCCGCAGCTTTGAATAGTAACAGCAGGCAAATGGTTGAAGATACCATTGCAACTGCATTGCAGCCCTATCATGTAGTAGATGATTTTTATTTTCAGCTCAACCGGTTCCTTGTTTTTATTGCCGAAAAATAAAGGCGTATAGCAACCGGTGTTAACAATTTTGCTGTAATATAGGGAGTAAGCCAACCGCTTATTCCCTTTTTGCACGTAAGGGTATACGGTTTATTAAAATGTGTCACAACAAATAAATAGTAAAAGTAGGTTCATGCTTTTATTAACTTTGCCTATTGCTTAGGACATGTGGTGCGGTTAATAAGCGAATGACAATGGTAGTAAATAAAATAAGGGAATGAATGGACAAGGGAAGGTGATTTCGTTTACGGTTATCAGTTTTGGAGAGGAGTACGCAGTGCAAACCTATGAAAATGAATACCGGAACCTGATGACGCTGTTGAATGATAAAATTTACATGGAAGATTTTGGGCAATGCGGCGGACAGGGCAGATGCGCCACCTGCCTGGTGGAAGTAACGGCACCGGATGGTGGTCTGTTAACCTTAGAGCGGAACGAACAGTCAACGATAGCAAAGAAAGGAGCGGTGGGAAAAAACGCCAGGCTATCCTGCCAGATTTTTATCAACGATGCTTTAAACGGGGCAGTCATTAACATTCCGGATGATTTGTTTTGATTGCAGCGGCAATGTGAAAAAAGATAAATACCATTTGTTAAGTTAAAATGTAACAATTATGGATACACGAATAACACTTAATGACAAGCAATCCTTTGTTCAGTTATTAAAGCAACTGCATGCTGATGGCGACAAAATATCATTGTTGTACGACAGCAATGGATTAACCCGTTACGAAGGCTTGATCAGTTCCATTTTAACCGGCTCAGCGCAACCTTGCTTGCTGATGCAGGACGGGTCGGAAATGCTCATCTCATCTGTAATAGCGGTAAATGGAATTTTCGCCCCTGATTATTCGGAATGCTGAGCAGTTAAAATAAGCATAAAAGAGATACGTGCCTGTATGTGGTGAAGCATACCTGGAATGTATGAGAAATTCGTTTTCTTACTCAACTATAAACCGCTTTGTAATGAGTTGCTTTTCAGTTTGAATACGAACAAAATATACACCGCTCTGTACACCCGGTAAAAAGGATTGTGCTGTTTCAGTAAGCAATATTTTTTTACTCATCACTATTTTGCCTGCTGCATTTACTATGGTAAGCTCAGCTCTTACCTGCCTGTCAGCAGAAACTTTTATGCGTATTTGACCGGGTTTACCAGGGTTAGGTATAACCTGTATGTCAAAACTTGTATTTACCCGCCGGTCTGCAGATACAACGGGTGAGTAAGTATACTTCCCGTCTTTATCCCGCTGTTTTATCCGGTAATAATATTTATTAATGTTAGCCGATATTTGGTTATCGGTAAAGGTGTAAGAATGTTCTTCATTCGTTCCCACTGCTTTTACAGAAGCAATATATATAAAGTCATCCTCATTTTTTGCTGACCGTTCAATCTCAAACAACTCTACATTTACTTCATACATGGTTTCCCATTGTAGTTTATTCGATGCTTCTGCTTTGTCGTACCATGCCTTTATGCTCTTCCATGTTAAAGGCAGGGTTCTTGAAGCCACCACCAGGAATGTATCTGCAACACAATCTCTATCATCTTTAACAATATAGGTTTCAGTGCCTTCTACAGTAGGTGTAACTGTTATAGCGGATGTGGTTTCTTCACCCGTCCACAAATAAGAGCCGATATAAGAGGCCTGTAATGTAACCGGCGTACCCACCTCTATATTGTAGGTGGTTTTCTGGTTTACGTTTTTCATCATGGTAAACCTGTCTTTCATTACACCGCCCCCGGTTATCCATTTGGCGTCGAGCCTGTTCCCTTCCACTTCCAGCATCAAAGCGCCCGGCTCATCTTTGTTTGAATAATACATGGCCTGGTGCGGGAAGCTGGTTATCGAACCCGCGTTAGCACGCTGGCCGGCAGAACCTGTTACCACGTACAATGTGCCGGTATTACCTGTTGCTTCCTCTTTATAATAGGGGCAGGAATTGGTTGTGGCATCGTACTTTCCGCTTGATGTATTCAACGCATGCACCAATTCCTCAAAATCGGACGATGTACCATAATATCCCTTCAACAGCTTGGTACGCTCATATACATGGCTATGCCCGCACAATATCAGGTCTACCCCATAGTCTTCGAGTATTTTTATAAAATTCGTTCTGATCTGGATGAGATCATTATCTTTAACAGGGTCATCTGAATCGTGCGACCCTTTTGTAAAAGGCGGGTGATGCCAGAACGCAATTACCCAGTCTTTATTGGTATTCGCTTCCAGGTCCTGTATCAGCCAGGAAGCTTGTTCATTGGGAAGCTCGTACATTTTCTTCTCGTTTCCAACAGGTCCATGTAATCCGTCGGAATCCAGCGAAATGAAATGAATATTGCCTATATCAAATGAATAATACGCTTCCGAACCCGAAGGGTACCCGCCGGCTTCACCGGCAACAGGCATAGTAAATATGGAATAGTAAGGATTATTATGTGCGGTTCTCGCTCCTGTTGGGGAGTCATAATCGTGATTGCCGGGTGCAGGATATAACGGATTTTGCTTTAGGAATTTATCTTTATAATAGTTGAAGAATCCTGTGCTGTATTGTAAATCAGTCCCATTGGGATATGCATTATCTCCAAGCAATATCCAGGCGTTCATATAATTTGCGCCGAGATAACCGGTTATACTATTCCGAACATTGAGTTGATTGGCATTATTGCTGCCGCAATCTCCAAACACCCCTATGCGGTATAATTGTTTTTCTCCAACAGGAGGAAGTGTTTGAAAGTAATTTTCACCATCACCCTGCAAAACACCCGTGGCTCCTTCTATGCTGTACCAATATTTAGTATTGGGAGAAAGCCCCGTTATTTTCAGCTCATGTTCTGTTTTTAGCGTAAGGTCTTCAACCATGTTAGTCAAGCCACCCAAAGCTGTTCCGTACCTCACACGGCTTATAGCGGTTGCATCCGTTCTCCAGCGAACGTTCATGCTTGTGCTGGTACCCATTTGCAGGTAGGGGCCACGGAGCAGATCCTGCGCATCAGAAAATATAAAAAGCAGGCAGAAAACTATTGAAAACCCTGTTGCCTTGTTCATAAGTAGAAAGAAAGGATTAATACTATGCGGCATTTTCAAGGATTACAGGCTTTATTAAAGTACAAATTATATATATTTTTTGATTTTTTCTCCTGTTAACCAATAATTTATTAATTGCTAACTGAGGGATGCTGCGTTTTGCTGGTGGGATCGTATGGTGTTTTCGTCGCTTACTGCTTTAGCCATAGAGGCTTATCCGTAAGCGACTCGATAAAGCTCACCAGATCTGCGATTTCTTCTTTGGTAAGGTCCAATGGTTTGTCAGAAAGCGTTTGGTTTGGATGATTTAGTCCCATACCATTTCCTCCTCCTTTGTTATAAAATTCCATCACCTCGGTGAGCGTTTGCAAAGAGCCGTTATGCATGTAAGGCGCAGTTTTTTCGGTATTGCGAACCGTAGGTGTTTTAAAAGCGCCTATATAAAATGGTGAAGGTATAATATGATAGCGTCCGCTATCCGTATCGGCTGCGGGTTTATCAAAATCTGCGTTGGTTGTTATTCCCAGTGATTCTACCTCTGAAATATCATATAACGGAGGAAGCAATCCATTAAACAGTGGTGCGAAATGACAGGTACCGCATTGTGCTTTTCCCATAAACAAATTAAAGCCGGCAATTTGCCCTGCAGATAAAGCTGTTTTATCGCCATTCATGTATTTATCAAAATCGGATGTCATTACAGGCAATGATTTTTCGTAGGCGGTAATGGCTTCGGCAATATGCTGAAAAGTAATGCTTTCATGGGCCTCCCTGCCAGGAAAAGCTTTTGCAAAGCGCTTCCTGTATTTCCTGTCTGCCACCAGCTTTTGTACAATCTGTTCAGCATCAGCGTTCATTTCGCTGGCTGAAGCAGTTACATCAAATACCTGGTGAACCAGGCTGGGCGCCCTTCCATCCCAGAAATGATTATACTGGTAGGCGGTATACAATATAGACGGTGCATTCCGGCGTACAACATTTTGCTCATCAAAAGCGATGCTTTGCTTTAGTCCGTCTGTAAAATATTTTTCCGGTAAATGGCAGGATGCACAACTTCGTTTATTATTACCAGATAGCTTTGTTTCAAAAAATAATCTTTTACCAAGTGCCATAAGCGGCTGTCGGATATCAATAGCATTAGTGGTATCGAAGGCGTTAATGTTCAATAGTCTTTTATCGAACAAATGTTCAGCTTCGTGGTTTAGAACCGTGGCTTCATGCGCTTCTTTACGCAGCACTTTTATTAATAAAGCTGTTTTCTTCTGTAAGGGAAGCATGGCCTCGGTCATAAAATACATCCTGTCAAAAGCATCAAACGAATCACCGGCGTTCAGGAGATACAGGGAACGCTCAATATAAAATGAAATACTGTCTGATAAGGCTTTATTTACTTGCAGGTAGGGTTGTATGTTTTTTTTGAATGAAAGCAAAGCTGTTGCTGATTCTCTGATACCCGATTTTAAAAGCGGCGCGTCGTAACCTGTAAGGTTGAGCGTTGAAATCCTGATCAAATCCAGGCGCAAGCTTTCCAATATACCCTCATCGGTAACCGGGGTCTCATATAAAAGTCCTTTCAGTCCTTCAGCCGTTAGGATAATAACGTCTGTATTGTCAAGCATTTCCTTTTTATGGTCTTGTATATGCTCATCGAATAAGAGTGCTTCAATAACCTGGAAGCCCACCGGCCACCCGACCTCAAGTGTGGGCTCCTCCACCTCAAATACGGGTGGGATATTGATTTTAACAACCTGGTTCCCGAAAAAATATTCAGTAAAAAATTCAATTTTTTTATATGCGTCTCTACATAACCCGAGCTGGTTCCTGGCATTTTGTATTGAAACCGTGTCATTTACAGATATGCTTTCTATAGCATTCCTCAATTCTTTTGCAGAAGCAATGAGCGTTGGAATATGTGATTTGAAATAGTGTAGCGTGTTGTCAACACCTGTTTCAGCAGGAGTGCTCCGCATAAAAGCAAATGCTGAAAAGATGATGAATACAATTCCGGAAAGGATCAATGCTTTTCTCAAAAGAAATACAATTAACAGCGTTCAGATCACTTAATAAACCATGCTAAAATATATAATAAAAACCGTAAAAGGAATCACCACTGTCGTACTTATTGTAAATAATCAAAAAAGAATAACCTCCTTATACTATTTAATCGGTTTTATTTAATATGATGCATGTTCATCCGGTGTTACCTGCAATGATCCGGATTATTACTGTTGCTGTCGTTATTTTTTTACTTCGGCTGTATTCACCGGTTTCAACGTTTTTAAATAATGGTAGATGGCTGTTAGCTCATCATCCGTCATGCGCTTAAAGGAGTTCCAGGGCATAGGACTTTTAGGGATGAGCTTACCCATACGAAAACGTTCAATAAACATATCCTTGCTCCAGTTAAATATTTTTCCGCTTGAATCGGGTGTAAGATTGGGTGTAATAAATCCTTCAATTTCATTTCCACCTGCAAAAGGTTCGCCAATGAATTCGCCTGCTAAATTTCTTTTAGTATGGCACCCGCTGCATTCCGCCACACTTAAGGCCAGGTATTTACCATAAACGGCAGTAGTGTCCGGTACAACAGATTTAGGCACTTCACCTGTGGGGCCAACCGGCTTTATCAGAAAAGCATTCACTGCCTTGCCTATGGCGTTCAATTCATGACCGGGTACTTTATTGTTTACCGGTTTTTGCGCACGGAGGTAAGAAATAATGGCGGTAAGATCTTCATCACTGGTATTATGAAAAGGCATGAAATCAAAAACCGCTGTTCCGTTGGGATGCACGCCATACCGCAAAGCTCTTGCAATTTCTCCATCGCTGTAGCTGCCGATGCCGGTTGTTTTATCGGGGGTAATATTTTTGGAATATATCTTTCCTACGGGGAGTTCAAAAACCACACCACCGCTCAGGGGCACTTCAAGCCCTAAGCTGATCAGCGAATCTGAATGCTGCCTGCTATGACAATCAATGCAATGAGCCGAACTGTAAACCAAATGTTTACCTCTTGCTATAATAGCGCTGTCTGTTGATGCGGTGATACCGGGATAAGGCGCTTCATATTTAATGTCTTGTCTTGCCATTACGGTTATAACCAATCCGCCAATGAGTACAAGTATAATGATGACAGTCCATTTAATTGTTTTTCTCAACTTTTTCATAAACCTGTTTTTAAAAGTTGACGCAAGGTAACAGGGGTTATGAAAGCGGTGTAGTGCCGGGTGAATGAATTGAACAAAATGTTGTATGAACCGGGGCGTCAGGCGGCAGCCGGAAAATAAGCGACGATAGAACATAAACAAATGATAATAAAAGGAGCGGTTATCTTACCATTTCCTTACTGCAATGACAGTAATAAAATTGCTGTTACCTGCTGTTTTTCCTTGCTGTTAATCAAACAAAACCTTATTTTTATTCTCCTGTAATCTTCAAATAGGATTAGGCATTTAATTCGTAAAGGCATGAAAGTACTATATAATTTA
>CALMQS010000127.1 GCA_937871285.1 uncultured Sphingobacteriales bacterium | reverse complement strand
TCAACTGAAGCCGGGCCTGCTGAATTTAATAAAGCGCCGGGTCGAACTGCCAGGGGTTTGCTATTTTTTAAAGTCAAACTATACTTTTTCAAAAAGCATGCAAGAATTTATGGACATTCAGGTTTTCTTCGATTTTTACAAATAGTTAATTCGCGCAGATATTTTTTTAGCGGCCTTTTGCAATCACATTATTTTTACAGGACTATATGCACGGCGGACTTCGGCTATTTCAGCAGAACTGATTTCAAATTGGAAAGATTTGTTTATCAATGTCAAGACTTAACCCGCGCGGGTTTTTGCTAAAAATACAAAAGGCTCACTTTCGTGAGCCTTTATACCTGATTGATTACCAGTGCCCCGGAACGGAGTTGAACCGTTACGGACATTGCTGTCCACAGGATTTTAAGTCCTGCGTGTCTACCAATTCCACCACCAGGGCAATACTTTATCTTGAATCTTAACTTTTAAACCCCATGCTGCATATAGTTACTGTTATACAAGTGTGCAACGCCCGCCTACCGGAGGACAGGCAACAAATGCTGAATCATGCTATACCGCTAAGGTCAAAAAAAATCCCCTCGCACCACGAGAGGACTTGTGAGCGGAAGACCGGGCTCGAACCGGCCACCCCGACCTTGGCAAGGTCGTGCTCTACCAAATGAGCTACTTCCGCTTATTAAAGAACTGATCGGGGCTGCAAAATTAAGGATTGCTTTTAAACAGCAAAATTTTTCTGCACCCTTCTGTTTATTTATACTTGGGGGTATACAAAGTGTTTTCCGGTACTGTTACTTTAGGCTTGCCTTTATAGCGATGCTTGTATAATCCATAACTGCCGCCAATTAAAAAGGCCATAAGCGCCACCATTTGCATGTAAAACAAAAACCTGGATGATTTTACCCAGCTCCAGGCAAAATCCTTTTTATTGTTTACCGTAATTTCCTGTTCCATATGTATTGATTTACGCTGCAAAAATAGCGGTTACCCGCTAACATTTACCCTTTTCGTTCAATAATTTCTGTAAAACGCCGCTTCTTTTTTATAAAATACTGCCATACTATACTCCCTTTGTATATTCCATGAGGATCAGCGACCCGTTTTACAGGAAAATATTTTTTTTCCTTTGTCAACAGCAGCCACTTATAAAACGCGAAATGCGCTTTTAATACCGTTACTGCATAGCCTATATCACCCTTAAACGCCTGCTGTACAGCGCTGATCCCGTCTAATACCAGGCGCAATGGAATTTTCCATATCTTTTCTGCCAATGCATAATTCCTGAACAGCATAATAAGACTGTTACGATAATTTAAATATACTTTACGGGGATTGCCTTTGGGCAGACTGCCCCCGCCCACATGATATACTACCGAGTACGGGCACACGTAAACATAATAGCCCGCCAATTGCATCCGCCAGCACAGGTCAATTTCCTCCTGGTGGGCAAAAAACAACGCATCAAACCCGTTTAAGCCATGATATGCTTCCGGCCGTATAAACAAGGCGCAGCCTGAAGCCCAGAATACCGGGGCAACATCATCATATTGGCCTGTATCTTTTTCGCATATATCAAATATCCTGCCCCGGCAAAAAGCATAGCCATACGCATCTATCCACCCACCTGCACCACCGGCGTATTCAAACATTTTTTTATCGTGCCACGACAATACTTTGGGCTGACAGGCGCCAATGGCCGCGTTCCCTTCCATTAACTCAATTACAGGCTCTATCCATCCCGGCGTTACTTCCACATCGGAATTTAATAATACGTAATAGGAAGCCTCCACCTGCTTCAGGGCCGTATTATACCCTTTGGCAAAGCCCTCGTTTATAGCGCTGCGCAATTGTATAATACCGGGATAATGCCGGCTCAGGAAGGCTAAGGAATCATCGGTTGATCCATTATCAGCCACAATAAATTGCACAGCCGGATAAGTAGTAGCCATCAGCGAAGGAAGGAACTGCTCTAAATACTTCCTGCCGTTCCAGTTCAGGATAACTACAGCTACAGTTGGATAATAGGTCAATACTGAAGAATTATTTTTTCAAAAATAAAGGAAGCATTGTTACCGTTTCGCTATTTTTAAATATGTTTCACCGTTTCTTTAACTGGCGTACGGCATTGTCGGTAATTGCTATTGCTATTGTAACAGGCACAATCTTCTATTCGCAATACCTGGCCAATAAAATAGCGGCAGATGAAAGACAGAAAGTAGAAACCTGGGTGGAAGCCGAAAAATTCCTGATCAGTTCACCGCCCGATACCGATACCAGGCTCGTTTCCGCCATTATTATCAACAATAACGATATTCCTATTATCGGGGTTAATGAAGCCGGGAGCATCATACATTATATCAATCTCGATTCTGCCAGCGTCAATAGGGATACCGGTTATCTTCATCAAAAAGTACGGCAATTCAAAAATCAACATGAGCCCATCGTTTATATTGACCCCCTCAACGGTAAAAAAGACCTGTACTACTACGGCAGTTCTACGCTGCTGCAGGAGGTGAGGTACTATCCGCTGGTGCAATTACTGATCGTAGCCTTATTTATCGTTTTTGCTTTGTATGCCATGGCAACCCGCAACCGCTCCGTTCAAAACCAGCTATGGGCAGGCATGGCCAAAGAAACCGCCCACCAGTTAGGAACACCCGTTACATCACTGCAGGGCTGGGTGGCAATGCTGAAAGAAGATCCTTATAATGAAAAGATGGCCGCGGAACTGGCCAAAGATGTAGACAGGCTGCAACTGGTATCGGACCGGTTCAGTAAAATTGGAAGCACCCCAAAGCTGGAGGAAAAAGACCTGCTGGTACAGATTGGCAATATGGTAGATTATATCCGTCGCAGATCGCCTGAAAAAGTGCAGTTTATCATAAATGCGGGTAATGCGCAAACCATTCCCATAAAAATTTCCGCATCGCTGTTCGACTGGGTCATTGAAAATCTTTTAAAAAACGCATTGGATGCCATGGGAGGAAAAGGCGTGATTACCATTGATATTACGCAAACCACTGAGCAGGTACAGATAGATGTAAACGATACGGGCAGGGGAATAACTTCCGCCAATATGAACAGCGTATTTAAACCCGGATTTACCACTAAAAAACGGGGATGGGGATTGGGGTTAACGCTTTCCCGGCGCATCATCCAGCAATATCACAAAGGCCAGTTGTTTGTAAAAAGCTCAGAGGCGGGCAAAGGAACTACTTTCAGGATTATATTGCAGAAGTCTGCAGGGTAACGGGGAACAAGTTGCAAGTTGCAGGGGGGACAGGTTACGGCTTGCAGGAAATGCACACCCTGAGACCTGAAACCTGTGACCTGAAACCCTTTACCCAAACATTTCCTTTACTCTTTCAAAAAAACTTTTTTCACCCTTTACAGGCTGTGGTTTAAAATTGGGTGAATCCTGCAATTTTTCCAGCGCCGCCTTTTCCTCAGCATTAATATTTTGCGGCGTCCACACATTTACATGAATAAGCTGGTCGCCCCTTTCGTACGAATTAATAGCAGGAAAACCCTTTCCCTTTAAACGGAATATTTTGCCGCTATGTGTACCTGCGGGTATTTTAATTTTTGCCTTACCATCAATAGTCGGCACTTCTACCTGCGTACCAAAAACAACATCCGTAAAGGAAATATGCAGATCAAATACAACGTTCAAACCATCTCTTTGCAGGTATGCGTGGCTTTCTTCCTCAATCAGTATAATTAAGTCGCCGGAAGGACCCCCCCTTTCCCCGGCATTGCCTTTGCCACTCATGCTCAACTGCATCCCTTCCTGCACACCGGCAGGTATATCAATATTCACTGTTTCCTCGCCATATACTCTCCCTTCGCCCCGGCAACTGGTGCATTTGCTGGTGATAGTGGTTCCCTCGCCATTGCATGACGGGCAGGTAGTAACGGTTTGCATTTGGCCCAAAAAAGTATTGGTTACTTTTCTCACCTGCCCGCTTCCGCCGCAGGTAGAACAGGTTTGTACCCCACCTTTGTCCTTGGCTCCCGTGCCGCTACAGGTTGCACAGGAAACATACTTTTTTACTTTGATTGTTTTAGTGGCGCCATTGGCAATCTCCTCATAATTCAATTTTATTTTAACCCGCAGGTTACTGCCTCTCACACCATGACTTCTGCGTCCACCTCCGCCCCTGCTTCCACCACCAAAAAAGCTACCGAAAATATCATCACCAAAAATATCTCCAAACTGGCTGAAGATATCTTCCGTATTCATATTACCATAGCCACCTCTGCCATTGTTCCCTAAACCTGCATGGCCAAACCTGTCGTACTGCGATTTTTTATCAGCATCACTCAATACTTCGTAAGCTTCAGCGGCTTCTTTAAACTTTTCTTCTGCAGCCTTATCCCCGGGATTGCGATCCGGATGATGCTGCATAGCTACCTTGCGGTAAGCTTTCTTTATCTCTTCTGCCGATGCAGATTTGGAAACACCTAATACTTCGTAATAATCTCTTTTCATATACTTGAATATGCTGATCTGAAAAGCCGGGCATTTAAAAACTGTTCAGGAAAGGAATATGCTGACCTCATTTTCAAATTATAACCCAACTACTACTTTTGCAAAACGGATGATCTTATCATTGAGATAGTATCCTTTTACAATTTCTTCTATTATTTTTCCTTTCAGTTTTTCATCTGCCACCGGCACCTGGCTTACCGCTTCGTGCTCATCCGGATTAAATTCCTGCCCCTTACAATCCATAGGCTTCAGGCCTTTGGAAGATAAAATTGACCTGAGCTTATTAAAAATTAATAATATGCCTTCCTGCACGGCATCTTCCGGTTGTCCGCTTTCCTGTACCTGCTTTTCTGCCCTGTCACAGTCATCCATCACATCTAATAAAGAAATAATTACTTCCTTTCCGGCGGTTTGTATTAACTCTACTCTTTCCCTGGCGTTCCTTCTTTTATAATTATCAAATTCGGCATATAACCGCAGGTATTTCTCTTTTTGCTCTGCCAATTCGGACTGAACGCTCTCTAATTCATCTGTCAGTTCCTCAGGTACATTTGTTTGATCTGCCATATTTGCGCTTTCATTAAGGTTTTCGGTTGTATTGGATGACGCATTTTCGTGATTTTCAGTGTTCTTATTCTTTAAATCTTCCATAGTCCTTATGTATTGTATAAATGCATTTAAAACCGGCAACAAGTTTGCCAACCCTGTTTTTAAGTCAAATTGTCGGATAGGATTAGGCATTTAATTCGTAAAGGCATGAAAGTACTATATAATTTAG
>CALMQS010000126.1 GCA_937871285.1 uncultured Sphingobacteriales bacterium | reverse complement strand
GTACAAAGCATCAAGAACCAAATGACAAATCACAAATAAAATTCAAATAACAAATCTGAAGCGTGAAACTCGAAATTCGTAGGGAAATGCCAACAGTAAACCACAAACGATAAACTACAAATCATAAAACCCGGGAGGAGTACTCATCTTATCGTCAGTAGTCACCTGATACCTGTTACTCCGGCAATACCGGTCCGTAATGCAATTTCTTTCCTATCTGGTCCCTGTTAGGGAAAAGAATATCATGAGCAGTTTCATATCCTTCATCTGCCACCTGGTTAAGCATGCTCCTTTCTTTATAGCGGCGGGCAGCATATACCGCCAGTCCGGCCAAAAAGCCAATGGCTACCGCAACAAGTATTTTATCAGACTTTTTCATCCTTTGTCTTTTTTTACAAAGATAAAACCGCAAAGCATATACTACGTTAAATGATGTTAATGTATACAGGAATTTATCATATTTGAAGAAAGATAGCACAGCTTCAGGATCTGTATTCTTTAAAATAAAAAGCTAAATTCGCTTCCGGATATCAAAAAAATATCTGCCAAAAAGTAAACACCCTCAAACTGTGGTGCTTTTCACATTTTAAGCAATGATGACAACACAATTAGCGCAGCTTTCCCCAACCCTGGAAGGCGAATTATACGACGATACAACAATAAGAACCTTATATGCAACGGACGCTTCGGCTTACCGTGAAATGCCTTTGGCTGTTGCCATACCCCGCTCAGTAGCGGATATAAAAAAGCTCATCGCTTTTGCCAATGCGCAAAAAACTTCGCTGATCCCCCGAACGGCGGGCACCTCCCTTGCAGGACAAGTAGTAGGGAAGGGCATCGTGGTAGACGTATCAAAATACTTCACAAAGATCCTTGAATTAAACACGGCAGAGCATTGGGTTCGGGTACAGCCCGGCGTTATACGCGATGAGCTGAATCTTTTTCTTAAGCCCCATGGCTTATTCTTCGGTCCTGAAACATCTACCGCCAACAGGGCAATGATCGGCGGCATGGTGGGTAATAATTCCTGCGGGTCTAATTCTATAGTGTATCGCAGCACCCGGGAGCATTTGCTGGAAATAAAAGCATTGCTGAGCGATGGATCGGAAGCGGTATTTAAAGCGATGGATATAGAAGCTTTTCATGCCAAATGTGAAGCACCGGGTTTGGAAGGGAAAATTTACCAGCGCATACGCAGTTTGCTGAGCAATTACGATACGCAGGAAGAGATACGGAAAGAATTTCCTAAAAAAACGGTGGAAAGAAGAAACACGGGTTATGCCGTGGACATGTTGCTCGATACCGCGCCCTTTACCGCAGGGGAAGATGATTTTAATTTTTGCAGGCTCATTGCAGGCTCGGAAGGCACACTGGCTTTTATTACGGAAATAAAACTAAATGTGGTTCCGTTGCCAAAGGAATCCGGCTTGTTATGCGTGCATTTTAATACGATAGATGAATCGCTGAGGGCAAATCTTATCGGGCTGAAATACAAGCCTTCTGCCAGTGAATTGATAGATCACTATATTTTAGAATGCACAAAAGATAATATTGAGCAACGCAGGAACCGGTTTTTTGTGCAGGGCGACCCGGGCGCTATACTGGTTATAGAATTTACGCGCGATAGCAGGGAAGAAATTATTGCCGTGGCGCAGCAGGCAGAAGCGGAAATGAGGGCGGCAGGGCTGGGCTATTACTTTCCTTTATTGTTTGGAGAAGATACCAAAAAAATATGGACGCTGCGGAAAGCCGGACTGGGCCTGCTAAGTAACCTGCCGGGTGATGATAAAGCCGTGCCGGTAATTGAAGATACGGCGGTTGATGTAAATGATCTGCCGGCATATATCCGCGAGTTTAATGAAATCCTTAAGAAGTATAATTTATATTCCGTGCATTATGCGCATGCAGGCAGCGGCGAAATACATTTGCGGCCCATTATCAATTTAAAAACAAAAGAAGGGAATAGGCTTTTCCGGACCATTGCAGAAGAAATAGCTACACTGGTAAAAAAATACAAAGGCTCATTAAGCGGTGAGCATGGCGATGGCAGGCTGAGAGGGGAATTCATCCGGCAAATGATCGGCGAAAAGAACTACCAGTTGCTCAAAGAAATAAAAAAGGTATGGGATCCCAATAACATTTTCAATCCCAATAAAATTGTAGATACGCCGGCCATGAATACCATGCTGCGTTATGAGCCCGGCCGGCAAATGCCTGCTTTTAAAACTATTTTCCGTTATCCCAGCCAGGATGTACTACAGCATGCAGAACAATGCAACGGATCGGGCGATTGCCGCAAAACCCATTTGTCGGGAGGAACGATGTGCCCTTCATACATGGCAACAAAAAACGAAAAAGACACTACAAGGGCAAGGGCGAATATTTTAAGAGAATTCCTTACGCATTCAGATAAAATAAATCGCTTTGATCATAAAGAAATTTATGAAGTGATGGATTTATGCCTGAGCTGCAAAGGCTGCAAGTCAGAATGCCCATCCAACGTAGATGTTGCCAAACTAAAGGCAGAATTTTTACAGCAGTACTTCGATGCTAACGGTGTGCCCTTACGGAGCCGGATGATCGGGAACTTTACCGCATTGTCAAAAGCCGGAGCTATGCTACCGGGTTTATATAACCTGGTAATGACCGGTAAGCTAACCGCCGGATTAGTAAAACGCGTGGCGGGATTTGCTCCCAAACGCTCGATGCCCACAATGTACAAAACAACATTAAAGCGCTGGTATAAAAAGCACAGGCAGCAGGTTGCAAAGCATTATACTAAGAAAGTGTACCTGTTTTGTGATGAGTTTACCAATTATAACGATACGGAAACCGGTATTAAAGCGGTGCTGCTGCTGGAAAAATTAGGATATGAAGTGGTTATACCGGAACATACAGAAAGCGGGCGGTCGTGGCTTTCCAAAGGATTGTTGCGAAAAGCGAAAACGATAGCGGAAAAAAATGTAAGGCTTTTATCGCCGTTAATCAATGAACAAACCCCGCTGATCGGCATTGAGCCTTCGGCCATACTTACTTTCAGGGATGAGTATATTGACCTTGCAGATGACGCTATGCTGGAAGAAACAAAGCGTTTGTCGGCAAATGTTTTTACTATAGAAGAGTTTTTAAGCCGCGAAGCGGATGCAGGTAACATTACCGGCAAAATGTTTACAACAGTGCAAAGGAAAGTTATTTTGCACGGTCATTGCCATCAAAAAGCATTGTCTTCCGTTACACCATCTGTAAAAATATTATCACTTCCGCAAAATTATTCCGTACAAATTATTCCTTCGGGATGCTGTGGCATGGCGGGTTCCTTCGGATACGAGAAAGAGCATTATGATCTTTCTATGCAAATTGGCGAGCTGGTATTATTGCCCACCGTTCGCCAACAGGCGGATGATGTAATTATTGCGGCGCCGGGTACCAGTTGCCGTCACCAGATCAAAGACGGCGCTTCAAGAAAAGCCCTGCACCCCGTGGAAATATTATATGATGCCTTACGGGAGATGTAAAGAGGCATAGAAATACTTTTCGGGACGGAGTCCCGGAAGAACATATCAGGTACGCAGTCCGGAGACTGCGTACAGCGGTAACTATAATTTTACTTCGCCCTGATATACACCAGCTTTACATGCTTTCTTCCCGTGTCGCGCTCGTCAATTTCAAAGCCGGGTAAGCTTTTAATGAGTGGTAACAGCTTAGCATAACCGTAATTGCGCGGGTCAAAATCGGGACGTTTTTTGAGCAGCAGGTTTCCCAGATCTCCGAGGAAGGCCCACCCGTTTTCATCTGCAAGATCATTAATGCTGCCGGTGAGCAGGTTCACGAAGTGTTTATCGGCTTTATTCAGTATCTTTTCTTTTTTAGCTGTTTCTTTCTGCCGGGCAGGCTTTGGCAGGGTTTCTTCCTGCATCAGTATTTCTATGTAAATAAACTTATCGCATGCCGCTCTAAAGGCGCCGGGCGTTTTTTGTTCGCCCATCCCAAACACTTTCATGCCGGCTTCCCGCAGGCGCGTTGCCAGCCGGGTAAAATCGCTGTCGCTGCTTACAATGCAAAAGCCGTCTACCCTGCCTGTATATAAAATATCCATCGCATCTATGATCATTGCCGAGTCTGACGAATTTTTACCCGTAGTATAGCTGTATTGCTGCACCGGGGTGATGGCATGATCTAATAAAACCGTTTTCCATCCCGCCACATGCGGCTTGGTCCAGTCGGCATAAATGCGTTTAAAGGTGGGTGAGCCATACTTGGCAACTTCTTCCAGTATGCCACTAATGAGCCGGTAAGGAATATTATCGGCGTCTATTAAAACCGCAAGGCGGAGATCTTTTGTATTTTCCATCTGTTACTTGTTGATAATGTTTCAAAAGGTAGTTATAATGTGGGAATTTGAAAATTTGAAAATGTGGGAGTGTGGAATAGTGAGTAGTGAATTGCTTCGGGTTTTTTAGTTTACAGTTTATTGTTTGTGATTTACGGTTGGCATTTCCCTTCGAATTTCGAGCTTTAAGCTTCGGATTTAATATTTGAAATTTATTTGGTTCTTGTTATTTGCTATTTGTTGCTTTTGTATTCTCTTCGGATTTCCGGCTTCTGAATTTTTAATTTGCAGTTTATTGTTTGTGGTTTACGGTTGGCATTTCCCTTCGAATTTCGAGTTTTAAGCTTCGGATTTAATATTTGAAATTTATTTGGTTCTTGTTATTTGCTATTTGTTGCTTTTGTATTCTCTTCGGATTTCCGGCTTCTGAATTTTTAATTTGCAGTTTATTGTTTGTGGTTTACGGTTGGCATTTCCCTTCGAATTTCGAGTTTTAAGCTTCGGATTTAATATTTGAAATTTATTTGGTTCTTGTTATTTGCTATTTGTTGCTTTTGTATTCTCTTCGGATTTCCGGCTTCTGAATTTTTAATTTGCAGTTTATTGTTTGTGGTTTACGGTTGGCATTTCCCTTCGAATTTCGAGTTTTAAGCTTCGGATTTAATATTTGAAATTTATTTGGTTCTTGTTATTTGCTATTTGTTGCTTTTGTATTCTCTTCGGATTTCCGGCTTCTGAATTTTTAATTTGCAGTTTATTGTTTGTGGTTTACGGTTGGCATTTCCCTTCGAATTTCGAGTTTTAAGCTTCGGATTTAATATTTGAAATTTATTTGGTTCTTGTGATTTGCTATTTGGTGCTTTTGCATTCCCATGTATTTTCTTCTTTTTCTCCCTGATATACAATAATTTCTAACTTTAGGCATTGTTACAAAAACGGAAGGATTGAAAAACCGGCTGCTATTGATATTGTTGTGCTTACTGGGTATACAATTGGGAATTGCCCAACAAAATCCTTCGCTGTCGAACCTGCGTAAAAAAGTGCTGCCGCTTACGTCAGATACGCTTTATTTAGATACATTAAGCATTGTTCCGGGAACCTTCTCTGTTTCGGGTGTGGATAGCAGTGATTATATCCTGGATATTTTTAATGCATGGCTTCTGTGGAAGAAAAAGCCGGTAGCCGATAGTGTATCGCTTTCTTACAGGGTATTTCCGGGTAAATTAAATACCGTATACCGGCGTATGCGGTTCGATAGTATCAGCAATAACTTCCTGGCATCGCCGGCAACCATACAGGATGCCGGCGCCCTTCAAAATTCCATCTTTGATTTTGGTAACGTAACCTATAACGGAAGCTTTGGCAGAGGGCTCTCTTTCGGTAACCAGCAGGATGTGGTGCTTAACTCTACGCTTAACCTGCAAATGAACGGATACCTTGCAGACAGCATACAGATTGCCGCTGCCATAACCGACAGTAATATTCCTATTCAGCCGGATGGTAATACCCAAAATCTGAATGAGTTTGACAGGGTCTTTATCCAGTTTAAAAAAGGAGGCTGGCATTTTGATATCGGCGATATAGATATCCGGCAGCAGCAAAGCTATTTTCTCAACTATTACTCCCGTTTGCAGGGCGCGGCTTTTGAGCGGGAGAGCAGGATCAGCTCTTCGGTAACCAATCGCCTGTTGCTAAGCGGCGCCATTGCAAAAGGCAAGTACACCCGTAATATTTTTAATGGTATGGAAGGCAACCAGGGACCCTATCGTTTGCAGGGACCCAATAATGAGTTGTTCTTTATTGTGCTGGCCGGCACGGAGCGGGTATATATAGACGGGGAACTGATGCAGCGGGGAGAAGACCAGGATTATGTGATCAATTACAATACCGCAGAGCTAACGTTTACCCCTAAGCAAATGATCACCAAGGATAAGCGTATACAGGTAGAGTTTGGCTATGCCGACCGGAATTACCTCAATTCCCAATTGTATGTTTTTGATGAAGCCGCGATAGGCGAAAAATTAAAGGTAAGAGTGGCGGCCTATTCCAACGGCGATGCTAAAAACTCTCCCATCAATCAAACACTCGACCCGCGGCAGAAACAGTTTTTGGCCGATATCGGTGACAGTGTGCACCAGGCGTTGTATCCTTCGCAGGTATTGGATACCTTTTCGGTGAATAAAATATTGTATAAAAAGATTGATACCGTTTTTAATAGCACGATACATGATTCTGTGTATGTATATTCCGTTACACCGGATGATGCTCTTTATAACCTGGCATTTACGGAAGTAGGGCAGGGAATGGGTGATTACGTGCCGGATGAAACCAGTGCCGCCAATGGAAAGCTGTTTAAATGGGTGGCGCCCGATGCCAATAACAACAGGCAGGGCAGGTATGAGCCTGTACTCTTGCTGGTGGCGCCCAAAAAGCAGCAACTGTTAAGCATTGGCGCAGATTATATGATCTCTGCACATACGCAGGTGAGTACGGAAATGGCAGTGAGCAGCTATAATATCAACAGCTTTTCATCGAAAGATAAAAGCGACGACAAAGGCTTTGCCGCTAAACTGGTGGTAAACGACAACAGACCGTTGAAGAAAAGTGCAAAAGGGCTGACGTTGCTCAGCCGGTTAAGTTATGAATGGGTGCAGGACAGGTTCAAACCTGTTGAGCGATTGCGGAGCGTGGAGTTTTACCGGGGATGGGGCTTGCCTTTGAATAATGTGGCGGCTGCAACCGAAAATCTTTTTCATGCCGGCATTGAGCTTAACAGTAAAAAAGGGAACGCGCTGCGCTATCAGTTTGAAAATTACAACAGGGGTGATGGATATAACGGTGTGCGGAACAACATCCTGCACCGGGCTGATTATGGTAACTGGCATTTTAATAACCAGTTAGATGTTACTTACTTTAACCAGCCGGAACAAAAAGGCTATTATGTAAAACCCGTTTTTGATGTGGCAAGAGATTTTCCAAAAATGGGCAACTACCGGGTTGGAGGTGGGTATACGGCGGAGAGGAATGATGTGCGCTACAAACAGTTTGATTCCTTACATACGAATAGCTTTTCTTATGAAATATGGCAGGCCTATCTTAAATCTCCTGTAGATAAGCCTAATAAATGCGGGGTAACTTATTATACCCGGAGCGACAGGTACCCCTACCAGGCGAAACTGGTATCATCCGACAGAAGCAGCAATATTAATGCGTATACCGAACTGCTCAAAAATGAAAAGCACCAGTTAAAGGTAAACCTTACCTACAGGAAATTAGATGTAATTGACAGCAAGGTTACTTCGCAGAAACCGGAAGAAACGGTGCTGGGCAGGGCAGAATATTTTATCAATGAGTTTAAAGGGCTGATCAATGGTAGCACATTATACGAGATAGGAACAGGGCAGGAACAGAAAAGAGACTTTACCTATGTGGAAGTACCCCCCGGGCAGGGTGAATACACATGGAATGATTATAACAGCAATGGCATTCCGGAACTAAATGAATTTGAATTATCACAGTTTCGCGACCAGGCAAAATACATCCGCATATTTACGCCAACCAATGACTTCATTAAGGCCAACTACCTGCAGTTTAATTATAGCATTGTTGTTAACCCGCGTTCGGTGATTGATGCGGCCAAAGCAAACAGGTTTCAGAAATTTATAGCACGGTTCTATTTTCAGAGCTCATTGCAGATATATAAAAAAGAAAACTCGGGCAGGCTGCAATTCAATCCTTTTGCAGTGCCATTGTCCGATACTTCTTTAATTGTGCTGAACCAGGTATTCAGTAATTCTTTTTCGTTTAACCGTTTCAGCAGTGTATGGGGCATGGATGTTAATAATATCCGCAACAGCAATAAGGCCTTTCTTACCTATGGCTATGAAAGCCGTCAGGGGAACGACTGGAATATAAAAGGGCGGTGGAATATCACCCGGTCTTTTTTGCTGGAACTGTTTGGTAAGAAAGCGCAAAACAAGCTGGTAACGCCAAATTTCGATAACAGGAATTACCATATTGAATCGCAGGGGATAGAACCACGCCTGTCTTTTATACGAGGCACTAATTTCCGGATAGCTATGGGATACCGGTACGACGACAAGCGCAATACGGACTCAACACAGGCGGCAACGATCAACTCTTTAACCAGCGAAGTAAAGTACAATGTACTGTCTAACAGTTCCGTTACAGCCAAATTTACCTATAGCCAGATTAAATACACCGATCCCGGAAACGCCAATATACCCAATACCAGTGTTTCCTATATTATGCTGGATGCGTTGTTGCCCGGTAAAAATTTTTTATGGACCGTTGATTTTACCAAACGGCTTACTTCCTATCTCGAGCTTAACTTCCAGTATGAGGGTAGAAAGGCCGGCACTTCAAACACCGTGCATATCGGGCGGGCTTCATTAAGGGCCCTGTTTTAAACGAAAAACCGGAAGCATGGCTGCTCCCGGTTTTTTTATTTCGTTTACTAAGATTATTATCCGAAAATACCACCTTTTTTAAGTGTAACGGCGCCTTCGCCAATTTTGAAACCATTCTGGTATACTTCTACCTTATAGGTTCCCGGCTTGTATTTGTCGGCTTGCTTCAGATCAAAGCTTACGTTCTTACGTTTGCCCTGTTCGTAATCAATAGATACTTTATTGGTAAATTCTTTGTCACCGTCTTCCCTTGTTGTAACAGAGCCCGATCCCAGCCCGTCTTCCTTAACCACCTGTCCTTCGGGGTTGGAAACAATAATATAAAGATCTTTAGTCCCTGTAAGCGCCAGGCGGTTTTCTACATCAAAGGAAACCCTGAACTTATCGGCTTTTTTAGCTTTAGAGGTTTCAGATTCTTTACCGCTTTTCTTTTCGTTAATAGCGGCGAGATGGAAATTAGCAGCGTTTAATGTAGAGCCCACATCAACTTTGCCGCTCAGGTCTTTATTTTCAGTTAACGCGGTATTCAGTGTATCCGTTAACTGCTGTTTTTCAGTAGTCAGTTGTTGTTTGTCGGCTGTTAGCTGCTGGTTTTCACCCTGCAGCCGCTCAATCTCTAATACGTATTCTTCAATTTTACCGTTCAGCTGGTTGATCAGCTTACGCGCTTCAGCCAGGTCGGCAGCACTTGCGTTTTGTTTGTTGATCAATGTTTTGATCCTGCTTCGCATACTGGTTACATCCTTATCACGTGTTTTAACCAGGCTGTCGAGCTTTGTATTTTCGGAAGTCATCTTATCCAAGCGAATCTCGGCAGCCTGGTAATCCGTTAAAAGCTGGTTTCTTACCGAGTCTAAAGAAGCATATTGAACATCCTTTTGTTGAATTACTTCCTTGGTTTTACTTTTATCATAAATAATGTAGCCCCAGGTTCCTAATAAAGCGGCAATTAATACGCCGTATATTATACCGCGGTTATCTTTTTTAGGTGGTTGAGACTGGCTTGAAGCTGAGGGATAGTTTGACGCGCTCATAATGGTTTATTTTTTTTGATTTTAAACAAATTTAGAGATATGATACATCAGATAAACTTAACAAATTTACTGGTTATTGATATAGAAACGGTTCCCGGAGCTCCTGATTTTCAACTGTTACCGGAAAAATGGAAGGAGCTCTGGCAGGACAAGATTTCCAAAACCATGCCAGAAAATATTTTGCCCGGTGAATCTTACCTTCAAAAGGCGGGTATTCTGGCTGAATTTGGTAAAATAATTTGCATTTCCACGGGATTTTTTTATAACGATGCAAATGGTAATTTATGTTTTAAGCTGAAGTCTTTTAGCGGAGATGATGAAGCGGAGATACTACGCAATTTTGTAGATCTGCTGAACACCTTTCGCGATAAAAGAGGCAATTTTGCCATTGCAGGGCATAATCTCAAAGAATTTGACATTCCTTATATCTGCCGGCGGATGCTGATACTGAACATACCCCTGCCCGAATACCTGCAGTTGAGTGGTAAAAAGCCGTGGGAAACCAACATGGCCGATACCATGGAACTATGGAAATTTGGCGATTACAAAAATTATGTATCCCTTAAGTTACTTGCCGCTGTTTTGGGTATCGACACGCCCAAGGATGATATTGACGGCAGTATGGTAAAAGATGTATATTATGAAGAAAAGAACCTGCCGCGTATTGTAACTTATTGCCAGAAAGATGTGGTAACCGTTGCCAATATTATATTGCGGTTTAAACATCTGCCTTACCTGGAGAAAGAAAATATTATGATCGTAGAATAAACATCCGTATGGGCTTCCGGTTAGTGCGGCAGCTTATTAACTTACCACCATGAGTGTTGAAAAAATTATTACAGACTGGAAACAAAAAAAATTTGGACCGGTATACTGGTTAGAAGGAGAAGAGAGCTTTTATATTGATCAGTTGGTTGAATATGCGGAACATCATATACTGTCGGAAGCCGAAGCGGGATTTAATCTTTCTGTATTTTACGGCAGGGATGCCAACTGGGCCGACCTGATCAACGCCTGCCGGCGATACCCCATGTTTTCGGATAAGCAGGTGGTGATATTAAAAGAAGCCCAGCAGATGCGGGATATTGATAAGTTAGAAGGATATATTGAGCATCCATTATCATCTACCGTGCTGGTGGTAGCGCATAAAGAAAAGAAGCTGGATGGCCGAAGTAAGCTGTCGAGGCTGTTAAAGCAGCACGCGGTAGTGCTGAGCACTAAAAAGCTCTACGAAAACCAATTGCCGGAATGGGTCAATGAACAGGTACAGAAAAAAGGATTTACTATTTCACGTAAGGCAGTAATGCTGCTGGTGGAACATATTGGTAACGATATGAGCCGCATTAATAATGAGGTTGATAAATTACTGCTCAACCTGGGGAGCCGTAAATCCATTACCGAGGAAGATATTGAACAGTATGTAGGGGTAAGTAAAGAGTATAATGTTTTTGAATTACAGGAGGCACTGCAACGGAAAGACGCGGCAAAAGCCATCCGGATCATTCAGTATTTTGGATCCAATCCCAAAGCTGCTCCCATACAAATGATATTGCCTGCCCTGTACGGTTTTTTCAGTAAGGTATACCTGTTGTTTGGCGTGCCGTCGCAGGATGAAAAAACGGCAGCTGCGGCTACCGGCATCAACACTTATTTTATTAAGGATTACATGCTTACGGCAAAAAATTATGGTTATGCAGGCATTGAGCAGGCGTTGTTATTGCTGCATGAGTACAATCTCAGGAGCGTTGGCGTACATGATGCGGGCACAGAAGACGCTTCGCTGATGAAGGAAATGGTATGGAAGATCATGCAATAACGGAGCCGTCTCAAAAGTAGCTTTTTGCCGCAAAGTCACTAAGCCACGAAGAAAATAAAACGGGAAGATCGGGATTTTGAGTATCAGTGGCGTATCTTCTATGCCTGTCCCTTTTGAGACAGCCTCATTATTGAGGCTGCCGTGAATATCTGTAATGATTAATTTAACGTTCGGGCGGTGGCGGAGGCAGGGTTATTTTACTTTCTGGATGTGCTTTACCGTTATGGCAGGTGATGCAGGTCAATGCCGCTGCATGTCCATCTCCCCCGTAATCGAAGTATTTTTTATTGATCTTTGCGGTCATGCGCATCATATCGCGTGCAACATTTTTTTCGGGTTTATCGTCGCTGGAAAAGTCGAGCTTCTTTGCATCCGTTTTAGAGGGCGCGTGGCAATGGTTGCATTTAACGCCTAATGAAACATTAAACCCTTTCATGATCTTCTCCAGTTCTTCATGGCTGATGTCTTTGGGAAGCACTTTCAGGTTGGGTTTGGGCTTTTTATCCTGAACGGTTGTAGCGGCAACACCTACCAGAAGGATACAAATCAAAGATATGCCCGCTAAAAGTTTCTTTTTGTGCAATTGATACATAGCGATAGATTTTCCTGTTAAAGTAAAATTTTCTTTCTTATGTACCAATTTTATTTTTGTAGTTTGAAAACGTTGAGTTGATAGTTTATGGTTTGGAAGTTTATGGTTTATAGTTAAGTTGCAGGTTACACTTACTACCAACATTTCCTTTGCACATACTTAAATGTTAGTACAATGATGAAAGAAAAAATACTGGTTATAGGCGCATCGGGACAGATAGGTGTGGAGCTAACGCTGGCCTTGCGCAGGATATATGGCAATGCGCAGGTAGTTGCATCCGACCTGAGAGAAGAGAATGATTTGCTGAAGGGCACCGGGCCTTATGTTTCACTTGATGTAATGAATAAAGAAATGCTGCACGTGCAGGTGATCAGGCAAAATATTACCCAGATCTATTTGCTGGCCGCCATCCTGTCGGCAACCGGCGAAAAAAACCCGGGACTGGCCTGGCATTTGAATACGCAAAGCCTGCTGAACGTACTGGATATTGCACGGGAAGAGCAACTGCAAAAGGTATATTGGCCAAGCAGCATCGCCGTATTCGGGCCTACTTCCCCACGGCAAAACTGTCCGCAGCAAACCATAATAGAACCTATCACGGTATACGGTATAAGCAAATACGCGGGAGAGTTCTGGTGTAATTATTACAACCGGCGTTTTGGCGTAGACGTAAGAAGCCTGCGTTACCCGGGACTGATCAGCTACAAATCTTCACCGGGCGGTGGCACTACCGATTACGCCGTGGAAATTTTTAATGAAGCGCTGGAAGAAAAAAGGTATACCAGCTTTTTATCTGCCGGCACCTATCTTCCCATGATGTATATGCCTGATGCCATCAGGGCCACTATTGAATTAATGGAATCCCCTGCCGATAAAATTTCCATCCGTACCTCCTACAATCTTGCTGCCATAAGCTTTTCGCCTGCTGAAATTGCGGCGGAAATAAAAAAACATATACCCGGTTTTGCTATTACCTATAAACCGGATTACAGGCAGGCCATTGCCGATAGCTGGCCGCAAAGCATTGACGATAGTGTTGCCCGCAGGGATTGGGGCTGGAAGCACGAATATGACCTGCCGGGCATAACCGCCGATATGCTGCTTAGTCTGCAGCATAAGTAGTGATTTGGCTATCAGCTTCCGGCGATGGGCAGTCAGTCGGGTATGAGCCTCTGGTTTCATTGCTCATATACTAACAACAAACTTGTACCCTGCCCCCTGCAACTGAAAGCCTCTTAAAGTTTTGTATTTTTGTGTTTTATACAACCAACTTTATGAAACAAACAATATTGGCGCTAACCCTGTTAATAAGCGGTTTATATGCTGTGGCGCAACAAAAAAATAAGCTTTCCGCCGGGCAATGGCGCGGTGAACTGGAAAGGGCAGACGGCAATAATATTGTATTCAATTTTGAGGTAACCGGAAATGCGGGTAAGCAAATGCTGTATATCCGCAATGCTGCAGAACGGTTAGCCGTTAACGATATAACTATAGTAAAGGATTCTGTGTTTATTAAGCTTCCCTTTTTTGATTCACAATTCAGAGCTGTTTTTATTAATGATAACCAGATCAAAGGGGTTTGGATAAAACGGCTGGCAGACCGCAACACGGTAATGCCTTTTGTTGCGGTAAATGAAGGCAAAAAGGGTTACCGGTTTAAAACAGCCAGTAAAAAACCGGCTGCGGATATTACAGGGCGCTGGGCAACTGCTTTTTCTGATCCGGGTAATGAACGCGTGGTAAAAGCAGTAGGCGTTTTTAACCAGAAGGGAACGGTATTAACAGGTTCATTTCTTACCCCATCGGGCGATTACCGTTATCTTGAAGGTGTGGTAGATGGCGACTCGCTTAAGCTTTCCGGCTTCGATGGTGGGTATGCACTTTATTTTACGGCGAAGATTGATGATGCACAAACGATCAGCGGGGGTAAATATTTTTCCAGCGTGGGTGCTGTGCCCAGGATTTGGGAAGCGCAAAAAGATGCGGCAGCCCGGTTGCCGGACAACCTTTCCGCAACGCGGCTCAGGCCCGGTGCATCTCCCAAATTAAACTTCACTTTTAATGATGTGGATGGAAAGCCGGTGTCTGTTAATGAGCAAAGGTTTAAAGATAAGGTAGTGATCGTACAGATTTTGGGATCGTGGTGCCCCAACTGTATGGATGAAACTGTTTTTATGAATGAAATATATGAGAAGTATAAATCAAGGGGGGTAGAGATACTGGGGCTGGCTTACGAAAGAACAGCCGATTTTACCCGTTCGCAGCAAAGCGTACGAAATTTTGTGAAACGGTTGGAGGTGGAATACCCGGTACTTATTACTCCTGTTGCTGTAAGCGATCCGCAACGTGCCGAAAAGACATTGCCACAGTTAGAAAGCATACCCGCTTTTCCTACCACTATTTTTGTAGACAGGAAAGGGGAGATTCAAAAAATACATGCAGGGTTTAACGGTCCCGGAACAGGGGCTGATTATGAAAAGCAGAAAAAAGAATATATAGCGATCATTGAAGATTTGCTGGCACAACAGTAAAACCCGTGCTATTGGCTCACGCTGTATATAAGAATGCATATCACCATTGTGATGAGCAGCACAATAAGCGGATAATACTTTTCCCAGTAATGTTGCCGCCTGGCTGTTTTTACAAAATCCGTTATCCTTTTTATACTGGTATCATCTGTGCCGGCTATCATTTTTAAGGAAGCGGCAACTGTACCAATATGTTTAAAAGATAATGCCGAAGAAGCGGACAACAACTGAGTGGTCAGCTTTTGGTTTAAGATTTCGTCTTTATGATCCAGGAGCATGCTGATATTGGATTCAGAAAGTATTTTTTTTACCCGGAGGAATATGGCTTCCTTATTCATTCTGAATATATCCATAGCTGCAATCTGCTTGTTGAGCTGGATGCTTTCGTTTAAAATGGTTAAAGGCGTATGCTCCCAGGCAATATTGATATCGGTGTGCGGAAAATGTAATTTCCATTCATAATGATACTTTGCTCTTTTGGAAGGATGCGATAACGTTTCGTACGCTTCCTGCAGTTCCCGGAACCGCAGTGTGGCAAACTCATTGCCTGCATTCATATCGGGATGATACTGCAATGCAAGCTTTCTGAATTCTTTTTTAATAGCATCCAGGCCCGTATTGGGAGAAACACCTAAGGTTCTATAATGATTCTTAAAAGCCATGCCCGGGTGTGCAAATTTCCCAAAAACAAATTACAGTGCCTAAAAAAAATCGGACAGGTATTGTAATTCTCTGTACAACAAAAGCCCTCAAGGTTTTAATATGACACGAATACAAGAAATGAATGTACCAAAATACAGTAAATAGGGTTTTGGTGATTTTGCCACAAAGGCACAAGGTCACAAAGGAAAACTTCATTAAAAGCTATTGTGGGCAGCATACCCTGGCGCTTAGCATTTGCCGGTGTTACTTCGTGTACAACGGCAAGGGTGTACAAACCCCGTTGAGGCAAAATATGCAGCCCCGACCAGGAAATCTTTGCTCTACGGGTCGAAATTTTTTAATTTTGACAAATCATGTCAAAATACAATCGTTCTAAATGAACAGCTTAGGCGGCACAATACGGAAATTTAGAAAGGATGAAAAGCTTCCCTTGCGAACAGTTGCTGCTTCCCTTGGCATTGACCAGGCCGTACTGAGCAGAATTGAAAGAGGACAACGCAGGCTAACAAGGGAACAGGTAGTGAAACTGGCTGAGTATTTTAAGATTAAAGAAAATGATTTGCTGGTTGCCTGGCTTAGTGACAAATTGGTGTATGAAGTGGAGGACGAAGACATGGCCTTGAAGGCTTTACAGGTTGCAGAAGAAAAAGTAAATTATATAACAAAACCTAAAGTAAGCAAAAACAGTATTATTGGCGCAATAAGATCTGTTTTAAAAAAGGATGGGCGGGTAACCCGTGCGTGGCTGTTTGGTTCCTATGCACGGGGAGAAGAAAAGTTAAACAGCGATATAGACATTATGATAGAATTGAACAACAAAAAAAAATATTCCATGTTTGACATACTTGATATTTCTTTTTTGCTTGAAAACGAGATTAATAAAAAAGTAGATGTGGTAGAAAAAGGATATTTAAAGGACTTTGCTTTACAGACTGCAACCACTGACCTGATTAAGATTTATGGATAAGCCAACACCAGCAGAAAGAGTTGAGTACATACTGGAAGCCATAAAACTGATTAAAGAATTTGTGGCAGGCATGAATGAAACAGCTTTTTTAAATGACATTAAAATTCAAAGTGCTGTACAGTACCAGTTTTTAATTATTGGGGAAGCGATCAGGTATATTGACGATATCATTTTAGCAAAATATGCTTACCCCTGGCATATACCACGCTCATTCAGGAACTTTATCATACACGTATATCATGGGGTAAAAATGGAAAGGATTTATTTTGCCACGCAGGATTTGGATGAATTGGAGAAGCAAATCAATCTTATTTTAAAAAATGAATTTAAATAAACCAATATGAGTAAGTTAGGCACAAAGAACAAGCCGGCCGTTGTTAAAGTACAAACAGAAGAAAGGGCAATGGAAATTATGGCGCTCTGCAATGCAAAAGGGTGGCAGGTAGTTGTTGGTATTGAGCCTGATGAAGCTGAAAATATTAATGACATTAAAAAATTAGGGATGGACAAAAAAAAGGCATTTAGCTTTAGTTCATTGCCATCAAGAAATGCGCCCTGTCCGTGCGGTAGTAGTAAACAATATAAACGTTGTTGCGGAAATTAAACATTTAAATCATGCCGGGGATCTTTATTACAAGCCTTTGTGAGCAGCAGGCCCTGACGTCTGGCATTCCCCGGCCGGTTATCACAAACCCCGCACTTTAAAAAGAATGTAGTGTTGAGTTAATTGTACTATGTGATATTGTTCTTTCCGGGAGGTGAGAGGAGAGAAGTGAGAGTGGATGGTGAATAGTTTATTGTTTCACGAAGTGAGAGGTGAAAAGTTGAACCCTACATCTGAAGCCTGTGACCTGCAACTTCCAACCTGCAACCTTTCACAACCTGATACATCATATTATGGCTAACTTAACAGTAGTTTAAACAATTCACCACATTCAGTTTGTTTACAATTACTAAACAGCTATTTTTACGGCATGAAAGATGCATACAACCGTACGGAAGGCGATATTAATTTGTCTGCTTCCCGCAATGCCTGGTATAAGGTGATCGCGCATGCTGAAACACAAAACTACCTGGCCGAAGACGCGCAATATTTCCTGCACCAGGCTATGTCAACCCCCTGCTTAGACGTGCTGCGATCCTGCGAAGGGATTTATATTACCGATCTTACCGGCAAATCCTATATGGACTTTCATGGCAATAATGTGCACCAGGTAGGTTACCGCAATCCGTTTGTAACGGAAAGGGTAAAGGCACAGATGGATATATTGCCGTTTAGCCCCCGCCGTTATACCAATGTTCCGGCTATTGAGCTGGCTAAAAAGCTGGCCTCCCTTTTTCCCGGCGATCTGAACCGCGTGCTGCTGGCGCCGGGCGGCACTTCCGCCATTGGCATGGCGCTGAAATTAGCACGCATCGTTACCGGTAAACATAAGGTGGTATCGTTGTGGGATTCTTTTCATGGCGCTTCTTTAGACGCTATTTCCGCTGGCGGTGAGCAGGTATTCCGCAAGGGCATGGGGCCACTCATGCCGGGCGTGGAAAGAATACCGCCGCCTACTTCTTACCGCGGTGTTTTTAGCGACGACGGTAATGACCTGGTGTACGCCAATTATCTTGAATATGTAATAGAAAAAGAAGGCGATATCGGCGCTTTTATAGTGGAAACCATACGCAATACCGATGTGCAGATACCTTCAAAAGCCTATTGGAAAAAAGTAAGGGAAATATGCACCCGCCATGGTGTATTGCTTATTTTGGATGAAATACCCATTGCTTTTGGCCGAACGGGTACCATGTTCGCCTTTGAGCATTACGATATAGAACCGGATATTGTTTGTTTGGGAAAAGGGCTGGGAGCGGGTATTATGCCTTTAGCGGCTATGGTTACCCGTGATGCATACAATATTGCCACTGATGTGTCACTTGGTCATTACACACACGAAAAAAGCCCCCTGGGCAGCGTGGCCGCTACGGCCATGCTGGAGTTCATTGAAAAGGAAGGGATACTTGCCAAAGTAAATGCCGATGCTTTGTTTATGAAGGATGAATTAGAAGCGCTCAAGCAAAAGCATGCCTTAATAGGCGATGTACGGGGTATAGGATTGTTATGGGGCATAGAGCTGGTAAAGAACCGGCAAACCAAAGAAAAGGCGATGGAAGAAGCGGAAATGATTTTATATGAATGTTTGGCCAACGGGCTGAGCTTTAAGGTTTCCCAGGGCAATGTGCTGCAGCTTTCGCCCCCGTTAACCATAACGCGGCAGCAGCTTAAAACGGCTGTTGGTATTGTAGACGCGGCTATTGCAAAAGCGATGGGTAAATAAAATACAGGCAGCAGGTAATTTGCTTGAATATATAGGGGACTGCTCAATAACTGCCATATCTATTCAGTACAACAAAAGCTTGCAGGGTTTTAATAGTCACGAATTCACGAATGAATGTGCCAAAATATATTAAGTATTCGTGCATTAGTGGCTGGTTTATTGCCCTGGTACTTGTCTCACGTATCATCCAAAGTAGCGAAAGCGTATAGCAGCATTTTTGTATTTCCTGTTGCGATCCTGTGCTTCTGTTGTGCCTATGTGGTTTAATAACATAGTCGCGCCAGGGGATTCGGGTTGTTAAATGCTGTTATCAGGTATCCTGTTGTTTTTTCTTTCAATCTCAACCAGCAGGGCATTCTTCATTTCGTTGTTGCTGAATGTGCCGTCTTTTATTTGCCGCAGTTCCTTTCCTGAAAAGCTTTCTACCCGGTCCCTGTCAAAATCATCTAAAAATACATCGCTCACATTCCATGCGCTGAGCCTGCCGCGGTAAAAGAAAACAGTGCCGTCCTGCATGCGGGCTATTTTAAAATAACGAACAGCTTTGCTGCCCGCGCTGTTGGTATACCTGATCTTATAAATATCGCCCGTTTGCGGCTGGTTAAATAATAATTGTATGCCCAAAACTCTTTCCCGGTTAACCTGCCGGATATAAAAGAAAAGAAACAATACGATCAAACCTGTAGTTATCAGTATATTTTTTCCGTAACGCATGGTATATTGTTGAATAGAATGGATTGTTTTATTGACTGTTTGCGGCATTTCTATATAAAAACTTCGGCTATCATGCATCTGGCGCTTCCTCCGCCATGGGTTTCAATGCTATTTAACGGGGCATGCAAGATAGCATTGTATTTTTCAAGTTCCTTTATTTGCCCGGGAGATAAGGATTGGTATGCCTGCGATGACATCACTAAAAATGTTTTCCCCTTCCTGTTGGTTACCTGCAGCATATTACCCGCAAAATGTTTCATTTGCGTTATGGTAATGGGAATTGCCTTTTTTCCGGACATTTTAATAGCTGAAATTACGTTCTTTCTTTCTTTAGCATCCGCAATGCTTTCTAAGCAAAGAACAACATATTGTTTGGCCACGCACATCATTACATTGGTATGGTAAATGGGCCTCCCCTTATCATCAAATGCATTAAACGCCACCGGCATAAATTTCAGAGAACGGCAAAATGCATCCAGCACTTCAATAGTTGTTCTTGGGGAAAGACAGGCATACGCTATTTTAAAACGCCGGTCCAGCACCATGCTGCCTGTGCCTTCTAAAAATTGGTTATGCTTTTCGTGCTGCGTAAGGTCAACGATTTTGGCAACGTTGAATTTCTTTTTTAGTGTTGCTATCAGCTCCGGCTTCCGCTCCTGCCTGCGGTTAGGCGCAAACATCGGGTAAAGGCACATTACTCCTCCTTCATGGAAAGATATCCAGTTATTGGGAAATATAGAATCGGGCGTATAGGGCAGGGGCGTATCATTGATAACGGTAACATCCATGCCGTTAGTAGTAAGTAGCTGTACAAAATCTTCAAATTCCTTCAATACTTTTTCCTGTATATCCGCGTCTTCACCCGCAACCTGGAAAGCATTATTCACCGCAGTTTCCGGGTTAAAACTAAAATTAACCGGCCTTATCATTAAGAGTTGTGATGTAGTTTGCATTTTGTTGATGCTTAATTAATACACTTATGCCTCACACCTTATACCTATGCCTTCCACCTCACACCTTATACCCTATACCTCACACCTCAAACCCCCTACCTTCCACCCACCCCTCACTCCTCAATTTCATCCCTCAGCAGCGGCATGCTCATACAGTGAAATCCTCCTCTTGCCCTTGATAATTCTGCTGAAGGAATTAATATTAAAGTGTCTTTTACCTTATCCGGTATAATGGTGCCGTTTTCTAAAGCATCCACCATTTCCTTCGCTTCTGTTACGGCAAAGCCGTGCCGGCGGAAGGCTTCAGTGGTTTTATCGTTGCGGTCGTACCCCAGCACAACACCCTCTTTAAGCGCCAGCAGGTTACAGGAATCCGTCCACTGCTCGCGGCTGTCGTAAGGAAATTCATTATTGCCCGAATAAATGAACTGCACTTTATCCTTACATTTCAGGTCGTTGGTGCTGATATCGGTAAGCAGGTCTTCAAGGTTATCCATATAAACCGGTTTGCCGGTATTGTTTTTATGGAATTGTATAATGCGTAACAGATCATCTTTTTTAGACGCGTCGAGGATCCTTTGCACAGGATCAGCAGCTTCCCGGCGGATGGCTGCTTTTGAAAAGTTGCCCAGCAATACCCATACATTTCTTTTTACCTGGGTAAACACCGTATCAATATGCATGTAATCTCTTTTCCGCGGAATTTTTATTACGCTTATTTTATTTACTAATTGTTTATCAAATAAAATGCCGATCACCTGGTGTGCGGCTTCCATGCTGGTGCGTTCGCTAACGCCTACCAGCAGGTGGTTAGGGCTTACCACCATTACATCGCCACCTTCAAGCGTTACCTTTTTGTCTTCGCCATCGCGTGGCATCAGAAAATGACGGCGGGTATCGGCCAGCTCAATGATGTTTTGCCGGTAGCCCGAAAAAAGCGGGTGGTTATAAAAGATGTATTTTGCCAGCAGCGCTTCCCGTATCCGGGCCTTTTTGGCGGGCTTGTTCAGCAGTATATGATCTTTGATCACAATGCCGATATCTCTCGTAAAAATAAAATTGGGTATTGGTGGAAATATCATGGTTTTGCCGGGCAGGCTACCGGTGATGAATACTTTAGCCAGTGCAGCCGACGGCAGTTGCGCCAGTTCTTTTTGCAGGAGGTAAGAACAATTTTCAACTGCGCATACCGACGCCGTTAGCTTTTCTTTTATACCGGTATCATTAAGGATATCCGCCAGCAGGTTTTGTAATTCCACTACTTTTTCCGAACGAAAAAAATCCGGATGTTCGGGTTTATAAAAACTCCTGTTGTTTTGGGGGTCATCTGCCTGCTTTAATTTTCCTTTGATCTTCGCGGGATCAAGAAAATACAAAAGCAGCTTGGTATAATAATCATATTCCTTTCGCCGGATGGTATCTAAGTGCACGATGTCTTCAAAAAGCCAGTCCTGCGCTTTGGAAGGAACCACTTTCCCCAGCCCGCTGTCCGGCGTATGCACCAGTACGCTGCGCAGCGTGCCTATTTCGGAAGTTATCCTGAGCGGGTTAAAATGATGGGTATCCATAACACATGTAATTTACCTTTTTTAAGCGGAGCGTAAAAGCTGTATTATCTTTATTGGTAGGGTTGGGGTTTATTTAACGGATCGTTTAAACTAAGGGGAATAATATTTGTCATAGTTCCAACGGTAACAATACCCCGTATTCGTTCGTTCACTTAAAAAACTCGTTTATGAAAAGATTTTTTTTACTTTCAGCGCTACCGCTTCTTATTTTCTCTTCCTGTAAAAAAGAAGTTACGCAGGTGCAGCAGGTAGACCAGGCTTTTTCGGCCGTATATGATATTGCGCCGGGTGATTGGACGACTACCAATAGTGGTTTAAGCTATTCCGCGGAGCTGGATGTTCCCGAACTGGATAATGCTATTTACCAGGACGGGGCGGTATTGGTTTATCTTTCTTTTTCGGGTACTTCTTACTATGAAGCGCTGCCCCAGGTATTTGATGGTATTACGTATGGCGCCATTCATGGAAACGGGTATATCAGCATTGACATAAGCGCTTTATCCGGTAACCCTGTTGATCCGCCCGGGCAGTCAGTTTCGGCAAAAATCATTCTCATTGATGCCACCAGGCTGGCATTGCGCAGGGATGTAAACCTGAGCGATATGCAGGCGGTTGAAAAAGCCTTTAATATCCGTTAGGTTGCATCGTTGTTCCGTTGTTGCGGTAAAGAATCTTCTGCAGGGTTTGCCATTCATTATTGAGGTAAAATTCTGACTTTCTTTTCAGGTATTTTGTTTTTTGTTAAGATTTGCAATGTACCTTTGCAAAAAAATTAAATATCATGAAAATTATTAAGTATGCACTTATTGCCGGTGTGGTGAGCCTGGCAGCATGTGGCGGTGGAGACGAATCCTCAAAAGCAACTGATCAACCTGCTGCAGAAGAACAAAAAGCGGAAGCACCTGCTGCGGAAGGCGTAACGCTTGAAATTACAGGAGATGATGTAATGAAATTTGATAAAGCGGAGCTCAGAGCAAAAGCTGGTCAGAAAGTTACCCTTACCCTGCATCATTCCGGTAAATTAGCTAAAGAAGCGATGGGACATAATGTTGTAATTTTAAAAGCAGGTACAGACGTAGCAGCGTTTGCCGCTAAGGCCGTGGAAGCAAAAGCCAATGATTATTTCCCTGAATCGGAAGCTGCCAGTGTAATTGCGCACACCAAAATTATTGGCGGTGGCGAAAGTGTTACCATTGAGTTTACTGCTCCTGAAGCAGGAACCTATCCTTTTATCTGTAGTTTCCCCGGTCACTACGGATTTATGAAAGGCGATTTCATTGTAGAATAATTTTTCTGCAATTGATAATAACTTTATTGAAATGATCTTTAAACCCGGTCTCCGGGTGATACAAACCCACTGATACACGCAGTGGGTTTTGTTTTGCCCAATGGTTTACTTCTTCTTTTCACGTAATTTTGACCATCGGCGGCAATTTGAACTTTCTTACCGAAGGTAAATGCACCGCTACCGCACCTCGTTTATTCATAATTCTTATTCATATGTCAGATAAAACGTTTCCCTACACCGGCTTTAGTTCACTGGCTATACATGCAGGTCATCAGCAGGATCCCAATTACGCCCATCTTACCCCTATATATGCTACTTCTACTTTCGTATACGACGATGCGGAACAGGGTATGCGCCGTTTCAGCGGCAAAGAGCCGGGGTATATCTACACCCGCTGGGGAAACCCTACCTTTCGTGAAGCGGAGGAAAAGATCGCTGCAATGGAAACCTTCGGGCTTACAGATGAACATGGCGCTCCCATCGTTTTAAAAGCCTACCTGCAGTCGTCCGGGATGGCGGCCATCAGCACTTTAATGATGAGCACATTGAAAGCCGGAGATAAGGTATTGTCGCATTATTCGCTTTACGGGGGAACGCAGGAACAAATGAATACTTTATTGCCTGCTTTTGGTGTTGACGCTGTTATCGCCGATCTGCGCGACCTTAATATTGCAGAAGATATGCTGAAACAGCATCCTGCCATCAAATTGATATATCTTGAAACGCCCGCCAATCCTACCATTCAATGTGTAGATATTGAAGCATTAACCAGGCTGGGCAAACAATACGGAAAGATCATTGCCTGCGATAATACTTTTGCCACGCCCTACCTGCAGCAGCCTTTTAAGTATGGTGTTGATTTTGTGATTCATTCCACCACCAAATTCCTCAACGGGCATGGCACTGCCATTGGCGGCATATTCATGAGCCGGGATGTTTCTTTTATGAAAGGCAGGGCATACAAAATATATAAAGCGCTGGGGGGCAGCAGCAGTCCTTTCGACGCGTTTTTACTGGTGAACGGTATGAAAACCTTAGAAGTGCGGATGGAAAGGCATTGCAGCAATGCCGAAAAAGTGGCGGCGCTGCTGAATACACATAAAGCGGTGGCTTCGGTAAATTATAACGGGCTGGCATCACATCCCGACTATGCGGTAACCAAAAAGCAAATGCGTCATCCCGGCGCCATGATGAGCTTTGAGCTGAAAGGCGGGTTGCAGGCCGGTATCAATTTTATGAATAAGCTGCAGTTGTGTACCCGCACGGTGTCGCTCGGCACCTGCGATACCCTGTTATCGCATCCGGCCTCTATGACGCATTACAGTGTTCCCAAAGAACAAAGGGAACGGTATGGTATAACCGATGGTTTGATCCGCATGAGCGTGGGCATGGAAAATATAGCGGATATCCTTAGCGACCTGGATCAGGCTTTGAAATAATTTCCTTTTATATTTATTATTAAGTGTCGTAATTTATTGTTACAAAACCTCCTGCAATGAAAAAACTGGTATCGCTTTCTTTACTGCTGCTTTTTTCCGTATTTGCCTTTGCGCAAAAAAACAAAATACAGCCTGATAAACGGCTTGCCGGATTAGATACGGCGCTCGAAAAGCTGCTGAAAGACTGGAAGGCTGCGGGTTTTGCCGTGGCTGTTGTAGAAAAGAACAAAGTGATCTACAGCAGGGGATTTGGCTACCGCGATTATGCCGCTAAAAAGCCGGTAACGCCCAATACGCTTTTCGCCATAGGCTCCTGTACCAAGGCTTTTACCGCTTCATTGCTGGGTATGCTTGAGAAAGATGGAAAATTATCTCTTGATAAAAAGGCAACAGGATATTTACCGGCGCTGCATTTTTTTAATGCCGGCATGGATGAAAAGATCACCGTAAGGGATATGATGAGCCATCGTACGGGGTTACCCCGTCATGATTATTCGTGGTACCTGTTTCCAGCCGCTTCACGCGACAGTTTGTTACAGCGCATACAATACCAGGAGCCCAATACGGGCATAAGGGAAGCATGGCAGTACAATAACTTCATGTTTCTTACACAGGGTATGATCGCCGAAAAAATAAGCGGTAAATCGTGGGAAGAAAATATAAAAGAAAAAATATTTACACCCCTTGGTATGAGCCGCTCCAACCTGAGCACAAATGATATGGAGAAAGATGAAGATGCTTCCTTAGGATATGGACTGAAAAAGGACAGCAGCATTAAAAAGCTCAGCTATTTTAATATAGACGGCATGGGCCCCGCAGGCAGCATTAACAGCAGCGTTACGGAAATGGCCAACTGGGTAATGACATGGATAAACAACGGACAATTTAATGGTAAGGAAGTGCTGCCCGGGTCTTATATCAGAGAAGCCATCAGCGCTCAAATGGCTATGGGTGGAGGGATACCGGAAAAAGAAAGCCCGGACATTTATTTTTCGAATTACGGATTAGCATGGTTTCTCAGTTCCTATCGCGGACATTACCGCGTAGAACATGGAGGTAATATTGACGGGTTTTCTGCAAGCACCAGCTTCTTTCCTTCCGACAGTATCGGCATTATTGTGCTTACCAATCAAAATGCCTCTGCTATACCTTCCGCCGCACGTAACCTGATTGCAGACCGGATGCTGAAGTTGCCATACAGAAACTGGAGCAGCGAACTTAAGCTGGCAGTTGCCAAAGCGACCCTGCAGGCAAAGGAAGCGGAAAAGAATAAAACATCTAACCGTGTTCCGGGTACTCAACCTTCTCATACGCTTACGGGTTATGAAGGCATCTTTAATAACCCGGGTTATGGCGATATTGAAATATATTCAAAAAAAGATTCGCTGTTTGCCCGAACCAATAAAGACTCCATGTGGCTGAGACATTATCATTACGATGTATTTGAAGTAAAAGGCTTTGATAAGGAAGAGGGATTGGATACCTCTTCCGGCGGAACCGTGTTAAATTTCAGGACCGGTGACGATGGTAAGATCGGAAGCCTGGGCATAACCATGGAACCTTCCCTGAAACCAATAGAATTTGTATATAAGCCCAAACCCAAAGCGTTGAGCAAAGAAGAGCTGCAAAAGTATGTGGGTGAATATGAGCTGGGGGGTATGACAACAAAGGTTTACCTGAAGGGAGAAACCTTATTTGTATTTGTTCCCGGTCAGCCCGAATATGAAACCATTGCACTGGGCAATGATACTTTTAAGCTGAAAGCGCTGGAAGGGTTTAGTGTGCGGTTTGATGTAGCGAACGATAAAGTGACAGGCATAAATTTTATTCAGCCCAACGGTACTTTTAAAGCGAAGCGGAAATAGGGGGAGAGGTGAATAGTGAGAAAGGTTTGTCGTTTCACCTTTATCATTTCACGAAGTAAACGTGAAGAGAGCGGTAACTCAGGCAAGCTATTAATCTAATCAATTCAGAATGAGCATAACGATCAGGCCGGCCGTAAGAGAAGATTGTACCAGGCTGATGGAGCTGGTGCGTGAGCTGGCGGAATTTGAAAAGGCGCCACACGAAGTAACGGTTGACCCTGTGCATTTTGCTGAAAGCGGGTTTGGGGAAAATCCTGTATGGTGGGCATTTGTTGCTGAAGTTCCTTCAGGCACTAACGGGGCAAAAGAAATTGTAGCTTTTGCATTGTATTATATTCGGTACTCTACCTGGAAGGGCCAGCGCATGTACTTAGAAGATATTATTGTTACCAAAGCCTGGCGGGGCAGGGGAATTGGAAAATTATTGCTGGATCGCCTGGTAGAAGAAGCCCGTGCTAAAAAATTTACCGGCATGATGTGGCAGGTATTAGACTGGAACGAACCTGCTATACAGTTCTATAAAAAATACAATGCGCAGTTTGATGCGGGATGGGTAAACTGCAACGTTAATTTCTAAAGGTTAACCAACGTTAATTTTGGGAAAACAAATGTTAAGTGCGGGGTTTTGAGCAACCGGGTGTTCAGTAAATACGTAATTTCAGTATGTACTGTGCTGCTATACATTCGCTGTTTCAAACTTCAATAACAGAAATATGGAATTGAAAAACATTGCTTTGTTCTTTTTTTCAGCGGTTGTATTATCAACTGTTGGCTGTAAGAAGGAAAATAATAACGGTGATGCAGGTAATACAACGGAGAACAGGGTTAAAGATACTGCCTGGAGCTATGCAAAGGATCTCTACCTGTGGCATCAAAACCTTCCTTCTGATTTTAACGCAAGGTCTTACGCCGATCCCGACGCTATTATGAAAGCGCTCCGCCCCTATAGCGCAGAACCCGGTTTCGCTGATCCCGTAGACCGGTGGAGCTTTGCCATAAAAAAAGCAGAATGGGATGATGTAAGCTTGGGCATCAGCGGTGATTTTGGACTGGGTATATTTTTTATGTCGGAGAACGACCTGCGGGTTTCTTATGTAGAACCGGCATCTCCTGCAGCCGCCGCGGGTATAGAAAGGAGCTGGCAGATAATGTCGGTTAACAATAATACCACCGTTAACACTGATGATGCCACTATATCGCGTATTTCCACAGCCGTATTTAACAGCTCTTCCGCAAGCTTCACTTTTAAAAAGCCCGATGGAACAGACGTTGATATTACACTTACCGCTGCAACCCACCAGGATGACCCCATTATTTTAGATACGGTATACAGCAATGGCGGCAATAAAACAGGATACTTCGTTTTTAATTCTTTTTTGGGCAACATTGACAATATCAAAAGCCGCCTGGGGAATATTTTTAATGCATTTTCAGCCGCCGGTATTAACGATATGATCGTAGACCTGCGGTATAACGGAGGCGGGTATGTAGCGCTTCAGAATGAGCTGGCTAACTATTTAGTGCCTTCATCAGGCAATAACGGCATTATGCTGCAGGAAAAATTTAATAATAACTATAGCGCTCTTTTTGATACCACCATCAACTATCAAAAAAAGGGAGCGCTTAACCTTAACCGTATTTTTTTCATTATCACTAAAAACACAGCTTCTGCAAGCGAACTGTTGATTAACAGTCTTAAGCCCTATGTGGATGTGAAGCTGATCGGCAGGGCGAGTCACGGAAAGCCCGTAGGTTATTTTAATATCGGAGTAGGCGACTGGTATATTTTCCCGGTTTCCTTCAGGAGCGTAAATAAGAACGGTGAAGGAAATTATTTCAATGGACTGCAGCCCGACGTTACTGTAGATGACGGACTGGATAAACCATGGGGCGATATCAATGAAAGCTGCCTGGCAAGCGCCCTGCATTATATCAATGAGGGGGCCTTTTCGCGTATTTCGGCCCGGGCGCAACAGGATATCAGGCTGGAAAACGGAAATACCGCGCTGGATATAAAACGGTTTAAGGGAGCGGTGGAGGAGAGGAGTAGAACGTGGTAATTTGAAAATGTGAAAATGTGAAAATGTGGTAATGGGATGATGGGAAGAGAGACATGGGGAAAAGTTGTAGTAAATGAGTAGTCAATAGTGAATGCCTTATACCTTACTCCTCATACCCTATACCTTACCCCTCATACCTCATTTCATAAATGCAAAATACACGGCGCCCATCAGGCATATGAAGCTCAGCAGGTATTTCCAGTGCATGGGTTCGCGCAGGTATAATAAAGCGAAGGCAACGAATACTACCAGGGTAATGGCTTCCTGGATAATTTTTAGCTGGAAGGCGCTAAAGCCGCTAACATATCCCAAACGATTAGCCGGCACCTGCAGGCAATACTCAAAAAAAGCAATTCCCCAGCTCACTGCAATGGCTTTCCACAATGGAACATTTTGATGCTTTAAATGTCCGTACCATGCAATGGTCATGAAGATGTTAGAGAACAGCAACAATACAATGGTGCGCATATAACAAAATGCTTGTAAACGGGAATTGTGGTGCTGGTTAGTGCCCTTCAACCTCAACCTTGTAACCTGTAACCTGAAACCTGTAACCTCTATCTTACTCTACTTTTGAAATCTTAAGCAGGTTAGTAGGCAAATGAAGATGAACGGGCAGGCTGCCGGTATTTACTATAGTATCCCCGGTTTTTAAAAAGCCTCTTGTTTTTAAAATTTGTATCTGGTCAAAAATGATCTGGTCTATACTTTCTTCCTCATCATAAAAAAATGGTCTTACCCCCCAGCTCAGGCTAAGCTGGTTAAGCAATGTTTTTTCTTTGGTGAAGATGTATAATGGCGATTTCGGCCGGTAGCTGCTTACCACAAAAGCGGTGTACCCGCTTTGGGTCATTGCCAGCAGGGCGTCTGCATTTACATCCTTGGCAATTTTACAGGCGTTATAACAGATGGCATCGCTGTGAAAAGACGGCGAATGCGGCTGCGGCTTCAGATCTTCCTCGCGGTTATAGCGGTATTCTTTTTTTTCTACTTCCAGGATAATTTTACGCATGGTTTGCACTACCAGCACCGGGTGCTGTCCCATAGCCGTTTCACCGCTCAGCATTACCGCATCGGCGCCCTCCAGCACGGCATTGGCTACATCGGTAGCTTCGCTGCGGTTGGGTTTAATACGATCCATCATGCTTTCCATCATTTGCGTAGCCACAATAACCGGCTTTCCGCGGTGAAGGCATTTGCGGATAATATCTTTTTGGATAAGGGGAACCTGTTCAACGGGCATTTCAACACCCAGGTCGCCACGGGCGATCATAATGCCGTCCGATTCCAGAATGATCTCGCGCAGGTTAACAATGGCTTCAGGCATCTCAATTTTAGCCATCACCTTGCATTTGCTTTTGTTTTCCTGCAGTATATCTCTTAATATTTTAAGATCATCTACTTTTCTTACAAAGGAAAGCGCGATCCAGTCTACCGCATGCTCAATCATAAAATCCAGGTCGGCAAGGTCCTTTTCGGTAAGTGCCGGCAATGAAATTTTAGTGTCGGGCAGGTTAACGCCTTTTTTGGAAGATAAAATACCCGGCATGGTAACCACTACTTTCACATCTCCTTTTTCAGTAACCTCCGTTACCTGCACCTCTAATTTACCGTCGTCTATTAAAATTTTGTTACCCGCTTCCACATCATTGGCCAGGTTGGGGTAGGAAACGTAAATTTTTTCCCTGGTACCAATACATTTTTCGTTCGTGAAAGTAAGGATGTCGCCAACATTTACGGGCATAGAGCCGTTTTCAATTTCGCCTACCCTGAGCTTTGGACCCTGCAGGTCGCCAAGTATACAAATATTGTATGGTTCTTCTGTATTGATCCTTCGGATATAATTAATGATAGCCAGCTTGTCGGCATGCGCGCCATGCGAAAAATTCAGGCGAAATACATTTACGCCTGCCTTTACCAGATCCAGCAGCTTATCGTAGGTATCGCAGGCCGGTCCAACAGTGGCAACAATTTTTGTGCGGTGAAAAGTGTGTTCAATACCTGCCTGTTTGTCCATCTCTTCGTGCAGGTATTTGGTAATATTTTTTGACATACTATGGTAATGATTTTATTTTTGTTTAAGGTACGGGGTACAATATGATAAGACACAGGCCCGCAACCGTATAGCGCCTAAGGCATTTATCTTCAACCCGTGGCGCCTGCCGCTACGAAGCCAGTATCTTCACAATTTTAAGCCAGTCGTAATCTATGGTTTGTTCCGCTTTTACAGCCTGCTCTAAAGGGGTATAATGTAATTGATTGTTTATTATACCAATCATCGTGTTAATATCTTTGCCGGTCATCAAACACTCCACTGCTGCATAACCCATGCGGCTGGCAATCAGCCTGTCGAGACAGGAAGGCGAGCCGCCACGCTGGATATGTCCGAGTATACAAACTTTAATATCGGCGTTTGGCATTTTTTCTTTTAACACTTTGGCTATTTCATTGGCTCCTCCCAGTTCGCTGCCTTCTGCCACTACCAGCAGGTTTACTAATTTCTTTCTCTTTTCTTTTTCCTGGAGAGAGTCAATGACTTCATTGATGTCGGTTATCCGTTCGGGGATCAGGATGTTTTCGGCGCCGGTAGCAATACCGCTATGCAAAGCAATATAGCCCGAGTCTCTGCCCATTACTTCTATAATAAATAGCCGGTCGTGGGCATCGGCAGTATCCCGTATTTTGTCTATAGCTTCTACGGCGGTATTTACGGCGGTATCAAAACCTATGGTAAAATCGGTTCCGGCAATATCTTTATCTATGGTTCCGGGTAAACCGATACAGGGAATGTCAAATTCGCTGGAAAATATTTGTGCGCCCCTGAAAGAGCCGTCGCCGCCTATGATCACCAGTCCGTTAATGCCCAGATTTTTTAGATTTTCGTATGCTTTTTTTCTGCCTGCGGCTTCAAAAAATTCCTTACACCTTGCGGTTTTCAGGATGGTGCCCCCTCTTTGTATAATGTTGGCAACGCTGCGGGATTCCAGCTTAAAAATATCATTTTCTATCATCCCCGCAAACCCGCGCATAATGCCAAACATATCTAATCCGTAATATAAGCCGGTACGCACTACTGCCCGTATGGCTGCATTCATACCCGGGGCGTCTCCTCCTGAAGTCAGTACCCCGATTTTAGAAACTTTCTTTTCCATTCGTTTAAACCTTGTCTGAAATGATTAAGATCATTCAAAGGGCAAGTACAGTTATTAAAATTTTTTCTATATCTGTTTTATAGAAGCGTCAAAAGTACATAATTACAATCATTTCCCAATTTTAGATTGAAGGTTTAATGATTTTGTACATTCGGGGCTTATACGCCTTAAAATGAAGATTTTAGTTACCGGTGCCAACGGACTTTTAGGACAAAATGCAGTGCAGCAACTTACAACCGCAGGGCATGAAGTAACAGCTACCGGCAGGGGAGCATGCAGGCTGCCGGCGGCGGATAAGCCTTACCGGTATGCAGCTATTGATATTACAGACAAAGAAAGTGTGTTAACGCAGGTAGCCGCCATTCGGCCGGATGTGATCATTCATGCCGCGGCTATGGCACAACCCGATGCCTGCGAGCTTAATAAGGAAGCGTGCTATAACACGAATGTAAATGCAACCCGCTATTTTACAGATGCGGCAGCTGCCGTAAATGCAAAGCTGGTATATATTTCCACCGATTTTGTGTTCAGCGGTGATGATGGTCCTTATCGTGAAACAGATTTGCCTGCTCCTGTTAATTATTATGGAGAAACCAAATGGGAAGCGGAGCAAATTGTACAGCAAAGCGGCATCAGCCGGGCTATTGTGCGCACCGTGCTGGTATACGGAAACATATTAGCAGGCACAAGGAGCAATATCGTAACCTGGGTGAAAGAAAACCTCGAAAAAGGAAATCCGATAAAAGTGGTAAGCGACCAGGTACGTACGCCCACCTATATAGGCGACCTTGTTAGCGGTATACAATTGATCATAGAAAAAAATGCCGGCGGCATATATCATATCTCCGGCAGGGAAGTGCTTACCCCTTACGATATGGCGGTGCAGGTTGCCGGTTATTTTGGACTGAACAAGGCGCTGATGGAAAAGGTAGACGCCGCAGTATTTACGCAACCGGCGCGGCGTCCGTTAAAAACAGGTTTTATTATTCACAAAGCGGAAAAGGAACTGGGCTACAGCCCTATAAGCTTCATGGAGGGCATTCGCAATATGTTTCCCTAACTGTCAATACGCAAAAAGTCTCCGGCCATATTGAATTCCAGCTCTAACCCATTATCTAAGCTTACCTGTTGATTTTTGTTGTCGAGCTCCCAGCCGGTAATAACATTGCCGGAATAATTTGCTGAAACATAATCAATAATTTTGGAAGGAATGACGGAGTCGGGCAGCTTAGCAATGCCATCAATGTCGGTGATCTGTTTTTTTCTATTGAATTCCAGGCTGATGTTCCCTTCAAGTATAACATCGTAGGTTAATTCCAGTCCATCCCTGTCTTTTACAGATTGTATGATTGGGTTTGCAGGAAAATGCGTTGTAATAAACGTCTTTATTTCAGCAGGCAGGTCATTTTCCTTAACCATTGTTTCTTTTTCGCAGCTTGCAAAAGTGAAAATCGCCAGTATGATGGCAAGGTTTATTTTTCTCATCTATATTGATTTGTGCTTATCCCCGGTGTGTAGCATTTTCAGGAACAAACGCGTTTAATAAAATATTTTTAAGTAACTGCCGGTAAGCAGCAATGAACCGGCAGGCTGAAAGGGCATATTCCCCTTTTAATCTGCCTGCTGCTTCAATACCGTTCCTTTCTCATCAAAATGCACTTTCAATTCTTCTTTTAATGATTGTAATTCTACGCTATACTGTATTGTATTACCTGTTGTTATCTTTTTTACATCGTCAACCCGGTACCCGTTAAAATCATTTTTAATGACTGACCGGATAGCTGCGGGCAGTTTTCTTTTAGTAACATCCTCCTTATGTTTTAACAGCTTGCCCGAATTATCATAGCATGCCTCATGATCTTTAGACAACTTCATTTCAAACTCCGCGCAATACTGGTTGTTTTTTATTTCCCACTCCACATCGTAGGCTTTGGGAAATGTTTGTTTGAAATGGTTTAATACCACCGAGGGTACCTGGCTTTGCGGAATGTTTTGCGCGAAACCGGCGCCATGCGCCAGTAACAAACTGAAAGCAATAATGAATATGTTCCTTTTCATGTGCATCATTTTTATATTATTACACAAAGGAACAACCTGATTTTGGAAAGAATCGGGAATCTGTTAACGTGAAGATCCGGGATATGAAACATCACCCGTTCTTGAACCGGACCTCGAAGCAATGGTTGTTGTTATAATGGTAAGAAAGTCCGAAATCATATAATTTACAAATGGCTTTAACAACCGCTAAGCCAAGCCCTGTGCTGGTTTGTTCGGTGGCGTCTTTATAGAAACGGTTAAAGATCTTCTCGGGGTTCAATGCCTTTTCATTTCCCGTGTTGCTTATCTTACATGTTGTTTGCGTGATATCAATAGTAATAAGCCCATTCGGTATATTATGGAAGACGGCATTTTTGATAAGATTCGCGATAAGGATAGACGCCAGGGCCGAATCCATTTCAACTTCCGCCTGTCCGGCCTCGTGAAGGGATAGCTTGATATTTTTGTACGCAATAAAATCCTCCAGGTCGCTTATGCACTGGTGAACCGTTTGGTTAATGGAAATAGTTTGGTTACCCGCGTATTGCCTGTTTTCAATTTTGGTTAATAACAGCAATGATTTGTTAAGACGTGCCAGCCGCTCAATCATTTGAAGCACCTGCGCAATATCTGCAGCATGCGTATCTTTTATGTCATCTTTTTCAAGCAACAGCTCCAGCTTGCCGGCGGCAATGGCAAGCGGAGTTTGCAGTTCGTGCGCCGCGTTTTCTGTAAACTGCTTTTGATTAGCGTACGTTTCCAGTGAGTGCAGCGTCAAGGTGTTTACAGCGTTTTTCAGTTCTTTAAACTCTTTAATATTTGTTTTAATATCGGGGGGCTTTTCATTGCTGTCGAGCCGGAAACTTTTTAGCTGCAGCAATATTTCATAAAACGGTTTCCATAATTTCCGGAGTGCTATTTTATTAATGAGGATTATACCTGCGAGCATAATGAGGTAAAGCCATACTACCGACCAGAAGAGATCTTCTATCAGGTCATCTTCTTCCACCATGGAAGAAATAACCTGCAGCCGGTAAAACTTCCCGTTTAGCTCAAAAGCGGTGGAAAGCATACGTACGGGTTCCATGTCTTCTTCACCCTGCATATACAAAGCGGTGTCGGTATAGGTATCTTTTATGGTAATAGCAGATACTTTTGCCAATTCCTGTATGGCGTAATTGCTCTCGTTAAAGGTATTTTTTTGCAGTACAGTGGAATCTGCTGCTACCCTTTGAATAATCAATAATTTGGAATTGTCTAACCCGTCGTCTATGCTGTCGCTGATCTCGTCCAGCATATTGATATAGAAAACAACAGACCAGATACTCACGATAACAAGGAGTGGAACAGACAGGTAGATAAGCGATTGGTTGAGCAGCCTCATTGTTCAACCAGTTTATACCCGATACCATAAATGGATTGTATTTCTATTGCAGCGTTTGATGATTGCAGTTTTTTGCGGAGATTCTTGATCTGGTAGTAGATAAAATCTAAATTATCTGCCTGGTCGGTATTGTCTCCCCACACATGCTCTGCCAAAGCGGTTTTTGTGATCAGCCTGTTTTTGTTGGAAAGGAAATAAGTCAGAATGTCGAACTCTTTACGGTTCAGGGCAAACACGTTGCCGTTAACGGCAAACAGCCGCTCGTTCAGATCTAATGATACGTTAGCGGTTTCAATTATATTTTTTCCGCCCGGCGTCTTTCTTCTCAGCACTGCCTTTATGCGGGCATTGAGCTCCGTAATGTGAAAGGGCTTTGTAAGGTAATCATCCGCTCCTGCGGCCAAGCCTTTTACCTTGTCGTCCAAGGAATCTTTGGCGGAGATGATAATTACATTTTCTGTTTTGCCTGAAGCCTTTAGTTCTGCCAAAATATCCAGCCCGCTGCCGCCGGGCAGCATGATGTCTAATAGAATACAGTCGTATTCATACAATGAGATTTTCTCAAACGCGCTGTTAAAATTACCGGCAGACTCCACCAGGAAATGCTCCTTTTCTAATGAAAGGGTAATGGCTTCGAGCAATTCTTTTTCATCCTCGATGATCAAAATTTTCATTGTTACCAAAATTACAGATGAATTTTGGAAATAAACGGGAATAACAAGGTCTGCAGTTGCGCTATTGTTTATCTGAATGGGATCCTGTATAGTAGATTGTTAGTGACTAAGCCAGGGCGCTTTTGCTGGCGATTTGCGCGTTTTTTAAAAAGTGGGGAATGCAAAAAACTTCTGTTCCTGTGACGCTCTGGCGGAGACATATAAAAAAAATACAGCATTTCACTACAGAGCAAAAAAAATTGGCCCCTGTAAAAACAGGGGCCGCAACCAAAACTAACTGCTTATGAGAAAATTGACTGTAATAAAATGTTGTTATTATATAGACGCATGGGAGGCAAAATTGTACTACGTTATATTGTTAATTAATTATTAAAGCTTGCCGGTAGGGTGCGGATAGCGTGTTATAAAATTTCAAAAAACCTCTTAATAATGCCGCAGATGTGCAGATTTATTTGAGAAAAGAGTTTTGTTGTCAGATATGGTTCGCCAGGGTCACATTTATGCTACATCAATCCTGTCCGGCCATATATCAGGCAGTTCTCCGCTGAAACCCATTTCTGGAATTGTATCAATTTGTATCATTTCTTCTTCTGATAATTCAAAATCGAATAGGTTGATATTTTCTTTTATCCTTTTCAAAGTGGTTGATTTCGGAATTACAACCACGTTGTGCTGAATTACCCAACGCAGGCAAATTTGAGAAACAGATTTATTATGCTTTTCTGCAATTTTTTCTAAAAGTTCATTTCCAAACACTTTGCCCCTTGCCAGTGGCGACCATGATTCCACTGTAATACCTTGTTTTTTACAAAATTCGGCTAATTCGGGTTGCCAGTATCCAGGGTGGAACTCAATCTGATTAATAGCGGGAATTGTATTTGTTGTTTGAAGAAGTGCTTCAATATGTTCACGCCAAAAATTACTTACGCCAATAGACTTAATCAGTCCGTCTGCTTGTAATTCTTCCATTGCACGCCAGGTGTCAGCATTGGTTTTTTCCCAATTTTCATAATTTTTTGCATTCGCCGGCCAGTGTATTAAGTACAGATCAATATAATCCAGTCCAAGTTTGTTTAGAGATTTATAAAATGCTGCTTTTGTTTGATTGTAACCCAAATTTTCTCTCCATACTTTAGTGGTTACAATAATATCTTTACGGTCAACGTCACTCATTTTTATTCCTTTTCCAACAGATTCTTCATTTTCATATTTTGCTGCGGTATCAATTAGGCGGTAGCCATTAGCCAGGGCGTCCATAACAGATTGAACGCCATCTTGCTCATTTGATTTGTAGGTTCCAAAACCAATAATTGGAATCTTATTTCCGTCATTTAAAATCAGTTCTTTCATATATGGTTCATTTAGTTTTTCAAAATGTTTACTAACGGGGCATGGCTTTTTTACAGGCGGGGAAATAGCATTTTGTCTGCCCGGGCCGTGCAGCAGGTTTACTTTTTGTTGAATTTACATACAAAAGCTGATAGATTATTCATCAAGCCGGAGCTTAAGCCGATAGTGGAGAATAACCTGTTTCCCATTCATTGCTATATCCTTTAATTGGAGATTGATGGTGCTTTTTCTGTTGTGCTGGGGTTTGCGTAAAAAGCCATTGCGGGCAGCTATGCGACCCTGGCGCCTGGACTTCACTCTAAAGATGGGTGCTGATTTTTGTTCGTAAAAAAAGCCGCAGATGCGCAGATTTAATTTGAGAAAAAAACTTTGTTGTTAGATAGTAGTGTGCCGGGGCTCATAACATACGCAATAGCCCGACTGTGAAGACCCCATCGCGGCAAAAGCACTTTAGCTTCGCTTGTTCAAATGATTCTTTTTCTATTGTTTAAGTCGTCCAATTTTGATTAGCGCTTCTTCCAGTTCAACTGGCCTGTTCGTGCCAATTAGTAATTTTTTATTGTTGTCAAATTCTAATTGCAGCCCTTTATTACCTGAAACATTAAACGCGGCGCCTTTTCCCGGTAATCCTGTTCGTAAGCCCCAGCCACCATATTCGGTAATTGCCGAATATGACCTGATGTATGATTTATTCAATTTGTTCCAGACGTAATGTTTGAAAGACAAATGAAAAGGAAAAAACCTGACATAAATCCCATCTGTTTTAATTTGTGTTTTAAGCCGGAAATTGAGGAACAATAAAGTCAACAAAAAAGTTAGCCCGGTTACAATTAAAAGGCCGGTGTTACTCATGGGTTTGTTGCCAAATTGCTGTCCGCCAATTACCTGCTTACATACCCCCAAAATAAAAAGCCCGTTAATGCCAAACAAGATTAGCCAAAGCCACCACTGCTTAAAACGTTGCCTTTCAGAAAACAAGACTTCATTGTCCATACAAGTGCTATTTTGAATAGGCTAAACAATAGATATAAGCTACAGTAATTACTTAAAACACTCACCACTGACTACTCACTACTCACCACCTCATACCACTCTCCCCATAACCGGGTCCGTAATGCTTATCCTGCCTGTTTCCACCCTGCCGGCATATCTTTTTTCAAAATGGGTTTGCCCTTTTACCTTCACACTCAGGTCGTACCAGCCGGAGCTTTTCGAAAGATCAATGATAATGCTTGCCTGCGCACCCGGACTGATGATCTTCGTTTGTGCCTTGCCTTTATAAGCATTGTCTGTTATTGCTACGGTTAGTTTTTGTTTGCCTGTGTTCCTGAGCTTTATTTCAGCATTCCCGGTAAGCGTTTTTTTGGCGGCGGCTGCACGCTGGTATTCAAAGGCCACATCTAATGCCGGATCGTTGCCGTTGCCCGTAAACTCCCGGAAGAAGCCATTGGGTCCGTATACCTGCAGGTGATAGTTTTCATTGGCGGGCAATGTCCATGCGTCAATGAGCTGGTCGCCTGCTTTTACGGCATAGTTGCGGGGTGGAGCGTCTTTTCCGGGAATATATACATAAAATGGCGAGCCGGCAGCCGATGCGCCAAATACTTCGTTCCCCGCCTCAAATTTTATTTTGAAAGTTTGCCTGTCATCGCTGAGCTTCCCGTCTGCATACAACTGGTAGGGCAGGGGTGAAGCGGGCCTTGTTCCTTTTTCCTGCTGCGGCATCCAGGGTGAGGCGTAAGGATCTTTATTGATTTGTTCTATTTCGGAAGCGCTGAGATTTTTAAACCCGGAAGGCAGCGCTTTAAACTGCGCTTTATGAATGCTTTCTAAGAAAGGAATCCTTTCTACGGGCTTTGGCGCCGGTATAGCTTCTCCGTTGTAGGGTCTGAATACGGAGGTAATATCTCCGCATACCGTACGGCGCCATTCGGTAAGATTGCTGGTTTCTATTTTCTTACCGGTTTTTTTAGTCAGAAAATGTTCCAGGAACTGTATGGGCGATGTAAGATCAAATACTTCCGAATTCACGAACCCGCCCCGGCTCCAGGGCGAGGCCACTACCATGGGTACGCGAAAACCCAAACCAATAGGACCTTCGCGGTCGCCCTTGCTTTTGGCTTTGTCTTTCATCCATTGCTGGCTTTCGTTGAGGTATTCGGTCTTGGGATCTATGCCTTTGGATACCAGCCCGCTGTTTTCTTTATAGGGATCGGGCGCCGCAAATGGCGGCACGTGATCAAAATAGCCGTCATTCTCATCATAGTTAAGAATGAAGATGGTTTTTTTCCATACTTCCGGGTTTTGGGTCAGAATGTCTATCACCTCGCTTAAATACCAGGCGCCATACCAGGGCGCGCCGGGATGATCGGAAAAATTGCAGGGAGCTACCACCCACGATACCATCGGAAGATTACCAGACTGAACATCCTTTCTGAACTGATGCAGCACATCGCTTTTGGGTATTTGCATTTTCCTTTCTGTGCCGCCGTCGCTATAGGTAATGCTGGTGAGCTTACGGTAGTCAGGATCAGTTCTGTTATCGGTGAATGCTTTTTCATGCAGGTGCTTATGCCATTGCGATAGTTTGTTGTATTCCTCAAGATTATATTTCTCCCTGTCTTTTTTTACCGATGTAAAGAGTTCCTGCTTCTTCGTAAGTTCTTTTTCCAGGTCCGTTTTTTCTTTGCTTCCTTCGGTTAGGCCTTTCAGTTGCACTTCCATTTCCTTTAGGATGCCCGGCAGCGTTTTCTCCATTTTTTCGAGGTAACGCATATGTCCAAACGAAAACTTCACATTATACTGGCTGAACCACTCAATAGGGTTGTTGGTAAAATTTGCCAGCCAGTCGTCTTCCTCTCCTTCAAACCCCGTTTGAATACTGATCTCGTTCTGGTATATTCTCCACGGGATATTATTTTCTTCCAGGTACTCAGGAAAGGTTTTCCATGACGCTTCCCTTCCATAAGTGATATCCGAATTGTATACATGTGCCTTTACGTTTTCGTCGTGCTTCTCCCTTATGGTACCCGTCCAGAAATACGTCCGGTTGGGTGTGGTACCCGTTAATGACGAACAAAAATGCTGATCGCAAACGGTAAAGGCATCGGCAAGAGCATAATAGAAGGGGATATCTTCACGGGTAAAATGTCCCATGGTTAATGGCATGTGCATAACTGCTTTACGTCCCGATTTTTTTGAGTCAAGCCATTTGTCGTGTTTTCCTTCATTGCGGGCGTCGGTCATATCGCTCCAGCCGTGAGGCAGTGAGCCCAGCCAGGTGATGCTGCTTTCTTTGAGGTTTAAACGAAAGGGCGCGTAGGTTTCACCGGCTGCATTAGATTGCAGCCAGACTTTATTTTTGTTGGGCAATGGAACAGCGCGGGGATCATTAAAGCCCCGAACACCCTGCAGCGTTCCGTAGCAGTGGTCAAAGGAGCGGTTCTCCTGCATCAGGAAAACAACATGTTCCGCATCAAGATAAGTAGATCCTGCCTCGGGATTAATAGCGAATGCTTTTTGAATGGAAGGCGGTAACCCGCTGAATACGCCGGCGCCGCCGGATAATAATGCCGCTTTTTTAATAAAATCTCTCCTGGTATCCATGATGTAGAAGGGTTTAAAATTTGAAGGATAAATATAGGAAATACGGAGGGAATGCAAAGCATCAAAAACCAAATCGCAAGAACCAAACTTGCCTACCGGCCGGCAGGCCTGTCCGCCAGGGCGGATAAATTTCAAATATTAAATCCGAAGGGAGAAAGTTCGAAATTCGAAATGAAATCCCAACGTTAAACCACAAATAACAAAATTCGAAGACGGAATTTCGAAATTCGAAGCGGAGTAATAGCCCATTCGGGGGAATATAATCCGTCTCCGTTATTGGGAGATTACTTCGACCCTTAAAAAATATTACGCATCATTCAAATCAGTTTAGGGCCTCGTAATGACGTTCAAGTCCGAAGCCAGAAACCCGAAATTCGAAATGAAATCCCAACAGTAAACCACAAATAACAAAATTCGAAGACGGAATTTCGAAATTCGAAGCGGAGTAATAGCCCATTCGGGGGAATATAATCCGTCTCCGTTATTGGGAGATTACTTCGACCCTTAAAAAATATTACGCATCATTCAAATCAGTTTAGGGTCTCGTAATGACGTTCAAGTCCGAAGCCAGAAACCCGAAATTCGAAGCGCAATGCAACCATAAACTACAAACCATAAACCACAAATCATAAAATCCGGGAGGAGCACTCAGCCCATCGTTATATACTCACACCTCACACCTTCTCTACCATATCTTCGCTCTTACACTATCTGCCCGGTACATTTTATCGCCGGGTTGCACATCAAATGCAGCATAAAATTCCGGCATACTGGAAACGGAGCCATTTGCCCTGAACCTTTCAGGAGAATGCGGATCAAGCAGTAACCGCTCCTTCACGGATTCATCCCTGTATTTTGAACGCCACACATTGGCGAAAGATAAAAAGAAACGCTGATCCGGGGTAAGCCCGTCAACTTTTTCATCACTTTTACCCTGTGGTGTATTTTTAAACGCTTCATACGCGATCATCACTCCACCTATATCAGCAATATTTTCACCCAGGGTTAATTCACCGTTTACGTGTAAACTATCCAGTACAGTGTATGCGTTATACTGGTCAACCACCACTTTCGCCTTACGTTTAAATTGTTCGGCATCATTTTTCGTCCACCAGTCGTGCAGGTTGCCATCTGCATCATACTGCCTGCCCTGGTCATCAAAGCCATGCGTCATTTCATGCCCTATAACCGCACCTATAGCGCCATAGTTAATAGCATCATCGGCCGCATTATTAAAAAAGGGCGGTTGAAGGATTCCTGCGGGGAATACAATTTCATTAAACGATGGATTATAGTACGCGTTAACTTCGGAAGCATTCATAAACCATTCGGTTTTGTCAACAGGTTTATCCACCTTGGCCAATTCCTGTTGAAAGGCATATGTTTTTAACTGCCTGATATTATTAAAATGATCGGCTCTTTCAATCTGCACGCCGGCATAATCTTTCCACTTATCAGGATAGCCTATCTTTTTTACAAAACTATTCAGCTTAAGCAACGCCTTCTGCCTGGTGCTGTCGCTCATCCAGTCTAAGTGCTTTATCCTGCTTTCATATACGTGCTGCAGATTGTTCACTAAGCTGAGCATCCTTTCTTTAGCTTCGGCCGGAAAATACTTCTGCACATATACCCGGCCCAGGAGATCGCCCGCCAGGTTACTTACTATGCCCGTGGCTTTTTTCCAGCGTACGGGTTTTTCCTGTATACCTCTTAAGGTTTTAGCGTAAAACGAAAATTTCAGGTCTTCGAAAGGAGCGCCTAACGGGGCTTCTTCTATAACTTTCAGCTTCAGTTTATTTTTCCACACCTGCAGTGGCGTAGCTTTCAATTGCCGGCTCAGTTCCCTGAAGTAGCCGGGCTGTCCTACCAGTACCGTATCCGTATTGGCGCCAAGGTCTGCAATAAATACCGTCCAGTTAATTTCAGGTGTTAATGCACTGAGCTCTTTTACTGCAAACTTGTTATAGTTTTTTACAGGATCCCTCAATTCAACCGGTGTAGCGTGTGCATTTGCCAGCGCGGTTTCGAGCGCAAGAATGGCGGAAGCATCTTTTGCTGCAGATACGCTATCCGCACCTATAGCTTTAAACATATCAGCCACATAACGCACAAATTCATTGCGGATTTGTTTGCTTCCCTCATCATCTTTCAAATAATAATCCCTGCCCGGAAGCGATAAGCCATCCTGGTGAAACTGCAATTTATTAACCGCTGCATCCCTGTCATCCGCCGCCACATAAACGCCAAAGATATTTTCATCCCCCAGGGTATATTCATACGCACATTCCTTAACCAGTGCGGCTATAGAAGCTATTCCGTCAATACGCTTCAAATCATCCCCAACAGGCACATACCCCTTCTGATCTATAGCTGCCGAGTCCATGGCGCCGGCATATAAATCACCCATCATTTGTTCGGGCGATCCTTTTTCAAAACCATTGCCTGCAGCAAGCTCCTCCAGCATGGCCTGTAGCTTTTTCCTATTGTCTTCATATAACACATGCGGGGTGCTCCATCCGGACTGGTCTGCCGGGATAACCGTATTTTGATACCACTTGCCATTCGCATACGAAAAGAAATCCTCGCCCGGCTTTATCATAGAATCCATTCCGGCAAAATCAATAAACGGACCGCCTTTTACCGGTGAGGTATTGTTTTTGCATGATGATAAACTCATCATGATCAACAGGGACGAAATGCCCCATGACAGTTGTTTGGAAATACGCATATAAATTGATTTGTTTTTTTATGGAAGCACTTAAAGAAAAGACAATTATATTATAAATGCAATACCATGCGTTACAAAATTATACAACAAATTAATCAACGCTCCAGGCTCCTGGAGCCAAACAGCAGGCTCCCGATCCTGACCATATTGCTACCTTCTTCTATTGCGATATGATAATCACCACTCATGCCCATGGAAAGAGTAGTAAGTGGTAAGTGGTAAGTGGCAAGTGAGCACAATTGATCGTATAGTGATCTCAGGTAGTTAAATTCCGTTCTGATAGTTTCCCTGTCATCTGTTAATGATGCCATGCCCATCAATCCTTTTACCGCTATATTGTTTAATCCCGAAAGGTTACCTGTAATTTCTTTCAGTTCAGCTTCATCCAGCCCGAATTTTGTTTCCTCGCGGGCGATGTGCACCTGCAGCAATACGGGAATGGTTCTGCCGTATTTAAACCCTTGTTTGCTAATCTCCACCAGGAGCTTCCGGCTGTCTGCACCATGTATCAAATGAACAAAGGGCGCGATCTCCTTTACTTTATTGCGCTGGAGGTGACCGATAAAATGCCAGCGGATATCAGCGGGTAGTTGCTTTTGCTTTTCCACGAGCTCCTGCACATAATTTTCGCCAAAATCGCGCTGCCCCAGGTTGTATAAAGTTTGTATATCGCTAACGGGTTTGGTTTTAGATACAGCAACCAGCGTTACTTTTTTACTATCCAGCTCCTGTTGTATACTTTGATATGCTTCAATATTTACCGCCATGACTTTCTTATTGCTTTATCCCTTAATCCTTGTACCCTGCAACCTCACACCCCATACCTTACACCTCATCCCTCATACCTCACACCTCATCCCTTACACCTTACACCTCATCCCTCACACCCCACCCTCCCTCACTTCAATATCCCTCTTCCTATTACTATTCTTTGCACTTCGCTGGTGCCTTCGTATATCTGAGTAATTTTAGCATCCCGCATCAGGCGTTCCACGTGATACTCCTTTACATAACCATAGCCTCCATGAATTTGCACGGCCTCTGTAGTAACCCACATGGCTGTTTCAGAGGCAAACACTTTAGCCATGGAACTGCTAAGCGTATAATCATCGCCGTTATCCTTTTCCCATGCGGCCCGTAAACACAATAACCTGGCGGCTTCAATACGCGTAGCCATATCTGCCAGTTTAAACTGTATGGCCTGGTGCTGCGCTATTTCTTTTCCAAAGGCTTTCCGTTGTTTGGAATACTCAACTGCCCGTTCATAAGCGCCGGAAGCTATACCCAGTGCCTGGGCCGCAATACCAATACGTCCGCCGGCAAGTGTTTTCATAGCAAAGCTAAATCCAAGGCCGTCATCGCCTATACGGTTTTCTTTGAGCACTTTCACATCCTGGAACATAATGCTGTGTGTGTCGCTTCCCCTGATCCCCAGTTTATTTTCTTTTGGGCCAATGGTTATACCGGCTGTATTTTTTTCAACAATAAAGGTATTAATGCCTTTGCTGCCTTTCGCCGCATCCGTTTGCGCCATAACCAGGTACACACTTGCCGTTCCACCGTTGGTTATCCAGTTTTTGGTTCCGTTGATGATGTAATGATCTCCTTTATCTTCCGCTATCGTGTGTTGCGAAGTGGCATCGCTGCCTGCTTCCGGCTCGCTCAGTAAGAAAGCGCCGATATACAACTCTCCGTTTTTACGTCCCTGCGCCAGCGGAACAAGGTATTGCTGCTTTTGTTCCTCACTCCCATATTTTTCCAGTCCCCAGCACACCAGGCTGTTATTTACACTCATGCATACACTAACGCTCGCGTCTACCTTACTGATCTCTTCCATAGCCAGAACATAGCTGATGGTATCCATGCCCGCACCACCATATCCGGGTGCAGCCATCATTCCCATAAAACCAAGCTCGGCTAATTTCAAAACCTGCTCTTTGGGAAACTGCTGTTTTTCATCTCTTTCAATTACACCCGGCAAACATTCATTTTGTGCAAAATCGCGTGCCGCTTGCTGAATCATCAATTGTTCTTCATTCAACTGGAATTGCATAGTGCTTACGTTTAAAAGAAACAAAAATAAGCCAATTGAGGCATCTAACTAACAACCGTTCATGTTTGGCTTACCGCTATTCAAATAAATAATTACTTTTTGCTGCTTCTGCCTGCCCTTACCATTGTAAAGTAATAGTTAATACAAGCGCATTAACAACCGGTTATAGCTTCCGGCAATTTTTTGGAACTAATTATGCAGTACATACGCTCATAAAAAATACAATTATGAAAAAGATCATTTTTGCCTGCTTCATTATGCTGTTCACAGGAAGCGCCCTGTTCGCACAGCAAACCCAACCTGCCCAACCGGCACAGGAAAAAACAAAGACCGTTAAAAAAGATGTTGCACATGCCAAAACACATGCGGTAAAAACAGCAGACCATCAGAAACAAACAACGGCCGCAGTTAAAGAATCCTCCGCTACGGCAACCGCTGCCCCTTTAAAAAAAGATGGTACGCCGGATAAAAGGTATAAGAAACACAGCCAGCATGTAAAAAAAGACGGCACGGCAGATAAAAGATTTAAAGAAAACAAGCAATAGCCGGGATTAGGGATAGTATAGCAGCATAAAGGCTTGCTGAATACAATTTCAGCGAGCCTTTTTTTGTTTCCGGAAGTTCACTGCTGATAGGGAGATAAAAAATACCTTTACCTGAAAATACACACTATTGCATACTGCCCGGATTAATTTACGACTGCAAAAAATAGTAACCGTTATAGCAGTGGTTTTATTTATCATTAAAATCATTGCATGGTATCTTACCAGGTCTGTATCCGTACTTACAGATGCATTGGAAAGCACCGTAAATATAACAGCAGGATTTATCAGTCTTTTTGGATTATATATTGCAGCCAAACCACGTGATGCCAATCATCCTTACGGCCATGGCAAAGCCGAATTCCTTTCTGCTGCCGCAGAAGGCGGGCTGATGATGATAGCAGGTGTTTTTATTATTTATGAATCCATTAATCATTTTATCTATCCGCAGGAGTTAAAAAAATTAGACTATGGCATTCTGCTCATCGCTATTACAGCGGCTATCAATTATATAACCGGAAGCTATTGTGTAAAAACAGGAAAACAAAACAATTCCCTGGCATTGGTTGCGAGCGGTAAGCATTTGCAAAGCGATACATGGTCTACGTTGGGAATTATAGCAGGATTGACGCTCATATGGTTTACCCACCTTCAATGGATAGACAGCGCCGTTGCTGCCGGATTCGCATTTTTTATTATTTATACCGGTTACCAAATTGTAAGAAGCTCTGTTGCAGGCATCATGGATGAAGCCGATAAGGCCCTGCTGCAAAGAATGGTGGCATTGCTAAATGCCAACAGGCGCGTAAACTGGATTGACCTGCACAATCTCCGTATTATTAAATACGGCAATGTGCTGCATATGGACTGCCATCTTACCGTTCCCTGGTATCTTAATGTAAAGGAAGCACATACCGAAATGGATGCACTTTCATTGCTAATACAAAAAGAATTTGGAGAATCGGTAGAGCTTTTCATACATGCAGATGCCTGCCTCGATTTCTCCTGCAACATATGCCATAAGATGGAATGTACCGTGCGGCAACATCCATTTGAAAAAAAAATAGCATGGACGATAGATAATATCTCACGCAACACCCGCCATACGCACGAAGATGATGCAGAGACACAATAGCCAATTTTATGAAAGGCTTATGAAGGCATAATCACCAGCGGCAGGGAACCGTCATGAACGAGCTGGTTAATCAGGAATTTCCGGAAAAGCTGGTCGGTAAGCGACCTGGAGCCTTTTTGAACCACCAGAATGGTATCACTGTTTATCTGAACATTCTTCCTGACCTCATTAAAAACGTTTGTTCCTTTGAAAATGCTGTAGCTTGAAGGTACCTTTCCGTTATATCTTTCCTGAAGCGTTTTCAGATAAGATTCGATTTCGGCTGCAGCGTCTTCCGTGTGAATAACCGACATAAATTGGATCTGCCCGATACTGCCCCTGAACGTGTCAAGAAAGTTGTTAAAGGCCGGTTCATTAAGCGCATACCTGTCGTTAATGGTAACAACTATATGTTTGGGAACGAGGTTACATAATTTGCTCGATGCCGTGCAAAGCTTGTCGGGAACAGCTACCGTTATTGCATTCAATTCGTTTATAATTTTCGTGGCAGTGCTTCCCATTAATATCTTTTTTAACATCCCCGTTCCCTTAATGCCAAGGATCACATAATCATTAAAACCCTGTTTCATCAGGTCAGATATTTCAAGCAGCAGGTTTCTATCTGTAACGTGAAATTTTACGTTTATGTCTTCCGGAAATTTTCCCTCAGCCAGTTTCATCAATTTCAGAAGCGCCTCCTCTTTTTCACTTTTAATGATCTCAAGCCTTGTTTCTCCGTCAGCCATGCCAGGTACTATTCCCGGAACTTTATGCAATAATAACAGATCAGCATCTGCAATTTTACACCACCTGTTTCCCAGTTCTGCAATCGCGTGGGCATACAATGAAAAATCAATAAGCGCTATCAATCTTGTTCGTTTCGTCATTAGGTTTATATTGTGTTTTCTGTATATTATTCTCTTTGTTGCTAAATTAACGATATTTGAATTCATTGACAATACAAACGGTATAAACACCGCATGCTTATGGAGCTTCACCCTGCTATCAGCTTTCTTGGCGGTCTTGTAATCATTTTGTTAGGGGCCGAACTCGTTTTACGGGGTGCAGCACGGATTGCAGTCATGCTGGGCGTAAAACCAATGATTATAGGATTAACCGTAGTTTCGGTAGGCACCAGCATGCCGGAACTGGCCGTGGGTATTACGGCGGTTTCCGATAACATAGGATCACTCGCCGTAGGAAACATTGCCGGAACAAACATCCTTAATATTCTTTTTATTCTTGGTTTAAGCGCGGCTATAAAACCCCTGCCCCTGCAGCTTTTAAGTATTCGTTTCGATGTGCCGGTAATGATTGCCTCAGCAGTTGCCTTAATCATTATGGCGCTGGATGGCGTATTGAGCCGTCTTGAAGGGATCTTACTTGTGCTGGCTGCCGTGGTTTATACAATCGCACTGGTCAGGCTGAGCAAACGTGAAACCGCCGCCATGCGTAAGGAGTATGAAGAAGAGTTCAGTTCCAAAGCACTACTGGAAAAAAACGGCGGGCGCTCTTCCATTATCAACAACACGATCATTTTAATAGCAGGAATAGGGTTTTCAATACTTGGAGCCAATTTACTGGTGGCGGGATCTGTAGAGATCGCACTTAATTTAGGCGTTTCGGATGCAGTGATCGGGTTAACCATCGTTGCCATCGGCACTTCTGCGCCTGAGCTGGCCACAACCCTTGTAGCCACTGCAAAAAACGACCGGGACGTGGCAGTTGGCAATCTCATCGGAAGCAGCATTGCCAACATCCTGGTGATTCTTGGCATAACCTGCATTGCCTCTCCCAATGGTATTGATGTAAGCCGTGAGATACTGTGGTTCGATCTTCCGCTGGCTGCAGCTGTAGCTATCGTTTGTTATCCTGTTTTCAGAAGCGGCCGCATGGTATCCCGCCGGGAAGGCATAGGGTTCGTTATCGCTTACCTGATATACTTAAGCACTTTAATATTCCTGCGTGCATAAGCCGCACGGCAAACTGAAAATATTATTTTACATTAGCACAAAAAAAATTCATGACTGGACAAAAAAAAGGGATCAGCATTACAGAAGACTGGACAGTGGTGATACTGGGCTTTGCGCTAATTTTCCTGGCTATCGCAGGATTATATTTTCCTGTACCCGCTTTCAAATGGAGCAATACGGAACAATTATTCAGCAACGTTTTTTCCGGGCATAATCTGTCGGAGATCGGTGTGCAATTTTTAATTACGTTTGCTATAGCGCTCGCAGGTACCTGGCTAACAGGCAGGTCTATACGAAACCTTCTGCTCGTATTTCCCGTGGTTTTCCTGCTTACGGTTATCGCGCTGGTAATAACAGGTAATAAAACAATGCACGAACTGAACCTGGAATCCGTGATCTTCAGCCTGGCTATCGGATTACTGATTGGCAATACCATGAAACTACCCAACTGGTTCAGGGAAACGCTTACTACCGAAATGTTCGTAAAGATCGGGCTGGTGCTGCTGGGCACTTCCATTATTTTTTCGGATGTATTAAAAGCTGGTTCAAAGGGCCTGCTGCAAGCGGTTTTAGTAGTATTAGCCGTATGGTATTTCGCTTACTGGGTTTGTAAAAAAATGAAGATTGATGATGAATTAGGGATGATGCTGTCCAGCGCTGTGTCTATTTGCGGTGTATCGGCAGCCATTGCCACTTCCGGAGCCATAAAAGGTGATCCTAAAAAGTTGTCGTACGTTGTTTCCCTGGTATTGATTACCGCCATTCCCATGATGATCTTTATGCCCTACATAGCGCTTTATTTTGGCTTCCCGGAAGCGGTAACCGGCGCATGGCTGGGCGGCACTATTGATACTACCGGCGCCGTAGTAGCATCCGGGACACTGGTTGGGGAAGAAGCGCTGAAGATCAGCACCATTGTAAAATTTTCTCAGAATGTATTATTAGGGTTAGCGGCATTCGCTATATCTGTATATTGGACCTATTCTAAAAAAAGTGATATACCCGGCGTAGACCAGAAGCCTACATTAGGTTTGATATGGGAACGATTTCCCAAATTTGTAGTAGGATTCGTGGCCGCATCATTGCTTTTTTCATTCCTGTTGAACGCATCGGTAGTGTCGGAAGTAAAAGCGCCTCTAAAGAATATTCAAACGCTTTGGTTTTCCCTGGCCTTTACCAGCATAGGGCTTGAAACCAATTTCAGGGACCTCTTTCAAACCAATAACCGTAAACCGCTTTACGCGTTCCTTATCGCACAGTTTTTTAATATTATTTTTACTTTAATTATTGCCATGATATTGTTTGGGTAAGGTAGCAGTCAGGAGCCGTCAGCTATGAGGTGATAGGAGGGGCGTGTCCTGATCAATCAGGTCGCCGGTAATTTGGAATGCATCCTAATTTGCCAGGCCCGCGGAAGTTTTAAATGGTAAATAGGCTTTCATAGCAACAGCGTAAATATTTCCTTTTATGAATCATCAGGTTTCAAAAGAACAGGGCGACACGAATACTGGTAGCTTAAGATCAGCGTATGTAGAAAAGCTGAGTGAAACAACCCGGCATTGGCTGGAAGAAGATGCAAAATACTTTTTACACCAGGCTTTATCTACACCGGTAATGAATGTGCTGGTAAAAACCGAAGGAGCCTGGATTGAGGATATGCAGGGCAGGCGTTATCTGGACCTGCACGGCAACGGGGTACATAACGCAGGGTTTTCCAACCCGGAGGTGATAGCGGCGGTACAACAACAATTGCGGCACCATTTGGCGTTTACCCCGCGGCGTTATACCAATATTCCCGCTGTTGAGCTGGCAAAAAAATTAGTTGCAATAATACCGGACGAACTTACCCGTGTATTATTTTGTCCCGGCGGGTCTGAAGCCATTGAAATGGCTGTTGCTTTGGCTAAGCATGTAACAGGGAGGTGGAAAACGGTTTCTTACTGGGATTCTTATCATGGTAATGGATTCCAGTCGTCGAGCATCGGTGGGGAAGAGCATTTTTCTGTTGGTATGGGCCCCATGATGCCCGGCGCATTGCATATTGAATTTCCAAACTATTACCGGAACCCGTGGGCACTGGAAGAGGAGGAGGCGATTGATGAGCAATACCTGCGCCAACTGAAGATCATCCTGCAAAGGAATCCCGACATAGCCGCTATTGTTGCCGAACCCATTTCTGCTACGCCGGTAGTGCCATCGCAATCATACTGGCAACAGATCAGGGAAATTTGCGATGCCCATGGCATATTCCTCATTTTTGATGAAATTATTGAGGGACTGGGAAGAACGGGCAAATGGTTTGCCTGTGAGCATTATGTAACACCCGATGTGCTGGTGCTGGGTAAATCGCTTGGCGGAGGATTGCTGCCCCTTGCCGGCATTGTAACCAAAGAAAAGTATAATGTTTTGCAGCACCGTTCCATAGGACATTTTACACACGAAAAAAATCCTTTGTCGGCCACGGCAGGGCTTGCAGCTATTCATTATATTGAATCGCATGAACTGGTAAAAAATGCGGCAACGCTTGGCGATTATTTACTGGAGCAGCTTCTTGAATTACAAAATCGCTTCCCTGTTATGGGTAATGTGGCGGGCAAAGGGATGCATCTCGGTATTGATCTTGTTAAAGATCCGGCTACAAAGGAGCGGGCAACTGAATATGCGGAACAGATCATGTACGATTGCCTTGAACAGGGTGTTGCATTTAAAGTAATCGAAGGCAATGTATTAACCCTGCGTCCTTCATTGGTTATTACAAAAGATGACTGCGACTTCATCGTTCATTCACTTGAAACCGCGTTTGCGCGGAATAAAGTGTACTAATGTCAGGCTAACCATAATAGGCTTCATGTTCTTTGTGAGCGGGCAAAGGTTAGCATTTCTTTTACCCAAACTCCGGCCCGCATATAGCATACAGCCTGCTACAGGTTCCGGGGAAGGGATTTTCTGTTTTGTACATTCTTGTAAAATGGCGTTGCGTGCTGAACCCGATAGCAGTTAATGAATGCATCAGCTCTTCTTTATCACACAACACATCCACAACAACCGGTTGGCCATTAAGCTTATCCAGCGCGTGCAGCATAAGTATACCGGCATCTGACGGCGCTGATGCTGTTACAGGACCTATGTGATGATATTTGCTTCCGTTTCTTCCCAGTGCAAATCCTGTAATGCGGCTATCCCGTACTAATACCCATGCTTTATGAGGATAGGTTTTTATCAGCATTTCAATAAGCGGAGCCCGGTTAACGCCAAAAACAACTTCGTCCAGGGCAATGATCCCGGGAATATGTTCTGACCCGATTTGCTCAGGCAAAACATCAGTGTCGGGAATGGCTATTTTTTTTGCGGTGGTATTCACCATTCTTGCAATGTGGTACTCATCCCGGAAACCAAATTTTTTATACACCTGCTGCCCATGGGCTGTAGCATCAAGCTTAACCGAAGGAAAGGATTCCAGTTTTTTGAAAACGTGGTTAAGCATTAATTTGCTTATTCCCTTTCCCCTGTATACTTTATTTACCAGTACCATTCCAATCCATGCCAGTTGGCCGGAATAGTTAATGGCAGTGGTTGTTGCAATGATCTCTTTTGCGCATACAGCGGCGATACAAATATTCCGGGGATCTGCTATTAAAAAATTCCAGTCGTTTGCCGTTTGGTTCCAGCCTTCTGCGGCACACAGCTTCATTGCAGCCGGGGTATCATCCGTCTGCAGGGTTCTCAATGTGATCGTAGTTGTTTTCATTACCATAAAGGCGGTGCCTGCATCTTATTCCTCTTCATTATAATTCATGTCTTTTTTAAACGTTTCTTCAAGATAAAAAAGCGCCACTATCGCCAAAGCATAAGCGATCAATCCTACGATTAATGCACCGTAAATAATTCCTGCATAGCTTTTCATCAATATAAAAAGTGCGGTTAACGGTATAACGGTAGCTCTTACAAAGTTGGGTATGGTGGTGGCAACCGTTGCCCTCAGGTTAGATCCGAAAAGCTCTGCCGCAACGGTTATAAAAAGCGTCCAGTAGCCACTGGAGAAGCCAAGGCATGCGCAAATGATATAAAACCATGCAGCGGTATGAAAAGGCGCCAGTAAATAAATCAGCACCAAGGAAACAGAAATCAGTATGAAGAGTAAAATAGCTTTTTTACGGCTCTGCAAATACTGGCTTAAAAAGCCGCTGGCGAGGTTGCCTGCCACCTGTCCTGAAAAAGCAAGCATCACTGCTTTGCCGGCATTGATGGGCTGGTCGAGCCCCAGTGCCTGTCCGAATTCGGGTGAAAAGGTAATTAATATACCCACCACAAACCATATCGGCATCCCGATAATAATGCCATTGATGTATTTGAATAACCGCTTTTTGTTCCTGAGCAGCATGAACACGTTGCCTCTTTTAATTTTTTGCGCTTTCAGTTTCAGGAAAATACCCGATTCAAAAACCCTGATCCGCATAACCATCAGTAACAACCCGAGACCGCCGCCAATGAAGTAGGATATCCGCCAGTCGAAAAAGTAAGATACCAGGTAGGCAAGCAAAGCGCCCATCACACCCATGGTGGCTACTAACGTTGCACCATAACCGCGGATTCTGTTGGGTAATATTTCGGATACCAGTGTAATACCTGCCCCCAGCTCACCTGCAAGCCCGAAGCCCGCAATGAAACGCAGCACGGCATACGCGCCTACAGATGTTACCAGCCCGTTGCCGATATTAGCCAGCGAATAAATTAAAATAGACCCGAACAAAACTGATAATCTCCCTTTCCGGTCGCCCATTATGCCCCAAACTATTCCGCCAATGAGCATGCCTGCCATTTGCAGGTTCAGCAGCATGAGCCCGTCTTTCAAAATGCTTTCGTCTGAAAGGTTCAGCGATCTCAGGCTGGGTACCCGAACAATGCTGAAGAGAAACAGGTCGTACATATCCACCATGTATCCAAGCGCCGCCACCAAAACAGGAAGCCGTAAAAGGTGCCCAACGGTAGTTCTGTTATCTGTGAGTGTGGCCGCAGTTGCCGAAGGATCTTTTATTATCATATTTAATGGTTGCTTTTAGAGAGGTATCAGGTTACAGGTTACAGGTTTCAGGTTACAGGATGCGCCCCTGAAACTTGCAACTTGTAACCAGCACATCTGTAACTTATAAACCATAAACTTCCAAACTATAAACTTTTTATCCGTTTGTTTGTTCAGCGCCTGTTAGCTTATATAGTTTTCCGTCTGCTTTGGTTAATATATATAATTCGCCCTGCGCATCCCTGCCAAAATGCAGGTCAACACGGTTGCTTCCGCAGGCTTCAATAAGTGTGGTTGAGACCCCGTTTATTGCGATGCGCCACTCCTTAATGGTTGCCTGTTTTCCCTGCTGAATATCCGCCGTGTTTAAACAATACAATCTGCCGGAAGGAATATCACCAAAAAAGTATTTCCCTTTTAGTTGGGGAATAGCATCTCCCCAGTATTCCAGTCCCCCTGAAATGGCCACCCCTTCATCATGATCAAATTCTGCAACAGGATAAGTGATCTTATATACGCTGTCATCTGCCGGCAGCGGGTATACGTTATTGATATCTCCATGGGGGTCTATCACGAAACGGCCTTCCCTGATGGGCCAGCCATAATTGTTGCCAGGACGAACAAGGTTTACAGATTCAATATGATGCTGACCGATATTGCAGACCAGCATATCGCCATTTTTTGACCACGTAATACGGTGCGGGTTCCTGAAACCATAAGCGTAAATTTCTCCGGGTGTTTTATTTTTTGAGTTATGAAGCAATGGATTACTTGCGGGAATGCGGTATTTTCCATTGGTGCTGTTCCTGCCCAGCGGATCTATGCGAAGAATGGTGCCCCATATTTTTTCTTTGCTTTGCGCTAAAAAAGGATAGCCGTTTTCAACAGAGCCGCCATCTCCCACACCAATATACAATAGCCCGTAATCTTCATCGCCTGGTTTGGCAAGCGGGTTAAAGGTAATTTCCTGTACGCCGTGAATGCCGCCCACCATATCCGCTCTGAACAACTCACGGCTGGTTCCTGTAAAGCGATCAGCAGCAGGATCATTTACTTTCCATTCTGTTAGCACCCATTGTACTGTTGCTTTAATGGAATCGTTAAAGCCAAATTCCGCTTTCGTTATGCCGGGAGGTTCGGTATGCGTGGTATAAAAGAGACCGTTTTTTGTAAAGTTGGGATGAAAAGCGAAGCTGCCTAACCCGGTGGCTAATCCCGGCTGATGAATGAATTTTGGTTTCAGCTTAATCATATCCATATACAGCACAGGCTGCCCGTTTTTTATTTTATATAGCTTGCCGTTGAGGTCATCAACAAATAAATCACCGGTATCGGGCTGAAAGTCGAGCTTGGTAATTCTTGCCAGCGGTTTTTTACCATCACCCGAGGTAACCGGAAATTGTGTAATCCCGGTAAGCGTTACCACCAGTCCGTCGAATTTTATTCGTTCAGGAATAGGGTCTGCCAGTCCTTTATTGGTTTCCTTTTTGGCGGATGGCTGATGCACATTCAAAAAAGCTATTAATGCATTTACATCGTTATCTTTCAATGTGGTAAATGAGGGCATCATGGTTTTGTATTCTTTAAATAGTGCGTTTGCCCTTTCATCGCCCGATGCAATGGTTTGTTCAGGATCAAGGATGAAATGACGTAGCCATTCTACGGGAACCTCGCTGGTTATACCGGCCAGCTTTGGGCCAATACCATTTTGCTGCATATTATGGCAACCGGCACAATATTGATTAAACAGGGTTTTGCCGGACGCAATTACAGCAGAGTCCGACGGAATTGCATCCCCATGCGATGATGAGCCCGGATGACAGGAACAGAAAAAAAACAGCAAAGGCAGGAGCACAATCTGTATGATCTGTATTCTTTTTTGCATTGTAGAAGAATATAGTAGTATATGATTTTAATTTTTTTTCAACACAAAGGGTCATAGGCACATAGGTTCACATAGGATTGGGTTTCTTATATTTTTTAAGTAAATCGTTTTTCTATTGCGTTTCTATATTCCTCCTGTGGCTAATGTGTTTAGTTGTATTTTTTAACACATAGGATCATAGGGCACATAGGTTCACATAGAATTGGTTTTCTGATATTTTTTTAGTAGGTAGCTTTTTCCCTATTGTGTTCCTATGATTCTAGTGTGCCTATGTGTTTAGTTGTATTTTTTAACACATAGGATCATAGGGCATATAGGTTCACATAGGATTGGTTTTCTGATATTCTTTTAGTAAATCGTTTTTCTATTGTGTTCCTATGATTCTAGTGTGCCTATGTGTTTAGTTGTATTTTAAAACACATAGGGTCATAGGCACATAGGCTCACATAGGGCTTAGTCTTCTCCTGGTTTCTTTCTATTGTGCTTCTATGTTCCTATTGTGTCTATGTGTTTAGTATATTTTTTAACACATAGGATCATAAGGCACATAGGCTCACATAGAATTGGTTTTCTGATATTTTTTTAGTAGGTAGCTTTTTCCTTATTGTGTTCCTATGATTCTAGTGTGCCTATGTGTTTAGTTGTATTTTAAAACACATAGGGTCATAGGCACATAGGCTCACATAGGGCTTAGTCTTCTCCTGGTTTCTTTCTATTGTGCTTCTATGTTCCTATTGTGTCTATATGTTTAGTATATTTTTTAACACATAGGATCATAGGGCACATAGGTTCACATAGGGCTTAGTCTTCTCCTGGTTTCTTTCTATTGTGCTTCTATGTTCCTATTGTGTCTATGTGTTTAGTATATTTTTAACACATAGGATCAAAAGTTCACATCATTCTTTTATTCTCATTTATAATCTCGGGATCGTTAATCCCCCGTCTACCATAATTACCTGCCCGGTCGAATACAGGAAATCTCCTTTTGCAAGCACTGCCACTACCTTACCCACGTCCTCCGGTTCACCCCAGCGCTGTTGCACGCATAAGCCTTCTTCAATCATTTTGTCGTATTTTTCTTTCACACCCGCTGTCATATCGCTACGGATGATGCCGGGTCTTACTTCAAAAACGGGAATGTTAAATGCGCCCAGCCTTACGGCAAACAACCGGGTGGCCATACTAAGCCCGGCTTTGGAAAGACAATACTCGCCACGGTTTACAGAAGCTACTGTGGCCGACATAGAAGAAATGTTGATGATGCATCCACTGAATGCTGGGTCATTTTTCTTTTGTTCAATCATCCAGTTCGCGGCTTTTTGCATCAAAAAATAGCTGCCTTTTAAATTGGTGTTCATCACCTCGTCATAGCTTTCCTCCGTTGCTTCCAGGATGTCGTTGCGCTGCCTTGGCGCTATGCCGGCGTTGTTTACCAGCACATCAAGTTTTTGGTAGTGCTTTCTTACTTCGCTGATCATATTTTCCCTGCCGGCAGTAGAAGCAATGCTTCCCCGGCAATAGATCACATCGTTGCCATAGCTTTTTAAGTGCTTTATTACATTCTCCACATCTTCTGCTGCGCGCATGCCATTAATGGCCAGATCAAAACCATTTACCGCCAGTTGAGTGGCAATGCCCAGGCCAATACCCCTGCTGCCTCCTGTTATTAATGCTACCTTTTTCATTGTAATGAACAATTAAAGTTCCGGAATAGTTACCCAGCATCTTTTGCTCCAGCTCTCCAGACCTTTTTCTGCAAGCTGCACGCCTTTCACTCCTTCACCTAAATCCCAGGGAAAAGGCTCATCTTTTACAACATGCTTTAAAAACAGTTCCCACTGTATCTTAAACGCATTATCATATACTTCCTGTTCGGGTACTTTTGACCAGCCCTCAAAAAAGTTAATCGGTTGCGCAATGTCGGGGTTCCATACGGGTTTGGGTGTGTTGCCATAATGCTGAATATAACATTCACGCAATCCTGCAACGGCCGATCCTTTAGTGCCATCTACCTGTAGCGTCAGCAGGTCATCACGTCTTACCCTCACCGTCCACGACGAGTTGAATTGTGCAATGATGCCGTTCTCAAGCTCAAAGGTGGCGTAGGCCGCATCGTCTGCCGTGCATTTGTACGCTTTACCCTGTTCATCAATTCTTTCCGGAATATGCGTGGCGCCAAGGCAGGATACCGCTTTCACTTTTCCAAATACATTGTCGAGCACATAACGCCAGTGACAAAGCATGTCAACAATAATACCGCCGTCATCTTCCTTCCTGTAATTCCATGAGGGGCGTTGTGCCGGAATAGTATCACCCTCAAATACCCAGTAGCCGAATTCGCCGCGTACGGAAAGTATTTTTCCGAAGAACCCCTGCTGGATCAGGCGTTTAAGTTTTACGATGCCGGGCAGCCACAGCTTATCCTGCACTACACCATTTTTTACGCCGGCATGTTTACACAGCTCATACAATTCCATCGCTTCTTTCGTGTTTACTGCTATGGGTTTTTCGCAGTAAATATGTTTCCCTGCTTTTACCGCTTTACGCACCGCGTCTGCACGCCGGCCGGTAGTTTGCGCATCAAAGTAAATAATGTTGCCTGTATCTTCAAGAACCTCGTCTAAGTTGGTGCTCATTTTACGGATACCGGTTAAGGCACAAAGCTTTTGTAATTTGTTTTCATCACGGCCAACCAGCACCGGGTCGGGCATAATGGTTTCGCCAGGGCCAATTTTTACGCCGCCCTGCTTTATGATTTCCGCAATGGAGCGCAGCAAATGCTGGTTAGTACCCATGCGCCCGGTAACGCCGTTCATGATGATGCCTATGTTATGCGCTTTCATGTTTTAGTTTTATCTGTTGTGTTTCTATTGTATTTATATGAGGGATTATGCTATTTAACACATAGGAACATAGGTTCACATAGGTTGGGTAAGGTAGTTGATTCAACTTTTCACCTCTCACTTTTCTCTTTTCACCTCTCACTTTTCACAATTGACTATTCACTACTCACTTTAAGCATGTTCCTTGTATGCCTTAATGATCTTCTTTAAAAATTGCGCCTGGTCTTGTTTCCAGAAAGTATTGGAAAAAATTTCTACTTCGTTAAAACCGTTAAATCCCGTGGCTTCCACCCATGTCCTGATCTGTTTCACCGGGATGCAGCCTTCGCCCATCAGGCCCCTGTCGAACAGCATATCTGTTGTAGGTGTTTTCCAGTCGCAGATATGAAATGCCAGCAGGTGTTCATTCTGCCCGCAACGTTTTATTTCCTGCTCAAGCTCCGGATCCCACCACAGGTGATATACATCAACCGCTACGCCCACCCAGGGAGAATGCAACGCTTCCGCCATATCATTTGCCTGGGCCAAAGTATTAATAGCAGACCGGGTATCGGCGTACATAGGATGAAGCGGCTCAATGGCCAGCTTTACACCGGCGGCTGATGCATCGGGAATTACAGCGGCTATGCCATCCCGGATCTGTTTCCTCGATTCTTCCAAAGATTGGGATGGGTGGGCTCCGCAAACCAGCACAATGAGCTGTGTGCCTAATTCTGCAGCTTCCGCTATCGCTTTCCTGTTATCGTCTATCGCCAGCTTTCTTTTTTCAGCGTTTGTATCGGCAAAAAATCCTCCCCTGCAAAGTGACACAACGGATAAGCCATCCCCGCGAAGCATATTACCTGTTTGCCTGATATTTCTTCCTTCCAGCGCGTCACGCCAAACGGTAATGCCTTTAACGCCGACAGCAGCATAATGCTTTGCTGCTTCCTCTATAGGCCAGGGTTTGGTAGTAATAGTGTGTATGCACAAACGGGAAAGACCGGTATGTTCCTGTATACTCATTGAATATTAAAAAAAGTATGGTAGGTTTCGTTATTGATCACTCTTTGTAAATAAAGCGCGACTTCACGGATATGATAATCGCCCCACATGCTTGATTCGCCGTATGGAATTTTGCTGCCTGCAGGTATATGATCCCACCCGTTAGGACGGTGATAAATGGAATGCAGGATCAATCCCTGGTGATCTGGATTTCTGCTGAGATAGGGTTCATCAAGCAGGGTATCCAGCACTGTTAGTCCTGCCTGCCAGTAGCGGTTACCGTTTGACGTATCTTCCTTACCCTGCAGGTATTTGCCCAGCCTTAACAATCCCTGTGCTGCAATAGCTGCGGCCGAACTGTCTACCGGTTCAAAATCATTAAAAGGATCTGCAGGTTTGTTTAAATAGTCTCCCATTTTATTCAAACCGGGAGCTCCTGTATCCCAATAGGGAATTCCATCAGCGGGAGTATGGTTAATATAAAAATCGCAGGTTGCTTTAGCACCTTTAAGCAGCATTGCCACAATATTTTGTTTTTCGGGAAGCTCCGCTTTATCTAAAGTATCAAACCATTCCAGTTCTTCCGCAAATCCGCACATGGCCCAGGCCAGGCCTCTTGTCCAGGTGCTGAAGCCGGTATAACCCTGTTGCGAATTGGGGCAGCGGAAATTACCGTCTTTTATATTGAAAACGCTTTCATGGGCCGTGCGTCCCCAAACGTCATATATATCACGCCCCTCATTATAGAATATAGAATATTTGGCGGTGGCTGCAAGATGCTGAATGGCGCGATCCAGCAAGCTGATCTTTTGATCGCCTTCAGCCTGCAAAAAATGAGCCAGACAATGACTGATCACCAGTGCCCGCACAGAACGGATAGTATCTACAAAAAGAGAATGTGGCCCGTTGAAGGAATGAATGAATCCACCATCTTTAATAACCGTCCACCGGCCCGCCTGCACCGCACCGGAAATTTTGAGCGCCAGTGTGTAGAAGTTTTTTTCCCATTCATTGTAGGGTATTTTGCCTTCGTGCATCAGGCGCAGTAAATTGCCGTAGGTGCTTATATTATTAAAGCCGTGATCGTGCACGCCGGTATGACTGATATGCGGCGCCATTATCGCTACTGTTTTATTTCGCGCCAGTTGCAGCGCCTGCTGTTCCCCGGTAGCATCATATTGTAATATAGCGGAGCCATATTGAAAGCCCTGCGTCCATTCGGTCCATCCCCTGGTAGTGTAGCTGCCTCTAATGGTGAAGACCGGTGAGCCTTTGGATGCGTCGTAATTTTTTTCAATAAGGGCGATCTTCTGTCCCGAAATTTCCCAGAATTTTTTTAGTTTACCGCTTAGTTCCGATGCCTGTACGCCTGTTTGTATTTTCATGAGTGGTAATCGCTGATGTTTTATTTTTCTTATCCTTAAGAGCAGCAGTTGCTGCCGGACTCATTGTTTTTTAGTATTTATTTATCTTGAAAAGGTATAATTTTTATGCCGGAAATACAAAATGAGTTGGAATACCAAGACCAAATAAAATACAGATGGTTCGTTCCTCACCATGACAGACCAAATCCGAAGCATAAAATCTGAAATCCGAAGAGAATACAATGAGGAATGCAAAGCACCAAGAAACAAAAAGCAAGGACCAAATAAATGTCAAATATTAAATCCGAAGCCTGCAATCCGAAATACGAAGGGAATACAAAAGCACTAAATAGCAAAAAACAAGAACCAAAGAAAATTCAAATCCGAAGCAAAAAGTTCAAAATCCGAAGCGAAATCCCAACAGTAAACCACAAACAATAAACCAATAATAAGATGATTCGTCTCCACCATTGGGGGATTACTTCGATCCTTAAAATTTATTACGCATTATTCAGATCAGTTTAGGATCTCGTAATGACGTTCCGTGTGGTTGCCTTATTTATCAGGGGAACGCTGTTGAAATTCGTCATGGCAGGTAAATAAACGATAAGCTCAGATTGAACACGATATTCCCTGTGCGTGCCTAAAATAGGTTGACATTTTTATAAATGTTCAAAAAGATCGAG
>CALMQS010000125.1 GCA_937871285.1 uncultured Sphingobacteriales bacterium | reverse complement strand
AGAGCCAGCCGTTGCTAACCTATGAAAAACACCAAGTTAAAATTAGGTAATTATTCTGTATTTAAAAAATCATTTGTGCTTAGGTTGCGGCACTGTTCCATTCTGCTTCATTTTCATCCGTTGCTGCATCTCCTTTCGCACCATCGTTTTAAACCTGTCTTCCGAGTCGTACACCCTTCGTCCCCTTTCTTCATCTAAAATACTGCTAAAATCTTTGCGGTATTTTCTCCTTATATCCAAGACTTTTTGTTGCCTGTCGAGTTCGTCATTAATATTTTTATCCCTAATAGCAACTCTTAATTCTTGTCGGTATTTATTAAACAACGGCCAAAACTTTTCGGCTTCCTGGGTAGAGAGTTGCAATTGCCGGGTGAGATACCCAATTTCAAGCATTTTTATTTTCTCTCTGCCGTTTCCGGAGTCTGCAGCTTCTTGTGCGTTGGTTAGCAGGGCTGCAAATGTAATAAATCCAAAAAGTAAAAAAAGTTTTTTCACGTAAAAAATTGTTTATTTTTTATTCTGATAGAAATATTTCAAAAGAGCACATCATTTTAAGAATAATATCTATAAGTCTTATTCAAAAAATAAAATTTTTAGTGGCTTACCAGGAGGTTTTATAAAGCAACTTCCACGGAAATATCCTGTTCATAGTTCCTGAGTATTTCATCAGGAATATCCTTAAGCAGATCACTAAGGTTGCTGTCGTCTATTTTCAAAAAGGCAATCTGCTCAAATTCAGCGTCAGCATTTTCTAAAAGCCATTCGGGCGTTTCGGGCACTGCAGAAAGATAGCCTGCTAAGTCAATATCAGCGATTTCAGGTAACCGGCTTGATACCGGTTGAATGTCCTCATTTTGGGCAAGGGGCGGCGCTTCGCGACTGCTGGTGTTCAGTAAAAACAACGCGCTTATAGCAATAACACCCGTTACGGCAGCCGCTGCTACGTAGTTCATCCATTTTCTTTTTTTGCCTGTGTTCATCCTTATTACAGGAGTCTCTTCTTCTCTTTCAGCAAGTTTAAGTTTATCCGTAATGTGTTGGGGAAAAGCATTGAAATAACCGGGAGGAACGCTCAGTGCAGATTTGTTTTTCAGTGCTGCAATAAGAGGAGATAATTGTTTAATTTCTTCATTAGCCGGTAACTCAGTATGTTCCTCATTTAATTTTATAAGCGTTAATACTTTTTGAGGAAGGTCTTCAAAATACCCGGGTGGAGCCTGAAAAACATGGTCGTTCCCCAGTTCAGCAACAACAGGGCTGATTTCCCTTAACTCTTTCTCTATATCTGAATTACGTTTCATAACCTGACATTACATTTCATTAAATGTTAAGACTACGTTATATGTACAAGGTTTAATGATTCAGAATAAAGTCTTCAATCTTTTTTACCGCATGGTGATAACTGGCTTTTAATGCGCCTTCTGAGGTGTCGAGCACCCTGCTCATTTCTTCGTAGGGCATTTCATCGTAATAGCGCAGATTAAATACAATACGCTGCTTATCAGGAAGTTGCTGGATGGCCATTTGTAATTTCCATTCTATTTTACTGGCGTCAAAATCCTTGTCTGCTGCCAATTGGTTAACCATGCTTCCCTCATTGTCAATAGATAAAGAAGATTTTCGCTTTTGTTGTTCTATGTAAGTAAGCGATTCATTGGTGGCAACCCGGTATAGCCAGGTATACAATTGGGAGTCTTCGCGAAAGTTATCAAGTCCTTTCCATACTTTAACGAATACATTCTGCAAAACATCGTTGGCATCTTCGTGATGAATGACTATGCGGCGCACATGCCAGTAAAGTTTCTCCTGATACTTTTTAATAATACCGGTAAAAGCCTTTTCTTTAGTAGCGGGGTTACGGAATTCCTGCAGTAACGAAATATCATCAGCATGATTAATTGCCATACCTGGATTTTATTTTGCGTACTTTACTTCCGCTTGAATGCTTTTTCTGCGGCTGCAACAATATCCGGAGTATCAAGCCCGTATTTCTTTAAAAGCTCTAAGGGCTTACCGCTTTCGCCAAAAGTATCATTAGTACCCACATATTCAATTGGAACCGGGAAATGCCTGGCTGCTACCTGTCCTATTGCATCGCCTAAGCCGCCAATAACATTATGTTCTTCCACCGTTACCGCGCATTTTGTTTTGCGCAAAGTGGCTAATATGGCTGCTTCATCAAGCGGCTTAATGGTATGTATATTCACTACTTCCGTGCTGATCCCTTTTTCTTCTAATTGTATGCCCGCTTCAATAGCCTTCCAAACCATGTGTCCGCAGGCAAAAATGGCCACATCACTTCCCTGTGAGAAGTATTGCGCCTTGCCAATCTCAAATTTTTCACCGGCATTGGTAAATATGGGCCAAACTGGCCTTCCGAAGCGCAGGTATACCGGTCCTTCATAATCTGCTATGGCAAGGGTTGCTGCTTTGGTTTGATTGTAGTCGCAGGGCACAATCACCGTCATGCCGGGCAACATTTTCATCATGCCAATATCTTCTAATATCTGGTGTGTGGCGCCATCTTCGCCTAAGGTTAACCCGGCGTGGGAAGCGCATATTTTTACATTTTTACCGGAGTAAGCCACCGACTGGCGGATCTGGTCGTATACCCTGCCAGTGGAGAAGTTGGCGAAAGTGGTGGTAAATGGAATTTTACCGCCGATGGTTAAACCGGCAGCTATACCTATCATATTTGCCTCAGCTATACCACATTGTATAAAACGGTCCGGAAAGTCCTTAATAAAGGCGTTTAATTTTAAAGAACCGGCAAGGTCTGCCGTAAGCGCTACTACATTGGGATTTTTTTTACCTAATTCATAAATGCCGTCACCAAATCCGCTTCTTGTATCTTTTTGTCCTGTTACCTGTATGTCTTTTAGCATAATTTGTTACTTGTATATTTTATGTTTTATATGGATTAATTTAACTGGATATTTTTTCCTGTGAACAATTTTTCATCTTCCTTAAGCTTTTGCTCCCATGCCCATGCTGTGCTCAAAATATCCTCTAAGGTAAATTGGGGCTGCCAGCCTAATTGCTGTCTGGCTTTATCGTTATTGGCATAAATAGCAATTACATCCCCGGGACGGTTAGCGCCTATGGTGTAATTTAAAGATATGCCGGTTACTTTTTCAAATGTTTTTATGGTTTCCAATACGGTAATCCCGGATCCGGTGCCTAAGTTGAATATTTCGGGATTGCTGTTGTTTTTTTGTTCTATCAGGTACTGGAGCGCCAGCGTATGGGCATGAGCCAGGTCGCTTACATGTATAAAATCCCTTACGCAGGAACCATCGCGCGTGGCATAGTTATTTCCAAAAACAGTAATACCGGGCAGCTTGCCAATAGCAGATTGTGTAATAACCGGCACAAGGTTCTGCGGCTTATCAATGGGCAGTTCTCCTATGAGTGCCGATGGATGAGCCCCTGCCGGGTTAAAATAGCGTAGTAAAACACAGGAAGTATTATTAACATGAGAAAATTCGCCAATGATCTGTTCGCCCATTTGCTTGGTATAGCCATAGGGTGATTCTGCCGCTTTTGTAGGCGTTGTTTCGGTTACGGGAATATGGTCGGGGTTGCCATAAACCGTGCAGGATGAAGAAAAAACGAAATAAGGGATCTTGAAAAACTCAACGCACTTTAACAGATTGATGAGGGAAACCAGGTTGTTTTCAAAATAGAGCAGGGGTTTCTCCACCGATTCTCCCACCGCTTTATAAGCCGCAAAATGAATGATACCGGCAATATCCTCATTTTCTTCAAAAATGGCGTTGGTATCGTTAAAATCACACAGGTCTACCTTATAGTTCTTTACTTTTTTGCCGGTAATTTTTTCAATACCCTCCAGTAAGTGCTCAGAGGAACGTGAATTGTTATCAACAGAAATGATGTCGAACCCGTTTTCAATCAGGTCAACAATAGTGTGCGATCCAATATAACCACAGCCACCTGTTACCAGAATCTTTTTCATATCAGTTATAAAAATTTAATTCAAGATACTAAGTTCAAAAGATATTCACCATAACCGCTTTTCATAAGGGGTTGGGCAATTTTTAATAATTGATCTTTATCAATGAATCCTTTTCTGTATGCAATTTCTTCTATACAGGCAATTTTGATGCCCTGTCTTTGTTCAATTACCTGCACAAATAAGGAGGCCTGCATCAGCGAATCAAATGTTCCGGTATCTAACCAGGCCGTTCCCCTGTCCAATACCGATACTTTCAGCTTTCTCCTGTCCAGGTAGGCTTTGTTAACATCTGTTATTTCATATTCTCCTCTTGGAGAAGGTTTTAAGCTTTTTGCAATACCGATTACGTCATTGTCATAGAAATACAGCCCGGGAACCGCGTAATTACTTTTGGGCTTAACCGGTTTTTCTTCAATAGACAAAGCGTTCATATGTTCATCAAACGCCACCACCCCGTAACGTTCCGGATCGCTTACCTGGTAAGCATATACTATTCCGCCATCGGGGTCAATATTGTGGCTTAGTGTACGGCCTAACCCACTTCCATAAAAAATATTATCGCCCAGTACCAGTGCTACTTTTTCTTTTCCTATAAATTTTTCGCCTATTACAAACGCCTGGGCAAGACCGTTAGGTACAGCCTGCTCGGCGTAGGAAAATTGCAATCCTAAATGGCTGCCGTCTCCAAAAAGCTTTTTAAAGTTAGGCAGATCATGCGGTGTTGAAATGATCAGCACTTCCCTGATACCCGCCAGCATAAGGGTTGATAAGGGATAGTATATCATGGGTTTATCATAAACCGGCATCATTTGCTTGCTGATAGCATAAGTAATAGGATGTAATCTTGTACCTGATCCTCCCGCCAAAATAATTCCTTTCATCTGGAAATATTGATCTGTTTTATCGTAATGAATGTATTGTCTGCTTACCCGCTTCCTGCCGCCGTTTTCGCCATTTTACAAAGCGCTGATATTTTTCTTCCACTCAACAGCATGAGGTAACGACTGGCTGTTATGGGCCGGTTTTAACCCCGGACGAAGTTACCCACTTCGGGTTAAAGTAAAGCAGATTAAAGCATCAAAAAAAGAAATGGGAGAGCCAGTATATGATGGCTGCCATGAGCGCGCTTACCGGTATGGTTATGATCCACGCCCAAAGCAGGTTAACGGTAACACCCCAGCGCACGGCCGACAGGCGTTTGGTGGCGCCAACGCCCATTATGGCGCCTGCAATGGTATGGGTGGTGCTTACCGGTATTTTAAGGTGTTCGGTAACGAAGAGTGTGATGGCGCCTGCCGTTTCGGCGGCAACGCCTTCAAAGGGCGTTACCTTGGTAATGCGGGTGCCCATGGTTTTTACAATTTTCCATCCCCCGCTTAAAGTTCCCAGGGCTATGGCGGTATAGCAGGATATGGGCACCCAGTTAGGCATTTCATCAAAAGTGCTGATACTGCCGTGGGAAATGAGCGCTACCGTAATGATACCCATTACCTTTTGGGCGTCATTACCACCATGACCAATGCTGAATGCCGCTGAAGAAACCAGTTGCAGTTTTTTAAACCATACCGTAGACCGGTGCGCATTCAGCCTGCTGAGAAAGAGTGTGAATACACACATGATCAGTACAATTAAAGCAAGCAGCAGCAGCTTAAAATTGTGAGAATGAAAGATGACCTTTAATATATAACCTTCGTAATGCGATTTTAAATTGACCGGGTCGAATTCCATGATCTGGGAAAGCGTTAATACCGTAAGCAATATAAGCCCGATGGAAAAGAGTTTGGGCCATATGCTTTTTCTGAAAGCGTTGATGAACCATAGCGAAATAACCAGCGCCATGATCATGCCCAGGAGCGGCGCTAAGAAAATAAATGCCACGATCTGCATCACCGGGGCCATATTGATGGCATAAAAGCCTGCATTGGTAATGGCTGCGCCGGCAAACCCTCCAATTAAAGTATGCGAGGATGAAGAAGGTATGCCAAACCACCAGGTAATAAGATTCCATATAATGGCGGCCGACAATCCCGCCAGCACCACCTGGAGGGTAATATAGCTTTCCTTTACTGTTTTGGCAATGGTATTGGCTACGCCGTGATCTTTAAAGATGAAGAATGCTACAAAGTTGAACAATGCCGCCCAAAGTACCGCCTGAAAGGGAGTGAGCACTTTGGTGGAAACGATAGTGGCTATGGAGTTGGCTGCATCGTGAAATCCGTTAATGTAATCAAAAATCAAGGCTAGAATGATAATAACAACTAATAAGGTCATACATCCTTTTGTTTGAAAATGCGGTAATAAGAAGAGGGAATGTTCAACTGCTCAAACATTATGCATATTTAACGATAATGGACTCAATTACATTAGCGGCATCTTCACATTTATCTGTAGCGATTTCCATAGCCTGGTAAATCTCTCTTTTCTTAATTACTTCTTTGGCGTCTAATTCTGTGGCAAACAGGCGTTCAATGCTCATATCAAAAATGTCATCCGCCTGGTTTTCTATGCTGTTTATTTTTACCAGGGATTCCGTTATCTGCCGGAGGTTTTTCATATCGCGCAGCTCATGAACGGCTACCTTAATATGCTCGCACGCCTGAACAATAAGCTCAGCAAACTTTTGCATACCCTGGTCATTGGGGTTAACCCGGTAAAATTTTATTTTTTTGGATGATGCGAAAATATAATCTGCAATATCATCTAACGCAGATGCCAGGTAGTGAATATCCTCGCGGTCAAAGGGCGTGATGAAATTTCTGCCTAATTCGGTGAAAATTTTATGTGTAAGATCATCGTTTACGTGTTCCAGCTCTTCAATCTGGGAAGCTATCGCAGATCTTTTATCGTAATCCGGTTCGTGCACCACTTCTTTTAATTTCCTGGCCATTTCCAGTACTTTAACGGCAACTTCTTCAAACAGTTGGTAAAAAACCCGATCCTTAGGCAAAAAGATCTTCATTATTGAATTGATCATAACGGAAACTTTGGGCAAAAGTAAAGGTATCATTTTCTGCCCACCCCCTATTTCAAGAGTTAATAATTTCTTAACATACGATGTATTAATCCACATTTTTCCTGCATGGCGTTAATATTCGGGTAATCTGCGGGCAACATATTGATAACCTTGCATTCATCATGAGTTAACACCACGGCGCTTTCTTTGCCGAAAATTCAGGTATGCCAGTTATGCTTAGAAGTTGTGCAGTATTTATTTTCATGCTATCCTTTTCATTTGTTCATGCGCAAACCATACCGTTAGCAGGTAAGGTGGTAAATGAAAAAAACGAACCTGTATCCGGTGCATCTGTAAAAATTTCAGGGGCTGCCGGCGGAACCATTACGGATATAGAAGGCCGCTATACGCTGCATCTTTCACCCAACAAAACATATGGACTAATTATTACAGCAGTGGGTTATGCAGAGAAACATATTGATGAGGTAGAAGTGGCTGATGACAATGCAAACGAGTTGAATATTATTATAGAGACTGCAGCAAAGAGCTTGGAAACAGTAGTTGTTACAGCCAGCAGAACCAATGCCCGGAGAGAAACGGTAAATGCGATCATCGCGTTTCAAAAAAACACGAACACGGTTGCTTCTGTAATTTCGGCGGAAAGTATTCGCCGTTCCCCGGATAAAAATACAGGAGAGGTATTAAAAAGAATTCCCGGAACCAGCATACAGGAAGGGAAATACCTTGTTGTACGGGGTTTAAGCGACCGGTATAATACAGCGCTTTTAAACGGAGTACAATTATCTACTACCGAGCCCGATAGAAAAACCTTTTCCTTCGATATTTTTCCTTCTTCCATGATTGATAATATAGTGATCAATAAAGCTTTTGTTCCGGAATACCCCGGCGAATGGGCCGGGGGGCTGGTGCAGGTAAATACGAAAGACATTCCATCTGCTGATTTTCTTTCTGTGCAGGTTGGCACTGGTTTTAATACGCAAACCATTGGCAAAGATTTTTATACCTATAATGGAGGGCGCACCGACTGGTTAGGAATTGATGACGAATCAAGGGCATTGCCGGGCCATTTTCCTACCAAAACGAATTTCCAGGAACTGCCCGATGCGAAAAAAGCAGACCTGGGTAAAAGCATAGCTACCAACTGGTCTGTGCATAAAGGCAGGGCGCCGCTTAATGCTTCTTTTCAACTGAATGGTGGATTTAACGCGAAGTTTTTCAAAAAAGACTTTGGAGCGATCCTGGGGCTTACCTACAGCCGCTCCGGCCGGAATATGGATTTTGATAATGGTTTTTACAGTTTTGATAATAACCAGGGTTCTCTGTTATTTGATTACAACAGCCATAAATACAGCAATGATGTACTGGCGGGCGTACTGGCCAATTTTTCTGTTAAATTAGACAGAAATAACAAGATCAGTTTAAAAAACATCCTCAATGTAAACGCATCTGACTATACTACTTTAAGAACCGGCGTTGATTATGAACAGGATCCGGTGTTGGGAGAAAATATCCGTGCCAGGGAACTGGCATTTCGCTCCAATACATTTTTTAATACACAACTCATAGGGGAGCATCATATCGCTTCCCTGGGTACCAGGATTAACTGGTATGGCAGCTTTAATATTCTTGACGGGTATATACCCCAGCAGCGGAGGGTTCAGTATAACCAGTCGAGAGAAGAACCGAATGCTCCGTATAATTTGCTGATAGGACAATCCAGATCTCAAAAAACGGGCAGTGTGTTTTATTCCATGCTGTCAGACTATATCTATAATGCGGGCGGGGATATATCAAAGCGGTTCAGGCTTTTTGGGCAGAGTCAAACAGTAAAAGCAGGCTACCTTTTCCAGGTAAAAGACCGGCTCTTTGATTCAAGGCCTTTCTCCATTTACCTGGTAGACGGAACTTCCCCATTGCGCCTGCAGGATGAGGACCATGTATTTAACGAAGCTAATTTTGATGCCGGCGACCCCAGGAAATTTAAGTTTGATGAAATTATTGGTAAACAATACCGGTACATGGCCAACAGTATTTTAAATGCCGCGTACTTCCAGTTCGATAATCAATTCAGCTCCTGGTTAAGAGTGGTTTGGGGAGCAAGGTATGAGCATTTTGACCAGTTGGTGGGAAGCGTAAAACAAAATGACGAGCGCCATGCACATATTAAGCAGGGCGATCTGCTTCCCGCTGTTAATTTTACTTTTGAGCTGAACTCCAAAACAAATATCCGTTTATCGGGTTCTCAAACTATTATTCGCCCCGAGTTTCGCGAACTTACCAATTTTGCCTTCTACGATTTTGAATTAGGCGCAGCCGTTATTGGCTCCAGCTCACTTAAGCGAACTAAAGTAACGAATGTTGACCTGCGGTATGAATTATATCCACGTGCCGGAGAAATGGTAACCTTAGGTGTATTCTATAAGTATTTTAAAAACCCTATAGAGTTATATTTTAATCAATCCGGGGTAGCTACCAATACATTTAATTTTTTAAATGCACAGGAAGCAACAGGGTATGGAATTGAATTTGATTTTCGCAAAAAGCTCGATTTCGCTCATGCATTGAGAAACTTCACTTTTCAAACCAACCTTTCCTACATCTTTAATAAGGTCAATGATCCCAATGTAAAAATAAACAGGCCCATGCAGGGGCAATCGCCTTATGTTATCAATGGCTCACTTCAATATGATATAGAAAAAGCAGGAATAAGCACAACACTGCTATTTAACCAGATTGGACGCAGGATTTTATATGTAGGTAATGAGCAGGTACCTGAAATATGGGAAGACTCCCGCCCGCTCCTTGATTTTCAAATAGCAAAAAAAGTGCTTAACGGCAAAGGCGATATCCGTCTGAATATATCCGACATACTCAATAAACGGGCATACTTCTATCACGATGTGGATAAAAGTAAGAACCTGAAGCTGGGATCTTCGGATGTAGTAGCTATAAGCAGAAACTATGGAACAACGATCAGCATTTCTTTTGGATATACCATTAAATAAAAATTGCACATTATAAAAATTAACAAATACAGGAGTATGAAAAAGATATTAACATTTGCAGTTCTGGGCGTACTACTAACTGCCGGTTGCCGCAAAATTGAAGTTGACGGTAGCATTAAAGGAGATGATGGTGGCGGTGGTACGCCGGGTGAAAGTACTATTCTTTCAGGCAAGATTAATGCAGACAGAACACTGAAAGAGGGTACGGTATATAAGCTAAGAGGAGTGGTATATGTGGTAGACGGCGCTACTTTAACGGTTGAAGCAGGTGCAAGGATTGAAGGCGAAAAATCTACCCGTGGTGCATTAATTGTTACCCGCGGCACCAGGCTGATCGCTAACGGAACAAAGGAAAAGCCTATTGTATTTACATCCGATGCCTCAACGCCCTCTGCCGGCGACTGGGGAGGCATTGTTTTGCTTGGACGTGCAAAAACAAACAGTTCCTTTAACGGCGTTGCAGGTGTGGGTGAAATAGAAGGGGGTGTTAATAACGCCGATGGACTGGGGTTATATGGCGGAGCCGATGACACAGATAACTCCGGCTCACTGCAATATGTACGCGTAGAATATGCAGGATACGCTTTCCTGCCCGATAAAGAATTGAACTCGCTCACTTTTGGTGGTGTAGGCAATGGTACCACTGTTGATTATGTGCAGGTAAGCTATGCATTAGACGATGCCTTTGAATGGTTTGGCGGTACTGTTAACTGCAGCCATTTAATTGCCTACAAAACATTAGATGATGATTTTGACAGCGATAACGGATACAGGGGAAATGTGCAGTTTGGCATAGTGCTGAGAGATTCGTCCCGGGCTGATATTTCAAAAGTAGAGGCATTTGAAAGTGACAATGACGCCAACGGCAGTAGTTTAACTCCTCAAACAGCGCCGGTATTCAGCAATATAACGGCTATAGGCCCCCGTGAAAAATCAACTAATATTGGTAATAGCCTGTATAATGCGGCCGCACAGTTAAGACGGAATACCAGCACATCTATTTTCAATTCTGTTTTCATGGGTTGGCCTACCGGCTTGCTGATTGATGCCAGTAAAGGAACACCTGTTCAGGGAAATATTATAGCAGGAAAACTGGTAATTCAAAACACTACCATTGCAGGTTGTGTGGTGCCCACTAAGTTTGCCGATAACACCGATGCCGCAACAGGATGGACAAATACTGATGTGAGCAACTGGTTTGGTACCGCTGCATATAATAATGAAATACTGGCTGAAAATGAAGCAGTGAAACTCACCGCTGCGTTTAATTATGCCAATCCTGATTTTACACCGCAGGCCGGGTCGCCCTTACTGAATGCTGCCAGTTTCGCACATGCCAAGGTGTCTAGCGGATTTACGCCTGTTACTTTCAGGGGAGCGGTAGGCGCTGCGGGTACCCCCGAAGGAGATTGGTGGAAAGGCTGGACTTCTTTTGTTGATTAAAACAGATATATAAGCAGCTTTTTAGCGGGATTTCTTTTCTATACTTTTTTTATGAATTTTTTTATATTTCCTGTTGTAGTAGCGATACTGTGTATGGGTTGTGAAAACACGGTAAATCATTTACCTGGCGGAATCAGTAAAACCGATAAGGCATTCTTTGATTCTATACGTCAAAACAGCGATACCGGCTTTACCCGGATAATTGGTGCGGGCGAATTTTACAGCGCTGAACAATACTATTCCCGCGGGGATAGTATTGTTTCGAAAATCATGAAGGATACAGCGGGCAATATTACCGGCTTTGTACAGTTTCGCAAAAACATTAGAACAGCTTACGCGGAATATTATGCCAACGGGCAATTGAAAGGTAAATTACTGCTCGACAGCCTGGGCCGCTTTGAGGGACCCGCAACGTATTATTATGAAGATGGGAGCATACGGAGTGAAGGGGTATATAACCTGGGCTTTTTTTGGGGGAAGTGGAACAACTATGCACCCGGAGGCGCGCTGGTTTCAACAGACGAGTATGATACCAACGGGCAGTTGATCCATACCGTTACCACTAAACGCTGACAGGGATATGGCTGAACAATGGCTCAGTGAAAGAGGTAAAGAATGATGTTACGTTTGTGATGAGCCATTTTTGGGGTTGATGTTTGATAAAATACGTTAAGCTGTAAAACGGGCGATCGGCCGCAGTACGCTTTGAAATGATGTTCGGTTCGCAAGATGTTTTTTACTGTTGGCCGGTACATTACAACCCGAGGGTTTTATTCAGTTGCCCCTCCATCTTTGAAAGGGCTTCCGTAACGTCCTTCTCCAAAACCGTTGATTTTCCGCTCTGTAGCTGGGTTGCATACCATAGCAGCACCATAGAAACGTAGTCCTGCATATCCTTACCCGCAAAATCTGTTTTAAATTCAATGATCTTATCATTAATGATTTTAATGGTTTTTCTTACCTGTTCCTCATCCTCAGGCGCTACCTTGATCCTGTAAGTTCTGTCGCCAATCCCAATATTAATAGCTATGAGCGTTTGCATATGCTGAATATTAATGTTAAATTTATTCACAGTTTATCAACAGTAGGCTGAATTTATTCCGTTATGTTAAAAATAGGCCCAAACAATTGATGAAATCTAAAACCGAAAAACCATCCATACATGCTTGCAAAACTAAAATCCCTGATATTTATTGATACTCTGTTCTTTGAGCTAAGTGATGCTACCGCTTCCTCTTTAAGAGCCGTGCTTAAAGACGATAAAGGAAAAGTGTGCAGCATGTTCGAAACGGAAGTGGTGCCGGCACAGAAGTCTTTTTGCTGGGACGGACTCAATGATTTGCCATACGGTGTGTATACGCTCGAACTGTCGGGAGGAAAGGAGGAACAGCGGATGCGGCTGGTAAAAAGGATCTAACTATTGATTTACCAGCAAAGCAATACATTGATCAATTTCTTTAATGTATGCATTGACCCGTTTCTCCAGCTCTGATTTTACTTCCTGTCCTGCCTGCCCGGAAGAAATTTTTGCAATCTCCACCTGCTGTTGTAACCATGCCGCTTTTTCTTTTATGGTTTGTTCACTTAACTTAATTTGTTCAAGGTCCTGCTTTAGCCTGATGTTTTCTTTCAGCAATGTATGATGTTGTTTGAGCAGCAACTGCAGCTTTTCGTTTACCCGGCTAATATGTTCATTAAGGTGGCTCATACATAAACACAGCAATAAGATACAGTTTATTTCCTTATTTCTGCCGACAATTCCTGTTCAAAGGTATGCATGATCTGCTGCATCATACCATCAATTTCACTATCCGTCAGGGTTTTTTCGTTATCTAAGAATGTCATATTTATGGCAAAGGATTTTTTACCTGTACCCAGCTTATCACTTTCAAATACGTCAAACAGGTTTACAGACTGCAGCTTTTTGATATTGGCATTTTTAACGGACTGTTCTACCTTTTCATAGGGAAGCTGCTTATCTACCACAATAGCAAGGTCGCGTTGTACCGCCGGGAACCTTGGTATTTCGGAATATCCCGGTTGCTGTTTTGAAGCATAATGGTATATCTTTTCCCATTCCAGCTCGGCATACCAAACCTGTTGTTTAATATCAAATCTTTTTACAACAGATGCATCTGCCAGTCCAAGTGTTATTACCGTATCGCTATGGATCTTTATTTGTAATCCATATTGAAGGTATTGGGCTGTAGCGGGTTGTAGCTGGTAATGCGGCAAGCCTGCAGCCCGCAAAATGCTTTCGGTAATTCCTTTCAGGTAGTAAAAATCACTTTTATCTTCTTTGGCTTTCCAGGATGCTTCTTTTACCATCCCGGTTATATACAGGCATAGCTTCTCCTTTTCTTCGTATTGTCCAACCCCTGCGGTATGGTAGGTTTTTCCAAACTCAAACAGCCGGAGATTATTGTTTTTGCGGTTAATGTTATGTGCAAGGCATTCCAGCCCGGTTTCCAGCATGGAGGGACGCATAATATTTAATCCGGCACTCAGGCTGTTAAGCATTTTTACCGAGGTTCGTAAGGTGGCTTCATCAAAATAGGCGCTGTTGGTAATAGAATTGGTGAATATTTCATTGAACCCGTTGCCGGCCAGGTAATGCGCAATCTTTTCTTTTAATGCTTCCTGGTAAGCAATGGTTTCTACTGAGGGGCTGATGGTAATGCTGCCGGGAATGGCTACGTTGTCATAGCCGTCAACCCGCATAATTTCTTCCACAACATCGGCGGGTAATTCAATATCAGGTTTGCTGAAAGGAGCGGCTACCTGTATTTTATCCGGCTCTTCTGCGACCACCTCAAACCCTGAATGCATAAGAATTCTTTTTACCGTACCGGGATGATAGCTTTTGCCGCTTAGCTTTTTGAGATATTGATAGGTTAGAACAACCTGTTTTTTTGCTTTAGGATGGGGGTATACATCTGTTATATCCGATGCAATAGCTCCGCCCGCCAGTTCTTTTATCAGCATCGCCGCTCTTTTTAGCACCGTTACGGTATTACTGATATCTACCCCCTTTTCGAAACGGGCAGCGGCATCTGTGCGTAAATTATGACGGAAAGAAGTTTTGCGGATCGTAACCGGATTAAACCATGCGCTTTCGAGAAAAATATTTTTGGTTTCCGAAGTTACACCGCTATGCAGGCCTCCGAATACTCCACCAAAGCACATCGGTTCGCCATTGCCGTTACATATCATCAGATCATCGGCGTGCAGTTTTCTTTCTTTCTCATCTAAAGTGACAAAAGGAGTGCCTTGGGGAAGGTTTTTTACAATGATGGCACTCCCCTTTATCTGGTCTGCATCAAAAGCATGCAGGGGCTGCCCTGTTTCGTGTAAAATAAAATTAGTAATATCTACTATATTACTGATGGGGCGCAGCCCGATTGATTTGATGCGTTGTTGCAGCCATACAGGGCTTTCCGCAATGGTTACATTTTCTATAAGAACACCGCTATAGCGTTCACAGGCTTCCCGGTTTTCTATTTTTACTTCAATAACAGTGCCCTGCCTGTCTTTCTTGAAATGGTTGGTATAGGGATATTTAACAGGGTAGTCTTTGCTGTCGTGAACGCTCAGGTAGGCGCATACATCTTTGGCAACACCCAGGTGGCTCATGGCATCCATACGGTTAGGCGTAAGTCCTATTTCATAAATCCAGTCGCTTTGCAGCCGGAAATATTCCGCCGCCGGGGTGCCGGGTTTTGCATCATCACGCAAAACCATTATACCGTCATGGCTGTTACCCAATCCTAATTCGTCTTCAGCGCAAATCATGCCATAGCTTTCTATACCCCGTATGGTAGCCACTTTCATGGTAAGCGGATTGCCCTGAGAGGGGTAAATGGTTGCTCCAACAGGCGCTACCACTACTTTTTGGCCGGCGGTAACATTAGGTGCGCCGCACACAATCTGTAATGGTTTTTCGGCACCTGTATCTACCCTGGTTAACCGGAGCTTATCGGCGTTGGGATGTTTTTCTGTTTCCAGCACCTGGCCTATGATCAGTCCCTCCAGTCCGCCTTTTACCGCTTCAGTCTGCTCAAAATTTTCTACTTCCAGTCCTAAGGAGGTTAATATAACAGCCAATTTTTCGGGGGTAATAGGTACCGGAAGATATTCGCAAAGCCAGTTGTAACTGATGGTCATATAATGATTACTTCTTTTTCAATTTCAATACCAAAACATAAAGCGGTGGCAAAGATAATTAAATTGAGCGGGGCGTTAAAAAAGCCTGTAAGTCCATACTGTTGTTATAATAGTCTGGCCAAAAAAATCGAGTGGAATTGTTACGCACAATGGCTGTGCATTATTTCCTTTACAGGCAGCATTATTTCGCTAAATTGTGCATAAATGGAAAATAAAGGTGTAAAACCCTGTTAAGTAGGTGTAAAACCCTGTTGATATAAATTAATAAAAAAAAGTGGAGTTGTAATTTGGTTATCAAAAATCAATGGTATTAAATTCGCCTTCCTGACGCAGTTGGTAACATTCCGGTAATAATGCATTAACGTTCGCATCATATCATACGGGAGCATAAGCATAATCAATACAATTAAGGCTAATTAAGGAAGAGGGGATGCAAATTGTATGAAGGGGGTACTATACTGTTGACAGGCAGCCAGGCAAACAACGATATATCACCCTATATAAAAACATTGAATGGATCATCTTACTAATCTCAATAAAGACCGTAAAACCCGCCGGAAAAGTGCCCTCGATCTGAGCTCGATGGTATACGGCAAGGTGCCACCACAGGCACGCGACCTGGAAGAAGCTGTATTAGGAGCAATTATGCTGGAAAAATCAGCCTTTGATACCGTAATTGAAATATTAAAACCTGAATGTTTTTATGTAGACGCACATCAGCGTATTTTTCGCGCCATGCAAAGCCTGGCACAAAAAAGCATGCCTATTGATTTGCTTACGGTAGTGGAAGAATTAAGAACCAAAGAAGAGCTGGAACTGGTGGGCGGCCCGTATTATGTAACCAAGCTAACCAATGCGGTGGTATCATCTGCCAACGTGGAAACCCACTCCCGCATTATACTTCAGAAATTCATCCAGCGCGATCTTATCCGCATCAGCGGAGAAGTGATCAGCGATGCATATGAAGACTCCACCGATGTGTTTGATTTGCTGGATGAGGCAGAAAGCAAGCTTTTTGAAATCACCAATAATCACCTGCGCAAAAACTTCGACAGTATTGATACCGTGCTGGTAAAAACCATACAACGGATTGAAGATATGCGCAACCGCCAGGAAGATATAACCGGTGTGCCCAGCGGCTTTCCTTCTTTAGACCGGATAACCTACGGATGGCAGCCTACCGACCTTGTTATCCTGGCAGCCCGCCCGTCGGTGGGTAAAACCGCTTTTGCGCTTAACCTTGCACGTAATGCCGCCCTGCATGCTACGAAGCCTACCCCCATTGCTTTTTTTAGTCTTGAAATGAGCGCCGGACAGTTGGTGCAGCGTATTTTAAGTGCCGAAAGCGAGATATGGTTAGAAAAAATTGCCCGTGGCAAAATGGAGGAGCACGAAATGCAGCAGTTATACCGCAACGGCATTCAACGGTTGCAAAATGCACCCATTTTTATAGATGATACGCCTGCGCTGAATATTTTTGAATTAAGAGCCAAATGCAGACGGTTGAAGAATAAGCATAATGTAAGTCTGATTATTATTGACTATTTACAGTTAATGAGTGGCACAGGTGACAAACGAAGCTCCAACCGCGAACAGGAGATCAGTACCATTTCAAGGAACCTGAAAGGGTTGGCAAAGGAACTGGGCATACCCATAATAGCGCTGAGCCAGTTGAGCCGTGAGGTGGAAAAACGCAAGGAAGGCGATAAGATGCCCCAATTGAGTGATCTGCGGGAGTCGGGGGCCATTGAACAGGATGCCGATATGGTTATGTTTTTATACCGGCCGGAGTATTACAATATTACAGCCAATGAATTTGGCGAGAGCAATAAAGGCGAAACGCATGTGCGTATAGCCAAACACCGTAACGGCTCCCTGGAAACCATTAAGCTGAGGGCCTTATTGCATATTCAGAAATTTACAGAAATGGAAAGCGATAATTTTGGAGGTATGGGAGCGCCTCAGGGCAACTGGAAACCTGTGCCCGGCGATGGAGGAGATAATAACGCCCGTTTGTTTATACAAAAGGGCAGCAAAATGAATGACGGACAGTTTGATGAGGAAGCGCCATTTTAAAGATAGTGTTGTGTAAACGATATTTTGTCTCATTTATACGTGAGAAGAGAAACCACAGACGTCAGATGCTCACGTTTCCCGTCTGCCGTTTCACGCTTAACCTGGCAATTAGTATACGTATATTTATATATTTTGAGGTTGGATGATGAATCCTTCAATAAGCTTTCCGTAATGGGGAGCTTTTTTTGCGCGGGAGCAAATAATCTTTGTTTTATTTGCATGAAATACAGGAGTTATGGCGCTTCCCTTTTTTTATACTGAAAACCTCTCTCCCGCCGGCGCCGTGCTTGCGTTAGATGAGGCTACTGCCAGGCACATAACCCAGGTATTGCGTATGAAAAAGGGCGACAGGCTTCGCCTTACGGATGGAAAAGGCAAAAAGCTAACGGCAACTATACACGAACAGCAAAAAAAAGGATGCAGTGTGTTTGTTGAAGACGAATTGAATGTTCCGGTACAGCAACCGCGGGTTACCATTGCTATTTCGTTACTTAAAAATGCATCCCGGTTTGAGTGGTTCCTGGAAAAAGCTACCGAAACGGGTGTGAGCTCAATCATTCCGCTGATCTGCGAAAGAACAGAAAGGACTCATTTTCGTATGGAACGAATGAAGAATATCCTGGTTAGCGCTATGCTGCAAAGCCAGCAGTGCTGGTTGCCCGAATTACCCGAACCGGTGCGCTTTAAAGAATGGATCAGCCGGGCGGATGGCGTTAATAAATATATAGCTCATTGTTTGGATACCGTAAAAACCGGGCTTTCCGGAGCGGCAGGGTTTACTGGTGATAAAGTGGTTTGTATTGGTCCGGAAGGCGATTTTACCCCTGCCGAAATTGATACGGCACTACAACACCGGTTTACACCCGTAAGTTTGGGTAATACCCGCCTGAGAACCGAAACCGCGGGAATAGCTGCGGCTATATTGTTGCGAATGCAGTAAATTACATTTCTTTCAGCCATGTCTCAGCTACGCACTATAGCACATTTCGACCTGGATGCATTTTTTGTGTCTGTGGAATGTATTAATAACCCTTCCCTGAAGGGTATTCCGCTGATCGTTGGGGGAAGCAGGGAAAGGGGTGTGGTAGCAGCCTGCAGTTATGAAGCCCGTAAATATGGTATTCATTCTGCCATGCCCATGGCTACCGCCATGCGGCTATGCCCGCAGGCAACCATAGTAAAAGGAACCAGGGGTGAATACAGCAAATATTCGAGGTGGGTTACAGAGATCATAGGGACCAAAGCTCCTTTGTTTGAAAAAGCGTCCATTGATGAATTTTATCTTGACCTTACCGGCATGGATAAATATTTTAATCCCTGGCAATGGACCATTGACATGAGGCAGGAAATTATTGATAAAACGGGTCTGCCCATTTCCTTTGGGCTGGCATCCAATAAAATGATAGCTAAAATGGCAACCAATGCGGCCAAACCTAACGGTTATATGCAGGTGAAGCCCGGCATGGAAAAAGAATTTCTCTCACCTTTACCGGTCAATGCCATTCCCGGCATTGGAAAGCAAACTTATCAGCATTTATTGGCCATTGGTATACAAACGATTGGAGATATAAGCGCCCGGAAGCCATCAGACCTGGAGTTTCTACTGGGCGGCTATGGGCAGGAACTCTGGAACAAGGCTCAGGGAATTCATCACGGAGAGGTAGTTCCTTATTATGAAGCTAAATCTGTTTCTACAGAAAATACGTTTGAAACCAGCAGTACCGATATGGATTTTATTATGAGTGAGCTGGTTCGTATGACAGAGCGCATAGCCTATGAACTGAGGCAGGATGATAAAATGGCGGGTTGTATAGCCGTAAAGATCAGGTACCCCGACTTTGAGACCTCATCGCGCCAAACGGCTATTTCCTATACCTGCTACGATGATGAGCTTATACCGGCGGCTAAGGCACTTTTTTATAAACTTTACCGGAAGGGGCAGCCAGTTCGTTTGCTGGGGGTAAAATTGAGTGAGCTGACCAACGAGGCCAGGCAAACCAATCTTTTTGAAAACAGTGAAAAAAAGACGGATCTGTATAACGCCATTGATGCCGTTAAAGGCAGGTTCGGTAAAGATGCCATAGCCCGGGCAAGGACAATTTAATTTTTTAACTTTATAGTCCACCAAAATGGTAGGAAAAGAATATATATTTGTAATCCTTTTTATAACTTTTAAATGATCTATTATGAGTTTGCGTTTAGGTGATATTGCACCAAATTTTACTGCCGAAACAACAGCGGGTAAAATTGATTTTTACGAATTTCTCGGCAATGGCTGGGGCGTTTTGTTTTCCCATCCTGCCGATTTTACGCCTGTTTGCACTACCGAGCTGGGTAAAACCGCCTTATTGCAGGATGAGTTTGCCAAGCGTAATGTAAAGGTGCTGGCGGTAAGTGTTGATCCGCTGGACAAGCATATTGGATGGGTAAAAGATATCAATGAAACACAAAACACGGATGTGCGGTTTCCGCTGATTGCTGATCCGGAAAGGAAAGTGGCTACTGCTTATGGAATGATCCATCCTAATGCATCTGAAAACTTTACCGTACGTTCTTTATTTGTTATAGGGCCGGATAAGAAGGTAAAACTGACGATCACTTACCCCGCGTCCACCGGGCGGAATTTTCATGAAGTGCTGCGCGTTATTGATTCATTGCAATTAACTGCTAATTACAGTGTAGCCACTCCGGCAGACTGGAAGCCAACTGAAGATGTGATCGTTGTTCCTTCTATTTCGAACGAAGACGCGGAAAAGAAATTTCCAAAGGGTGTGAAGATTGTAAAACCCTATTTGCGGTACACTCCCCAGCCTAATTTGTAGTATAATTTTTCCGGATTAGCAGGTCCGGATCATTTTTTGAATCACAGAAGCTCCGGGGCACGAAAATGGTATGTACTATATTACGTGTCTTCCTGCTTCTGTGTTTTTTTTGCCGGTATATTACGGTTTTTATTCCACCATGTCCTGGGTATACGCTTTTTACTGCTATGCAACAGGGTATTTAATACCTTTAATGTTGTCACTCCTGATGTAGACCCTAACGGGCTGGCGCCGGGGCTATTTTGGAGCCTTGGCAGTAAGTTTAAGTAGAATTGTTATTGTGGCTCTGTGTATTTGAAGGAGCACCCCTTACAGGGCATTGGAGGAAGCTTTATAGGGCAAGGCGATTCTTCCCTATTGTATCCGGATGCTGTGTATGACTTAAGCGCTCCGCCGGGTTGTGAAAGCGTGGAGCAATTACTTGTTTATTAAATAACGGATGATTTTTGTATGCAGCTATAAAAAAAATAAGCATGTTTTTAAATATTATAAATATTATTACCTAATTTTCTGCATCAATAAATCACTTCTTCAAACACAATAAATTCCAACAATCATGGCTAAAGCAAAGAAAAAAAGTGCCGTAAAAAAAGCTGCACCTAAAAAGAAAGCGCCTGCTAAAAAAGTAGTAAAAAAAGCAGCGAAAAAGGCAGCGCCTAAAAAGAAAGCTCCTGCTAAAAAAGCGGTAAAGAAAGCTGCACCCAAAAAGAATGCACCTGTAAAAAAAGCCGCTAAAAAGGCGGTGAAAAAAGCGGCGCCTAAAAAGAAAGCGCCTGTTAAAAAAGCAGTAAAGAAGGCTGCACCGGTGAAGAAAGCGCCTGCTAAGAAAGCTGCTCCCAGAAAGAAAGCTCCGGCTAAAAAACCGGTGTCAGCGCCTGTTACAGAACCCGTGATCACTCCAACGCCGCCTGCTGCAGACACTCCTTCTTCGTCTGATGATAACGGAGGCTTATTCAGCTTATAATATTCTTTCCGGATAAAATAAAGGAACAATATTTATACAGCGCAGCTAAGAGCTAGTTGCGCTTTTTTTATTTTATATAGGCACCCATCTCCTTTTGATATTGTTTTGCTATTGCCTTTGCTTCTATGGCAAAGTCTTCTTTTTCACCGGCAAAAATAATGGCCCGCGAAACGTTTATCAATATGCCGCAATCGTTATTCATCGCTTTCCCCGAAATGTCTTTCAGGCTGCCTCCCTGGAATCCCACGCCGGGTACCAGGAAAAAGTGATCGGGGAGCATATTGCGGACATTAGTGAATACATCAGCCTGTGTGGCGCCAATTACAAACATCAGATTTTCTGCTGAGCCCCAGCCGGTCACTGTTCGCAACACTTTTTCGTATAATCTTTCTGTGCCGGTTTGCTGCAATTCAAAGTCTTTGGCTCCGGGGTTGGAGGTAAGTCCTAATACAATGGTCCATTTGTTTTTGTATTCCAGAAAAGGGCGTATGCTATCTTCACCCATATAAGGCGCTACAGTAATGGCGTCGAAATTTAAAACCTCAAAAAAAGCTTTGGCATATTGAGCAGATGTATTGCCAATATCTCCCCGTTTGGCGTCGGCGATGGTAAAATGGGTGGCGGGAATATAATTCACTGTTTTTTCCATTGTTGCCCATCCCTTAGTGCCCTGACTTTCGTAAAAGGCGGTATTTATTTTATAGCTTACGCAATGATCCCGGGTAGCATCGATGATCTGCTTATTGAATTCAAAAGCCGGGTCGGGTAGCGATAAAAGATGCCGGGGTATTTTAGTAATGTCCGTATCCAACCCTACACACAGGTAGGATTTTTTTGAATGAATTTGTTCTATAAGCTCTTTTCTTGTCATGCTGCGAAGATAGTAATGAAAATACACACAGGTATTTGATGTGGCGTTTCATATACTCAAAAAAATATCCTCCCTGTTAAGAGAGGATATAATTATAATGCACTTGTTTTAGACCTATCGTTTAATTACAATCCGCTCTCTTTCCCACCGGTCGCCTGTGCGAACAAGGATAGTGTATATTCCTTCACTCAGCCTGGCTAACTGGTTAAGTGTAATGCTGTTCTGACCAGATTCTACTACCCGCTGTTCACGCAATACTATTTTCCCGGTCATATCTAATAGCTGCAGCTCCATTGCTCCCCGTAGGGCAGAATAAAAGCTGATATTTACGGAGGAAGAAGCCGGGTTAGGGCTGATCTTTAATTTTCCATTGTTTACTGAGGAAGTACGTACCGTAAGGATGTTACTGTATTTACTTACCCCGTCTTTGCTTATGACTTTAATACGGTAATAAATAATATTACTGCTAATATCATTGTCTGCATCCTGGTAGCTGAATTTTACTGCTGCATTTTTAGGAACGGAACCTGCTGATACGGTGCCGATCTTTTTAAAATGGCTTCCGTCTTCCGAGCGTTCTACTTCAAAATGACTGATTTGTTCTGATGTAATAATCCTCCAGTCCAGGTCAATTGCATGAGCACGTTGTACAGCACTAAACTGAAGGAAATCAACGGGCAGAATAACACATGGTATAAGGTTTATGGTTACCTGAGCGCATGCGGTAGTATTACAGTCGCCTTCCGCCCTTACATAATAGGTTGTGGTTTCTGTGGGCAGCACAGAGATCATATTACCGGTGCCGATAAGCGTGTCGCCACAACTGTTCCTGTACCATCTCCATACCGCGTTGGTACCCAGTGATCCACCCTGTACCGTAAGATTTACGGCATTCCCCGGGCAGGTAGTCTGTGCAGGTGATGCATCAATGCCTGTTGGCGCGGTAGACGATGTTTTAGCAGTAAGCTGGAAGCTATTAGATGTATACCGGCAAGTGGCATTATTAATATTACCCGCAGCCGCCACAATTACACGGTAGTATTTACCAATATCGGAAGGTTGCAAGGGGCTGATCGTGTAATCAACACTGTTTGCTCCCGAAATATCCGCCCAGCCGCTGGTTCCATTATCACTTCTCTGCCACTGGTATTCCAGCGGTCCGGAAATCACTGTCGGATCGCTTAGCGCTGCGCTGAATGTAGTTACACCGTTGGTACAACCGGCAGTATTATTAACCGATACGGTAGGTGTTGGGTCGCATAAGCCAAATTGTATATCATCTATTGCCAGGTCGTTACCGCAACCACCTGGCGCATTGTTGGTAATTTCAATAATGATCTGGTTAATAGGTTGTGCATTGACCATTGCGGGCATTACGAATTTCATACCATATTGCGTCCAGTCGGCACTTGTTATCTCTGGTGTGGTAAGATTGGTAATAATAAGACCTGAAACTGCATCCTTTACGGTAAATGTAAGTTTGGGTTTCACTATCCCGCCAAAACCATCACAAAAATTCTCATAGGTCGAATTAGAAATATTTGACACAAAGGCGAATAGTGAATATTTAAGATTGCCGCATGTAACATTTATTCTATCGCTGTAAATTTTATTGGATTTTACGTCGGCGTTCACTACCATCATTCTTCCGTTTGAGTTGCCGGTATGATCCGTACGGCTGATCCAGCGTGCAGTATTACCTTTATTAGCGTTATTGGTAATAGCATATTCCTCTATACCTAATGGCTGGACGGTATTTCCTGTGTAATCGGTAGCTGCTGTTCCCGCTGTTCCGGTTGCTACGGGTATAGGTGTTACTATATTGTTGCCGGTTCCGAACTCCTGTTTATATATTATTTTATTTAAAGCTTCGCAGGGCGGCATTTCGGCAGCGGTTAAAATAACAAATGGGGTTGGCTGATTTTCACCAGGGTCATTTGGTTTAGCATTGTTGTTCAAATCGGGGTTATCACCGTCCGTGGAGATATCGGCCAGGGCTAAGCCTGCATACCCTCTACCTGTTACTTTTGCATTATTATTATATACCTTGCCTATAACGATATTGCTTACTCTAAACGATACTCTTATAGTAAAATGGTTATTTGCTACAGGGGCATTACGTAAAATCTGTCCGGGTGCCAGGAGATTAGCGTTACTGAAACCATTATATGACGGGTTAAGCGCTACTCCTGCCGGGTTGTCAATAAGCGTAGCAGTAACATTGGTTGGGTTATTTGAACCGGTAAAAGGTGTTATGATTCCATTACCCCTCAGCAATTCAATGACCTGTACATCGTTTATATCCCAACCACCATAGTTCTTTACAAATATGTCATAGCTCAGATCGTATTGACCTGGTACACCTGTTGGGGTTGCCGACGACAGCTTTTTAGCGACTCCAATACCGGAAATAATTTCGGTCATATCGTTACTCTGATAACAAGGCGCCTGTGTAATAGCTGTTTTTGCACCGGTAAGCAGGTCTAAATCCCAGTATTGATTACCAGCATCAGCGGCAATTAATCTTCCCTCTGAAAAAGAAAGTCCAACTATATGGCTACCGCTCAAAGTAGCGATAGGTGTAGCTACAAGAGATGGGGCAGTACCATAATCCTGGTAATTTACCGCAAAATATTTTTTATCCCACACCATAAGCATCTTTCCATCAGGCGTAAGGGTTATATCTCCGTTTTGAGAGGTAATATTAAACCCCGCGGGGCGTGTAATGGGTACGGCAGGCCCAAAGGTTCCCGTTGAAAAATCAACGGTTCTTAATGCTATATTATAAGAGGGGGATGAAGATCCGCTAAATATAAGCTGATAACATAACCCGTCAGGGTCAAATGCGAATCCCAGAATAGCACCAGGATAAGTATCATATTTTGCTGTTAGAGGAGGGCACACATCACCTGGTGTCCAACGCCATACATGTGTGTTTCCACCTGTATATCTATAATAATACAACATGTGGTCGGCCGGGTTATAGGAAATGCCTGCAGAAGAAATGCTGAACCCGGGGCTGGCCAGGTTTGGTTTACAATCCTGAATATCACTTAATGTTTTAGTAATGCTGTTATACTTAAAAACATGGGCTGAATGGGTACTGGTATTACCTCCGCAGGGTCTTCCAACGCTTACGGGAAATGAATGAGTAGCCGAATCTGCCGGCGGCTGTGCGTAGGCTGTAGTATAAATAAACATGGTGAATACTATCAGAATATTGTATCGCCATAATTTTCGTGAAGGGTAGAAATGTATTTTCATATTGCCAGGGTTTATGGCTTTCATAAGGTTGGATTGTCTGAAAATGCGCTTTCTGAAACAAAGCTACTACGTGTAACCGCTTATTTTTTTACTATTCGATGCATCTGCATTTTTCTTCGACCAAAACTTTTCTGATTATCATATGTCAACCAAATAATGGGATACACTTATTTTCGCTACGCTATAACGTATTAAACCCGGCTGAAAGTATATGAAGATGAGGTATTGAACTTCTGTTAAAACGCAAACTGCCCCGGCAAAATTTACCGGGGCAGTTTGTATACAAATGAATAGGATGGCTTACTTGTATCTCGACATAAGCGCCTTTGCTATTTCCGTCATTTTCTTAACGCCTTCTTCAGGCAGGTTACCTCTTTTGAATTCATTGAGCACATCCGGTAATTTATTTTCCATTTCTATCAGGAATAGTTCCTCGAATTCTTTTACTTTATTTACAGGCACATCTCTTAATAATCCCTGTGTTCCCAGGTAAATAATGGCTACCTGCTTTTCCACCGAAAAAGGAGAATACTGCGGCTGCTTAAGGATTTCCACGTTACGGGCGCCTTTGTCTAACACTAATTTAGTAGCTGCATCCAGGTCGCCGCCGAATTTGGAAAATGCCTCCATTTCGCGGTATAAGGCCTGGTCGAGCTTAAGTGTGCCCGCTACCTTTTTCATAGATTTGATCTGGGCGTTACCACCCACACGGCTAACCGAAATACCTACGTTAATGGCAGGGCGGATACCCGCGTTAAAGAGGTTCGATTCCAGGAATATCTGCCCGTCGGTAATGGAAATCACGTTAGTAGGTATATATGCCGATACATCACCTGCCTGTGTTTCAATAATGGGAAGCGCAGTTAATGATCCGCCACCTTTTATAAGATGCCTGATGCTGTCGGGCACGTCATTCATGTTTTTGGCTACCGCATCATCGCTGATCACTTTTGCTGCGCGTTCCAGCAGGCGGCTGTGTAGGTAAAACACATCGCCGGGGTATGCTTCGCGGCCGGGGGGACGACGTAATAACAGGGATACCTCGCGGTAAGCTACTGCCTGTTTACTTAAATCATCGTATACGATCAGCGCCGGGCGGCCGGTGTCACGAAAATACTCGCCAATAGCAGCTCCTGCATAGGGCGCAAAGAATTGCTGCGGAGCAGGATCGGAAGCGGAAGCTGCAACGATAACCGTATATTCCAAAGCGCCGTTATCTTCCAGCGTTTTCATAACGTTGGCAATGGTGGAAGCTTTTTGTCCGCACGCAACATATATACAATACACGGGCTTACCTGCCTGGTAAAATTCCCTTTGATTGATAATGGTATCAACCGCAATGGCGGTTTTACCTGTTTGGCGGTCTCCGATGATCAGCTCACGCTGGCCGCGGCCGATAGGAATCATGGCATCAATAGCCTTGATGCCCGTTTGCAGGGGTTCCTTTACCGGCTCACGGTAAATTACACCGGGCGCTTTACGCTCCAATGGCATCTCAAACAGTTCACCTGTAACGGGGCCTTTGCCATCTATGGGTTCACCCAACACATTAATTACACGTCCAACCAGTCCTTCGCCTACTTTCAGCGAAGCAATGCTGCCGGTTCTTTTTACCTTATGTCCTTCTTTAATTTCCGACGATTCACCCATCAGCACCACGCCCACATTATCTTCTTCAAGGTTTAAAGCCACCGCTTTAACGCCATTGTCAAATTCAACCAGCTCACCGGCGCGTACATTGTTTAAGCCATAAATACGGGCAATACCATCACCCACCTGTAATACGGTGCCTACTTCTTCCAGGTCGGCGCCTGCATTAAAATTGCTTAGCTGCTGGCGCAGTATCGCACTTATTTCGTCGGGCTTAATTTCTGCCATATGTTTTAGTTTATATTTTTATTAATCAATTTTATATAAAACAGGCTTTCCCGTTTTGGGAAGTATTACCTGATATTCTTTACATATATGTTGCTTCTGAACTGCTTTTGAATATCTTTTAAATCTCTCAGTATGCTGGCGTCTACCAGTTTATTATCGAATTCCAGCACAAAACCTCCGATAAGCTCTTCTTTTACAACTGTTTCCAATTCTATTGTTGGAAGTGCTGCATCCGTTTTTAATTTGTGCTCAATTGCTTTCTTCAATGCTTCGCTTATAGGTTCCGCTGTGGCCAATTTAACTTTATGAATGCCTTTAATGATATTGTACTGATCAATGAAGGCGTTTACGATTTCCGGTAAAATGCTTTCTCTGCCTTTTTGTATCAGTAATTTATTAAATGCTGCCGTAAGCACCGCCACTTTATCCTTGGTAATAGCATCTAAGATGCTGTTTTTTTTGTCGGCATTAATTACAGGACTGCGCATGAGCGTTACAAACTCACGGCTCTGGCGGCAAACAGACTGTAAAAAAATCATATCGGCGTATACCTGTTCCAGTTGATTGCGCTCCTGCGCTAAATCAACCAAACTTTTGGCATATCTTCCGGCTAAACGTGGTTGGAGCATTAGAACGATTTGAAATTTGAAATTTGAGATTTGAAATGAGCTGCTAAATCACTTTTCATTCCTGAACTCAAAACCTAATTCAGTTTAATTTCGCTGGTCAGTTGCTTTATATAATTCTCCTGTTCCGGCTTATTCGATAATTCGCGGCGCAATATTTTTTCTGAAACCTCTACCACCATGTTGCCCACCTGGTTCTTCAGGTCAATTAATGCAGCCATTTTCTGGTTTTCAATTGCCTGCTGTGTATCTGCCATGATTTTAGCAGCCGCTTCTTTAGCCTGCTCTTTGGCGTCATTGATCATCCTGTCCTTTATTTCTTTGGCTTCTTTTAATATCTGGGCTCTTTCTTCACGGGCCTGCACTAATAATATTTCGTTATCGCTTTTTAGCTGCGCCATTTCCGCTCTTACTTTTTCGGCGGTAGCCAAAGAATCATTAATTCCCTGTTCTCTTTCACTAATGGCTTTCATAATAGGCTTCCATGCAAATTTGCCTAACACAAACAGGAGGATCAGGAACGCCAGTGTAGACCATATCATTAATCCCGGATCGGGAAGCACCAGCGGGTTTATTTCTAATAACATAGTAATATGCTTTATGCTTAATAAAATTTACGTTAAAGGTACAGACCTCTTCGCCCTGTGCTAAAGGTCTGTACAGATGAAATTTGTTTAGCCATTGCCAAGCAGGGCAACAACCACTGCAAACAGGGATACTGCTTCTACCAACGCCGCAGCAACGATCATGTTGGTACGGATCTCATTGGCAGCTTCCGGCTGGCGGGCAATACCTTCAACGGCGCCCTTACCGATCTGACCGATACCAATACCTGCACCGATGGCTGCTAAACCTGCACCTATTGCAGCAACACTTCCTACTACCATTTTTTAATATTTAAAAGTGAATAAAAACGATTATAATACCAGATCCTGTTCATGATGCTCTTCAATTGCCATTCCTATATACAAAGCCGATAACATTGCAAAAATAAAAGCCTGGATAAAGCCCACCAGCAGTTCAATAACACTTATAAAAACCGTAAAAGGAACCGCCATTGCCGATGCCGCCACAGCTTTAAAGATAAAGATGAGGGAAACTAAGCTCAGTACCAGTATATGCCCGGCTGTAATATTGGCAAACAACCGGATGGTTAGCGAAATGGGTTTTATAAAAACACCCAGTAGTTCAATGGGCATCAAAAATATTTTCATGGGAGTGGGAAGCCCCGGCATCCAGAAAATATGTTTCCAGTAATCTTTCTTTCCGTTAATATTTACAATTACAAAGGTGAACAGCGCAAGCGTAAAAGTAAAAGCGATATTGCCACTCAGGTTGGCGCCACCCGGGAAAAAAGGAACCAATCCCAGCAGGTTATTGATCCATATAAAAAAGAATATGGTAAGGAGGAAAGGCATGAACCGTGGGGCATGATGTCCCAGGTAAGGTTTGCCAACCTCGTCTCTTATGAATATGATTACAGGCTCAATAAACGACTGAAAACCTTTGGGAGCAGATGTAACACCTGTTTTTGCATACGCCCTGGCTACTCCCAGGAAAACAATAATGAGCAGGAAAACAGTAATGAACATGGATACAACATTCTTGGTAATGGAAATGTCAAAAACTTTTTTGGAAGCCTCCGCATTTACACTGCCGTCTGCATTCATTATTTTGATCTTTCCTTCAATTAGTTTGTAGGGATAGTTGCCATTATACACTACCGGCTGGTGATGCTCGTCTGATAATTTAGAAGAAGAGAACGCCTCAAAGCCTTTGTCTGTTTTTAAAATAACAGGCAGGTGTATAGCAGTATGCCCCCATAAATGCCAGCTATGATGATCGCGTATATGGTCTAAAATGGTGGCTGCAACATCAAAATCTCCCTGTTCTTTTTGCTCCGTATTATGGTGCTGTTCTGTAAGCCCGTTATTCGTTGCACTTTGCGAAAAAGATGCATTACAATAAAAGAGCATATATACACTGAAAGCCGCTACCAATAAGGATTTTAGGCAATTTGAAGACATGGTTACCTGAAATTTGCCGCAAAGATAGGAGTTGGGGAGCAGATTTTTATAATTTGAAATTTAAGATTTTAAATTTATTTACCGGTAAAAAAGGGGCATTTACCGGGAATCCCGGTAGGGTAACCTATATATGCTTGCCACGCACTGCTTAACAATATAGTTTTACATAAAATTATCTGGTATGCAAAACAGAAGACGTCATTGGAAAAACAGGGGGCATTGTAACGAAAACAGAACGGGCACGGTGCTCGCAGGGTTATTCTTATTGCTGATAGGAGTGGCTGCTATCCTGCGCCAAACCGTTTTCGATTTCCCCTCATGGGTACTGAGTTGGCCAATGATTTTAATAGCAGTAGGGGTATTTACAGGTTTAAAACATGGCTTCCGCGGACCGGGCTGGATCATACTGATCGGGTTAGGATGTATTTTCCTGGCCGATAAAATTGTTCCCGGAGCCGACCTTAAGCCTTTTATATGGCCGTTTGTTATTATTTCTATAGGGTTGTTTATGATCTTTGGTGCCGGTTCCAGGAAAAGGTGGATGCGGGAAAGATGGGGATGGGATTGGAATGATGCAGAAAAAAATAACATAAGCGCTCCTGAGACCCCCAACCCGGCGCAGGAAGCAGCATATAGCAGGAATGATGATGATGATTTTATAGACAGTACGGCTATCCTGGGCAGCTCAAAAAAAGTAATTCTTTCCAAAAATTTTAAGGGAGGTGATATTACCAACTTTATGGGGGGAACAGAAATTAATTGTTCCCAGGCCGAATTATCGGGCAGGGTTAAGCTGGATATTACACAAATTTTTGGAGGCACCAAGCTTATTGTACCTGCCCACTGGACCATTAAGTCAACCGTTACTTCTATTTTCGGCGGATTTGAAGATAAAAGGTCTCCGTCTAACGTTGCCCCCGATCCCGACAAGGTATTAGTCATTGATGGTACCACTATTTTTGGTGGTATAGAAATTAAAAGTTATTAACTGCAAAATCGAACACTTATGAATTGGTTTCTTGCAAAAATTGTATACCGTATTATTTGTGGCGAAGGAGATCATACACCACAATTTGATGAACAACTGAGGCTGATCGTAGCGCCTGATGATGCGGAAGCGTTTAAAAAAGCTTCAGCTATTGGTAAGCAGGAAGAAGACAGCTTTTATAACAAATCGGAAAAATTAGTACAATGGCAGTTTGTTAATGTGTCGGAATTATACAGGATAGCGGAACTGATTGATGGTGTGGAATTGTATAGCAGGATTGAAGAAAGGGAAAATGGCGACCTCTATGCCGAGCTCGTGCATAAAAGAGCGGCAAATTTGCAATTGAACAGCGCCAGGCATTTTTTGCAGGCTTTATAAAATCAAAACTGTGCCGGCATCACCATTATCTATAACGAAGTACAGGTATTATTTTGCAATATTCTGGATCAGTTGGTCTGCCATACATGCATGGGTATTGCAGGAGTGGGGCTATAGTTTTGAAGCATCGTGGTTAGACAGCGCGGTATGCAATATCTTACTTGCCGGAATGTCGCTGCTTATTATAACAAGCTTGCGGTATTACCTGCCGCGAAAGGAGTCGTTTACCTACCTTTTTCTGATGTGTATTGGCTTTGCCCTGCTATGGCTGGGCTGCGCAAAGCTGGTGTTATCTTATGTGGCAGATGAGTTTGCGGTAAGTACTTTTAATGAATCGTTACCCATACGGCTTGCTATAGCCATACTTATTTCGGGATGTGTAATATTGATCAGTGTATTGGGGTATACCCTGGAAGAACAAAAGGAGCAGGATAGCAGAAAAAATGAATCGGAGAAGATTGCCAGGGATGCAGAATTGTATAAGCTCCGCCAGCAACTACAGCCCCATTTTCTTTTCAATAGTTTAAATTCCATCAGCGCCCTTATTATCAGCCAGCCGGCTGAAGCAAGAAAAATGATACAGCAGTTGTCGGACTATTTGAGAAGCACGCTTAAAAAGGAGGAGCACCTGTGGGTGATGCTTTCCGAAGAAGTACAATATCTTGAACTGTATTTAAGCATAGAAAAGGTACGGTTTGGACACCGGTTAGCAACCGAGATCAGGAGTGATGCTTCAGCACAGTCTATGAAATTGCCTGCCATGTTGCTTCAGCCCGTTGTGGAGAATGCTATTAAATTCGGGCTGTACGATACTACGGATGATATTACTATTAGTATAGATGCTGCCGCGGAAGGACAAATGCTTATAGTGACGGTGAAAAACCCTTTTGATCCGGAAATTTCTCAACCCAAAAAAGGAACAGGCTTTGGATTAAGCTCCGTGCAAAGAAGATTATCGCTCCTCTTTGCGAGGAATGATCTGCTCAGCACTTCCACGACAGGAAATATTTTTATTACACAGGTAAAAATTCCGCAGCAATGATTAAGGTACTCATAATAGATGATGAACCGTTGGCAAGAAGCATCGTAAAGGAATATCTGCAGGATTATACACAGATTGAGGTGCTGGAAGAATGCCGCGATGGGTTTGAAGGTGTAAAAGCCATTATGCAGCACCAGCCCGATCTTATCTTCTTAGACATCCAAATGCCTAAAATCAACGGGTTTGAAATGCTGGAACTTATTGACCGGCCGCCATCGGTTATTTTTACAACTGCTTTTGATGAATATGCCATCCGTGCATTTGAGGCGCACGCCATAGATTACCTGTTGAAACCATTTAATAAAGAACGCTTTGATAAAGCGCTTCAAAAATGGCTGGCACAGGAGGCCAATAATACCGGTACACTGTTTGCCCCTGCCTTGTTGACAACTGCTGCCCAAACACCACTTCAGCATAGCCGTATAGTAGTAAAAAGTAACGGAAAAATAAAAATAATACCGCTACATGATATACAATACCTCGAAGCGGCAGATGACTATGTGAAAATACATACGGCTTCGGGTACGCACCTGAAAAATAAAACAATGCAGTATTTTGAACAATTCCTGGATGCACGCCAGTTTGTACGCACGCACCGTTCTTATATGGTAAACATACAACAGGTTACCCGCCTGGACCCCTACGAAAAAGAAAATTATATAGCAGTACTGCATACCGGGCTGAAGGTGCCGGTGAGCAAAACAGGATACCTGAAACTAAAGCAGGTACTAGGAATATAAGCATAAAACAGCATGGTATCGGGTTAGCAATTTATTGCAACCGCATTTTGTACAATGCCGTAGCAGGTGTACCGGGCAGCCTTATTTTTAAAAAATAATTTAAAATGAAAAAAACTGAACAGCAAATCAATCTTAGCCGGCATCTGCCCATTGATATCAGGGTGTGGAGCGGATCCTTTGAATTGTATACGCATCCTGAGCTTAGTGTTAAAATAGATGCGGGCGCCATCAGCAATATGGATATCGTTCCGGGGTTGTTGTACACAAATGACCGCATAACGATAGCGCATCAATCTTTTTCCTCTATTTTGGTCAATAGTAATGCCATCAAAATAAAGATTTACGTACCCGATGAAAGTATAGTGCGTTTCCGCCAGCTTACGGGCAGCCTGTCTGTATCAGGTTCGTACAAAAATCTCATCACAAAAAACTGGCTGGGCGATGTGCATTCTCATCTTGATGATCTTTTTGTGCGGGAAGAAGCAAGCCTCGAAGTTATTTCGGGAGATGTGTATATTGACTCGGAGGATCAATCGGGTATCCAATCAAGATCGGGGTATGAGCATTACCAGCTTTTTAAATTTTATGATGGCAGCAGTATAAAGGCACATACTCATATTGGCGAAGTGAAATGGAATCCTTATCCCGGGAAGAAAGTACATTATTTTGCATAAATTTTTCAAAATACCCGGAGCGCTACCTGCTGGTCAGCTTAGTTTTTTTATCTTTAATAAAAGACAAGTACGTATGAAAAAGATATTGCTGCCAGCCTGTGTGATATTATTGTTTATTGCCTGTAATAGCCGCCCTGCAACCACCCCTTCCTCCATTCCCGATATAGATTCAGCGCTTGCAATAAAAACGCAGGTACCCGGAGAGCCCGATGCCACCCGTATGCTTGTTGGCGTATTTGAAGGTGTATTGCCCTGTGCTGATTGTGAAGGAATTAGAACAGAATTAACATTGTACCAGGATGTAGCCAATGCCGATAATAACAATTATATTTTAAAGGAAACTTACTTAGGCGTAGATACCGGCGACACTACATTTACCAGTAAAGGCAGATGGGATATAGTAAAAGGGATAAAAACAGACAAGGACGCGTCGGTGTTTTTTTTGAATTACGACAGACCCGACGAGCCTAAATATTTTTTAAAACAGGACGATAGCACAATTGTAATGCTCGACAAAGAACAAAATAAAATAGATACTCCGCTAAATTATGCGCTGCGCAAAAGATAAACGCTCGTCTTCATACTCCTCATAACTAAAGTGATTTGAAAGCGAACAATAATTGTTTTATACAATTTTTTTTTCATGCATTCGTTTTACGCTAAATCTATGCTATGAAAAAAATAATACTACTCTTAGTTATTGCTGTATCAACCCTTTACATGAGCCAGGTATATGCTCAAAAACACGGTAAACCATTCAGCTTTGGTTTTGGATTTGAAGGCGGACCCATAATAGGAAATGCCGATTTTAAAGAAGTATTTAGTTCCGAGTTTGGACTAAGCCTCAGGTTTTCCGTTAAAGCCGGTCCGGGCTATGCCACTTTTTCCCCAGGTGCACTGCTGGTAATGCCTAAATCATTGTCTGAAGATGATATTAAAATAGGTACCCATATCCCATTAAGGCTCGGTTATAAATATATTTTTGCTGAAAGGTTTTTTGTAATGGGAGAGGCAGGGTATGCCGCTTATACCGTTTACTCGGCCGATGCCGGCAGCGAAAGCGATGAGATCGTTAAAGATAAGTCCGGAGGCTTTACCTATGCGCCTTCTGTTGGGGTTAACCTGGGTAAATTTGAAGCCGGGATTCGTTACGAAGCTACCCATCTCAAAGACTCAGATACTAAAATAGGTTTACTGGGACTCAGATTAGGGTTCAACTTTTAGTTGAAGCAATAAAACATATCATTCAATCAGAAAGCTGTTGCCGGTTGGCAGCAGCTTTTTAGTTTTCAGTAACCAGACAAGGGTAAAGTTATTTTTTGTACCAGACAATTGTCGTATATTAGAGGGATAAATGACGCTATATGAAACGAAAGAAGAAGCCGCTAAAAGATAACCCCGAAGACTTTGAATCTAAGGTTGAGGAACCCTTAGCCGTGTACGGAAGCGTGCATGCCTTGCCGGTTACGGATGGCTTTTCCTATAAAAAGTTTGAAAAGATAGCCGCGCTTACTCCTTTTACACAAAAGGAGTGGGGCGCCATACTGCATCTTTCCGAAAAAACGCTTCAGCGCTATGCCAGGGATAACTCTTTTTTTGAAGGTATTTATGCGGATCGCATTTTGCATCTCGGTGAGCTGATTGATTTGGGAAAGGAAACATTTACGGATATGGATGCTTTTTATCGCTGGCTGAAGCGGGAAAAAAACATATTGGGTGTAAAGCTCGATTTTACTGCGCTTACTTCTACAAAGGGTATACAGCTTTTAATGGAAGAAATGGGTCGTATTCAACAGGGTATATTTATATGATGCTGTACAGGTTTACATCGGAAAAATACAGTGCTGATATATCAGGAGAAGGGGCACGCCGGTATGGTGGCCGGTGGAACAGTAAGGGCAATGCGGTGTTATACTGTAGCTGCGCTATTTCTTTGTCGCTGCTTGAGCTGTTTATTCATAAGGCCAGTTACGATGAAATAAAAACGAACATATTATTAACTATAGAAGTACCGGATGTGCCGGTAAAAACATTGTCAAATGCCGGGTTGAAGAAAAGCTGGCAAACAGATATTGACTATTGCCGTTTTATAGGTGATTCCTGGTTGAGTTCCGGTGAATCGCTGCTGTTAAAATTGCCTTCCGCCATCATTCCCCGGGAATATAATATACTGATAAATCCCGCTCACCCTGGTTTCAAGAAGGTAGCTGTAGCGTCTGCGCTTTTTTTTGAGTTTGATGCAAGGCTTTTTAAATGATACGGACAGTTTAAAATAAAAAAAACCGGGCGGTAACGTCCGGTTTAATAATTCTTTGATCAGAGGTGTGCTTGTGTATCATTGGGTGGGCTGCAATAACATTTCCTGGCTGTTGGTGATTTCATGGTTAATGGATGCTTTTGGGTTTCATAGTAATTGAAAGATCGGGAAAACTTGTCTTTCTAAAGGATCAGGATTTTAGGGTTGGTTTCAGGGGATAGGGATCTGCCATTCTATAGGTATTGAATTAAGGATTTTTAATGGTCTTTTTCAGGGTTTGGGTCTTTTCAGGGATTGGGATTAAAAGCGTAGCAACGTTGACAATATAAAGATGGTCAATGTTTCAGCAGTTGCATAATCTATTCGGCATACGCAATCTTTTCTTCGATTTTAATACACATTCCTTCGATGAACATTTTGGACGGGCATACTTTTTCCGTAAGGGTTATCATATGCTAACCCTAACCAGCAAAGTATAGTAATGAGGAAAGCGACCGCTACCGGCTGCCGGCAATTATGGCGCTGCTTTGGCTTTCTATATTTTTTGTCGCATTGCTTTGCTTCATATGGGCGGTGAAGACACCGCCCACGGCGGGCCGCCCCGGCTGGTGTCCCACCAGCCGGCGACAATTTGAAATGCACCCC
>CALMQS010000124.1 GCA_937871285.1 uncultured Sphingobacteriales bacterium | reverse complement strand
AAGCACGGTTCTGTGAGAGGCTCGCGGGTGAAACTCCCGCTTGCCTACTCGGCGTTAAGAAATAAAAACCAACACATAGGCACAGTAGAAAACATAGGAACACAGTAGGAGAAGGAAAACTATGTGATCCTATATGCCCTATGCTCCTATGTGTTAAGAAATAAAAACGAACACATAGGCACAATAGGAACATAGGAACACAATAGTAGAAAGCCAAACCCCTATGTGTACCCTATGTATCTCCAGAGAAAGAAGTGAAAAAAACAGATAGCATTGTCTTTCCGGGTTTGTTCTGCCAATTGATGAGAAATGCAGAATCCCTGTCTCTACAGTGGTAAAGCATTAATCCACGATGAATTGTAACAGCTTTTACCTTTTGACGGCAGCACTGGTTATTGCAGGCGTTGCAGCATGTAAAAACCCCGTGCAAAATAATGAACCACAGGAGAAAAAAGACCGGCAGTGGGAAGTTATTGGCCCGGGTGGGGGCGGGGCTACGTTTATCCCTACATTTTCTTCATCCAACAGTAATAAATTTTTGGTACGGTGCGATATGACGGGTTCGTATTTAACGCAGGATGGCGGACAAACCTACCGGCAGATCAATTTTCCTAATGGAGCAACGTCATTTGCCTATGATCCGAAAGATCCAAATATCGTGTATGCGGGATCATCGGTGCTCAGCCGTTCCACAGATGGTGGAAAAACATGGTCACAGGTTTTCCCGGATAAGCGTGAAGTGGTTAAAACATATTATACCGGCGATCATGCCAATTTTTATGTTGAAACGAAAGCAGGATCCCTGTATGAGAGCGGTAATATCAACAACATCCGGATAGATCCGGTTAAAGAAGGAACGATTTATTTTACTGTAGCGAACTGGTTTTTCTTTTCAAGGGATAATGGAATAACCTGGACAAAAAAAGATTGCAACACTCCCGTGGATTTCATTTATACAAATAGCAGCAGTGCAAAAAATGATGTTTATATTTTTACCCCGGCAGCAATAATCGTTTTTGAAAAAACAGGTGGTACTTTTAGTGAGCAACCGCTTCCTGCTGCTGTGCGCAATGCTTTTTCCTTCACTGCGGGAACCAGGAAAAATACAGACAGCATTGTTTTTTATACCATACACCACGACCCGCTCCTGGAAATCAATGCCGAATTTGGCTACAGTGAAATATGGATGTCGGAAGATCTGGGGTCTACCTGGATTCAGGTAACCGATACCGTTATCACCAACAGCGGCTCGGGAGTGAAGCCCAGCTTTTCCATGATAAAATGTGCGGAACAGGATGCCGGCAATGCCTATGTGGTAACCAACCGCTACCTGCAGCAAACGGATACTGCTCAATTATACTGGTATGGCGCCATTAAAACATCTGACGGGGGAAAACGCTGGCAATGGTGCTGGAAAGGAGGTGGTGGTTCGGGACGGTATGCGGTAAAGGACGGGCAGGATGCTGCTAATCTTTCCGATGCATGGGTACAAAAAGCATTTGGTGGCGAATATATACGGCTGATGGATGTAGGCGTGTATCCTGCAGATGGAAATATAGCTATTGTTACAGACTGGTATCGTACCATGAAAACAACCGACGGGGGAAAAACATGGGAACAGGTATACAGTGTGCAACATGGAGAAGGGTTTGTTAGCCGCGGAATAGATGTTACAACCGCATATGGCGTTCATTTCGATCCTTTCGACAGCAGCCATATAGCCATCAGCTATACAGATATAGGATACCACCATTCTTATGACGGTGGTAAAACGTGGATACGATCTGCAGATGGTGTGCCCGCAGCATGGGTGAATACCTGCTATTGGGTGGTATTTGATCCGGCTGTTAAAAACAGGGTATGGTCTGCCTGGTCGGGCATGCACGATTATCCGCGTGGCAAGATGACACGGAACCCGCAGTGGAAACAAAACGCAAAAGGAGGCGTATGTGTATCTGATGACGGAGGAAAGACCTGGACGCCGGTATATGAAGGAATGGGCTTTGATTCGCCAACAACCTGTATGGTGCTGGATACCACATCTCCTGCCGGTAGCAGAACCTTATACGCTGCTGTGTATAATAAAGGCGTTTTTAAATCAACCAACGGAGGAAAAAGCTGGGCGCTGAAAAATAAAGGTTTGGAAGCCAATACCTGCGCATTTGAACTAACGCTTACCCATACAGGTGATTTATACCTGGTAGTAAGCGCTACGCCCCAGCATAAGGATGGAAAAAGAGGAAGAAGCTTCTATTCCGGCGCTGTATATAAATCTGCCGACAATGCAGAGAGCTGGCAAAAGCTTACAGTGAGCAATGAGTTATTATTTCCCAATGGAATAGCGTTTGACCCGGATAATGCCAACAGGATATACCTGGGCTGCTGGGCAGATATTGATTTAAGCGATCTTATAGGGGGAGATGTGGCACGGAGTACCGGGGGAAATGAAAAGTTGCTTATGCCCGGAGGTGTTCTTTTATCGGAAGACGGCGGAACAACCTGGAAAAATATTTTTGATGAAAAGCAATATGTATATGATGTTGCTGTTGACCCGCGCCACAAAGGACGGCTATACATTAATACGTTTAACAGCGCTGCTTACAGGAGCGATGATTATGGCAAAACCTGGAAAAAGCTGAAAGGATATGATTTTCATTGGGGACAAAGGCCCGTTATTGATGTGCACGATCCGGAAAAAATTTACCTCACCACTTTTGGATCCAGTGTGTTACATGGCAAACCCGAAACAGAATAATTCATCACATTATTGTATAAACGTATGAGCGGCAAAAATATCTTTCTCCTGTTTTTTTCTTTCGGAATAATTGTGCTGGCGTGCAATACTTCAACCTATAAATCTCCCGGTACTCCACCGGTAAAAAATGAAAACGCGAGAAATGATGCCTGGGGATATGTGGGGTATGGCGGCGGCGGCGCTATGTTTTATCCCGCGGTAAGCCCGTTTAACCCTGAATATGCTTTTGTGGCTTGTGATATGACAGGGTCATATGTTACCTACGATGGCGGGGAACATTGGCGGATGTTTAACCTGGGAGCGCCCGTAAACTTTTTTGCATTTGACCCCAATGATGCTAATGTTGTATACGCGAACGCTGAAGCTTTGTATAAGAGTGCAGACAGGGGAGTTACCTGGAAAATATTTTATCCCGCTGAGGAAAATATATCTGCCATTATTGCAAAGGGCGATCATGCAACGAATGTAGTTGTTACCAAAGACAGCATAACCCGCAAAGTGCAGGCATTGGCAGTTGATCCTTTGAATGCTAAAAAATTATATGCCGGCATTATGGTAAACGGGCAAAGCGGTATTTATGCTTCTGCTGACGGCGGCATACAATGGCAGAAAGAGCTGGATGTTGAGGAACCGGTTAAAAATATTTTTGCAGATCCGTCTGCCGGTAATGACCGTACCTGGTATGTTGCCACGGCAAAAGGGCTGCATGTAAAAAGATCAGGCAAATGGAGCTTTAATAAAATTCCTCCAGCCGTAAAAACGTTTACTACATTTTCAGCAGGATATAACAGCTCACAACAAAAGATGATTATATATGCTGTGTCGGGCACATCTTATTTTAATGATACACCGGATGCCTCGGGTATATTTTTTACAGATAATGGCGGGGAAACCTGGGAGAACAGGCAGTCATCACTTACAGACATGTGTAATGGATGCACGCCCGAATGGCGTACCATTGCTACCAGTTCCGCACATCCGGAAGTGGTGTATGTTTCTTACAACAATTTAAAAAAAGGAGATACCACTTCTATTGGTGTGGCTAAAAGTACAGATTATGGAAAAACATGGCAATTAGTGTGGGAAGATAAGTTTTTTAAAGAAGGCTATGAAGTATCTGAAAATTTTTCTGCTGATTGGCTGAACGAAAGATTTGGGCCATCCTGGGGAGAGAATCCTTTTTCAATAGGAGTGGCCCCTGGTGATCCCAACATTTGCTATGCCACCGATTTTGGCAGAACGGTAAGTACTACAAACGGAGGAGATACCTGGCAGCAGGTTTATGCAAAAAAAACAAATGAAGGATGGGCATCCCGCGGGCTGGAGGTAACTACCGGATATAATATCGTTATGGATCCGTTTGACACGGCTCATTTTTTTATATGCAGCACGGATATTGGTTTAATGGAAAGCAAAGACGGCGCACAGAGCTGGAGCAGCGCCACCCATAATAACGGTATTCCCTGTGCCTGGATCAACAGCACGTACTGGCTGACCTTCGACCCAGAAGTAAAAAACAGGGCCTGGGCGGTAATGAGCGGAACACACGATTTGCCCCGCCCTAAAATGTGGAGGCGAAATGGCGTAACGGGATATAAAGGCGGCATTCTCATTACCAATGACGGGGGAAAAACCTGGGAACCTGTAAGTGCGGAAGCCGGGGAAGGTGCATTTACACATGTGCTGGTAGATCCGCAAAGCAATAAGAACGTGAGAACATTATACGCCTGCGCTTTTGGCAAAGGCGTATATAAATCTGTTGATGGCGGAAAAACATGGAAACCAAAAAATAAAGGGCTTCCTGGTAAAGAACCGTTTGTATGGAGAATAATAAGAAGAAGCACAGATGGCGCTTTGTTTTTAATAGTCAGCAGGAGAAGTGAAAAGGGAATCGGTAATGATGGAGACGGCGCTTTGTACGTTTCAACAGATGGCGCAGAAAGCTGGAAGAAAATAGATCTGCCGGAAGGCACGAACGGACCAACAGACCTGGCCGTAGATGCAGAAAATCCTGTAAGGTTAATTTTGTCTGCATGGGGAAGCGTAGGTGCATCCCCTTTTGCACCGGACACAGGCGGCGGAATATTTATTTCAGAAGATGACGGAGCTACCTGGAAGCAGGTGATGCAAAAAGACCAGCACATACACGATATTACTTACGACAGCAGGGTAAAAACATATTATGCCTGTGGCTTTAACAGCAGCGCTTATAAATCGGAAGATAGAGGTAATACCTGGCAAAGAATAAAAGGATACAATTTTAAATGGGGGAAAAGAGTAGAACCCGATCCCCGCGATCCGGACAAAATATTTGTCATAACATTTGGAGGAGGGGTATGGTTTGGCCCGGCAAACGGAGACCCTTCGGCAGCGGAAGATATTGTTTCGCGGTTTTAAAATGTTGTTTGTGAAAATGTGCTAACGAAAACGATTGCGTTGCTGATGCGCTTTTTCCTGTAATGCTTTCCTGCAAGATCCTTTATTTATTTTTACGTAAAAATTTTAGCAATGCAGAATATTGTTTAATTTTAGTTAGGAGCCTTTTTTGATTCAAACAATTTATGCTGCAAAGTGAATAATGGCTTAATGCACCAGGAATGTGAAAGGACGCTGCTTTTGAAAGTTCAGCAGGGTGATGTAAAAGCATTTGAGCATATCTACAATATTTATAGTCCGCGTTTATATGGCAGCATGCTGAAAGTGATAAAGTCAGGCAGTATAGCAGAAGAATTGTTGCAGGATGTTTTTCAACGCGTATGGGAACACCGGCAAAACATTAACCCGGATAAATCTTTTAAGTCGTACGTTTTTACTATCGCGAAACACCTGGTATACGATTACTTCAATGAAACATCCCGCCGGCGTCTTATCGGGGAGTACATAAGAAACCTCGATGCAAAGTCGCTGAACAAATGCAATTATATCCTCGAAGAAAAGGAAGCAGCGCTGATCCTGAAAGAAGCCATACAACAGCTTCCTCCTCAGCGTAAGCTGGTATATACACTCTGCAAAGTAGAAGGTAAAAGCTATGAAGATGTAAGTAAAAATCTGGGGATATCCATTTCTACCATCAGCGATCATATCGTAAAAGCCACGAAAAGCATAAAAGCCTATTACCTGTCAAAAGATATCGCATATCAATCTATTATTGTTTGCTTCATTTTTCTTATCGGTTAAGTTTTCCTTATTTTTTTATTAACAGAGCAGAGGTAAATGCCCTTTTCCCGGTATTACTGTAAATGGGTTTATCTTGAATAACCAGCATCACATCGTAACACTGTTTGAAAAATATATTGCAAACGATTGCACTGAGCATGAAGTTGCGGCGCTTATTGATATCATCCGGTTAGGGGAACATAAAGATTTGATTGAAGCGCTGCTCTACCGTCATTTTGAGGAGCATGCAGGGGAATTGCAGTACCAGGCAGTGGCAGAAAGGGTTTTTGAAAAACTCCATCTTCAAACGGTACCCGGTAAAACAATAATGCCGCCTGCAAAAAGGGCTTATGCTTTCATGAAAATTGCCGCTGCCGCAGTGCTAATTATTGTTTCGGCTTTTATGGCGTACACCTATTTTCTGAAAGAAAAGGACAAAATACCTGCCGGTATCAGTCAGGATATTGCCCCCGGGGGAAACAGGGCAACTCTCATATTATCTGATGGAAGGCAGCTTACATTGAATGAAATACAGTTGGGAAATATTACAGAAGAAGACGGGACCATTATAAAAAAATCTGCTGATGGCCAGGTTGCGTATTTCCCGGGAAACAATACAAAAAAACATAAAGGATTCAATACCATCAAAACGCCCAAAGGCGGCCAGTACCAGGTGGTGCTTCCGGATGGATCAAAAGTGTGGCTGAATGCAGCCTCATCTTTAACCTACCCGGCATCTTTCGACAACATGGAAAGAAGAGTGCAGCTGGCGGGGGAAGGCTATTTTGAGATCGCGTCAAAAGTGTATAATAAAAAAAGGATTCCCTTTATTGTTGAAACCGGCAAACAGCAAATTGAAGTGCTGGGAACACGCTTTAATGTAAATGCCTATGATGATGAAACCGGTATTAAAACAACCCTTATAGAAGGAAAGGTAAAAGTGATTACGGAAAATGAAACGGTTATATTAAAGCCTCATCAGGAGTTTAATCTCCGGTCAGACGGGATCAATACGCAGCAGGTGGAGGTGGAGGCGGCCATTGACTGGAAGAACGGCGATTTCATATTTGCGGATGAAGATATCAAGAGTGTAATGCGCAAAATTGCCAGGTGGTATAATGTGGAGGTAGTATACGACAATACTATTTCACCTGAAAACTTAAGCGGGCAAATATCACGCAACCGGAATCTTTCAGAAGTGCTGAGAATGCTGGAGTTATCGGGGAACATCAGGTTTACTATAGACAACGGGGTAATACATATCTATTAAGCCAACTCATTTAATAACCAAATCTAAATGCAAATGAAAATATACAGTTCAACATAACTTATCAGGTGAATATCCCAAAAAAAGAACCGGAAATGCATGCCAGCACTTCCGGGGAATTCGGGTATTCATAATTTGATCATTGCTGCAATCAATTATTTAATCACCCAAACTTAACAAAAGTATGCAATTTGATACTTTCAGAGGTAAGTTATGCGCTTATTTGGGAAAAAATCGTTTTACCGGTTTCCTGAATAAAGCACGCCTCATCAAAACAGGATTACCGGTTTCAAAACTAATTATGCAGATGAAGCTTATTTCTTTTTTGCTGTTTGTAATCTGTATGCAGGCAAGTGCTTCTCTTTCAGCACAAAAAATCACATTAAGCGAAAAGAATGCTTCCATTCAGAAGATCCTCAGGGAAATACGCAGGCAATCAGATTTTGATTTTTTGGTGAATGCCCGCACACTGAAGAGCGTACAATTATTAGACATATCTGTAAAAGAGATGCCCTTAGAGCATGTGCTGAAGCTTGTATTTGAGCACCTGCCTTTGGATTACGTGGTTGATAACAAGACCATCATTATCAGGGATAAAACAGATCATCCGGGCATGGAGATCCAGGAGCTTAAAGTTTCCGGGATTATAATTAATGACAGGGGAGAACCTTTAGCCGGGGCCAGCATCATAGAAAAGGGCACATCCAATGGTGTAACCAGCAATGAGAACGGCAGGTTTTCCATTACGGTAAAAAATGAATCTGCTGTACTGCAGATCACGTCCGTTGGATACATCAGCAAAGAAGTTCGTGTTACTTCGGGTGAATTAACGGTAATGCTGGAGGCCGATAACAGCAGCATGACCGATGTGGTAGTTGTAGGTTATGGCGTTCAGAAAAAATCTGATATTACCGGCGCTTTAAGCTCGGTAAAAGGCGGGGATCTTACGAAGCTTCCTACGCAGCGTGTTGACCAGGCTTTGCAGGGACGCGCGGCCGGCGTGATGGTGCAAAATACAGATGGCGCTCCGGGTGGAAACGCGATGATACGCGTGAGGGGCGGTAATTCTATTACAGGGGGGAATAATGCATTGGTTGTGGTAGATGGAATACAGGGCGTAAATATCAGTACTATCAATCCGAATGATGTAGAATCGCTGGAAGTGTTAAAAGATGCATCTGCTACTGCCATTTATGGCGCCAGGGGTGCTAACGGGGTGATACTTATTACCACCAAACGCGGCGCTGCCGGACGACCGGCGTTTCATTACGGTTTCAATATCGGCAGTCAGCGCTTAAATCATAAGCTCAGCCTGCTGAGTGCAGGAGATTATGCCCGCAAGTCGAATGATTATGCTGCTATGCAAGACGGAACGCCCGGCGCACCTGTTACCCCGGTTTTGCCTTTCACTGAAAAGCAAATTGACGACCTGTATAAAAGCGGCGGAACAGACTGGCAGGATGAAGTTTACCGGGCAGGATTAATACAAAATCACCAGCTTTCTATAAGCGGGGGCTCCGACAATACCCGGTATTTTGTTTCCGGCGGTTATATGGATCAGCAGGGTATAGTGATCGGCACAAAATATAAGCGGTATAATATAAGAAGCAACCTGGATCTGAAATTTAACAGTTGGATTACCGCAGGCGTAAACCTGCATGTTATAAAAGATGAAGGAAATGTTCCGCCGGTAGGCGAGGGAACCCGCTTTGGTGATATTTTAGGACAGGTAATTAATACGGTGGGCAGGTTTGACCCTGTTACCCCGGTTTATAGCGCAGACGGCAGCTATAACTATAAAGCGCTGAGGGGAGGGCCGGATGGCACTAAATCGTATGCAGACCAGGATGTGTGGAATCCTGTGGCCACTGCCCTGGAAACAAGGTCGCAGAAAAATAATATTATTAATGAAATCAGCACTTTTCTCGATTTTAAGCTGCTTGAAGAGCTAACGTTCAGGGTTACCGGTGCCGCCAGTGTTACAAGCAATGATCAGCAATACTTTTACAATACAAAAACCCAACCCGGTTTTGGTGTTAGCGGCCTTGGAAACCTCACGGAAAGCAAGTACCAGTATTTTCAAAATTCCAATATACTTACGTATAATAAAACTTTTGGAAAGCATCAGTTAACAGTAACCGGTGTGGCTGAGCAGCAATATATTCGTTCTAAGGAACTTTTTATAGCCGCGCAGGGATTCTTCAGCGATGAAACCGGTATCAATGACCTTGGGGGTGCAGGGCAGATAAACGAAAAAACTTCTTTCCTTGCAAAACAAACCTTAAACTCCTACCTGGGACGCATTAATTATGTGCTTGCCAACAGGTATATGTTTACGGCAAGCTACAGGGCAGACGGGTCATCTGTTTTCGGAGCTAATAATAAATGGGGATATTTCCCTTCTGGCGCTGTAGCCTGGAGAGCCGCCGAAGAAGATTTTATAAAAGCGCTGGCTGTATTTTCTGAGTTGAAATTGCGGGCCAGCTGGGGTAAAACAGGTAACCAGGCAATTGGTCCTTACCAGTCGCTGGCAACAGTAATGTCGGGCTACAACTATCCTTACGATGGCAATGGCGTTGCCAACATAGGCTTTGCTTTAGGCCGCCCGGCTAACCCCGATTTAAAATGGGAAACCACTACCCAAACCAATTTTGGAATAGATGCAGGCTTTTTTGAAGACAGGCTAACTTTAACTGCCGACATCTATAAAAAAGTTACCAAAGACCTGCTGCTCAACAAGCAAATTGAAGCCTATACCGGCTTTTCTACAATGCTTGCCAATGTGGGATCTATTCAAAATAAAGGCCTGGAAATAGCTGTTGGCGGCAGACCCATTTCAGGAACTGATTTTAAATGGAATACAGGATTCAATATTTCTTTTAACAGGAGCAAAGTACTGGCGCTGCTGGACGACCAGCCGCTGGCCATAAGAACCAACACCGGCGGTGGTTACCAGATCTATGGCAGCGGGTTTTCAGTAAAATACCTGCAGGTAGGCCAGCCGGTAGATCAAATGAGAGGTTATGTGAATCTCGGTACCTGGAGCGAAGCGGAAAGAGAAGCGGCTAAGGATATGGGACAGGCCCCTGGTGAAGCAAAATGGAAAGATGTGAATAGTGATGGCAGAATTACAAGGGCCGCAGACGGAAATGAAGTTATTGGAAATGCAAGTCCCAAATTTATATATGGCTGGAATAACAACATCACCTATAAAGATTTTGATTTAACCTTCCTGATACAGGGGAGCTATGGCAACGATATTTTTAATGCCGTAAGAATAAAAACCGAAAATCCTGCTGTTGGACTAAGCACTAATTTAAATAACCGCTGGACTGCTGATAATCAAAACACGGATGTTCCGGTTTTTTTAAGCTCTATGGAAAGGAATCTTCTTGATCTGGGCCCTAATCAAACATCCGGCATTGGTGTGGATCAACGTTCCAGCAGATGGGTAGAAGATGGGTCTTATATCCGTATGAAGAACGTAACATTAACGTATAACTTTCCTTATACTTTACTAAGGCGCATTCGTATAAACAGGTTATCCGCTTATGTTACCGCTGTAAATCTGTTTACTATTACCAAATACACAGGTTACGACCCGGAAGTCAGTTCTTTCAATGCAGGAGGCGCCGGAGGGTTGGGTATTGATCTGAGCAATTATCCCACTTCAAAAACCTTCATCTTCGGGATCAACCTGTCTTTTTAATTGCAGGCATTAACCATTGGTATTAATTAAAATAGTAAAAATGAAAAATCTCAATATAAAATTAGCGGGTTATCTGCTCATGCTCATTCCCGTTGTGGGAAGCATGTCGTGTCAAAAGTTAGACGAATCTCCCGAGTCCATTTCCACTCCATCCAATTTTTACAGGTCTGTATCCCAGTGCGAAGCGGCATACACCGGCGCTATGAACGCATTGTGGGTAACCTGGGGAGGATATCAAAACCCGGTTACTTTGCCCGACGGGCAGTATGATGACGCAAGCCTTGATTTCGGCGTTAGCTCTTTTAATGATTTCTGGATATGGCATTACAAGGCCATCGGCAATATCAACGAAGTATTAAAAGCTGTTAAAGCGGGAAGCCTGGAAGGCAATGCGGAAGAAACAATTGCCAACACGGTTGCCCAGGGAAGATTTTTAAGGGCATTCAATTACTTTACCCTGGTAAGGCTGTACGGCAAAATACCTTATATAACAGAAGATACCCCCGACCCTGTAACAACACCATTAACACCTGAGTCGCGTTTGGAGATTGCAGATGTATATGGATTGATTATATCGGATCTGCAATATGCGGTTGATCATCTCGGGGATTATGACGGGGGGGTGCCCGGCAAGCCTGATAAATGGGTGGCAAAAGGGCTTTTGGCAAAAGTGTATATAACAATGGCTACAGCGCCGCTGAATAAAACAGAATATTACGCTCAGGCCAGGGATATAGCTGATGATGTGATTGAAAATAGCCCATATGGCCTGCTGGATAATTTTGAAGATGTTTTTAAAACATCCAATAACAGGAATATGGAAATTATGTTTGCTTTTTACGAGTCGTCAGACGCACCATATATGCCGGGCAATGTGTGGGCGCCCTCTGAAATGGACGGATGGAGCGGCGGGCCGGTTAAAATATTATGGGCAACCGATATCTTCCCGGAGCAGCCGCGCAAACATAGTTATTTGCTGCTTGATTTTACCTCTAATATATATGACCCGTCTGCTCCTGTTATTAACTGGTCGGCATCTGCAGACGGAGTGCCGTACGTTGGTAAATACAACATGCCCAATCTTACCTATGAGCAACAGGTGAGTGGCGGAGATGCCGGTATTGAAATAAAGATATTAAGGTTTGCCGATATATTGCTCCTGTATGCAGAAGCGGCAAACATGGCTAACGGGGGGCCTACCCAAAAGGCTGTTGACCGCCTGAACCAGATCATTGACAGGGCTAATGCCGGAACAGGAACGGAAGAAAGAGCCGGCATGGCTATGTCGGCAGCAGCATTTGATAAAAAGGTTATTGATGAGAGAAGCTTTGAGCTGTGCTTTGAAAACGACAGGTATTTTGATGTGTTGAGAAAACGGCTTTTGCAGGAAGTGAATTTGCCCGACAATGCACAGGGTTATGATGATAACGACTACCTGTTGCCTATACCTGCTTTAGATGCCAAAGCCATTGGTCAGAATCCAGGGTATGAATAAAAAATGGATTTTGAAGGGTACTTAACGTAAATGCATAAGGGGTTGTCTAAAAAGTAATATTTTGCCACGAAGCCACTAACCTGCCTGCCGGTAGGCAGGGGCACGAAGAAAATAAAACCTGAAGATCAGAACTTTGTGTCTTAGTGGCATATCTTCTATACCGGCTCTTTTGAGACAGCCTCTTTATATTACATCATCAATAATTATTGCAGATCCAACATGTTTATCCGGCAAACATTTGCTTATTATGCTTTTGTTCTGGTATTGCTTTCCTGCAATGGCGTTTCTCAGGATAGTAATGTACCACAACGCCAATCCGTAACAGAAGTAAACGCTAAAGAAATTGCAGTTGGGAAAAGTACAATTGCTATAACGGGAGCTACTGTTATAGACGGCAATGGCGGACCACCACTCTCCAATGGTTGTGTATTGATCAGGGGTAATATTATAGAAGCCGTGGGCATCATAGATGCTGTTACCATACCAAAAGATGCTGAGCGGGTTGATGCGTCTGGTTTAACATTGATGCCCGGCCTGATGGATGCCCATTTTCACCTGGACCGGATAAAGGGGCTGCCTGCACTTTTTTTGCAGCACGGCGTTACTTCGGTACGGGATCCGGGTGCATGGATTGAAGCTTATGAAAATGAAAGAAAGCCGGGGAAAGCTGCTCCCCGGTTGTTTTTGTGCGGGCCGCACTTAGACATGCCTCCACCGGCGTATCCATATGACGCGTATATAGTACGGGATTCAATAGAAGCGGTATATGCTGTAAACAAACAAATTCAGGAAGGTGCAGCAGCCATTAAAGTGTATTTCAGGATGCCGCCGGATCTTATCCGTATTGTTTGTAATACCGCCCGGGAGAAAGGAATTCCGGTTACGGCACACCTGGAGATTACCGAAGCCATGGAGGCTATTGAAGCCGGGCTGGATGGGGTGGAACATATTACTTCATTTGGACTGACATTGATTCCGCGGAGAGAAGCGGAAAAATATCGCCAATCCGTTTTATCAGGTAATGATTTCAGGAAACACGGACGCTATGAGCTTTGGGCAAAAATAGATATGCAGGGAAACAAGGTGGACAGCCTGGCTAAATTTCTTATGAAGAAAGGCACTTTTGTTACCCCTACATTGGGGCCGTTTGAGTACCGGCCGGAGAAAAATGATCATGACACCGCTAAGCTTTCCGGCTTTACTAATATGAAAGTCTTAACAGCCCGGTTGCAGAAGCTGGGCGTACGCATGGTGCTGGGGTCGCATTCAATGATCCCGTATGCGGAAGAGGGATGGGCTTACCAAAGGGAGATGGAGCTATGGGTAGAAAGCGGCGTTGATCCCTCAGATGTAATTGTGGCATCAACTATGCAAAACGCCCGTTACTTCCGGGTGGATGACCGGCTGGGAAGTATTGAAAAAGGAAAGATTGCTGATCTTATTTTAATTAAAGGAAACCCGTTGCAGGATATAAGCACAATGCGGAATATAGAAAAGGTAATGCTGAACGGAGTGTGGGTACATCCCGGAAGGAAGTAAGCGCAATATAAACAGGAAGAACGATGATTACTATTTTGCCCTATCAGCCCGGATATCAGCCATACTTTGAAAAATTGAACAAAGCCTGGCTGGAAAAATACTTTACCATAGAACCCGTGGATGAATACCTGCTGGGTAATCCGGAAGAAGCCATTTTGAAAGAAGGCGGTAAAATTTTGTTTGCATCTTATAATGGCACGATCGCAGGAACTGTTGCTTTAAAGCATGCAGGAAATGAAGCGGTAGAAATGATAAAGATGGCAGTAGATGAGTCATTCCGGGGCCTGGGAATTGGCCGGCGGTTATGCGAAGCGGCAATTGATGCTGCCCGGGAAATGAACGCAAAAAAAATCGTATTGTATTCGGAGCATAGCCTTAAAACAGCCCTCGCTATTTACCGGCAATACGGTTTTATTCATAAACCTGCAGACAGAACAAAATACAAAAGGGCTGATGTGTATATGGAGCTTGACCTGTAACAAGGCTTTTAACAGGTATTTGTATAATAATTCAAACACAAAACATGCAACTAACATATCCTGCTTCAACATCCCGGGCATATTGTGACGAAGCGTTGTGGCATAATTTCAAAAAAGGAAGCCGTGAAGCTTTTGCAGGCTTATACCACCGGTATTTTGGTATAATGATAACGAACAGCCTGAAATTATACCCCGATAAAACACTGATTGAAGATTGTGTGCACGACCTCTTTATTGAAATATGGAACAATAAAGCTAACCTGGGTGTTCCCCGTTCGGTAAAAGCATATCTTCTTTGTTCGGTTCAGCGAAAAATTATCCGCCAGGTAAAGCGTAAAAGAACGAATGTGCCATATGAGATAGCAGATCTGCATGATACGGAAGTGCAGAGCATAGAAAAAAAGATGATCATGGAGCAGTATCATGCTGAAAAGAAAAAGCACATTCACAGGGCAATAAAAGTGCTGACCAGGCGGCAGCAGGAAGCTGTTCTGCTTAAATTTTATGCCAATCTCAGCTACCCCGAAATTGCGGCTAAAATGTATATCAGCACCAATGCTATTTATAACCTTATATCCAAAGCCATGTCTCAGATATCATGCGAGCTGGAAAGAAAAATACACGACAATTGATCAACCTGATTTTATTTGAACTAAAAACAATATCATCTATGCTGTTAAAAAAAATACTGCTCTGTATATTAATTGGAGCTATAGCCCAGTTCTGCCCGGCACAAAACCCTGATAGCCTTCTTTTGAAGCATTATCGCCCCCAATCCATTTATAAAATCCCGGTTACTGCAATTGATAAAGCAAAGTTCCCGGTTATTGATATGCACGCCCATAGCTGGTATTCAAAAGAAGTAAAGGATATTAAAGAATGGTTAAGATTAATGGATAAGTTCGGGATAGAAAAAGTAGTGCTGCTCACAGAATCTACCGGCGCCCAGTTTGATTCCATTTACAATGTATATGCTCCCTATTTAAACAGGTTTGAGCTATGGTGTGGGTTTGACTACACCGGATACCAGGAACCCGGATGGGGGGAGAAAGCCGTAAAGGAGCTGGAACGTTGCGTTAAAGCAGGCGCCAGGGGCGTTGGAGAATTAGGCGATAAAGGTTTGGGAGAAGTGTTTTCAAACCCGGTACCCGGTTACGGCATGCATGTGGATGATAAAAGGTTGCAGCCTTTGTATGAGAAATGCGGGGAACTAAAAATTCCGGTAAGCATTCATGTAGCCGAACCGATGTGGATGTATGAACCGATGGACTCCACCAATGATGGGTTGATGAATGCTTATAGCTGGAAAATGGATCCTTCCAAACCAGGGTTCAGGGGACACGGAGAAATGATAAAGGCATTGGAAAATGTGGTAAAAGCAAATCCCCGTACCACTTTTGTAGCATGCCATCTTGCCAATTGCGAATATGATCTGACCCTGCTGGGTAACCTGCTTTCAAAATATGATAACCTGTATGCCGATGTAGCTGCCCGTTTTGGAGAGATAGCACCTATTCCCCGTTTTGCATCAGCCTTTTTTGAAAAGTATCAGGATAAGCTGGTATATGGAACCGATTATCATCCCGGCAATTTTATGTATGAAACAACTTTCCGCATACTGCAAACCAATGATGAGCATTTTTATGCTACAGATCTGTTTGAGTACCATTGGCCGTTACAGGGATTTAATTTAAGTGATGCCGCATTGAAAAAAATCTATAAAGGGAATGCCCTGAAAATACTTAAAAAATAATTGTACATCAGCAAAGCAAAATTTTCATTAAGAAATGCATTACACCCGGACACCCTCAATAATTTTTTGTTCTTTTATAATGCTTCTGTTCATTTCCTGCAACCAGGTAAGCAATATTCCCTGGCCGGTTTACCGTGGGGATAATGCCAGCAGCGGATACTCCCCGCTTACACAAATAAACAGTACCAATCTCGATCAGCTTGAAGTAGCCTGGATCTATCAATCCGGCGATGCAAGAGAAGGTAACCGTTCGGCAATTCAATGTAACCCGGTTATTATAGATACGGTAATGTATGCTACCTCTCCACAGCTAAAGCTTATAGCGCTCGATGCCCGGAAAGGAAAAGAAATATGGCGGTTTGATCCTTTTGTAAATGAGGAAGCTACCGGTGTAAACCGTGGCGTTACTTACTGGGAAAATGATTCGGAAAAAAGAATTTTCTTTTCTGCCGGACCCTATTTATATGCGGTTAATGCAGAAACAGGGAAGCTTGTATCCTCTTTTGGAGATGAGGGAAAAATTGATCTTCGCAAAGGTTTGGGCAGAGATCCCTCAAAGCTGGCGGTATGGTCTACCTCTCCCGGAATAATTTATAAAAATGTGCTGGTTATGGGAACAGCGCTGGGAGAAGGATATGATGCTGCACCGGGCTTCGTGAGAGGGTACGATATTATTACAGGCAAAACGGTATGGACTTTTCATACCATACCACAACCCGGGGAATTTGGTTATGATACATGGCAGGAAGATGCCTGGAAAGAGGCCGGCGGTGTAAATGCCTGGGCAGGGTTAAGTCTGGATGAAGCAACCGGAACGGTATTTTTGCCATTGGGTTCACCGGCATTTGATTTTTACGGTGGTAACCGCAAAGGCAATAACCTGTTCGGAAATTGCCTGGTGGCTTTAAACGCGCTTACAGGAAAAAGAATATGGCATTATCAATTAGTGCATCACGATTTATGGGATTATGATTTGCCGGCTCCGCCTACGTTGGTAACCGTAGAAAGGGATGGTAAAACGATACCGGCTGTTGCGCAAACAACCAAAATGGGTATGGTGTTCCTGTTCAACAGAAATACAGGCGAACCGGTATATCCCATTCAGGAACGGCCGGTTCCGCAATCTACACTCATCGGAGAGCAAACTTCGGCTACGCAGCCATTCCCGGTAAAACCTCCTCCGTTTGTAAGGCAAAATTTTCCTGATGCCGGTATGCTTGATTTTTCCGATTCTTCCTACAGGTACATAAAAAATAAAATAGGAAATGCTAAAACAGGACCTGTGTTTACACCACCTGATACCGCTGGCGTAGTGCAGTTTCCCGGAACGCGGGGCGGAGCAGAATGGGGTGGGGCTTCTTTTGATCCCGAAACAGGGATGTTGTATGTAAATGCCAACGAAATCCCGATGCTGATTAAAATGAAACCGGTTATCATGGATGGCAATGACGAATCAAAGGGTCAGCAACTCTACACACTGAATAATTGTACGATGTGTCACGGGTCCGACAGAAAGGGTACCCATGTATATCCTGCGTTACTGGGGCTTTCTAAAAAATATTCATTTGCAGAAATATCCGGGCTGCTGCAAAGTGGCAGAGGGCAGATGCCCGCATATCCTAATTTAACAGAAGAAGATAAGACCGATTTGATAGCGTTTTTACTTCGCGACAATGCAGAGGTTGGAGAACAGCAGGCGGCTGCATCTACGCATGTGCGTTATGTACACGATGGATGGAACGAATTAAAGGATCAGGATGGCTATCCCGGGGTGAAGCCTCCATGGGGCACATTAAATGCCATTGATTTAAATAAGGGAGAAATAGCGTGGCAGGTTCCTTTGGGAGAATACCCCGAGCTAACAGCAAAAAATATTCCGGCTACCGGCACACAAAACCTCGGCGGCGCATTGGTTACAGCCGGGGGGATTGTAATAATCGGCGCCACACGCGATGAGAAGCTGAGGATTTTTGACAAAAAAAATGGCAGGCTTTTATGGGAATATCAATTGCCTGCGGGGGGCTATGCTACTCCTGCTACTTATATGATTGATAACAGGCAGTATATTGTTATTGCCGCCGGCGGCGGTGGTAAGGTGGGCACACCTTCAGGAGACGCCTATCTTGCTTTTGCGCTGAAAGAACAGGAGTGATCAATTACTTCATATTTTTTACCTTAGTGTAATTGTTAACCTAAAACACACTATATGGCAGGAACATTTTCGCAAATGTATATCCAGGTTGTATTTGCTGTAAAACACCGGCAGGCATTAATACAACCTTTGTGGGAAGAACGATTATACGAGTACACCACGGGTATCATTCGTAATAAGGGCCAGAAATTACTGGCCATTAATGGTATGCCTGATCATATTCATATTTTTATGGGTATGAAACCCACCTGTTGTTTATCTGACCTGGTAAGGGAAGTAAAAAAGTCCACCAATGAATTTATTAATGACAATGGATTTACAAAATCCAAATTCAACTGGCAGGGAGGCTTTGGGGCTTTTTCATACAGTCATTCGCATCTTAATAATGTTATCCGGTATATTATGAATCAGAAAGAGCACCACCGGAAGAAAACGTTTAAAGAAGAATACATCGCATTCCTGAAGAAATTTGAAATACCGCACGAAGAGCAGTATTTGTTTGACTGGTTGAATTGAAATGCATGTATCATTCCACTGAATTGTTCGACCCCGTTGGGGTCGCAGTTTCTCTTTCTGTATATATTATAAATCTTGTACCCTTTAGGGTGAGGAAAACCCATCCGAAGAAATTGGCTACCGGAATTTGTATTTGCCCCTGAAAGGGTCTTAGGTTTATAACCAAATAATGGGAATGGATTGTTCGACCCCGCTGGGGTCGCAACTTCTTTGTCTATATATATTATAAACCTTGGATCCCTTTGGGATGAGAAAAACCCATCCGAAGAAATTGGCCGCAGAAATTTGTATTTAACCCTGAAAGGGTCTTAAGGTTTATAACTTCAATAATGGAAATGCATTACGACCCCAAGGGGGCCGAAGGTATAAGCAACATCTGCAAGGTCGCAAATGCTTGTGCCTATTGCGAACCATCCCTGGCGAGTTCGACCCCTTTGAGGTCGCAGCTTTTCTGTCTGTATGTATTATAAACCTTGCATCCCTTTGGGATAAGGAAAACCGATCAGTAGAAATTGACTGCAGGAATTTGTGTTCGACCCTGAAGGGGTCTTAGGTTTATAACTTCAGTAACAGAAATGCATTACGACCCCGAAGGGGTCGAAGAAGGAGGGAAGTTTAACCCTATACCTTTTCAAATAAATGATTGGGATAATTCAACGGGTCCTGGTTGAGCAGGTCGCACAGCACTTTATACAGTTCAGGGTAATGCAGTTGCAAACGATCAGGACTTTTAAAATAGATCTCAATGCTTTCTGCCCAGAACTCCTGGAAATCTTTGATCGCGTATTCGGAATATAAGCCGATCGTAAGGATCTTTTCTACATGGTATATTTTATCGCCAATAGAATTGAACTCGCGGAATGAATCTTTAAAATCCTTATCAATGCTTATTGCTGTTTCAAAGTTCTGGTAATACAGCGCATGCGCCATTTCATGCAGTCCAACATTCTGCAGGTCATATTTATTCTTATATCCTTCCAGGAACTGTTTCCAGGCAATATTAATGGTGTTGCCCGTTACATTGCCAATCAGTATCCGGAAAGGTTCCAGTCCAACAAAAGCCTCCGGGAAGATCTGTATGATATTGAAGTGCGACAGCAGGTATTTTCTTAAGCCAAAAGTGAGCTGAATGGCAGCCGCGCTGATCAGGATAGGCATCTCACGGTATCCTTTTTTATCGTGGATGATAAATACTTTGGTATCAATGAATTTTTTAAGCCGGCTGATGAATTTTTCACGGTCAACATCAAGCAGGCGGTTATAATAGGAAAAATGCTTAGTAAGCACCGTGTGCAATACCTCATCGGGAAACTCCAGATCATTGCCATTATATACCAAAGGGCATTTAATATGCGCTTCGTCCTGTGCAACTTTATCGTGCCCCTGCTGATCGGTTGAATCGGTAAGGGTATGCCTGGCAGACCGTGTTAGCCGCCAGATTACTGCAATAACTAATATGATTATTACTATCCAGGTAATCATTCCATTTGCTTGGGGACAATATATAACGTCTTACCCCCCCAATAAATTATCCTTATCATCATCTTCCAGCAAATTGAGGTCAATGGAGTCCTGTCCGGCTATACCTTCAATAGAGCCGCGTATATGTGCGGCATTTAACAATACCTTTTCCAAGTGCTTCTCCCGTGCTTTCCATAATTTCTCCATGGCATCCCTTTCTTTTTGAATGGACAACCGCATAGACAAAAATCCTTCCCTTATGGCTTTCCATTGTTCGGCGAATTCCTGTCCGGTTAAATAATCGTACAGCAAATGCATTTTATCGCCTTTATTTTCCTGCGACCGCGAAGCGTTATATATCTTAATGATACTGTCCCGCAAAATATGAGCCAGAGCCCTCACTTCGGCAAAGCTGCAGATCCATACCCCGTTTTTTTCCCCGAACTGGTTCATATCCTTTGGCATAGCCTGGGTAACGATAACGGCTACGTCGGCGCCCTGTGTTCGCATTTCCGCTTTCAGCTTTTCAATCCAGTCATTGGCAAAGTGCTGCGCTCTTTTGCTTTCATAAATGATCTTACCGCATTCCTGTCCAAACTGGTTGCGTATGGTTTGAATGCAATCAGCACCCCGCGCGCCCTTACTTACTTCCGTAATTACGTCAAACGGAAAGCTGCCTCTCAGCAGGTTTTCCAGCAACAGTTCCTGTACCTCGCCCTGCATTTGCATGGAGCCCTGTTCCGCTTTGCGTTTCATTTCATCCACCAGCTTTTTCTGGTCTTCCAACTGCTTTTCCATCTCCTTCATCCTCAACTGGTATTCGGTTTCTTTCGCGCTTGTTCTCTGCTCTTCCAGCTTCCTGATCTCTTCCCCTATTTTTTGCCGTTCCTTTAACAGGGTTTGCTGGATCTGTATCTCCATCTCCTGCTCCCTGTTTTGCAGCTCCTGTTCTTTTTTGAGGTACTCTAATTGTTTACTGCGGGCTTCCTGCAGTTTTATTTCATTATCCTTGTTGGTCTGTTGCAGCAGGCTCACCTGGTTTTCAAAATCTGCGCTTATACTTTTCCGTATGTTCTCTTCCAGCGATTTCTGCAGCTTTGCTTTTTCATCGGCCAGTTTATTCGCGTATTCCAGTTCTTTTTGCTGTGCCTGCTGCAGCATGGTTTGTTCCCGGCGCAAAAACTCTTCCTGCTTTTTTTGCAGTTCTTCGTCTTTTTGCTTTATATATCTGGTCATCTTTTCACGCAATTCCCTTTTATAATCTTCAGAAACCGCATCTTCCATCGGGAAAGGATGACCGCAATTCGGACATTTTATTTCAGTAGCCATTATCTAAATTTATGCAAGTTTACAAAACCCCTAAAAAATTGATATATTTAGTTTTCCAAAAAACCGGTATGATAACAAGACGATCGCTCATCAAAAAATCTTTGGTACTTTCTTCATTGCTGCAGGCCGGTGTGTTTAAAGAGCTGATGGCAGAGCAGCGTGCAGGCCGTTTCAAAATCGGCGCCTGCGACTGGTCTATAGGAAAAGGAAGCAATATCGGTGCTTTTGAAGTAGCAAAAGCTATTGGTGTGGATGGTATTATGGTAGATATGGGCAGCGTGGAAAACAACCTGCACATCAGGCAAAAAGAAATCCAGGACGCTTATCTTAAAACTTCGGCTCAAACAGGAATTGCCATTTCGAGCCTGGCGATGGGCATATATAACCGGGTGCCGTTTCACTCCGATGAGCGGGTGCAGGAATGGGTAAAGGGTTCCATTGATGCGGCTAAAAATCTAAAAGTAAAGGTATTGCTGCTGGCTTTTTTTAATGCCAGCGACCTGCGCAATGACAATGCCCGGAAAGCAGCCGCTGTAAAGCATTTACAGGCCCTAATGCCTTATGCGGAAGCTAAAGGGATTATACTTGGCATCGAATCTTACCTTGATGCTAAGGAACACATGGAGATCATTGACAAAGTAGGATCCAAAAACCTTAAAGTATATTTCGATTTCCGTAATACCGTCGATGCGGGTCACGACCCTATTGCCGAATTTAAAAAGCTGGGAAAAGATGAGGTATGCGAACTACATATGAAAGAAAATGGTTTCTTATTAGATAAGGGTACCGTAAACTGGAAAGGCGTAAGCGAAGCCATTTACCAAACAGGATATAGAGGCAATGGCTGGATGCAGATAGAAGGGGCTATTCCGGAAGGTGGAGAAACTGTTGAAAGTTACCGTCACAACCTTGCCTACCTGCGCAAGTTGTTTAACAAATGAAACACCGCGTAATTTTTTCATCCCGCAAAGCAGGAGGGAAATGCGAAGCATTCGCGAACACAATAAAATAATACGTAAAAATATACGGATGAAACTAACAGGCGCTTTTGCAGGCATTTCTTTTTCTATTCTTTTTCTTGCGGCCTGCCAGCCATCAAACCCCAAAGCTAAAACGGATCTGCCCTTTTATCTTCCCAACGACCTGGAAGCTACACTATGGGCTGAAACACCGCTGTTCTATAATCCCACCAATATAGATATAGACGCCCGCGGGAGGGTGTGGGTAACCGAAGCGGTGAACTACCGCAATTTCAATAACGATTCCACAGCGTTCTTTCATCACTCTAAAGGCGACAGGGTAATGATACTGGAAGATACGGATAACGATGGGGTTGCCGATTCGTCAACATTATTTGTGCAGGATACCAGCCTCGTATCGCCATTAGGCATAGCCGTTATTGGAAACAAAGTGATCGTTTCCTGCGCCCCCGGCATTATTATCTATACGGATGAAGATGGCGATGACAAGCCCGATAAAAAAGAAATTTTTCTTACAGGTTTTGGCGGAAAGGATCACGATCATTCGCTGCATGCGGTATTGGCCGGCGCCGATGGCAACTGGTATTTCAATACAGGCAATGCGGGCCCGCATACCGTAACCGATAAGAGCGGATGGAACCTGCGATCGGGCAGTATATATACCGGTGGCACCCCCTATAATACCAAAAATGAAGGCAATTTAAAAAGTGATGACGGGAAAGTATGGGTTGGGGGATTGGCCCTGCGGATTCACCCGGATGGCACGGGGTTAAAAGTAATGGGACATAATTTCAGGAACGCGTATGAGCTCACCGCCGATTCATATGGCAATTTCTGGCAGAACGATAACGATGATGAAGTAGCAGCCTGCCGTGTATCGTGGTTGCCGGAAGGAGGGAATGCGGGCTATTTCAGCACGGATGGTACCAGAACATGGCAGGCCGACCAGCGGCCCGACCAGGAGATATTTACCGCGCACTGGCACCAGGAAGATCCCGGCGTAATGCCGGTGGGCGACAGGAGCGGAGCGGGAGCGCCTACAGGCGTGGTATTAAATGAAGGCGATGCGCTGGGAGAAAAATATCGCGGACTGCTATTAAGTGCCGATGCCGGGAGAAATGTGATCTTCGGTTATTATCCGCATAAGGAAAAATCGGGGATGGTACCCGGCGAAAGAAAAAACTTTATCACCTCTTTGAGCGAGGATAACGCTTTATATGTTTGGAACGATAGTGCCGCCAATGTGCATAAAGAAAAATGGTTTCGTCCCAGCGACGTGGCTGTAGGCACAGATGGCGCCATTTATATAGCCGACTGGTACGACCCGGTTGTGGGGGGGCACCAGATGCAGGATAAGAAAGGTTTCGGCAGGATTTACCGCATCACACCTAAAAATAAAACCCTGCGTTCTCCCAAAATTGATCTTACTACAACAGCAGGACAAATAGCGGCACTCCGCAATCCCGCTATTAATGTGCGCCACCTGGGGTTTCTGCAACTGAAGCAACAGGGAGAAGCGGTTATGGAACCCGTTCATGCATTATTGAAAGATAAGAATCCATATATTCAGGCGAGGGCCATCTGGCTGCTGGCACAATTAGGTCAAAAAGGTATAGAAGCTACCGCGGCGTTATTAAAAAGCGATAATGAAACGATAAGGGCCACTGCTTTCCGTGCGTTGCGTGTATCCGTTGCCGGTATACTGCCTTACGCCATTCAACTGCAAAGCGATCCTTCCGCGTTTGTTCGGAGGGAAATTGCTGTTGCGCTGCGTGATCTGCCTTTTGAGCAAACCCAACCCATACTGCTGGAACTGGCAAAGCAATACGACGGGGAAGACCGCTGGTACCTGAATGCGCTGGGCGATGCCATGGCCGGCCATGAAGCGGAAGTGTATCCCCAAATAAAACAATTATTGGCCAGTGATAAAACGCCTGTTGAGTGGGATAAAAGAATGAGCCTGTTTGCCTGGCGTTTACACCCGGCAGCGGCATTGCCCGATCTTTTGCTGCGTGCTAATGAACCCACGTTAGATGCTAAAGAAAGAAGGGCTGCTATTACTGCCATTGCGTTTATGAAAGATAAAGGAGCGGCCGAAGCCATGCTGGCGCTCAGTAAAAATACATTACCCGATGTAGCGGAACAGGCTTCCTACTGGCTTTCCTTCCGCCAGGGTAACGACTGGTATGCATTGTTAGACTGGAAAAAGCTGCATATCAATTCCGCTTATGAGAAAAAGCTGGCTGCAGCAAAAGTAAGGCTGCTGGCGGTGCAGGATGAGCACCTTTCATTAGGCGCCAGGAAAAGGCGGTTAGAACAAATGGCGGCGGATTCATTGGGCGGGCAATTGCTGATCGGTCTTGCTTCGGAAAATAAATTTCCAAAAGCATTGATCCCCGCCATGGAAGAAAGCATTTTCAAAAATCCTGACCTTACCGTGAGGGTGCAGGCGGGAAAATATTTTAAGCAACCCGGTGTGCAAAAAAACTATTCCATAGCTGATATTGCCGCGCTGAAGGGTGATGCGCAAAATGGTAAAACCGTTTTTGCCGGTCATTGCGCTTCCTGTCATAAGGTAGGGAAAACCGGCAGCAACATTGGGCCGGAATTGACGAGCATCGGTAAGAAATTTGATAAGACTGGTTTATTAGACGCCATCATTAATCCCAGTGCGGCAATACTATTGGGTTATGAACCCTGGATCATCAATACCAAAGATGGCGGCTCCTTTTTTGGTTTTCTGATCAGCGAAAATAAGCAGGCTGTAATTATAAAAGATGTAACCGGTCAGCAGCATACCATTGCAACAGATAAGATCAGTACCAAACAAAAGCAAGGTAAAAGCCTCATGCCGGAACCTGGTGTTGCGGGCATATCCGAACAGGAACTGGCCGATGTAGCCGGGTATTTACTGGCGGGCAAATAGGGAGATGCTGACCAGTGTAAATCTATTAGCCCCCTCCCGGGCGGAGAGAGGTTGGGGTGAGGCTTCACCCCCAGTTCATTAAATACTCATTCTAAACAGATACGCATGCAAAAAAGATTTAACCGCCGGAAATTTATCAATACCCTTTCTATAGCGGGGGCGGGGTTGTCCATGGGAATGCCGCATATCGTAAGTGCAAATCCTGATAATGCAAAGCCTGCGCTTTTGGGAGGCACAAAAACATTTCCCCCGGCATTCCCGGGTTGGCCGGTATACGGGCAGCCCGAAGAAAAAGGGTTAATGGAGGTGCTGAAAAGTAAAAAATGGGGGCGGTTAGACGGCACTGTCATGCCTGCTTTCGAAAGCGCGTACGCGAAACAGTTAGGCGCAAAGCATTGTCTTGGCGTATCGAGCGGCACCAGTGCGCTGTATACCATGCTGGGCGCCCTTGATATTGGTCCCGGCGATGAAGTGATCATTCCCGTGTATACTTTTATAGCCACCTACAATGTGGTGGTGCTCAATTACGCTTTACCCATATTTGTGGATACCGATATAGAAAGTTTCCAGGTTGATGCCGGTAAAATAGAAGCAGCGATCACCGCTCAAACTAAGATCATCATGCCCGTTCATATAGGCGGCTCACCGGCTAATATAGATATGATCATGGAGATTGCTGACCGGAAAAAGATACCTGTAATTGAAGATGCCTGCCAAGCGCACCTTGCAGAATGGCGCGGAAGAAAGGTAGGTACGTATGGATTGGCCGGCGGCTTTAGCTTTCAGTCGTCAAAGAATTTAAACTGTGCCGAAGGCGGGGCTATTGTTACCAATGATGAGTCATTTGCCAAAACCTGCTATTCGTTTCATAACCAGGGCCAGGGCGGCCTGCGTGCAGCATATAACCCCGGCGTGGGTACCCGCGGAACCAACATGCGCCTTACCGAATTCCAGGGCAGTATTTTGCTGGCGCAGATGACGCGCCTTATGGAGCAGTCGAAGCGCAGGACGGAAAACGCTGATTACCTCGGTAAATTATTGAACGATATTCCGGGTATCACACCGGCGAAGCTGTATGAAGGCACTACGGCAAGCGCGTATCACCTGTATATGTTCCGCTATAACAAAGATCATTTCGCGGGATTAAGCCGTGCAAAATTCCTTGAAGCGTTGAGTGCAGAAGGCATACCCTGCTCCGGCGGTTATGGCATGATCAACAAAGACAGCTATGTAACCGGTCTCGCCCAAAACAGGCACTACCTCAAAATATACGGCCAAAAGACCATGCAGGAATGGTTAGAGCGTAATCAATGTCCGCAAAACGATATACTGAGCACCGAACAGGCGGTATGGTTTTTCCAGAACATGTTGCTGGGCAGCAGAACAGACATGGATCAGATTGCTGCTGCTATCCGTAAGATACAAAAGAATGCGGCGGCGTTGGGTAAGGCGTGAGTGGAGTAGTGAATGGTGAGAAGTGAACGGTGAAATAGTTCTCGTTTCAGGTTTATCGTTTCACGAAGTGAAAAGTGAGAAGTTGTGTGAAGAATTGAGCTTATCGTTAGTATACTTTGGCTGATGGCTGATCGCTTAAGGCTGGCAGCTCAGGAGGAGAGGTGAGGGGTGAGATCCGGATTTGAAATTTGAGATTGCATTTATTTTCGGATTTCGAATTTTCTGCTTCGGATTTGGCCTTTGAATTTTATCCGCCCCGGCGGACAAGCTTGCCTGCCGCAGGCAGGTTTGGTTCTTGTTATTTGGTATTTGGTGCTTTGTATTCTCCTGTATTTCCTTCGGATTTCGGGTTTTCTTTTTCGGATTTGTCATTTGATCATCTCAGCAAACGCATGCCATATAAAAGGAAATTGTGTTAGATTTAAGAAAAAATGCGTGTATGAAAAAAATATTCATCCCTGTACTTACCATAGCCCTTATATTAATAACGGCAGGATCATGGGCCGGCGACATGAAAGTGGGTATTGGCCGAAAAGCCATTACGCCGCAGGGAGATGTCTGGTTAAACGGCTACGCCAATCCAGCCAGGTTAAAACCCGCTACCGGCATTGCGCATGATATTTGGGCCAAAGCCCTTGTTTTTGAAGAATCGCCTACCAGCAGGGTAGTGATCGTTACAACGGATCTGCTCGGTTTGTCGCACGAAATATCGGTGGATATCGCTAAGAAGCTGAACGATAAATATGGCATCCAACGTTCACAATTGTTGTTGAATTCATCGCATACCCATTCGGCTCCCATGGTTTGGCCTGCCGCCGGCATGTTTTATTATAAGCCCGGTGATATGCAAACGGTGTACAACTATACCCGCAGGCTGGTGGAGGATATTGTTGCTGCCGTAGATATGGCGATGGCTGATCTTGCGCCCATGCAGGTATGGAGCGGGCATGGAGAAGCAGATTTTGCTTTCAACAGGCGCGACCCGGCATTAACGATCCGTCCGGTAGATTTTGATGTGCCCGTGCTTAAAATTGCTACGCCGGGTGGTGAGCTGAAAGCCGTATTGTTTGGCTATGCCTGTCACAATACAACCCTACCCGGCGATTACACCGAAGTGAACGGCGATTACGCGGGGTATGCACAAATTGAACTGGAGAAAATGTACCCCGGCATTACAGCTTTGTTTTTCCAGGGTTGTTGCGGCGACATTAATCCCAATCCGAGGGGTACCATAGAACATGCCATGCAACATGGAAAAACATTAGCTGAATCGGTTCAAAAAGTGATCACATCAACCATGCAACCTGTTCGTGCGCCTGTTACTACCCGTTATGAAACGGTGGAATTATCATTCCGCCCTTTTGATCTGCAGTTGTATCAAAACGATATGGTAACCGGTGATGAATATGTTCAAAGAAGAGCGAAGCTGATGCTGCAGGCTTATAATAAAGGCTGGGATGTAAGTAAATACAGCTATCCTGTTCAGTGCATACGCTTTGGCAAAGACCTTACTATTTTGGCTATGGCAGGAGAAGTGGTGGTGGATTACGCCTTATGGGCGAAGCAAACCTTTAAGAATGAAAATTTATTTGTAGCCGGGTACAGCAATGAAGTGATGTGCTATATTCCCACTAAGCGGATATTGGGTGAAGGGGGGTATGAAGCCAATAGCAGCATGATCTACTATGTGCTGCCCGGTCCGTTTGCCGACAATGTGGAAGAAAGGATACAGGGGGCTGTAAAGCAGGTAATGAAAGGGGTAGGGGTGAAGCCTTCAAAGAAATGAGGTGGCATAACAATTTCGGCTAATAAACAACCATGAAGTCAACTTCAAATCAGTACAATCAGCTACCTGACAGCATCGGCCTTACCATTGAACAGGCAAGGCAAAATGCTTTTATAGTAGTAAATACAGAATTGGTTAAAACTAACTGGGAAATTGGCAGACACATAGTAGAATATGAACAGCGCGGACAAGAAAGAGCAGAGTATGGAAGTAAGCTACTGACAAAGCTTTCCAAAGACTTAAGGCAGCGCTATGGCAAAGGATTTGGCAGACGCAATATTTTGGATATGCGGAATGAAAAACATACGCTTAATGAAAACCTGTCAGTAAGAGAACTTGAAAGACAAATAGATTCTTCTTTATTTGAACGACTTGCATTGAGTAAAGACAAAAAAGGTGTTTTGGAAATTGAGTAAAGAAAACGCGCAAATGGGATTTACATAGTCTGAAACTTTGAACTTTCGGCGAATAATCTCTGTATTTGCCGCTAAATAATTTATCCGGCAGACATACTTTTTTCATCTTTTTGTTGTTACTTCTTCTTTCGCCCAAACCTAATACTTGCTTAAAAAAATAAAATGAAGTATAAAGCATCAATAAATATTTTACTGGCATTGCTTGTTGCGGTAATCCTTTTTCATATCGCTGTGATCGCTAAGGCAATTCCTTATAACATAGCCTGGGGCGGACGACTTCAGAATGACCGGGAAATGTATGTTTTTGAAGCCATCTCCATTTTGATCAACTTATTTTTGGGGCTTGTTTTGCTTATGAAAGCCAGCTATATAAAATTCCGGTTTAAGAACAAAGCAATAAACATCATACTATGGATCTTTCTTGCTTTATTTGTTCTGAATACGGTTGGTAATCTTTTCGCAAAGACAAATTTTGAGCGATCATTTGCTGTTTTGACTTTTGTTTTTGCTGTTCTTATCCTGAGAATTTTGAAAACCAAACATATTAACGATGCAGGCGAAGTAGCATAGACGAAATAGATTTCGCGCAGGGGTCTTCAGAGCCGGGCAACGGTGTGGCGGCGAGCTCCCGGCGCTATAAAAACTATTAAACTTTTGTATTGATCCGAAGTTGCCTGCGGCCGGCATCCGCGGCGGCGGATCAGACCGCACTAACAGCGCATGCAGCAAATCTATCAACACCGGGTTTCAACCGCGAACACAATAAAACCGCCATTCGCATGCCAATACATACCAAATACTAAAAAAATGCCTGTTTTTAATAAAAAAAGAATAGGTTTGAAACAGTTTCAATCCGCACTACTATAACCCGGCAATCAACCCGTTTTATTCCATTTTTAGGATTTTTGGACCCGTGCGATAGCGAAGGAATATTCTTTTTAGCTGTTTGTAAGCAGGTGGAAGTGTTTTAAGCGCTTATAAATATTTAATAATGGAACGTATTGCGTGCAGCAATTCGTTAATTACCATTTTTTGACAACCATCATTTGGGGTAAGAATATACAAAGAACTTTATGAAAAAGAATCTAATGGTATGATAAAGAAAAACGGCTACTAACAGGTTGGCATAAAGACGGGCAGACGAAAAACATTAGTCATCACAACTTTGACCAAGTTGTTCATAAATTCTATTTATACTTGCAACAAAATAATAACCTTTAACCGAGAGGTTTTGCATCAACGGGTGAAACAATAAATCTTCATCTTTTGTACCTTTAATCGGATTCGGTTCTGAGCTGGGCGTTTTCTAAATGCTCCCCAAACGCAGAATCCGACGTTAGCGATAGTTTTATGAGAACATTTATAGTAGACATAATTCCGAAAATTCAGCGATTTAGTAAAAAGCTTGACGACTTAACAAAGTTGACAAATCAACATTGGGTCTCATTAGGAGACATAAATCAAACTAAAAAGGTTTTTATTTTCAGACAAAACAATCAATTACTTATTTCTGAAAATGGTATAGTGGAAAAAGGCTCTTGGGAATATTTAGGAAATCAATCTTTGCTAATTGACACAAAGCAAGAAAGCTATTTATTAAAGCATGGATTTTTTGACGAAAACGTGATAGCTCTGAAGTTAGACAGTACTGATAGCTATGCATTTTTTGTTAATGAATCAAAATATGATAATGAATTAAACAATATTAATGACGTTATTAGATTTTTGAATGACAAATATTTGAAAGAGAATTCAACAAGGGGTTTAGGTGCGACACAAAATCGGACAATCAATCCGCCTGAATATAAAACACTTGACATTTCTGAAGACACTTCATTCTTTGGCGGTATGACTAAAATATATACAATTGAGTTTTTAGATGGGAAAAGGGGAGAAGTTTATTTAAAGCCTAAGAATAATCAAGCATACTATAAAGACAAAAGACCAAACTCATGGGTTACAGAACTGCACTATTATAAAAGCCTTGATTATTGTATTAATGCCCTATATTACTTTTTAGAGACTGGAGATAGATTGGATGATGGTTATATTATCACATACTCCTAAAAACTATTGCTAACAAGCAAGTTGGTATAAATACGGGCAAACAGATAATGTTCATCAACTTTTTTTGAGGTTTTAATTCCGGCAGACTATTGGCCAAAAAAGATATTTATCTTTATCCAGCTTAAAATTAAAGATCATGAGCATACTGGATAGTTTTATAAAAAATCATTTGCCATCAGCAAAGAATTTTCAAATGATAGAACTTCTTTTTTTCTTTTTGACAATTTCGACTGTAGGTTGTAATCATCCAGTCGGTGGAAATTATGAAAGATATAAAAATCACGAAGCATCGTTAAATACCCAAAGTTCAGACGAGGAGAATCAAACAGGTTATAAGGTAATCGGTATAAAAGACGGCGATACATTTGTTCTACTTATAGATGGGAAAGAGCAAACTGTAAGGTTAGCTCATATTGATTGTCCCGAAAAAAAACAACCATTTGGTAATAAGGCAAAACAGTTTGCTTCCGATTTATGTTTCGGGAAGAATGTTACCCTTGTAAATGACAATAAGTATGACAGAAACAAACGCCTAATTTCAGAGATGTTTTTATTGGATGGAACAAACGTAAACAACGAGTTAGTTAAAAATGGATTAGCTTGGCATTTTAAAAAGTACTCCGACAGTAAGGAATATGCTCAATTGGAAATTGAAGCCCAAAAAAATAAAGTCGGGCTTTGGAGTGAGAGCTCGCCTATCGCTCCGTGGAATTGGAGAAAAGGTAAACAAAAGTTAGCCATCCCATTTTGGCGCAAGAATGAGGCGTAGGAAAAGAGTGAAGGTTTCTTGTGCCATGTAAGAAAAGTTGAAAATTAAGTAAAGGTTTCAAAAACCCGTATCTATAGAACGGTGGATTTAGGAAGGACTGTTTTACTATAAAAATCAATGTGATTGTATATTTACTTTCCTATGAGTAGAAAATATAAATTCCACGATAACGATAAATTATATTTCATTTCATTTGCTGCTGTTAGGTGGATAGATGTATTTGTCAGGGAAGCGCTCGTGATTTTTGCGGATTGAAAGGATTAATTGATTTAAAATATAGTTCATAAATATGGCCCAAGAAGGCTATGCACAATGCAATGCCTCATTCTTGCGCCAACATGGGAAAATTACTAACAGCGATTATCAAACACTAAATGCTGTTTCAAAAGCAACCGCAACAAGAGACTTGACAGAACTTGTTGAAAAATTCAAAATTCTTAAAAGAACTGGTGATATTGGAGCAGGAACGAACTATGTTTTAATTGGCTCATAATTGGCTCAATTGGCTCATAATGGGTTCAAGCTTTGAGCCAACCCTGGAGACAAGTTTTCTCAGGCTAAAAAATGATCTTATGAAAGGTTTTTTAGCGCAGGGTCTCATGGCTGCCCGTATGGCCTTTTATGAAGACCCCGGCGCGGCTAAATGTAAATTGGCAGCCCGGATTACATGCTGATATGAATAAAGAAACGAAATTGAATATTATTAAAGTCATTCATACTGCCGTATGGATATTTTTCAATTTCGTAATATTCTACATGCTGTATGCGGTTATTACAAACAGACTCGACAAATGGCTGTGGATTGGTTATGGGCTATTTGTTCTCGAAGGGCTTATATTGCTGATGTTTAAATTTTTCTGTCCATTAACTGTATTAGCCCGGAAGTACACTGATTCTTCTAAGGACAATTTTGATATTTTTCTTCCCAATTGGCTCGCGAGATATACGAAGCTAATTTATACATCAATTTTGGTTGTTATCATCATTATCACGGTCTGTCGGCTTTTGAAATAAGGCTAATGTTTGCTGCAAAGCGGTTTGGTGTAGTTCAAGTGGAAGAATCTTTTGCTCTGGCATTGTTATGAAGCACCGTCCCTCTCTACGGTGTGGAGAGGGAAAGAGGGTGAGGTTATTGCTTTACCTCCGCATCCTTCACGCACCGGAACCCGATATGGTTGGTGGCGGAGCGCCATTCGCCCTTGCCGCGGGTGCCTACCATGTAGCGGGTGCAATACTGGTCGGTGCATAAATACGAACCGCCGCGCTGTACTTTTTTCTGCTGGCCGGGCTCTGCAGGATCGAAAGATGAATCGGGTCCTTTTGGATTTTTAACAACACCTGCTTTGGTAAGCGTGGCATAATAATCGGCCCGGTACCAGTCGCTGCACCACTCCCATACATTACCGGCTACATCGTATAAGCCATACCCGTTGGGCGCGAATTGCTTAACCGGCGCTATGCCCGCGAAGCCATCGCCGGCGATGTCGGCGTTAGGGAACTGTCCCTGGAAAGTATTGGCCTGCCATTTACCGGCGCTTTTCATTTCATTGCCCCAGGTATAGAGGTTGCCTGTTTTGCCGGCTCTTGCGGCAAATTCCCATTCGGCTTCCGTGGGTAAGCGCTTTCCCGCCCATTTTGCATAAGCGGCCGCATCTTCATAGGCGATCTGCACTACAGGATAATTTTCTTTACCGGTAATATTACTATTAGCTCCTGATGGGTGGCGCCAGTTAGCACCATGTACATATTCCCACCATTGCAGGTGATTGTTCAATGCCACCTCATGCGCGGGGGGCGTGAATACCACCGCGCCTGCAACAAGCGCTTCTTCAGGCACGCCAGGGAATTCTTCCTTTGAGGGTTTTTGTTCTGCCACTGTAATATAACCGGTGGCTTTTACAAAAGCGGCGAATTGCTTGTTGGTTACTTCTGTTTCATCCATGTAAAACGGATCAACGTATACCTGGTGTATGGGCCGGGCGTCGTCCATGGCTTCGTGTCCGCCTTCGGTGATGCCCACGGGGTTTACGCCGCCCATGCTGAATGTTCCGCCGGGGATATATACCATGCCATTGATTTTCTCATGATCAGCCGGTATTTCATTTTCCGCTGTTGTTATAAAAGCCGCGCCCCCGCCATTCATGAAGATGGTGCTGTCGCCGGGCGTTAGTCCTTTTGTACAGGAAATGGCGCCGCTGATCTTCATGGCGCTGATGTCGGGTATGATAGCGGCAACTGGTGTGGTTTCCGTTTTATTTTTTCCCTGCCGGCAAGAGACTATGCAGATGATTATAATCGTAATAAAAAGAAAATGATTCAACGTTGATCTTGTTCGCATGGGCTGTGTTTTTGCGTATCCGGCAGTTGCTGTATTTGTTTGCCGGGCACTAAATTACATAAGAATTGTTACTATTGTTTGTTGCGGCGGCGAAGGAAGCGTCTGCAACGATTAAAGCGAAGCCAGACCCTTCCCTGTCTGCCGGCAAGAAAGCTTCGTCAGAGTGACAAGCAGTGGGTTGTTTGTTCGACTTTATTATAAATGCTCAGTCCTGTTACTACTGTCATCTTAACGAAGGAAGCGTCCATACAAACCAGGCATCTGTGTTCATCCCTGACCAGACTCCCGAAAGGTTTTCTCAATATTTTGTATACCGAATGCAGCATCCCCGTTTCATAAACAATAATTTTAGTACTTAAAATACAAAGCATAGCAAATGGAACAGATCAGAAAATATTTTGAAAGTATAACTGCTCTTACAGACAAAGACTGGCTGTTTTTTTCTTCTAAGCTCATCCGGCAGGAATACAGATTTGCTTTGTCGGCCAGGGTCGGTATATCGGCAATGCTGGTGCTTACAGCCACCGGTCATTTTATGTTCACAAAAGGCATGGCGATGATGATGCCAGGCTTTATCCCTTTCAAAACAGAACTGGTGTACTTTACAGGATTTGTGGAAATAGCGGCCGCCATAGGACTGCTATTACCAAAATTCAGGGTACTGACCGGGTGGCTGTTGATCATCTTTTTTATTTTTATACTCCCTGTAAATATCTATGCCGCTATACATCACGTAGATATGGAAACGGCAACGTTTAACGGGGATGGCTTGCATTATTTATGGTACAGGGTACCGCTGCAGCTTTTTTTTATTGGATGGATATACTTTTCATCCATCAAAGCGAAGGATCCCGAACCTGTTAATATTAAGAACAATCAGCAACATGCTTATAGAAAAAGTGTCTGATAAAGACAGTATACCTTTATCAGGAATTACCAGCTATTGCAAAGAAACGGGTATAGCGGAAGTTTTTGTGCAGGCTGATGAAGCCGATGGTTATGCGCTCTATTTTTATCATTCAACAGGAGGAATTCATGAAAAAGTTGTTCATTTTGTTTATCCTTTAAACAGGTAAGCGTGATCTTTTAAGCATTAACCCATCTTCCGGAACCCACCTACGCTGAACCAATGAACAATGCCTATTTTTGCAGGTGTAATCATTACTATGCAAAATAAGTTCAATCTGTTGTTGAAGCTTCCCCAATGGCTGTTACGTTCATTAAAGTATACAGGAATTGGTATCGCTGTTTTGTTGTTGCTCATGTTTCTTTTGCCCTTATTGTTCCCTGATTTTGTAACTCAAAAAATAAAACAATGGGCGAACCGGTCCATTGAAACGGAATTGAACTTTTCGGGTGTGCGGTTGTCTTTCTTCAATCATTTTCCTTCGCTTACCCTCACGCTTTATGATGTAAGCCTGAAAGGCTCGGCGCCTTACCGGCAGGATACCCTGCTGGCTGCTAAGGAAGTGGCGCTGGGCGTAAACGTATTGAGCGTATTAAGCGGCGATTTGCGTATTGATGAAATTTATCTTACCAGTGGTAAGATCAATGTGCAGGTAAATGAGCAGGGCATGCCCAACTACAATGTGTATGTGCCTGAAAAAAAGGAAAAGGACAGTACTGCCACAGACAGCAGCACAGCCTCATTAAAATTAGAACGTATCCAGATTGAAGCCTGCGAGCTGGTTTATCACGACCGCTCTATTCCTTTTCAGATCAGCGCCAGCCGGTTCGATTATGTGGGAAAGGGCGACTTGGCCAGCGCTGTTTTTGAGCTGTCTTCCAAAATAAAAATGGAGGGCCTTCATATCCGGTACGATCACCGGTATTACCTGAGGGATCAGAAGCTGGCCGGCCGTATCAGAACCCTTATCAACACCCATTCGCTCAGCCTGGTTTTTGCGAAGAACAGGATGAAGATCAACCAACTGCCAATGAACTTTACCGGCAGGTTCGATTTTTTGAAAGATGGCTATAGTATGAATTTTTTGCTGAATACGCGTCCTACCGCTTTTGAAAATCTCTTTTCCGCTTTCCCGCCGGCTGTGGTTTCCTGGCTGGATAAAACAAGGGTAAAGGGAGAAGTGGCGCTGGAGCTGGCTTTACAGGGCGATTATATAGCAGCTCAAAATAAAGCGCCCGATTTTTCGATGAAAATGAAAGTAACCGATGGGCTCATAGGAGCCAAAGACAGCAGGGAACCGGTGAAGAATATTTTCCTGGCACTCAACATTGACCTGCCCAATTTAGATATGGAAAAAATGACCATTAAGCTGGATTCGCTGCACGCCGGCAGGGGAAAGGATGAGGTTACGGCCGTTATAGCAACAAAAGGGTTCAGCCGTCCGTTGCTGGAAGGGAAAATAAACGCCAGCGCCGACCTGGAAAAATGGAACAAAACATTAGCGTTCGATTCCAGTTTCGATTTAAGGGGCATACTGAACATGCATGCCCGCTTTAGCGGAACCTATCACCCCCGCAACGGGGAGTTTCCCATTTGTGATGTTGCTTTCCGTTTAAAAGACGGTTATCTCAAAACAGGCTATTATCCCAACCCCCTTACCCAACTGCAGGTAGCCGCTGCCGTTATCAATGCCACCGGCAGGATGGATGCGCTTGAGCTCCGTGTTGATCCTGTTTCCCTTCATTTTGAAGAACAGCCTTTTACCATTGCCTGTAAGCTCTCCAACTTTGATGATCTTTCATACGAGATGCAATCAAAAGGCATGTTGAATATAGGAAAGATCTACCGTCTTTTTGCGGTTGAAGGATATGATGTGAATGGAATGATAGAAACGGATATAGCGCTTAAAGGAAAACAATCGGATGCTGTGGCCGGCCGCTATGAAAAATTAGACAACAGGGGCCATTTTACATTGCACAATATTCAGTTCCGTTCGGATGCATTTCCCCAACCGTTTCATATAGGTTCCGGCGCTTTTCATTTTGAAAAGGATAAGCTGGTGGCTGACAGCATTAACCTGAACTATGGCAGCACCCATGCCGCAGTAAACGGGCGGTTCGCCAATATCATTAATTATCTTTTGAAAGACAGCGCCATGCTGGAGGGTAAACTGAACGTATACACGAAGCATTTACGGGTAGAGGAATGGACGGCTTTAATGCCCTCCAAAACACAGGACAGCAGCGAGGTTCAGGTGGCTCCGGCAACTACCAGCGTGGTAGTGCTCCCGCGTGATATTGACTTTCAACTGGGTGTTGTGGCCGACAGCATTTCTTACCCTGGATTGGATGTGCTTCATTTTAAGGCTGATGCCAGTATGCGGCAGGGACAACTGGAGCTCAGTGATGCCGGCTTTTCTGTAATAGGAACAACCGTACAGATGAAAGCCGCTTACGCGAGCTTAAATGAGCACAGCGCAGCATTCGATTACCAGGTAAGCGCTTCCGGTTTTGATATTCAAAGGGCCTGGCAGGAGGTAAAGCTTTTCCGGGAAATGGCGCCCTCGGCACAATATGTGGAAGGCATTGTATCGCTCAACTACCGGTTGGGCGGATTGCTTGATGCCAATATGTATCCCAACTTTTCCAGCCTGAAAGGCGGCGGTGTGCTGTTGCTTAAGAAAGTGAAGGTAAAGGGACTGAAATTGTTTTCCGCCATCAGCGACAAAACCAATACGGAAAAATTAGGCGATCCCGACCTGTCGGATGTAAATATTAAATCAACTATTGCAGATAATATCATCACTATTGAAAGAGTTAAGCTTAAGGTAAAAGGTTTCAGACCGCGCTTTGAAGGCCAGGTAAGTTTTGACGGGCGGCTGAACCTGAGCGCCCGGCTGGGATTACCGCCGTTTGGTTTGATTGGTATACCGATGAGCATTACCGGCACACAGGAAGCTCCTGTTGTAAAATTGAGAAGATCGAAACAATCGGACGACCTGCATGATGATGATGCTGATGACGAAGACATCCGCGATGCCGCCCCGCCTGTTGTTCCGGCTGCTGAAAAGCCATTGCCACAGGATCAATAGTAAACAGGTGATGATGAATGAAGCCGGCAATTTAAAATCCGGAGGCATACGAAGCATCAGGAACCAAATAAATTATAAATCCGAAGCATAAAAATCCTAGATTCGAAGGGAAACGCTATAATTAGAATGACCCTTGTAAAGGGAGGCAAACCAGCGGAAACGAAAAAATCATTGCCATACATTTGTGCTGCGAACCTGTAAACCTGCACATTACTCAAAATTTCGGGCAAATACTAAAAAATATTGCAGGTTACAAGCCAATCGCCTATTTTTCAGCCGTTGAACCGGTACGGTTCATTCATTAAAACTAACAGGGGAGTAAATTGGTAATGGTTAATAATATCCGAAGCATATGTGCGGTGGTGGTTTGTTTATTGCTGCTGGTTCCGGCAAGGGCGCAGTTCCCGGAGTATCACCTCCAGTTATTTGATTACCCAAGCGGTATCCGTCCCGATGCTATAACCGCAATGGACAAGGATCAAAAAGGGATGCTCTGGATTTTATACAGGTCGCAGGTGCAAAGTTTTGACGGAAAGGAAGTGCAAAATTTCCGGCCTTCTCCCAGGGTAAACAGCCTGCTTTGTGATAAGGAAGGCCGCATATGGGTGTGCGCTGAAAAAGAGGTTTTTCTTTTTTCCGAAAAAACAGGAACATTTGGCGCTGTGGCTGTTGAAGCCGATAAGGAGGGACTAAAAGTTGGACCCGTTATTGAACTGCCGGACGGAAAAATATGGATGCTCACCAACAAGGGCTTTTTTGAGTTCAGCACGGTAAAACAGGAATTTAAGAAGCTGGAGCCGTTCTTACCAATGGCAACCGGACTGCTTACGGATATTTGTGTGTTATACCGCGATGTATTATTCGTGCACAATAACAATTTTATTTACCGCTATAATATAAAAACCCGCCGCACAGACAGCATAGCCGGGGGACAGATTTATGGTATTTTTCCGGTAAGCGAAGACAGTGCGCTTATTAGTATGCGTTATGCTTCACCGCAATGGTACCGGTTTTCAACAAAAACGGTTACTGCCGCCTCGCTTGGTAATGACCTTACCGGGCCGTTTAGTTTTAGAAACATGACGGCCATTTCTCCTTCCCGTTTCCTGATGGCTTCTTCCGAAGGCATTTTTGAATATGACGTGGCGAAAAAACAATTTCTGAAGCAGCATTTTTTTCTGAATGGGAGAAAGGTAGCGACTAATGAATATGCCAGCTTTATTTTTTATGATGAAGCGGAAGGCTATGCCTGGATAGCTACAACAGATGGTATTGCACGGTTCGCTTTCAGGAACCAGCCCATGGCACTTATTAAAATAAGCCAGATGAGCGATGAGATATCTGCCAATATCAATGATGTGCGTAAGATCATACAGGATGAAAAGGGAGATTTGTGGATTGCTACAGGTTATGGCTTTGCCTGCTGGAAGAAAAGCAAAAACGAATGGATTTTGTTCCCCCCCGCCAAAGACGACAGCAGCAGGTTAAGTCATGAATCAATACGGGGAATGGTATATGACGGCAGGTACCTCATACTTGGCCCTACCAATAAGGGGTTGTGGTTATTTGATATTAAAACCCGGCAATACAGACGGCCGGATTATGATTCGGATGAAACGAAAAGAATAAGCGAAAGAGATTTTGTAAATGATATTATCACCTTACACAACGGCAACCATGTTATTGTTGCGAATCGTGCTGTATATATATTAAATGGGAAAACTTACCGGCTCCGGCGGCTTATTCATCCGGCAATAGGAAAAGGAGCCGCCAGTTTTTGTGCGCAGGGAGGCGATGGGATAGTATGGATTGCAACAGTTACGGGCGTGTACTGCTTCGATGCGGAGATGAACTACCTGTTAACTGTACCTGAAGATTTTAAAAGTAATGTAATTACCCACGGCTATAGTGGGTTTATAATGCAGGATAATGGTTTGCTGTTTTCATCTACAAAGGGATTATATACCCTTTACTATGAAAATGGAAAAGTAGTGAGTAAAAAAATAACTACTGTTTTTGATAACATGGGTTTGTATACGGTTTACCGTGACAGCCAGGGAGTTATTTGGGCGAGTTCAGAAAATGGTATTTACCGCTTTGATCCCAAAACGGCTAAACTGAATCTTTTTGACCGTTCCGATAATATACAGGGATATGGCTTCAACAGCAACAGCTGGTTCAGGGACAGGGACGGTATTCTTTATTTTGGAGGACTGAATGGTATCAATTACTGGCAGCCCGAAACGTTTTCAGCTCCTTACCAGTCATTTGAAGCGTATATCAGCAAAGCAAGGATCGGCAATATGGATTACTCCATGTATGCTTTTGATACCCTGGGGCCGGTTAATTATTCAGACAGGTCAATGGGAGTGACGTTTGCCGCCGTATACTTCAATAACCCCGAGAAAGTAAGGTACCGGTATAAGCTCACCGGGCTGGATACGGACTGGAAAGAGATTGGCAGTAGCAGTATTGTGCGCTTTTCATCGCTGGCGCCAGGCAGTTATCTCTTGGAAATGGAAGCGAGCCTGAACCAGGTTGACTGGAAAAAAGCAAATAACACCCTTGCTTTCCGTATCCTTAATCCTTTTTGGATGACATGGTGGTTTATTGCATTGTGTGTTTTGCTGGTAGCGGCCATAATAATGCGCGTTATTTTAAATCACAGGCGTAAAATCAATTTGCATAAGGAGGAGCTGGAAACCGCGCAGGCCATCAATTATTTTTCCTCCAGCATTTACGAAGCCAATGACATAGAAGCCATCCTGCCGGATGTAGCCAGGCATTGTACTGAGCGCTTCCATTTTGAAAACTGTGTAATATATACTGTAGACAGGAAGGCAAAAGTATTAAAACAAAAAGCTGCTTCCACAGGCCAAGCTGCTACAAGCCAGCCTGCTGAGGTTTCTGCAGAGAGCGGCATTGCCGGCCGGGTGGCGCATTCGGGCAGAGCAGAGATCATTTATGATACCACCAGGGACCCGCGAAATAAAGATAATGAAGAACGCATACTTTCGGAGATTGCCGTTCCTGTAGTTACCGATGATAAAGTATGGGGCATTATATATTGCGGGCACACTAAAAAAGGATTTTTTACGCAAAAACATTTATCGGTGCTTACCACCATTGCTTCACTTTGCGCCAATAAAATCATAAAAACAAAAGCCGACAGGGAAAAGACGCGGGCCGAGTCGGTGCTTATGGATACACGGCAAAAAATGGCGGAGGCTGAAATGCAGGCCTTAAGAGCGCAGATGAATCCTCATTTCATCTTTAACTGCCTTAATTCCATTAACCGCTACATTGTAAAAAGCGACCAGGCAACAGCATCCTTATACCTCACCAGGTTTGCCCGGCTGATACGGCTGATACTGGATAATTCCAACAACAAGTCTATTACATTGGCCAGTGAGCTGGAAGCATTAAAGCTGTACGTTGAGATGGAAGGCATCCGGTTTGAAAAAAAATTCACCTGTGATATCAGCTTTACCGCGGAAGTATACCCCGAAAGTGTATATGTTCCTCCGTTAATTATACAGCCTTATGTAGAAAATGCCATCTGGCATGGCTTATTGCATAAAACAACGGAAGGGTATTTATCTGTTCACATCAGCCGGAAAGGGAATGATATACTGCAATGTATTATTGAAGACAATGGTGTGGGCAGGCAGAAGGCTAAAGAATTAAAAAGTAAAACAGCGGCTTCAAGAAAATCGTTGGGGATGCAGCTAACCGAAAGCAGGCTGGTATTAATGGGCCGGCAGGCAGGGTTGAATGCTTCAGTGGGTATTGAAGACATGAAGGATGCGTATGGGGAAGCGCTGGGGACAAAAGTTACACTAAACATTCCTGTGGATGAAACTTAAAAATAGCTGATATGATAAAATGTGTGCTGGTAGATGATGAAACAAACGCCCTCGAAATGATGGAGTGGCTGCTGAAAACCTATTGCCCGCAGGCCCATATTGTGGCAATGTGCAATACCGCGGAAAAAGGTATAGAAGCTATTAGCAGGCATAAGCCCGATGTAGTGTTCCTTGATATTGAGATGCCCAGGATGAATGGTTTTGATATGCTGGAGCAGGTTAAGAACGTAACGTTTGAGATCGTGTTTTGTACCGCCTACGATCAGTTTGCTATAAAAGCTTTTAAATATGCCGCGTTAAATTATTTATTAAAGCCTGTTGATCCCGATGACCTGAAAGCAACCATGCAACGGGTAGAAGAAAAAAGAGCTGTTCCCAGCAAGGAGCAGTTTGCGTTGCTGCTCCAGCATATTAACCGCCCGCCAAAATCAACGCCTTCCCGTATTGCACTTACAACGGGCGAGGGACTGATATTTGTGCCTACAGCGGAGATTATTTATTGCAAAGCGGAAAGCAATTATACCAATGTGGTGCTCACGGGCGGCAGGAAGATCATGGTGTCGAGGGTGCTCAAGGAGCTCGATGAAACATTAAGCGGCCCCGATTTTTACCGGGTGCACAGCTCCTTTCTCATCGGTATCAATCATGTAAAAAAATTTGTTCGCGGCGAGGGCGGGTATATTGTTATGGATAATGATGATAATATAACGCTTTCCCGTAGCCGCAGGCAGGAGTTCATGGAGCTTTTTTCAAGGTTCTGAATCATGGAGCAAAAGGCTGTAACCGCTTTTGTTTTCTGCACCGGTATCCCTTTTTGAGGCAGCAGATTTTTTGGCAGCAGGCAAAATTGTCATCTTATGGTAATTCACTTTTCCAGGTTACCCTCCCCGGGCGAAGAAAAGGATAGCCCTTTTTCGGCTAATTACACAGGGAATAATACCGATTACTAAAAAGAACGGCAAACCCTCTTTACTTTCAAAATAGCATGATACATTTGATCAGGTTTTTCATAGGATATTGGATTTTAAAAGCGGGGTGCATTTTTATGCTGCCCCTTTTTTTTGCCCTTTTTTGCTTCGTTACCGGTAAAATGTACATCGTAATCAAAGCTCCTTTCCGAAAACGCTCCGTATTCCCTGCCAGCCCTGCTTACCGGACAGGCTGGGTTTTCGGACGGCTTTTGGTTACTTTTTCCCCAACATTATTTTTTGCGATGATAATGGTCTCTTATATTTAACCCGATGCTTAAGGCCAAGCTGAGTAAAAAAATCAGCAATGTGGCGTTCTCTACAAATTTTGGGTTTAGATCGGCCCCTGTTAATTTGAATATAAGGAAATGGATATAGGAATCAGAATGGTCGTGGTAACCCAGCTTTTCCCGCACAGCCCAGTGCCAGTCTGTACAAATGCAATATCCCCAGCCATACCATATGCCGAGTATAAACCAGGAGAAGGACGTGAGGAAAAGGGTGATTAAATGCAGTTTCCGGGTGTATGGAAAAATCCATCCTGCCATATTAAACAGGGTAAACAGGGTATGAAATACAAAGAAGGAAATATTGATAAGCTGGTACCACATGCGGCTGTTGTAAAATTAGCATGAATCAAATCATATCAGGAACGCTATCTTCAACGCAGGGCTTAGCAATTGACCGCTACTGTATTTTATTAAACCGCAGGTGCATGATCCTGCCATCGTTTACCTCGAAACCAGTTATTTTCTTATTGTTGTCTGAGATCGTTTTTAAATGCCTCATCCACCAGTAATCGGTAAAGAGATGGTCTTTTTCCACCAGCTTCAGCTTGCTATCGTTATACTTATTGCCGGTTAATACCAGTTCATGATCTTTTACAACGATGGCATACTTACAATCCAGCTCCGGGCAGTAGTACACACCTGCATACTGCTGTAGTTGTTGTGCTGTTTGCACACTATCGGTGGTATATTTTATCAGTAACCGGTTATTATCCGGCCAGTATTGATTTACCAGCACGCTTTTATCGGGTGCTGTACTAAATACGAATTTTATCTCCGGTGATTTGGCTACGGTAAAGCTGTCTTTCAACCCGGGGTACAACAGATCCGAGTTCCCATAACGCTCCCAGTACAATTTCCGGTTGCGCAGCACAAAGCTGAATTGTGCACCGTCTTCTGAAATAAAATCACCGGTAAAATTTTTTACACGCCCTTCATCTTTTATAATAGCGCGGCTGCTGTCAATCCTTATGTCTGCATTTACTTTAGCTGCTGTGTCTTTGATAAACAGATCAACCAACTGGTAAGTCTTTTCATAGGTATTCACTTCTGCCAGGTTGCTGAATATCATAAAACCCATTTTCAGCTCGGGGAATACGGTGAGATATGTTCTGAATCCTGCATCACCGCCGGAGTGGGAATATTGTTTAAAGCCTTTGTATGTATCGGAAACAATGCCCAGCGCATAGTTTAATTCCACACCGTTGTTCAGCTTTCCTTTCTGCACCAGTTGATCAATATCGGCGGCTGTGCCCGCAACAGGGGTATAAAAATTCATCACCCATTTTGAAAGGTCGTTGATATTGGTAAACAGGCTGGTGGCGCCGGCATTGGAATAGGAGAGTACACTGTTGGAAAATGTAAAGAGATTTTTCCGCTGGTAGGAGTAGGCACGGTTCTTCTCAATCTCGGTATAGTCATCGTGAAAATGCGTTTGCTTCATGCCCAGCGGTTTAAAGATAGCGGAGTCTGTAAACCTGCGGAGCGATTGCCCTGTAACTGCTTTCACAATTTCAGCCAGCATGGTAAACCCGCTGTTGGAATAGCTGTATCGTTCTCCGGGCTTAAAATTCAATGCCTGCTGTTTGCCCAGTATTTTTACAATATGATCCTGGGTAATCACATCGTCTAAACGGGTGCCTGCAATGGCAAGCAACTGCCATTGATCGCGGATGCCGCTGGTATGATTGAGCAGGTGGCGGATCGTGATCTTTTCTTTAAGGTAGGGAAACCAGGGCAGGTATTGGTGAATGTCATCATCTAACCGCAGCTTTCCCTGGCGGGCGAGCAGCACGATGCTGTAGGCCGTAAACTGTTTGGATACCGAAGCCATATGAAAAATGGTTTCAGGAGAAACAGGGATACCATACTCGAGGTTGGCCATACCATATCCTTTGGCGTAGATCAATGAATCGTTGCGCACCACGCCAATGGCACAGCCGGGTGTGTTGGGATTGTTCCATTGGCTGAAAAGCTTATCAATTTTTTGCGCAACAGAATCAGGAATGCTTTGGGTGGTTGCATTATTTAGCGTCAGAAATAAAAAGACGGAAGCAGCAAGGAGCTTAATGGATAGGTTCATACAGCATCATTGTGGAACAAATATAGTAGATTGGAGTGGGAGGGGGGAAGAGGGTTATTAGGCTAAATTAATATTTTGATGTGCTATATCCCTTTTAATTTCGAATAATGTAAAAACCAAGAGGCGTAGCCTCGGTTCATTCTATTATAAAGAATATAACTACATGAAATACTATAAAATGAAAAAGCATAAAGCGCCTGTCCGTGAAATTACCGGCATTGCCAACAGCGCAATGACGACTACTGCACGATATATAAGCAAATGCAAATTGTAATTAAGCACAGTTCCGGTAAAGCGGCGGAGCCACCACTGCGAGACCTGTGCCTGAATGAAACATTGATTTTAGGGTGTGTAAAAGATTATTCAAAAACTACCTGTATTTCTTCTGTGTATGGGAGCACGAGGTTCATGTCGTCAATGGCAGTATACTGATACCAGTCAGTATAGTGAATTCCACGTATTTCTTCTACATACAAACCATCAATATCATAGAGAACATATTCAAAAACATTATCTCTTCTCTCGCCAAGTATGACGGCGTTTTTAACAATGAGTTCGAGTTTTTGAACTTCAGTGAGCACGGAAAATTGAGCTATGGTTAAAGACATAGGAATTGGTTTTTAGGATGAATTGGATTCCTCAAAGGAAATGCACCCGGCCCGTAAAAAAAATAGAATAAGATGTTTTTGTTTTGTAATAGAAATACGACAAACCGCTGATCTCCCTGTATTTTTACGATGGCCCCGTGAAACGATAAACGTGAAACGAGAAACCGCTCACTTCTCACCTTTCACCTCTCCCGTCTCACCCGGCCCTATCGGATCGTGTTTTCCAAAACCACTACAGAAGGCCCGGTTAATAGCCATTTTTTACCCAGCCCCGTGGTATCACCCTGCGGTAAAAAATATACAAAAGAACCCAAAACAAGATCAATATCCCCGTCACCATCCATATCGCCCGCATCCATTACCACCCATCTACCCTTTGGAGCTTCGGGAAATGAATAATCGTCAAATTTTAAATTTCCTATATTTTTCAAATAAATAAAGCTTTCTTCCGGGTAGCGGAGATAATCGGGGAAAAAAGAGATGGCAGCTATATCCAGGTCACCATCCAGGTCATAATCCCGTACCATCGCTTTATAAGCGCCGTTCATTTGGTAGAAATACGATTGCGTAAAGTTGGATTTACCATCATTCAGAAAAATATAAATGCCGTGATAGTCCTTTAATACCGGTGTTTTGTCGGCATTGTCTCCACAAACGTATAAGATGTCATCAAAACCATCTTTGTTAAAATCCGCAAGTTCAATATACTGGGATCCATTCAGGGGCAGGAAGGATAACAGCCGTTTTTCCTTAAATGTACCCGCTCCCTGGTTTTCATACAAAAAAACACCCTCATCACCCTGTGCCATGAGCACATAAATATCGGGTAATCCATCGTTATTGGCATCCTTAATAATGGCCGTGATCGCACCGGGCTTATCGCGCAGGGCCCTTTTGTTATAACCTCCTTTCCCATTGTTTTCGTACCAGGCCAATTGCCCGGTCTGGTTGCCAAATTCACAGGCCACAATATCTTCAAATCCATCGTTATTCAAATCGCCGTATGCTATACAAACGGGCCGCTGTAAATTTGGAATAATGATATTCCCGGGTTGATATCCCGGCTGCGGTTCATTTTTTACCCATCGTTGTATAGCACCCCCGGGAGCATCCGTTGGAAAAATTCCGTTCCCGGTAGTTGTGAGGTACAGCCCGTTTGCTTTTTCATCAAACTGAACAGGCGTTGATTGCAGCGGGATGCTGTAATTTTCTTTAAGATCGGGGGTTAGAAAGGTTAAAACATTACGCCTGCTTTTTCCATCACTATATGCGATGCCCCGGTTATCAGGAAGAATTTTGACCATAGTGGTCAGCGAAGGGCGATGAGAAAAGGAAGCTTCTTTGTATTTGAAATGCTGCAGTCCCATCCGGATTGCACTTTTGCGAAGGGGAGGCGGAATGGTATCCGGCGCATGCTCCATAAAATATTGCTCTATTTTGTGCCAATCCGCTTTTGCCAGCACCGGACTTTCCGGATAGATACCGGCATTACGTACAATATCGCCGCTTACGCCGGGATCAAACAAACTATCGGGTCTGAACCCGCCGCTGTATATGCCCATCTGGTACCCCATAGCCGGAAGCACATCTTCTTTCCAAATGGTTTTTGTTAATAATTCAGGACTCACAAAAGCATGGCACCGGCTGCAGTGCGCTATCGCCAGCTCTTTCCCTGAGCGCCCCGAAACAGGTGGTTCTTCAAATTGAACTTTATCATTTTGTCTTTTAGCTGTACATGAAACAAGCAGGTATAATGAAATGCAAAATGGGATTAGTTGTCTCATAATAAAATTACAAATACCGAAACCAAAGCTTTCAATAAAAGTAAGGATTAAGTTCAGTTCTGATGCTCAATTTCTGAAAACCTGCCAGGATCAGGCAGAGCTGCCGGCAATAAAGCCCTGTAGCGGTATCCCTTTCGTATAGCGTTTGCTGATAAACAGGTGTATTTCAAAAGTAATGCTTAACACATACTATTAAATACACCTGTTTATATGCGGCGCTCTTTCTGCCTAAAATATTTTTGCATGATTGCGTGCTATATGTGAGCCACCGGCTTTTTTACTGAATGCTGCCTGGTTTTAATTTTTTCAAACGCCTGCTGCAGATCACTGATCAGGTCACCGGCATCTTCTAATCCCACGCTTAGCCTGATGAGGCTGTCTGCAACGCCGGCGGCTTTCCTCTTTTCTGCCGGAATAGACAGGTGGGTCATTTGTGCGGGATGGCACAACAGGCTTTTTACACCGCCCAGGCTTTCTGCCAGCTTAAAATATTGGGTGGAAGTAACAAATGCAGTGGCGGCTTCTTCTGTATCATCTTTGAGGGTAAAAGAAACAACACCGCCAAAACCCTTTGATTGCTGAGCCGCAATGGCATGATTGAAATGCGATTTTAATCCCGGGTAATAAACTTGGTCAACATCGGGATGTGATTGTAGAAATGCTGCTACAGCCTGGGCATTAAAACAATGTTGCTTTACGCGCAGGTGTAAAGTTTCAATGCCGCGTATCACCAGCCAGCTATCGAACGGAGCCAAAATGGCGCCACTCGCGTTTTGAATGAATTTTATTTTTTCGCCTAACTCTTTTGTTTTGGTGATCACAAGACCGGCTATCAGGTCGCTGTGGCCGCCAAGATATTTGGTAGCAGAATGAACGACAATATCTGCACCCAGCTCAAGTGGCTGCTGAAGCGCCGGTGATGCAAAGGTATTGTCTACGCACAGCAAACACCCGCTGGCCTTTGCAATGGCAGCCACGGCCCGGATATCGGAAATTTTTAACGTAGGATTGGTAGGTGTTTCAATCCATATCAGCCTGGTTTTGGGAGTAATGGCGTTAAAAACATTTTCGGCCCGCGTTGTATCAACGTAGTTTACAGTGACGCCGAATTTCCCGTAAATGTGTGTGAACAGGCGGAATGCGCCGCCATAGATGTCATCCACCGCCAGTATTTCATCGCCGCTTTCCAATAATTTTACTACCGCGTCAATAGCTGCCAGTCCGCTGGCAAAAGCAATGCCTGTGGTTCCTTTTTCCAGCGTGGCAATAAGGTTTTCGAGCGCCTGCCTGGTAGGATTGCCGGTGCGGGCATAATCATAACCCTTATTTATACCGGGGGCTTCCTGGATAAATGTGCTGGTTTGGTAAATGGGTACGGCAATAGCTCCGGTTAAAGGATCAACGGGAATGCTGTGAATAAGGCTTGTTGCGTTGTTGCTCATCTTTTTTTGATTTAAAATGTGAATTAATTGGGTAAAGAACACTTATCAAAAAAGCATACCGGGGAGCAACAAAAAAGCTCGTCCGATAAATCAGACGAGCTTCAAATATTGTGTTACACATATTGCGGAGCTATGAATCTGGCTTATCTCCCACGCCGTTGGCGTGATGGAATTGGCACCTTCCCTTTTATTCCATGCGGCATAAAAGGAGGTTGTCAAGGCTTCGCAGGGCCATTACCCTCCACCTTTCTTGATAAGTATTCCGTAAATCATACGGTGTAAAGAACTGCAGCAAAGGTAATGGCATTATTTTCTTACCAGCAAATTTTTTTGAGTAAATATTTATTGACGCTGATCATAAAATCAAAAAAACAGGGCAGGAGCATCGCGCCTGCAGCAAAAGAAAAAATTAAAATAATTTATTAGTCTACTTATTTGGTAGACTAATAAATTGATATTAGTTTTGCCTCTCCTTTTACAAAATCAATCCCTGTACAACAAATGAAAAAAATGCTGAACACACTTCGATGTAGTACTCCACAGAAATAACAAAACCCTGTTATACCAGCAACTGTTTTCCAAACTAACAATTTTAGATCCCATGTCATTGAGGTTATTCATTTCATTCGTTCTTTTGGCAACTATTGGAACTGAGGCTCAGTCGCAGAGCCGCATTAGCGGATATGTGTTTGATAAAGAAAGCAGGCTTCCTGTTCCGGATGTGAGCATATCATCTGCCAACAAAAAAATATTTACAAAAACCAATAAGTCCGGATTATTTGTACTTGAACCGGCTGCCCGGATTGACAGCATCATTATTTCAGCCGTAAATTATAAGTATCAGAAACTTCCCGTTTCAGATAAACTTATCCAGGTATTTCTTCAGCCTGAAGGCACGCAGCTTGCAGAAGTAATTGTATCAGCGAACAGAGAGCTGCAACCCCGGTCAGAAGCTCCTATTGCTATACACACTATTTCAAAAACTACGATTAATGACACCAAGGCTACACGTCTTGATTTGTTGCTGAACAAGGTACCTGGCGTGTTTATGGTTGATCTGGGCAACGAACAACATGCCATGTCTATACGCCAGCCTATGGGATACAGCAATATGTACCTGTACCTGGAAGATGGTGTTCCTATCCGTACCGTTGGCGACTTTAACCACAACGCGTTGATCGAAATAAACCAGGCAGCAGTAGAGCGGGTAGAAGTAATTAAGGGGCCGGCTTCTTCATTATATGGAAGTGAGGCTGTTGGCGGCGCTGTTAATTTTATTACACCTGCTCCCTCCCAGGCCCCTTCCGGTAAAATTCAAATTGAAGCGGGCAGCCGCGGGTATAAAAGAACCGATTTTTTTGCTTCTAATTCTTTTAAAAAGTTAGGATTATATGCAGGAGGTTATTTTGCGGATAGAAATGAGGATGACAGGCAACATAATGATTTCAGAAAGCTTGCGTTAACATTCCGTGCCGACTATCACTTTGACGAAAAAAGCCTGTTGAATTTTACGGCGGATTATATCAACTATAAAACAGACCAGGTGGGCGGGTTAGACAGTACCAAATTTTACGGTAAAGACTATGAAAGCTTTTACAGGTTCACTTACCGGAAAGTAAATGCTTTTAGGCTGAAAGCAGCGTTTGAGCATACCTGGAATGAGCATAATAAAACAACCATAACACTGTTTCACCGGAATACGGCAATAGGTCAAAACCCTTTTTACAGTATTGGGGCTGTACCCGGCAACCCTGCTAAAGCTAAGGGACAAATTAATGAAGACGCATTTAGCAGCTATGGCGTCATTGCCCAGCACAGAAAAAATTTCAACTTCCTTAATGCAAGGTGGATCACGGGTGTTAGCGTGGATTTCAGCCCCGCTACTTACTATGCAAACTACATTGATATAGATGTTAATGCAGACAAGGTATACTATGCATATACAACTACCGATTCTGTGCTTACCAATTATAAAGTTGATCTCTTTAATTCCGCCGTTTATACGCAATTTGAAATTAACCCTGTAGAAAAGCTTAAGGTGCTTGTAGCGGCGCGGTACGACAGAATGGATTACGATTTCAGGAACCTGCTTCCGCCCGGATCTTATTCAGGAGCTGCAGACGCTTCTAATTATTTTTCGTATTTCACTCCCAAAGTTGGATTTACGTATGGCTTTACAAATACCAAAGGTTTATACGCTAATTATAGCGTAGGCTTTGCACCACCCAATATCACAGACTTATTTACAGGCGTACAGGTGCCTACCCTTAAGCCCTCAACTTATAACAACTATGAGATAGGAGGCTGGTCAGGCTTTAATGAGGGAAGAGGAAATGCAGATATCGCGCTTTATAAAATGGATGGTAAAAATGAGATAATGAGTGTGAGACAGGTGGATGGAACTTACAAAAACCAAAATGTAGGGGAAACAACACATTATGGTATGGAGGCAAATGCCCGTTATGAAGTGGTGAAAGGGTTAACACTAAGAGCCGGCGGAACCATTGCTCACCATGAATATAAAGATTATGTGAGAAACGATAAAAATCTTTCGGGTCATCACATGAGCCAGGCTCCTCCGTATTTTATCAACAGTGAGGTTAGTTACAAGCCACATTTTTTTAAAGGCTTTAGAATTTCATTTGAGTGGCAGGGCATGGGAGGCTATCATACCGACCCGGAAAATACCGCAAAATATAAAGGCTTTAACATTTTTAACGCCAGAACAGGGTACCAGTTTAAATCGGTAGAGGTTTGGGTAAACTGTTTGAACGTAGGAGATGCTGTATATGCTACTACGGTAGAAAAAAGTTCGTGGGGAACCACATATCGCCCCGGTCAGCTCAGAACAATTAATGCTGGTATTGCATGGAAGATCAACAAAAGCAATCAATGATGAAATTTACGGTGTATAGCCTTCTGCTCATTTTTCTCTTATCCTGTAACTCCAGGGAGCAAAAGTTGAAGCAGGTTGCAACAGACGAATGGGGAATTGCGAAGGATAGCGCTTTTTCAGGATCCTGCCCCAACCTGTTTAAAGGAAAGGATGGAATAACGGTTATAAGCTGGTTGCGTGATATCTCAGATACGGCATCTGTATTGTGTTATGCGGTATCTGAAAATGGAACTCACTTCGGCTCAGCAATAACGGTACCCGGCAGTGATAATGCATATCCGCACGGTGAAAATTTACCCAGGGTAATCATAGCTCCAAACGGAAAAATTTTGGCCGCCTGGGGAGCGTCAAATCCCAATCCTGAAAATCCTTATTCGGGACTTGTTTATTATAGCTGGTCATTAGACGGGGGTAAGAACTGGACAACCCGCAAAACATTAAGTAAGGATACAAACAGTGTTGATCAACGCTATTTTGATATAGAAATATTAAAGGATAACACGGTAGGAGTAATCTGGCTCGATAGCCGGAAGAGCACAGACAAGGAAGGCTCAACCCTGTACTTTGCAACTTTTGACAGCAATAGCGAACTGGAAAATGAAAAGCCTGTTGACATTTCCGTTTGCCCCTGCTGCCGTACAGACCTGTTTGCTGATCAGCAGGGAAACCTGCATGCCGTTTACAGGAAAATAATTAATGATTCAATAAGAGATATGGTTCATGCCGTTTCTTTTGATAACGGAAATACCTTCGCGCCGCCTGAACGTATCAGTCCTGATAATTGGGTGATCAATGGCTGCCCGCACACTGGGCCTGCCATAGCACAAACACCCGAAGGTCTTTCTTTTGTTTGGTATACTTCGGGAAATGGCAGTGGTGTTTTTTATGCAGCTTCAAAAGACAATGGTAAAACGTTTTCAAAAAGAGATGCTGTGAGTAGCAGGCCTTCCGCCAAACACCCCCAGTTAGCAGTTGCCAAAGCAGGTGAACAATTGATCGTATGGGATGAAAGCGCATCAAAAGGCAATCGCATAGGCCTCGAAATCAGGTCTCCGTGCGGGAAAAAAATGCTAACAACGTATTTAACAGACAGCACCGGTTACGCGTCTTTTCCTGTAATAAAGCCGTTTGGCAACCAGTTTATAGTGGCTTTCTCCGGTAAAAAACAACCGGATGATGAGGAAAAGGTTTTTTATAAGATAATAAAACCGCTTTGACTTGCTTCCTGTGGACCGCCCCGGTTGGTGTCTACACCAACCGGCAACAATTTGAAATGCACCCACGGTAAGCCACTTTATTAATGATAAGAATAGATCCGTTAAGTTATGATACGAAATAATAAATATATATATACAGGCATTACATGTATGCTTTTCAGTTTGGGATCTGTTGCCCAGACTCATAATGTAATTACTGAAACTTTCCGGGTATCAGGTAATTGCGAAATGTGTAAGGAACGGATAGAGCAGTCGGCGCTGGGGCTCAAATCTACCGCCCGTGCTACATGGAATAGTAAAACAAATCAACTCCTGGTTGAATTTGACAGCACGGTAACATCTAAAATCCTCATTCAGCAAAAAATTGCGGAGGCGGGACATGATAATGAATTGTTTAAAGCGTCTGAGGAAGTATATAAAACACTGCCTTCATGCTGTCATTACCAGAGAACAAACAAAGCTGATCCAAAGCATATATTACATAGCATATCTGGCGTAATACTTGAAGAAACAGTTAAAGGAAAAATTTATCCGGTAGCAGGCGCTACCGTAAAGAATCTTCATTCGGGGGAGCGCTTTATTACCGACAGCACCGGTGTGTTTCAATTTCAATCTACAGTTCCTGCACCTGTAATTATAAGCTACACGGAATTGACACCGGATACCATAACCATAACAAATACAGATTTCATTACGCTTACATTAAAGAATGCGGCATCCGTTAACCTGAAGGGCGTAACAATAACATCAAGAAAAGCGCCTGCCTACCTAACATTGCGTAATGTGTATAATACTGTAAACCTTGGCGCTGCTGAATTATCAAAAGCAGCCTGCTGTAACCTCTCTGAAAGTTTTGAAACCAGCCCTTCCGTTGACGTAAGCTATTCAGATGCGGTTACCGGCATAAAGCAAATACAATTACTGGGACTGTCGGGCATTTATACCCAGTTACTTACCGAAAATGTACCGGAATTAAAAGGTCTTCCGGGTAGCTATGGGCTTACCTTTATCCCTGGTCCCTGGATTGAAAGCATACAAATAACCAAGGGAGTGGGCTCCGTGGTAAATGGTTATGAAAGCATTGCAGGACAAATAAATGTTGAAGAGAAAAAACCAGACGATGCCGGGCGCTTACTGGTAAATAGTTATGTTAACAGTATGGGGCGGGTTGAAGGCAATATTAATTTTACACAAAGGTTAAATGACAAATGGAGCACTGCGCTGTTGAGCCATACCGACGCTGTTGTATGGAGGCATGATGGAAATCATGATGGGTTTGTTGATATGCCTGGAGGACGGCAGTTCAATATTATTAACCGGTGGAAGTATATGAATAATGAAGGATGGGTTGGTCAGTTTGCTGTAAAAGCGCTGAACGATAAAAGATATGCAGGACAGCGCGGTTCGCATCACAGTGCTGATGTACCCGGCGATCACTACAACGTGGATATGAATACGGAACAATACGCCATAACCGGGAAACTGGGTTATGTGTTCCCGCAGCATAAATATAAAAGCATAGGATTCGTTTTTTCCGGCAACATTTACAATAATGAATCTGTATATGGAATAAATACCTATACAGGTAATCAGAAAAACATTTATGCCAACTTTATTTATCAGTCCATCATTGGCACAACCGCACACAAATACAGAACGGGGGTAAGCTTCAGCAATGAAAATTATCGTGAAATATATACCGCTGATCACACCGGTCATACGGATGAGCCGGGTGAACCCGGGCATGATCATGGGGAACCCGGCACATCAGGTGAAACATTCCTGTACACCCGTAATGAAATAATACCGGGAGCCTTTTTTGAATACACTTATACCACACCATTTAACCTGTCTGTAATTGCCGGATTACGTGCAGATCATCACAATTACTTTGGATGGATTACCACTCCAAGACTTAACTTAAAATATGATTTTACAGAAAAAACCAACGTTCGTATTTCTGCAGGATCGGGTTTCCGAATGGCCAATATTTTTTCGGAGAATACCGCAGCATTTGTAAGCTCAAGACAATACCGGGTAATAAATCCAACGCAGAGTTTTGGTTACGGTCTTGACCCCGAAAAAGCCTGGACAGTGGGCATCAACTTTCTTCATTCCTTCAGGTTGTACGAACGTGCCGGTATTGTAAGTATAGATGCGTACAGAACAGATTTTATCAATCAAACCGTTGTTGATTTTGATGCAACCCCGCGGGAATTAAACTTCTATAATCTTGATGGAAAATCATATTCAAACAATATCCAGGTAGAATTGAATTATGAGCTGTTAAAGAAACTTGATCTGCGGCTCGCTTACAGGTGGCTTGATGTAAAAACGGATTACCAGGGAGCATTGCAGGAAAAGCCACTCATATCTAAGCATAGGGCCTTTATAAATTTTGAGTATAAAATTTCAGATAAATGGAAATTCGATTATACCACACAGTGGTATGGCAGAAAACGGATACCCTATACGGCTTCAAATCCCGAAGGTTTACGCCTTAGTGATTATTCGCCTGCTTTCATTCAAATGATGGCCCAGGTAACCAGGAAATTCGGTAAAAAATGGGAGATATATACCGGTGGCGAAAATTTAACCGGTTACAGGCAAAAGATGCTGATCCTTGATGCGGAAAATCCTTTCGGTAAATATTTCGATGCTTCCTTGGTTTGGGGGCCGGTAGCTGGCAGGATGGTTTATGCGGGCGCAAAATTTACATTATAAACCAACGGATTAATTGTTATACTGGTTTAGCCCTGTCATCGGATATTCAGGTATGATAGCTAATGCAGGCGATGGAAAGCAATTGTTTGGACATTCCTGGTTTAAATGACGCCTGTATCCTTTTAAAAAAAATAAAAATAAATTAGTCTATAATATTTGTAGACTAATATAAATAATATAGTTTTGCATTTAATTATGAAGCGTAGTAACCATATTGACTATTCCATGTCACGATGTCCTTTGTGGCTGATGTCCACTTTAGCTTTATAGCTATGCCTTTTATCCCCGTAAGTGATGATGTTTAATTGATTTTTATCACGTTTGAATCATGTTTATTACTACAATTCGTTGTAGTAATACTAACCATGTTTTAAGTTATTTTCATTACTTCGGCGACAATCCTTAAGGGTTATGGTTTATGTAAAGATTCAGAAAATTTATTGTAATGAGGTTAAAAAAAATTTTGGTATTTAATTATAGTCTACTAATTTTGTGGACTAATAGAATTTGTAGAATGAATTGTTGTTACCGCCTGTTTATTTAATGATAGCAATCCGTTTTTCAAAAGATTTTTTTCGCCTGATGATAAATATGTTCCACTGATAAAACATTGAATTAAAATTTTTAACTACTGCAATATGAGTTTTCTTTTTAGGGTGTGTATAAAAAAAATATGGTTATTTACAGGTCTCTTTCTTTGTTTTTCAGTGCTGCAGGCACAAAACCATATTGTTGAAGGTTATATTATAGACAGCAAAACGAATGAACCGGTAATTAGTGCAGTTATAAGTGAAAAAGGAACCGATAACAAGGTTTTAAGTGATACAAAAGGTTTTTTTTCACTTCAGTCAGTAAAGGCTTTCCCTGTAACGCTGGTAATAACTTCTGTTGGTTATAAACCAGGTGAAGAAGCATTACGCTCGGTAAATAATCCTGTTACCATTTCTTTATCTCAGCATATCAATGAATTGAATGAAGTGGTTGTTGTAGGATATGGTACACAGCGGCGTAAAGACCTTACTGGAGCTGTGACCTCAGTTTCGAAGAAAATTTTAGAATATAATGTATCTCCTACCATTGATGGTTTGCTTGGAGGAGCCGTAGCGGGCTTAAACGTAACACAGGGATCCGGACAGCCTGGTGCACCGTCAACCATTCGCATCAGGGGAGGGAACTCTGTAAATGCGAGTAATAATCCTTTATTTGTAATTGACGGATTCCTGTATTTCAGTGATAATGCTTCAACAAAAGTTGGTTTAGGAGGAATTGAAGGTGAGCTTAATCCGCTTTCCTTTCTCAATCCTTCCGATATAGAATCCATCGAGGTGCTGAAGGATGTGTCGGCAACGGCTATTTATGGTTCACGCGGATCCAATGGCGTTATACTGATCACTACCAGGAAGGGTAAGAAAGGCGGAAGTTTAATTGACTATCAATATTCTTTTGGAGCAGCCAATTCAGCCAAACAACTGGATCTGCTCAATGCAACACAATGGGCCCGCTTGCAGAAAGATTATTTCCTTAACAAACCCGGCTATAGCGACCAGGAGATTGCACAACTGGGCCAGGGATACAACTGGCAAAAGGCAGTGTTGCAAACAGGTACCACGCAGAACCATGCGCTTTCCATTAGCGGCGGTGATGAAAAATCGCAGTATTTTCTTTCCGGTAATTATTTAAACCAGGAGGGTGTAGTGCTTAACTCCGGCTTCAAGCGATTTGTTGGCCGGGCAAATTATGATCGTACTTTATTGCCCGGGTTGAAAATAGGTGTAAACCTCACAGGTAGTAAAAGCACCCAAAATACGCTCACTACTTTTGAAGCTGTAAATTATAACAGCTCTCCCTATTCTGCAGGTATTACCAATTCGCTGACGTACGCTTTGTATATGCCGCCGGTATTGCCATTTTATAATGCCAGCGGCGGATATAACCTCAATAATCCTTTTGAATACGCGTATTTAAGAGAAGGAGATACTACCGCAAATCCAATAGCCGACCTTTTAAAAAGTACGGCGCAAACCGAATACTCCTCTATATTGGGAAACGTGTATGCCCAGTATAAATCGGAGGGCGGCATTACTGCAAAAGTTAGTGTTGGCAGTAATTTAGGGTATACCACCCAGCATTATTTTTCACCTTCCTATACGGCTCTCGGACTTGAACCGCAGGGTGTGGGAGGTATTGGTAATAAAAAGACCGAGATCCTTTTGTCTGAATTTACTTTGTCGTATGCAAAACGGATAAACGATAAGCACACTTTTGATGCGCTGGCAGGATATACTTTTCAGCATACCAGGAACAACTTTATTACAACCCTGAGCTCAAGCTTTACAAACGAAGACCTGGGTGTGAATAATTTACAGGATGGTAAGCCATATGGCAGCAGGCCGATCTTTAGCGGGGCAACACAGAGTAGGCTGCATTCATTATTGGGAAGAGTAAATTACTCGTTGTTAGACAGGTATCATCTGACGGCCAATTTCAGAAGTGATTACTCCACCAGGTTTGCCAAAAATCACAAATGGGGAATATTTCCTTCTTTAGGCCTGGCATGGAATATCAATGAAGAATCCTTCCTGAAGGATTTCCAACAGCTCAGTAATTTAAAATTACGGTTGAGCGCAGGCCAGGTAGGTAACCAGGAAATTGGTGATTATGAGTATCTGCAGCTTTTGGAAGCAGTGTATTATGGAGGTAATGTGGCATATAGTGTAGGCAACAACGGAAATGAAAACCTGAAATGGGAAACAACAGCCCAGTATAATATTGGGGTAGATGCCGGTTTCCTGAATAACCGGATTTCTGCTACCGTTGATGTGTATCATAAAAAAACTTCAGACCTGCTCATACGCATTCCCCCGAATCTCGGGCAGAGTAATGAACAATTAGTTAACGTAGGTAATCTTGAAAACAAGGGCGTGGAACTGTCGGTAAATGCTTTGGTTATAGATAAGAAACGTATTCAATGGTCCGTAGCCGCCAATGTTGCCCATAATACAAATAAGATTACCCGCCTGTACAATAACCTGACGGAGAGAATACTGGGAGTGGAGATTTTGCGTGTTGGCGAACCTTTAGGCTCATTTTACGGACAGGTATTTGACGGCATAATTCAAAAGGGAGAGGATGTTTCTAAATTACCTACCAGTCCATCCTATACTATACCGCAACCCGGAGATCCTAAATTGAGAGATGTGAACAGGGATGGCCATATTGACCAAAACGATCGCGTGGTTTTGGGCAGTAAACAGCCAAATCTGATATATGGTTTTTCTTCATCGGTAAATGCATACGGTTTTGATTTGTTTGTTTTGTTGCAGGGAACAAGCGGCAATAGCGTATACAACCAGTTACGCCGCTACTTAGAAAGACCCAATGATGCGTATAATGCTTCATCTGCATTGCTGAACGCATGGACAGAGGCCAATCCTTCTAATACAGTACCGCGGATTACCAGTGCTCCTTTTTCATCGGAGCTGGATAGCCGGTACGTGGAAGATGCTTCCTTTCTCCGGATCAGAACGATAACGCTGGGGTACACTGTTGATAAGGCGTGGTTAGCTTCCCGTAAGCTGCCGTCATTGCGGGTTCGTTTATTTGCCACTGCGCAAAATCCTGTAACCCTTACAAGGTATAAGGGCTACAACCCGGAAGTAGCAACAGGTATTGATCTGGGAACCTATCCGATGCCCCGCACGTTCTTGTTTGGTGTAAATATTTCATACTAGAAAAATACATTTATTAATTGCTTAAATATTAGAAAATATGACAAAATCCCTTAAACAGTTAGCTATTACAGCTATTGCAGTTGGTTCTTTGGCAGGCTACTCCTGCAAAAAGGATACAACAGGAGGAAATCCTCCGGACGTAATTACAGGAGAATCAGTTTGGAAAACCGACCAGGAAGCATTGGCAACAGCCAATGCTGCTTTCCCGCCCTGGCAAAGATTGAGCTCTTCGTTTTCATTTCTTTTGGAATCTACCAGTGAGCATACAATCAGTTTTGAAGGTGCTGATGATGCAGACGGACCATTGGTGAGCCAGCTAAAGACAGATGTCAATAACTGGTATCCTACAAAAATCTTCAATTATCTGTATGTGAGTATAGGTGAAGCCAACAGAACGATAGGTAAAGCCGACTCCAGCAGTGCCGGTAATAATTTGAGCCAGTCCAGTATAGACCTGGCAAGAGCGAGGGCAAAATTCATCCGTGCACAGGGTTATGCTTATCTTGTAAATCTTTGGGGTGAGGTACCGCTCATATTAACTTCAACTCCGTCTTCGGCCGAACAAACATCCCGTAAGTCTATTGATGAAGTGTACACACAAATCGTAAAAGATTTTACAGAAGCTGAAGCTGCCTTGCCGGGATACGATGTGATCCGTTCTAACCCAAGCAAAGGCGCTGCCAATGCGCTTTTGGCAAGAGCATACCTGGCATGGGCAAGTAAGCCGCTATCACAAACTGAAGTGGCTGCCATCGCAGGCGGTAAGTCAGACCCCGCAGCCGCTGCCTGGGACGCAGCCAAACTGCAGAAAGCCGTTGAGTATGCCGATAAAGTGATCAATAGCGGTAACTACAGGCTGGAAGATAATTTTGAAAGTAATTTCGGTGTGCCCGCTGAAAACAAATCGCCTGAACATATTTTCACCATTCATCATGATGGAGACGGCCTGGGTGATGCACAGGGCAATCACCAAACGCACTGCCCGTTCACTTTCCGTTTTGATCTTTATCAGGATAACCATATCGGCCCGGCTGATGTTTCATTAGTTAACCGTTTCCCGGATAATGATAAACGTAAGCATTATTCACTTTTCACAAAATTGTATAACCAGGATGAACCGGTTGCATCACCTGCAACAAAAGCAACGGACTATAAAGAATATGACTATATATTCCCGGTTACTTCACCACGTATTGGCAAGTTTGTGCACCGTAATGCAAAACTCACGGATGTTGCCCCGGGTTCAGAAGCGGCCCAGCCCAATAATATGAACCGCATTGAAATCCGCTATGCCGAAGTTTTGCTGATCAAAGCCGAAGCACTGCTTCAATTAGGTAAAGCAACTGAAGCAGCACAGGTAATTAATCAATTAAGGCGCAGAGCGGGGGTAAGTGAATACAGTACAATTACACAGGATCACCTGGAAAAAGAGTGGTATCTCGAGCTGTATTTTGAGCAAAGACATTGGTCTAACCTGGTACGTTGGAGAAAATTGGTTAATACCATACTTACAGATGTACCGGAATTCGAGTACTACAAGGATGATTACAGTTCTGTAGAATCTATTGCTGCTAAGTTTGGTCCTGAAAGTGATGGTACCGCGGGAAGTGTTAAAACAAATTACCCGTTTTTCGCGAAAGTGCATAAGCATCTCCGTTCAAAAACACAAAATATTAGCGGCAAGTTCTATCGTTTCCCTATTCCGAAAGGATTGTCGGGCAACGATTTGGGAATTGCCCAGAACCCGGGATACTAATATTGCTTTTGCATCAACGTTTTAAGCGCACAAAAATATCACCTGTTCCGGCGCTGCCCGGCAGGTGATGTTTTTCGCTTTTTTCCCCCTATGAAAAGCTCATAAATGATTGGGCTGATAACCGGGATTTATCCCACCAAATTATTTTAACATGCAAAACAAAAAATCATTATGGAATTTACTGCTTGCGGGGGCATTGCTGCTTTTATTTTCATCATGCAGTAAGGAAAAGGAAAAACCGGCAGCTCCAACAATAGAGGTGGTTCACCTGGGAATTCATGAGGCGGAGGAAGATGGCATTTTTTATTTAGGCGAGGAAGGACATTTTGAAGTTAATATCAAGGTGCCCGGGCGAATAAAAAAAATTGAGCTGGAGATATACCAGGAAAGTGGCTATGGAATATTTAGCCTTAGCAAGGTATACGAAGGAGATTATGTGGGCAGGAAAGAAGTACCCGGATTTCAGGATTACCCTGTAATTCCCGAAGGAGAGGCTATCGGGGCCTATAGTTTCCATCTTAAAGTTACGGATCAGGAAGGCCAGGTAGCTGCTCTGGATGAAAATATAACCGTTAAAGCCGGAGATGGCAGCGGTGAGCATGAACATGAGCACTAGGATTCATTATCTGCCACGAATTATATGGGAAGATGTATATGCTCAATAATTTCTGTGTTCGATAAATGTAAATGAAAAAAGAGAAATGCTGTAGGTCGTGTTCCAATTTTGCAGGATGATGATAGCTGGTATATGATTATAAATAAGTTGAGAATAATTTAAAATGAAAAGATATCTCCTGTTTTGTTTTGCGTATCTGTCAGTTGCAATTGTCTCCGGTCAAACACAACTGCCATCTGTGCCATTAAATACGTTGAAAGGCGAAACCATAAATTCACACGCTTTGCTTAATGACGGTGTGCCGGTGGTAATATCATTCTGGTCAACAATATGTAAGCCTTGCATCGAAGAGTTGAATGCCTTTAGAGATCAATGGACGACATGGCAGGAAGAAGTAAGTTTCAAAATAGTTGCGGTTTCTACAGATGATGCAAGATCTGTGTCGAGGGTTCGTACGTTTGCTGCTGCACGCGAATGGCCATTCACCGTATTAATAGACAAAAATCAGGATTTTAAGCGGGCCCTGAATGTCAATTCCATTCCTCAGTTATATATTATTACCCCTAAAGGAAATATTGTTTATTCACATATTGGATATACCCCGGGCAGTGAATCAAAGGTACTGGAAGTTTTAAAAGGGCTGTAAATGAAGCGGAACAGGATCTGTATCAGTATATGCTTACATGTTATCATCTTTTTGATAATCTCCAAATCTATGTACGCCCAAAGCAATTTATCGGGGAGTTTTGAAACCAATACGATTTATTATTTAAATGATAGTAAACCCGGCATTATTGCTCCGGATGATAAGCTCGGATCTAATAATTATTTTAAGGTAGACTATCAATATAAAAAATTCAGGGCAGGCCTACAGTATGAGGCGTATTTGCCGGTATTGCAGGGATTGCCAACCACCTTACGGAATAGCGGGCTGGTATTTAAATATGCATCTTTTCAGGATAGTAACCTGGCGGTTACAGCCGGTGACTTTTATGATCAGTTTGGCAACGGGCTTATTTTCAGGGCGTATGAAGAAAGGGCTATTGGTCTTAATACATCTGTAGAAGGAGTGAGGCTCGCCTATTCATTTCGTGATCTTTTTCATGTAAAAGGAATCCTGGGCCGCCCCAGGGAATTTATGGATAAAGCTGAATCAAATATCAAAGGTGCAAGCCTGTCTGTTGATCTGGCTTCATTGTTTAAGCTTGAGCATTCCGTTGCCGGTGCGGCAATAAATGTTATCAATCGTTATGTAAGTTATGCGGGGCAGGAGCCTGTTAATCCTAATGTGCAGGCGTATTCGTTCAATGTAAACTGGGATGTTGAAGCATTCAGTTTTCAGGGAGAGTATGCATATAAGTCGAAGGATAACAGTGTATATTCAAACAATAAAAATAAAAATGGCAGCGCGTTGCTGCTCGAAATAGGTTATAATACAACGGGGTTTGGAAGTTTGCTATCACTGCGCCGGTTGGAGTATATGCAATTTGGCACTACACGCGGAATAGCAGGAGTTGGCAGGGACCTGAATTATTTGCCTGCCCTTACGAAACAGCATGGCTATTCGCTTGCTATGCTGAATCCGCATAATACGATGGGCAATGAAGAAACAGGAGGGCAGCTGGATATTCAATATCGCTTAAAAAGTGGAAGCCTATTAGGTGGAAAATATGGAACGCAGTTGTCATTCAATGCATCCACCTATTATAATCTGAAAGGAGATGCTGTTCACGGGTATGATTTTCTCGGCACTGGTAATACAAAATACTTCCAGGATATTAATATTGATATAGAGAAAAAGATCAGTGCTACATTGCTCACACACCTGTTCTATTCCGGCCAGGTATTTAATCCTGTTGTTATTGGTAAAGAAAATACGTTGTATGCTTCTCATGTAGCTGCAGGTGACCTGCTCTGGAAATCAGCGCCCGGAAGGTCTTTTCGTTTTGAGCTGCAGCATCTCTGGAGCAGGGATTATTTGAAGAATTGGGGCGCAGCACTCGTTGAGTTCTCAGCTTCTCCTGCCTTTACATGTTTTATTGGAGATATGTATAATTACGGCGATACAGGGGTTCATTATTACAGGCTCGGCGGAAGCTATACTTTTTCGCGTACAAGAATTGCGCTGAATTATGGCAGGAACCGGGAAGGACTTATTTGTGCCGGAGGAGTTTGCCTGTACATGCCTGCGTATACAGGGTTAAACCTTGCTGTAACATCATCATTTTAATTCCTGATACTATGAAGCATATCGTTAAAATATTTTCCTTTTGTGTTTTTGCCCTTGCAATTAACGCCTGTACAAAAGGAAGCGGCCCGGATGGTGATAACAACCAGGGCGGTTCCGACACTTCATCATTTACTAAAAATGTACTGATCATGGAGTTCGTTTCTTTCGATTGTGTATACTGTCCGAAAGTGTCTGACCTTATAGCAGCAGCATCTGAAACAAAATATCCCGGAAGGATTGATCTGATAAGTGTGCATGGCCGGTTGGATGAGAATGATCCTATGGAATTCAGCGGCTATAAACAGTTTCAAAACTATTTTTATGGTGTAACCGGGTATCCCGGTGTTATCATTGACCAGCGTGATGACCTGGTTACGGTAGGCGAATTTGATGCAACGTCCGGTTCTTTCATAGAGCGGGCAAAAGCAACGGCTAAGATAGGAATTGCGCTTGGCACTGCTGTTACGGGAGATAATACGGTTAGGGTGGAAGTGCAGGTTGCCAATAGGGGAGAAGCGAGCGCCGATTATCGCCTGGCGGTTGCAGTACTGGAAAATGATATTCCTTACAGGCAGGCAGATCTCGTTGACGGAAGTTTAAAATGGATTGAAGATTACCGGCATTTTCATGTGCTCAGGGCCTATCTCACCGGAAATTACTTTGGAGATGAATTAGGTACTATCGCAAAAAACGGTGTATATGCTAAAACGTTTACTTACACCATTCCGTCTGGCTATGTAAAGGAAAACCTGTCTTTTGTTGCATACGTCATAGAAGCCAAAGGTTTTGCTCCAAGGGTTTCCGTAAACAGCCGCTCTGTTCATATTGGAAAGTCTGTTGATTTTTCAGGAAATATTAAATGAGCTATGCTATGCTGAACAAATTGAAAGACACCCGTACAGACGAACAATTTGAATGAGAAAATATATATCCATTGTTTTCCTATGACCCTATTGTACCTATGTGTTGAAGTGCAGTAGGCAGATGGTACATTCAAAACTCAGCTTATTTTACAGGCCTGATATATACTGTTGCAAATGCAGTGGGTACTTCTACTTCTATACAAACGCCGTCTTTATAAGTATAGAAATTATCTTTCCCATCGGGTAGTTTGATAGCATACTTATGTGGTCCAACCGGTTGAACGGCTACCAGTTGCCTGAAATTTTCGGAATAGATCTTTGTATGGCGGTCAGGCTCTGCGTGCATAAGGCAGCCTGTGCTGAATTCTATCCTGGAGCGCAATTCGCCGCTTTTGCCGTCCGCACCGCTAACCATATATTTATCGTTTTGCCAGGAGATACGCGATTCCGACCTTGCCTTTCCGTTAATTTTACGAACCATACTGCCCTGAGATAAAATACCGTTAATAAAAGAACTCTCTATCTTATTGTAAATGGAAATATCTACAAGTAATGATATTTTCACTTTTGATTCGGTAACATATTCCGTTACTCCATTCTTTTCCGATCTGCTGCACCGTACATGACCAACGATCTTACCATCCCTGAAAATGTTATAGTATGATTCATATACGTAATCCTTATCCCCGCCGTGATAAGCCGCCGTGAGCAAATAAAGTAATGCCACAATGCTTTTGTAAACCATAATAGATTGATAAAATATCCGGATTAAGGAAACCAGCGCTGTGCGGGCTCCTTAACCCGTGTGGAAGTTGTGCCGGGCGATAACCGTAATTCGTATTAAACCAACTGCAAAGAAAAACGCGCCCGGACTTAATGTTTTACATGTTTTTATTTGCTGAATATATCAGCGCCAAATTTTTCAGACCACGATTTAGGTGCAAGCCACGAAAGAAACACACCTAACTTTGTTTGCACCCCTGTAATACGTTCCTTTCTTTTACTGAGCAATGCTTTTACTGCTATTTTTGCCACTTCCGCTGCGCTCATATTGTACCTTTCGGCAGTTTTCCTGATCGCGCTGCTCATGCCTGCACGGTCTACAAAGCCAGTGTCGGTGCTTCCCGGGCTCACACAGCTCACGTGCACATTGGATCTGCGCAACTCATAACGCAGGCTGCGTGTAAACGAAATAATAAATGCTTTGGAAGCGGCATAGATGTTAAGATAAGGTACAGGCTGGTAACCTGCATTGCTGCCGATGTTAAGTATATACGCCTTCTCTTGCTGCCGGAGCACCGGTATAAACAGGTGGCAAAGCGCTACTACCGACTTAACATTAACATCTATAATATGCAATTGTTCGGTGAGTGAAAGCTTGTCAAATGCGCCGTTCAACCCGAATGCCGCGTTGTTCACCAGCACCTGCAGTTCGCTTTCAAAAGCAACGGTCCATTCCTTTATTTTGTATGCAGTGTCAGGCGCAGAGAGGTCTGCTGTGAGGGTATGCACCAACACTTTGCGTTCGGAAACCAATGTTGCGGCTGTATGTGCCAGACCGGCAGCATCAAGGTCAACAAGCAGCAGATCATAGCCTTTCGATGCCAGTTCAGACGCGATTGCTTTACCAATGCCCTTTGCAGCCCCGGTGATGAGTGCGTATGCCATGTCTTTTATATTTTTTCAGGTTGCTTTGCTGAAACGAGTCTGCTCCATTTCAGCCCTTTTTCTTTTACAGTGGGCCACCTGAGGCTCTCGCGGTACCGTTCCAGCCTGGGTAAGGCCAGCTTGTGATAAAAAGGCGTTGGGCTGTCTGCGTGTTTAGGCCTGTATGCGCCGGTTACAATCGGGATATACATTACCCTGCGGCGGCTTTCATCGCCGGAATATGCAGAGCGTTGAACCCTGTGCCATAGCCTGCCATCATGAACGGTGAGGTCTCCGGCTTCAATATTAAAGCCTACTTCCCGGGGATCAGGATCATTGTCTACAAAATATTTTTTTCGGAACAGCAACCGGAATAAATTTTGGGTATGCGTTCCCGTTAGTACTCTCAATCCTCCCTTCTCGAAAGGATAATCGTCCAAATGCAGGCCAACATTCAGCATGGGCATGATCCTCGATCCCAGGAATATATCCCGGGGACTGTCTGTATGCCAGCCGAGCTGCTTGTATTCGCTGTCCGGGGTATTAATGTAGTGGTTAAGCACCAGCCCGTCTTTTTCGTTTTCGCCCACCCTTCCTTCATACGGATACAGCAATGCAACCAGTGCTGCCAGGCGTTTGTCTTTAAGAAATACGCTAAGCCGGTTGCTATGCTGGGAGGTGAATGCTATACGCTGGATAAAGCGCCTTCCGTCTGTATTCTTTCCAAATTTCAGTGGTATGCCATTGATCTTTTGTATGCCTTCGGTTAATAACTCTTGTTCTACACTGCTGATCTCTTCTATAAAGGAGGCCACCGTTGCTTTATCTATAAAATTACGGAACTGTAATATGCCAAATTTGTGGAAAAAGTTTTTCTGTTCTGTTGTTAATGTATCCCCTAAATGGAACAGGGAGTTGTTTATGGTACCCATAACAATGAATTATATTTTATGATGTGATATTTAAAACCTTGTAAATGGAAGGAAAATGATTTCCGCATGGAGCGGTGTATAATTGATTATGTTGCCAGGCGGCAACAACAACGAAACCTGTGCGAAGGATAATTCATGCTGCAAATATAGGAGATTTTATTAGTCTACAAAATAAGTAGACTAATTTTATTTTTGAAGAATAATTTTTTATGAAGTTGTTGGGACGTGGAAATGTGCAATAAAAAATTATTATTCTATTAATTTGGTAGACTAATAGTATTAAAATACTTTTGGAGCATGTTTACTAAAATGCATGCTCTTTACTACAGGAAGAGACGTGGTTTATCACGTATGTGGTTCGAATCCACTCATGTCATCGAGTCATAAGGTACACCAAAGCTGTCCTGTGTCTACAGGATAGCTTTGCCTTTGTATTGTTGTCAATAAAAATGTCAAAAAATGTCAAAGCAAAAGAATACGGATGGCTTTCGGTACGGGGAGGAAGAAGATTATGCATGGCTGCCGCATGAAAAAAAAGCTGTGGCAGGTAATCCGAAAGGCAGAAATATAGCCGGTTTTCTGGCTTTTGTGATAACCTCTTTCCTGCCGTATTTTTTGCGAAAAGAACGCCCGCGTACCATTTTAAAAACATAGCCCTGTAGTTACTTTAGGTAATATTCCTTTGAAAATGATAACGCGTTATGAAATGGTGCTGTGGCCGAGTGGTTAGGCACGGCTCTGCAAAAGCCGATACATCGGTTCAAATCCGGTCAGCACCTCTTAGGCAATCCGGTAAAGAGATAATGCCCGGGAATATTTCTAAAACATTCCGTCAGAAAAGCAGACCGGTTTCATTAAGCTATCAATGATTGAAAACTCTTTTCTGCACTGTGAACATCTTAGTGAGTATAAGCTAAGCACTAAACAAAGGCCGGATACACAGAATGCATCCGGTTTTACACTAATCCTTAGCGGGTACAGGAACTTGTACCGGCTGAGGCTTTAAAGACTGAATGTTTCAGTATGATCTCTCTCATCGTTTTGTTGTAAAAGCGATTTAGCTATTCCTGGTTGGTAGAGAGTGGTTTTACTAACTCCCCGAGATGCCTTCTTAACAGGAAAAAACATATCAGTGAAAACAACGCCATGTTAGACGCTAAGGCCGCGTTATGCTGCTGTTCTTGGTACCCGGCAAAAACTGTCAGGAACATAATAGTGATACTCATCAATAGCATGAAGGTTAGTAATGAAGGTACCAGTAGGAAAGCGATTCGGTGCCCCTTTAACAATAATATAGCTATTATTATAAAAGATGGCAAAACAACAGATATATCCAGTACATGCACAGGGTTCGTGAATAATGCTGTTTTGTCCAGTGAGTCGGGTTGGCCTCCCGCTATAATTGCAGGAACTATTTCAAAAAGCCACAACACCATAAAGAAGGAACCCACCATAATAAAATAAACTGCAATTATTTTTGATGAAAACGTTGGGCGAAACAGGGTAGGGGAGTTGAGTTGGAGTATGCGGCTGGAATACCAGAGCAATGAATATACAGAGATTCCCAAGACGCCGCAATACAACAAAAAAAAGCTGTTGAAATGGACGTTAAAGGCATAGATGATAAATGTATACAACAGATACAAATGAAATCCACCCCAAATATAAAAAGCTTTTGCCTTGTTCCGGAAAACGCACACAGTACATATGACCAGTGCAGGCGCAACCAATACGCTGTTTATAAGGTCTTGTCCGATAGCTTGAATTTGCCAGTTGCGGGATTCCAGCTTGTACACTGATGGCTCCAGCAGGCTTTGTATTGCAGCAGTAAGAATCATCGCTGCCTGCAGGAAAGACAACGACAAAAAGATATTATCTTGTTTTGTACGTAAGTCGATTGTATTGCTATACATACTTTGTATTTTTTTAGTTAAAAGAACCGGGATAATAATTAACAGAATAATCGGGGCCGAAAAACCGGAACCTGTTCCAACGAGTACAAAACTCATCAGAAAGAAGATAGCGCCGGAGCACCCGCCGATGTGAAATATCGGGCCGAGGGTGGAGCTTATTGCATTCCAGGCCTGGCATATAAATCATTTTCAAGACCTTTCATTGTTTTAAGTATTGTTTGTGGTGATGACCGCTGAACTGGATTATCTCAGAACGCTTATGTTCATCTACGTCAATAGCAGGCTAGTAATGTTTAATCAGCACGGCACCCCCATATTGTGCAAGCATTCCATTCTCTGGCGGGGCGATAATGCACGGTTTCTATCAGTTCCTGTATCTGCGGTTGTAATATTGGATTCATAAAAAATGATTTAGAGACCGAAGCTACTTTTAATCATTTGTGCAGAGGTTGATGGCTGTCACAAAAATTGTTGATTGTCCTCACTGCTTTGGGTATAGGAATTGCCTGTATTTGAGCAGGTTCCCGGGAAATTTAACGCAATGTCCTAAGAGCACCCCGAGCTGATTACCATGAGATGATATAAATAATTCCTCATTTTTATCCGGCGTTCAAAATTGACACATCAACAACCGCTGACCAATGTCATTGTTTTCGTTGATTATCGCTACTTGTTCCGGGAAATGACTTGCATATTTTTACTGTATAAACAATTTCTTAATATCAAAAGCAAATAATTATGAACACACGAACATTGGCAAAAAGAAGGGAAAGAATGCCCTCCCTATCCGGGGATTTTTTTAACAAATCCTTGCTGGACCTGTTTGACGATGGTTTTTCATCAAGGGTAATGAATGTGCCTGCGGTAAATATAGTCGAAAGAAAAGACGATTACCTGGTATCTATGGCTGCGCCAGGACTGAAAAAGGAAGATTTTAAAATTGATGTGGAAGGCGATTTGCTTGCTGTCAGAAGTGAAAAAGAAGAAGAGAATGAAGAAAAGGATGAAAAATATACACGCCGGGAATACAGCTATTCCTCTTTTGAGCGCAGCTTTACGCTTCCTGATGAAGTAAACAAAGACAAGATTGATGCGCATTACCAGGACGGTGTTTTAAAACTTGTTTTGCCTAAAAAGGAAGAAGCAAAAAAAATGGCAATCAGTAAGCAGATTACAGTTAAATAGCCGTAAAAAATTTATATAATATTAATGACCCATCATAAAAATGGCAGGGTATTTAGTAAATTCCGGCACTCAATAGGACGGCTATTCTGAATAAATTGCTCAAGAGAGTACCTTTAAAAATCATCAGTTTTAAATCTTTTTTTTAAGCGATAAACGATTGATTATTATAGTAATTACTGGTGAAAATTCTATTTATTTTTACTGTTAATAGATTTATGAAAGAAAAAAGCCCTTTGAAAAATAAAACAGCCTGGAATCAGAATATTCCGGAAAAGGATATCAGGCAATTTCAAACTGAAATTGAAGCGTGGAAGCGGTTGCTTAATTTCAGGATGGAAGAAAATATTTTGCTGAAAAATACGATCTCAGACATTCTCAAACATAGCAATGATCAAAATTTCCTTGAAGAAATAGAGGATTTCCAGACCATGTTTATCAAGGAAGATGAATTGATCCATTCAATGAGAAGGGAGTTGAATGATGTAGAGGATTTACTTTATAACAAAATATTTGAAGATGGGAAAATGAAAAAATTATTTGATACGAAAATGGAAAACTTAAGCAAAGACATTGCTAATTCTACAAGTAGGTTTCGCATCTTAAAATCAGCCTTTAATGATTTTCAGCATAATATATCCAACAAACGTGAGAATTAGCAACTGTAAAATCTAAAAAGGTGGAGAAAGGCTGCAACTGTGCAATTAACCGCACCATGATAATTGCTAAACTAATAATGATTCCTGAAACAAGTGCCCGACTGACTATTTTGTGGATTAAAAAAAATAAACTGCAGGTATTATGAGTGTACTCCGGGACCATATTGAGTAAAAAAAGATACAGGGCATGGTCCATTTTCAAAAGTGAGATGGGGGAGATGAAAAATTGCTGGAGCAGCCATCAGGGAAGCAGCAGAAGCCGGGTTTAAAGTGAGGAGAAATTTATTGGGTAGTGTTTAGTTCTTTGTGTAAATAGATATTAAGTAACTGTATTCGAGAGTTAACCACCGGGCAGGTGAAGCGAAGTGAGGCGGAACGTAGCGGAGCCGAACGAAGCGAACCTGCCCGGGTTGCGGCCGGCGCTTTGCCCCGGATTTTTTAACTTTAAATACAGTTTATGGAACAGGACAACAAACTACCTAAAGATTTCTTCAAACAGTTTACAAGCAAAGAAGACTTCAATTCATTTTTTAACGACCTCTATAAGCAGGGTGTCGAACAAATGTTGCAGGCTGAACTTGATAGCCACCTCGGTTATGAGAAGCATGCAAAAGACGGCAATAACAGTGGCAACAGCCGTAATGGCACCTATCCTAAAAAAGTAAAACCCCAATCTCTGGGCGACATGGTGCTCAACATTCCCAGGGATCGTAACAGCGAGTTTGAGCCGCAGCTTATACCCAAAGGTCAGCGCATGAGCGACAAACTCGAAGAGTCCATTATCGGCATGTATAGCCGGGGAATGACCACTTCAGATATTGTTGAACAAGTAAAGCAGGTGTATGGTGTTGATGTGAGCGAAGGAACTATTTCCAATGTCACCAATCGTATCATCGAACACATCAAAGAATGGCAGCAGCGACCACTGGACGCGGTGTATTATACTGTTTGGATGGACGGCATTGTGCTGAAGGTAAAGCAGAATGGCAAATATATCAACAAGTGTATTTACCTGGTTATTGGTCTGAAAAACGATGGGTTAAAAGAAGTGCTGGGTATGTGGATGGCTGAAACAGAGTCCGCTTCTTTCTGGATGAGCGTGCTCACCGATTTAAAAGCCCGGGGCGTGGAAGATATCCTGATCGCCTGCACCGATAACCTTAAAGGCTTTACAGACGCCATCAAAGGGGTATTCCCTGATACCGTAACCCAGCTCTGTGTGGTGCACCAAATCCGCAACTCCTGTAAGTATGTGGTATGGAAGGACCGGAAACCCTTCTGCGCTGATTTAAAGGACGTTTACGGGGCTCTAAACCGGGATGCGGCAGAAGCAGCACTGGGAAGACTTTCCGAAAAATGGGGGCATAAATACCGCCATGCCATCGAGTCCTGGCGCAACAACTGGGACTGCCTTACCAGCTATTTTGATTTCCATTGGAAATCCGGAAAATCATTTATACCACCAATACCATCGAAAACCTGAACCGGGGTATCCGAAAGTATACAAAAACAAAAGTACAGTTCCCCGATGATCAGGCGGCCCTAAAGGCTGTTTATATGGCTATTACTAATATCGAAAAAAAATGGACTATGCCCATACAAAATTGGGGGTTCATACTCCATCAGTTCTTAACTATCTTTGACAACAGATGCCGCCTCTAAATGCAGTTGCTTAATCTGTTTACACAATTTATTTTACACTCTCATTTATTGCCTTAACAGATGATTGATATCAAAGCAATTCTATGTCTTTTGTTAAGACATTTCATCAATATCCATTATGTGTCGTTCCCAGTTCTTCTATATAACTTTCCATCAGGTAAAGATATTTCTTTG
>CALMQS010000123.1 GCA_937871285.1 uncultured Sphingobacteriales bacterium | reverse complement strand
TAGCATTCTTATCCGGCGCCAGCGTAAAGAAGAGTTCATGGAACCGGCGAACGTGCTCACGGACTTCTACAGGCCGGTTGATAGAAGCATCCTGAGAAAGCGCCAGCATCAATGATTTGCCATTATCCAGTACATACACTTTTTGCCGCTGCAGTTCCGCAAAACGGTAGGATTGCCAAAGCGCATACCCCGTAACAGCAGTGCAGAGCACTGCAAACACGATAGCATAAAGCCTGATTTGTTTGAAACTATTTTCAATATTCCTTAGTGTTTTGAATTCCATTTTTTGGGTGATTGATAGTGTTATTTTAATAATCTGCCGCCGATATTTCCTGCTGCTGCGCCTGTGCCTGCTCCGCCAATATTCCCAGTTTTCATAGCACTTTGATTGATGTTGCGGGTAAAGTTGCCGGCTCCACCTGCCTGAATGATCCATCCTGTTACCGTCGGGATAGTGAAGTAGCCGATGATACCGATAATCATAAATATGATGTAGACCGTGCCCGATGTATCTGGAATAAAATTGGGGTCGGACAGACTTTCTATATCCTTTTGCAGGATTAGCGACTGTATCTTAGCCAGCATAGAACTGAACAGGTCTGCCACCGGCAGCCAAAGATACACACTCACATAGCGGGTGATCCATTGGGTAAGGGTGGACTGAAAGCCGTCCCAAACCGAAATGGCAAAGGCAATCGGCCCAAGAATAGAAAGCACAATCAGAAAAAATGTTCGTATCGTATCAATAACCAATGCCGCTGCCTGAAAGAGTATTTCCAAAAGATTGCGGAACCAATCTTTGATCACTTTTTCTAACTTGTATCCTTGTCTGTCCAGATACATCCCTGTCATGGTAGCAATATCTGAGGGCGACCACCCCAGTTCATCCAGTTTCTTATCGAACTCTTCGTCGCTTGCGAGGTAGGCTGTTTCTGGATTTCGGAGCATGGCTTCCCTTTCCAACTGGTCTTTTTGCTGTTGCAATTTGTTCAGGTCAAGCACCTGGTTTTCCAGTATACCGTGCGTACCTTTCACCACCGGGCTAAGTATGGCATTAATGCTTCCAAGCACAATGGTTGGAAAAAACATAATACAAATACCCAGCGCAAAGGGGCGCAGCAGCGGAAACATATCAATTGGTTCGGCACGGCTCAGTGCCTGCCATACTTTTAACGCGACATAGAACAATGCTCCCAGGCCGGCGAGTCCCTTAGCCACGGCTGCCATATCGGCGGACAGTGGTATCATCTCATCATACAATGAGCGAAGTACCTGATGAAGATTATCAAATTCCATAGCTTACCAGTATTTTTGTTCAGCGGTTCCGTATAGGCTGAGCACCCTTTGCGCAGCATTTTTCTTTTTTGATCGCAGGTAGCTTACCGATATGTTTTTATTGGTATAGTAGCGCACCAGGTTGTAATAGTCCTTTACTTCTTTGTGTACCCGGTCAATAATATCCATACGTTCTTTGTCATTTAGCGAAAGGCTGGAAGAAGACACGATCTGCTTTAGTTCTTTTAGCAGCGCGGTACTTTCATTAAGCAAAATGGAATAGCCGTTGGCAATGGCTGCGAGTTCCTGCGGGGTGAAGTTTGAATCGTTCATCATTTTCCCGAAATTGGTTACATACAAATCAGCCACATCACCCACCAGCAGTACCGTCTGCTGTACTTTACGGGCATCCTTCACGAGGTTATTTACCGCTTTGAGTTTATCATAATATTCCTTTCCCTGCTTGTATACTTTTTCTACTTCCTTAAAACTTTTTATCACATTGGAAACAGTAGATGAGGTTTGTACAATTTCATTGGCACTGTTAAGAATGCCGGAGATTAAATTGCCGGGATCAGTTACAATAAACTGTGCCTTCGCGGATACGGACACTAACAGCACCGCATAGACTATAAATAGTATTTTTTTCATTGCTTTTTTGCTTTTAAAAGTGATTAATAATTGTTTGTTTTTTCTTTATCTGTTGCAGGCTCTGCTTTATATTTTCCTGCCTACCTTTCTGATGGTTTCAGGGGATTGTTGCTGTTGCAGATTGCGGAGCCGCATAAAAAATTCCTGTATACTTTGGGGCTGTGTTGCTGCAACTTCCCTGCATAGTTTTGCAAAATCAAGATCCGCAGTATTACCGGGATCGGCTTCAAATATCAAAGCCTTGTTATTGCCAATGGGCAAGGTGATTTTTTCTTTTTTCATACGACTTGATTTTTGAAGTAATTAATAATTGCCTGCCTGCCGGACAGGCAGGTTTTGCTTTTCTCTCCTTTCTGTGGCTATCCGTTTAATAGCCTGTTCCACATTGCCATTCAATTCCCGGGCAAGCTGCATAACCTCCAACTTCTCGGTTTCTTCTGTGGTGTAGGCCAAGTATTCTTCGGGCGACACCTCCGTGGAATATACAGCGGAATGCGTACCCCCAAAACCGATCCATACTTCTTTGTACAATCGTTTCGGGTCGTTGTTCATGTTGATGGAAAGAATTTGTGATTTTTCCTTTTCAGTCAGGCCAAGCATTGACTGGATGTCATCGAACTTGTTCATGTACTTGCGCTGATCAAGCAGTATTTTGCAATCGGAATTGTTGATGATACTTTCCTTTACAATGGGCGACTGGATAATATCATCCACTTCCTGCGTAACCACGATGGCTTCACCGAAAAACTTGCGGACTGTTTTAAAGAGGTACTTGATATACTCCGCCATACCTTCTTTAGCAATCGCTTTCCAGGCTTCTTCAATTAATATTACTTTGCGGATACCCTTCAGTCTTCGCATCTTATTGATGAATACTTCCATAATGATGATGGTTACAATCGGGAACAATATCTTATGGTCTTTGATGGCATCAATTTCAAATACGATGAATCGTTTATTAAGTAAATCCAGTTGTTTGTCAGAATTGAGCAGGTAATCGTATTCACCACCTTTGTAGTAAGGTTCCAACACGTTCAGGAAGTTGGCAATATCAAAATCCTTTTCCCTTACATGCTTTTCCTCCAGTTCCTTTTTATAATCTGTTTGTACATACTCATAGAAACCATTGAAGGACGGGCAGGCAATCGCCTGTTTGATATGTTCAATATATCCTGCTACCGCGTTGGACAGCGCCACTTCTTCCGAACGCGTGGGAGGTTCATCATCGCGTTTCCAAAGGGTTAGTATCAATGTCTTGATGCTTTCCCTTTTTTCGATGTCAAATACGCCATCGTCCGTGTAGAATGGATTAAAGGCAATCGGGTTATCTTCTGTGTAAGTAAAGTAAACTCCATCTGCAGCTTTGGTTTTTCCTTTGATGAGTTCACATAAACCCTGATAGCTGTTACCGGTATCTACCAGCAGCACATGAGCGCCCTGCTCATAATACTGCCTCACCATGTGGTTGGTGAAAAATGATTTACCACTGCCGGAAGGGCCCAGTATAAACTTGTTCCTGTTGGTGATAATACCCCGCTTCATCGGCAGATCAGAAATATCCAGATGAATGGGTTTGCCGGTGAGCCTGTCCGCCATCTTGATACCAAACGGCGACGGAGAACTCTGGTAATTGGTTTCTTCGGTGAAAAAACACAGGGCCGGTTCTATGAAGGTGTAAAAACTCTCTTCAGCCGGGAAGTCACCTGCATTGCCCGGCATGGCTGCCCAATAGAGTGTTGCTGCATCTATGCTGTTGTGGCGTGGTTTGCACTCCATCAAAGCCAATGCGCTACCGGTATCATTTTTCAGTTGCTTTAGTTCAACCGGATTATCTGCCCATGCCATCACATTGAAATGTGCGCGGATGGAGGAAAGCCCGTAGGAATGCGCTTCGTTCAGGTAGCGTTCAATCCATTCCTTGTTGATTTGGTTGGCACGACTGTAGCGTGTCAGCGAATACATATTCCTTGCCGATTTCTCAAACTTGCGCAGGTTCTCCTCGCTGTTGTCAAGGAACAGGTACTGATTGTAAATGTGGTTGCAACTTAACAGCAACCCCACCGGAGCGGCAAAGGACAAAAGGCAATCACTGCGGTCGGTGGACAGCTTTTCATACCTGGTGTTGGATGACACCGCTGCGGGCAGATCATCCGTATCTGACAAAGTGTGCAGGCAAAGCCTTTTATTGCCGATACGTACTTCCTCCGCTGCCAGGGCGATATCCTGCATGGGTGTTCCTGCATCTCTTGATAAAGTGAAGTACTGTTCCAGTAAACCTTGCTGCTCACCTGCGCCTATAATATCATCTTCGCTTAATCGTTGCAGTTTGATAAAACCACTGTCGTTTACAATGCGTTCAAACTGCGCGACTGCCTCCATAAAGCGATGGATGGTTTCTTTGTCCCGCATTTCCCTGGGAACAAGCACACCTTTGCAAAGCGAAGAGAAGTTGCTTTGCATCCGCATTCGGTCTTTGGTCGTCTTGGTCACAAACAGATAGCAGTAGTGATTAAGGAACGGGCGTTCATTGAAATGCTGCTGATATGATTTTGCCAGAAAACTCAACCCGTCTTGTGCAATACCCGGTTCATAGTTTTCTTTGATAAACCAATCCTGTTTATGAACAATGGTAAAATCCGGTAGTGTTTTAATGGCTTTGTGCCACGCCGAATGTATGGCATCATATTCTGCAGAGGCTACTGTAAACAGTTCCGGTAAGTGTACCCGGAAGCAAGCAGTAATATCCGCATCCTTTGAAATGATGCAATGGTTCTCTACAGCCAGTAGCGGAAACTTACTTTCCAGCGTGGCGATTTTTGACATGTTTCTCATGGGCGATCGGATTTTGGAGTGAACTTCAGATAGCGACGGATGGACTTTCGGCAAACGATGTAGCGCGGATGCTTTTTATTAGCGGCTCGTTTCATTAAACCATGCTCACCATATTTTTTGTTGAGTGAGAAGGTTTGCCATACAATGAGCGAACCGCCACCGGCTCCAATAAACAGGCATACAAAAGAGTTCGTACCTGCCATGTACAGGATCATCACCAGAATTAGCACCCCAAGTAATCCGCCGGCGAATATGAACAGGTATTGCGCTTTCAGGCCTTTGAACTCAACTGTTCTTCCAATGCCCTTATTGATGTTATAATTACTCATAAGGCATCGGATTAAAGGAAGAATGAACGAAGAATAGTAGCTGCAACAATTAAGAAAATACAGGCACCAAACCAGCTTGCTGCCGTCTTGCTTGTGTCGGGGTCGCCGCTGCTGAATTTGTTGTAAACCTTCACACCACCGATGAGCCCCACCACCGCACCGATGGCATAAATCAATTGTGTAGCCGGATCGAAATAAGAGGTGACCATTTGGGTAGCTTCATTGATTCCGGCTCCCCCGTTACCCTGGGCAAAGGCGCCGACAGCCGGAAGTAGCGCCAAACCTGTTACCAACACTTTTTGTCTTTGTTTTTCCATGATCTGAATGAGTTATTTTGTTATGAAATCCCCGCATCATGCGGGCTTCAGAACAAAAGTGTCATGGAAAATGAAGCGCAATTATGAAGTGTCGTTCAGCGGAATTACTTGGCAGTGAGTGGCGGCTAAAGGAATTAATTATATCTTAGAGGACTATATAAACTCCGTTAATATTATTATTTGGTGTATCTATCTAACATAAAACTTTGGAATTTTAGAAAATTCGGTTCAGAGAAGGAAATAGACCTTGAAAATCCGAATTTGAATTTAAACCTTACCAAAGGTTTAAATGTAATTATCGGTGAAAATGATACTGGCAAAACAGCCATTATTGATGCTGTAAAACTTGTGCTAAAAACCCACAGCTATGATTATATCAGAGTTGAGGATAAAGACTTTTATAATACTGCAAGTCGTTTCAGAATAGAATTAACTTTTGAAAACTTAACACCTGACGAAGCTAAAAACTTCACAGAATGGCTGGGCTGGACGGGTACGGGGGCTAATGCAAAACCTTTTTTGAGAATAAATTACGATGTAAAAAGACAAGGTAAAAAGATATTACCTGCTGATATAAAAGCAGGCGTTGATGATGATGGTTATTTGCTTACAGCAGAAGCGAAAGAATATCTGAAAGCAACATATTTGAAGCCATTGAGAGATGCCGAAAATGAATTGATTGCCAAACGAAATTCAAGGTTATCACAAATCCTTTTAGGGGATGAGGCGTTTAAAGGCAAAGAAGATGCGAACGAGTTAGTCCAGATTTTTTCTGGTCTTAAAACAAATTTAGAAAACTATTTTAAAGGCGAATTTGAGATTAAGACTACTAGTGAAGCAGGAGAAGAACAAGCACGTAAACCACAGGATGGTAAACAGATAAAAGACAAAATAGATAGCTATGTTAAGGGGTTCTACGGTAATAGCTATGAAACTGAATTTAATGCTTCCTCAACCGATATAAAAAGCATTCTTGAAAAATTGACTTTATTTCTGAAAGACGAACCTAATCCTGGCTTGGGAACATTGAACCGACTATTTATGGCAGCCGAATTGCTTCATTTGAACAAATCAAATTGGAGTGGTTTGCGCTTAGGATTAGTTGAAGAATTAGAAGCCCATTTACATCCGCAAGCACAAATGCAGGTAATAGAGGCTTTTCAAAAACAAGAAACCATTCAACTTATCCTGACAACGCACAGTCCAAATTTAGCTTCCAAACTAAAGCTGGAAAGTCTGATTATTTGCAACAACGGCAATGCTTTTCCAATGGGAGAAGCATTTACCAAATTAGACAAAGGCAACTACAAGTTTTTAGAAAAATTTCTTGATACCACGAAAGCAAATATGTTTTTTGCAAAAGGCGTCATTTTAGTTGAGGGTTGGGCAGAAGAAATTCTTATCCCAAGCATAGCAAAAGCTATTGGAATTAATCTGACAGAAAAAGGTATCTCGGTTGTAAACATCGGGCATACGGGCTTCGACCATTATGCAAAGATTTATCTGCGAAATGTAGAACCCTTTATGACAATTCCTGTGGCTGTGATTACAGATGCGGATATAAGAGAATATGAAAAAAATGGAGATAACTATGTAAAAAGAGATGCCAATACTGTTCAACAGGAAACTAAACAGAAAATAGCTGGCATAAACGGACTGGCAGAACAAAATGTAAAATACTTTCCCGCATCAAGCTGGACTTTGGAATATTCATTGTTTAAATCAACGAGTTTAACAACAGTGTTTCAAAATGCAGCAAAGAATATTCATACACATACCGATTGGAATGATTTTGAAAAAATACTTGCAGCAAAACTGATGAATAAAGGGCTGAAAAAAACTGAAATTGCTTATTATATCGCAAATGCAATTGATGAAGATTTAAGCAAGCCAGAAAGAACAATCAAAATCGCGGCTAATGATGTGAATGATACCGTAAGTTACATTGTGAATGCTATTAAATATGCCTCAGGAAATTAACATAACGGACGATGATATTCGCTACGCCGAAAAGATACTACTGCCAATTGGTAAAGAGTTTGATGAAGAACGTAAAGCCTTTATTCGCAACGTTATTACAATAGATTTACAAGCTGTCCCGGGCAGTGGGAAAACAACGGCTCTGTTAGCAAAATTAGTTATTATAGAACGAAAACTCCCATTTCCCGATGGTTCAGGAGTCCTTGTTATATCTCATACTAACACAGCCGTTGATGAGATAAAAGAAAAAATTCAGAAGCATTGCCCCAAACTTTTTTCATATCCCAATTTCGTTGGCACAATACAGAGCTTTGTTGATGAATATTTGGCTATTCCCATATATAATCTTGATTTTAAAAAGAAATTAAATTGGATTGATACGGAAAGATACCAAAAAGAATTAGTGAAACTCTTTAATATCATTGCTTGGAAGCAGGAATATGGACAGCCCACAAAATGGTTTTATCAAAGACATATCAATAAAGCCACTGCTGAAGCAAAGGGGAACAATAATCTAAAAACGGAGCTTTGTAAAAAGCACATAGAAAATGAAGTTCGTGGTTTGTTTTATGACTTTATGACTGACCAGATAAAGAATAGTAGTAATGATATTTTACTAAAGGACAATACAAATAAAAAATTTATCGGGATAAAAGAAATCATCTTTGAAGTGCTGAAGAAAGGTATAATGTCTTACGATTACGCATATCATTTTGGAGAACTTTATCTGCACAAGAAACCATTGATTAAGGAAATTTTACAAAAGCGTTTCCCTTTTGTTTTTGTGGACGAAATGCAGGACATGGACGCCCATCAGTGCAACTTGTTAGAAAAAGTATTCCACGATGGGGGTAATAGCATTTCAATAATGCAACGAATTGGGGATAAAAATCAGGCTATCTATACTTCGGTTAAAGTAACTGATGTTTGGACAGATAGAGCAGACGTATTAAGATTAAGCGGAAGTCAACGACTTAGTAAGCCAATAGCTGACGTGGTGAAAAGATTTGCTCTATATAACGATGCTAATTTTGATATTGTCGGGTTAAATGAATGTGTTATAAAGCCACACATTTTGATATTTGAAAATGCAACAATCAGTAACCTTCTCCCTCGTTTTGCCCAAATAGTAAAGACGTACAAAGAGAATGGCAGCTTTACTAATCCTGATAAATCGGTCAAGGTTGTTTGTTGGAATACGGACTGGAAAGATGATGATGCCAGTCGGAAAGATGCTGCTAAGTTAAGATTAGAAGACTATCACAATGGTTTTAAAAAAGAAAAAGGGAAGCCAAAAGAAGATTACGATTGTCTGAAAAGTTATTTGCTGTTTTATGACAAAAACAAAAAGACCTTAGAGCCATTAAGAAAAAATATCCTAAATGCCTTTCTGAAAATTTTGCGTTTGGAGAATATCAATACACTGGATGGCAGACCCTATACAAAGAAAAAACTAATAGATTTTATCAAAGAGAATGATTTTCAGAAATATGACGAGTTGAATTTAAACCTTTATAATTGGTCAATCGGGATAATCAAAGGAAATGCAAATGAAGTTTGGAGCGAGATAAAGGAGTACGCTCCAAACTTGTTTGCGATATTTTCCGAAAATGAACTTTCTGAAAGTTTAGCTTTTGTCAGCAATGATGTAGCAGAAATTCCAGCTAACAATATGGAGGTCATTGCAACAACCAATCATTATAAAGAAGACGGACTTGAAATTGAAATTACAAGCGTTCACGCAGTAAAAGGACAAACGCATTGTGCGACTTTGTATTTAGAATCGTGCTATCAAGGAAAACACGAATCTGAAAGGTTATCAACACAATTTTTGGGTAATAGTTTTAATGACACAAAAGTCCATCATAAAAGTTCCGTTAAAATCGCTTATGTTGGCTTTTCACGACCAACAGATTTGTTGTGTATTGCTATTCATAAAGACAGATTTGATAGATGTCTTCAGGATATTAACAAAGAGGAATGGGAAATAATAAATATATCTTGAAAAGATAACGAAGTATGATTGATTTTTTGACAAAAGATGATAGGCTGGTTTTACGTTATATTGCTGAATTTGCAAACTCATCTGATTGGGTAAGAGAGGCTATTAAAATCAAAGGTTTCGTGAGGCTTAAGAAGACATTTTATTTTGAAGAAGAAGATATTCTAAGTGATAGCGAATTTGGCGAGAAAACAGAAATAGATGATTTCGATGACCCTGATATGGAACAGGTCACTTACTTTCTATTTGCAAAACTTATAGGAGATTATTATAAAGTCAAAAAAGGAATACTCATTAATGACTTCGATATATTTATACACAAGGATGTTTCATTAAGCACAAATTTTTTTGTCGCTGATTCAGATGTATCGGTTGTCAAAGTAATCAAAAATATATCCCTAAACGATTTATACTTGGGTGGTAATTATCCAAGCGCTGTGCCCGTTGAGGAGTTTGAAAAGCTCTTAAAATATTTCCCCACTTCTTATGAAAGGAGAAAATATGTTGAAGCACGAATTGCATCCCTGCTAAGAAATTATTTAGATGGCATCAAGGATGCCGAAAAGCTATATCAGAAGCATCTAAATACAAAGCTATCTAAACAAGGTACGGATTTGACAAAAATTTTTCAGAATGTAGAACTCGTAAAATATCAGACAATTCTTGAAAAATTGCAGGAAATGCTAAAAGATGAAAACCAGTATAGTGAACATCAGTGGCAGGAAGAAATTTTACAGATTATTTTGTTACTCTATCCAAAATATATTTTTGCTTTTAAATCGGTTCCAATACAAGCAAAATTAGCGGATGGAATAAAAGGCAAACAACTTGATTTTCTTTTAGTGGATTCCAATGGATATGTTGATGTTATTGAAATAAAGAAACCTTTTGAGAATGCCATTATGACTAAAGGTGTTTATCGGGAAAATTATATTCCTCTTAGAGAACTTTCGGGAACAGTTATGCAAATTGAAAAATACATTTACTATTTAAATCGTTGGAGCTTAGAAGGAGAGAAATTTTTAAGTAGAAAATATGAAACACAATTGCCCGAAGGTTTTGATATTAAGATAGCAAATCCAAGTGGAGTAATTATTATGGGGCGAGAAAATAATTTATCCCCAGAACAAAAAAATGATTTCGAGGTGGTCAAAAGAAAATATAAAAATATTGTTGACATCATTACTTATGATAATTTATTAGAACGGTTACAATTTACAATTGAACAAATTCGGAAAATTTAATCTTAAAGAAGAACCCAAATACTAATTGGGTTGTAAACTGAATTGATTACAGACCAGGAAACAATTTTTAAACGATTTTTACAAATGGCAAAATATCAACTACCCCCATTAAAAGATGAAAAATTATTTGAGGAACTCACATGTGATTTATTCAATTTTGTAGAAAACACATTGTCCTATGAAAATATAGATTTCCAGACTTTTGGCGTTAAAGGTCAAAATCAAAAAGGGATTGATGTTTTTTCTACTAAAACGAAAACAGTGATTCAATGTAAATTGAAAAGTATCGGAAGAAAAGACGATATTATTAGGAAAAATCTAATTCAGGATATAAATGCCGACTTAGAAAAGGCGAGAGATTTAAGGATTGATTTTGAAAAGTTTGTTTTTGTTTCGACATTTCGGGATGATACCCAAATACAGGAATATCTAAATCAAATTAAGAAAGAACGGGAATTGCCATTTCATTTATATTATTGGGGATGGGACACTATAACAAAATATATTGAACAATCAGAGCCGCTTTTACATAAGTATTTTTCAAAGTTTGTAAAGAAGTCCAAGCCAGCAAAGCCGAAAATTGAATTGCCAGACGGGGCGTTGGGAAAAGAGCTTTCTAAGAAGAATTACGTTGATTATCTTAAAAAAAGATATGGAGATTGGAAGCAAATTGAATTAGACAAAAAAGGAGAAAAATTCAATTGGGCTGCTTTTACTATTTCTCTGTCAAAAAGATATAAGGCTTCTGGAATTAACTACATTGACGTTCGATATTTTGATGATTTGGTAATGTATCTGAAAAGTCGCATTGACGGAACAATAATGGGAAAAGTAAACAAATCCAAAGGAATAAAAAACTATTCGATATTTGAAGGGTTTTTAGAAAATCCAATTTAAAAAAACAAAGGGAAGCGGTCTTTTCACACAAATTCCCCAATATCGAAACCATCCAAACCTTTATTCCGCATTGTGGAAGAACCGGAATCCGTCTCAGTCTCTATGGTCTTATCCAATAGCCTGGCTATCTTCTGCGACGCATCCTCTATGGAGTTTTCCAAAAGGCTGAAAAGCTCGGTTCCCTGGATCTTGTGAACTATCTCCACTGCTTGTTCCTGCAAGGCGGGTTCCAGCGCTTCCTGCTGAAGCAACGCCCCCACGGTGCTGAGTTCATCAAAGGTAACCCCTGTGGCAAACCCGTCTTCGCCGTTTGGTTCTCTGTACCTGCGCCATTCCTCTTCTTCCTGGTCAAAATCAGGCTCACCACCAAAAACTTCATCCAGCTCTTCCTGCGGAATTCTTATATCAAAACCGTTTCCTTCGGTTTCTGCATCAAAGCTATCTTCTTGTTTTGTCGGTTTTATTTTTTGGCTCCCGGTAGCTTTATTTGGCACAATTAGTCTTTCTCTAAGCTTGGGTAGTCCCATTATTTCCGGTAAATCCGGAATTTTATTTTCTAAAAGGCGATCCTTTTTAGATGCTCCTTTTATCACGATCTTATCATGCAAAAGCAAGACTATAACAACCAGCAGGCAAATAACAATCAATGTTTCCATAGCTATAAAATAGGTTTGTATTTATCATTGAAGCTTGTAGTTATCTGCTCACTAAATTCCTGGAAGTGATGTTCGAGCACATTATCGAGATAGGCGTAAAGAGTGAGCCTGTCCTCGCCGATAACCTGCACGATACGGGAAAGCCTTTCGTGGAATTCAGGACGTATATAAACCGACTTGCCATTACGGGCATTCGTACCGGGGTTTTTAAAAAACAGCTTTTCATACGCTGCCTCACTACCTTTTTTGGGCCTGCCTTTTTCCCTGGCAACAGGTTTTGCATGTATTTCTTCTTTAGACGGTTCCGGCGATGGTTGCTTTTGCTTTTCGCCACCGGCCATCAGGGACATCAAATAGTCCTCATCAATCGCCGGATTGCTTTTTCTTTTATCCTCATTTTCCATAGTGCTTACAATTTCACGATTCTTATAAATTCATCCATAAACATATCCAGGCGGCAAACCTTCATCAGCTTTTCATCGGGTGGTAACAAGGTGGAACGGAATACCGTTTTGGCAGTGGCTTCGCCTTCTTTCCGGAAACGCTTACTGTCCGTGATATACGTTTGCATCAGTGTTAGCCCCAGTTCTGTTATGACCTTTTCGTACACTTCATACAAAGGCGATTTTTCCCTGCCGTCCACCTGGTTCCAAAACAGGCGTATAGCTTCTATGGAAGTCTGGCTTTTTTTCATCAGCACATTGGTCAGCACATCCGTAAAGCTCAACGTACTTTCAATAACTACACGGTCTGCCGTGATGGGCGAAAAGATATAGTGCATACCGGCTAAGGTGGTCAGTACTCCCGGTGTATTGACCGTGCCCGGTAGGTCAAAAAACAGCACATCAACCGGAACGGCTGAAGAACGTATAAAATCTCCAGCTTTATTCAATGCTTCATCTGCCTTGCATTGAATGACCGGGTAGTCCTTTTTATTGATGGTGCTGAACTGGCGGTGCGCCAGCTTCTTATACACTTCGCTTTTCATTACCATTTTCAAATCCCGTTCACGCATCTGCGAAAGACTGTGCTGCGGAAAGTCACAATCATATACTGCGACATTATAACCTAAGCGGTAATGAAGCATGCTGGCTACAAGAGCCGTAAAGGTGGATTTGCCTACACCACCTTTCTGGGTGGAAAAAGCAATAAATAAAGGTTTGTGTTTCGTATCCATTTGTATAACTGTTTTTAAATATTCATTTATGTATACACATACTTATGTCCCGTTGTATACCCCTGTGTTTATATACCGGTATAGTTAAGCATATGTACTTTTTTACATGCTTATCTGTACAGGCACATATAGCAATAGGGTTGTACACACCGGCATCCGCATTTAGCGGCATACTTATTTATTTGCCTATTCACATCTGTATCATCATATAGCTGCACTTACATCCATACGTACTCACGTTATTGCGTAGCTACATAAAACAGCCGCGCATATTTCCTTAAATACAACTGCCTGTACAAAGGAATGCAGATATATACAGGCTTATTAAGACCTGTCCGGCATTGGCGTTCAGTGGCGCTACTTGGCACTATTCAATAGTGCAATGCATGCTGCATTCAGGCCTTACTTTGTAACAGATTTTTCTAATGATTTTATGGGAGCTAACCACACTATAGGAGGGAGTATGTTGAACGGACTAAAGCCGTTTTTCCCTGCTTAATTTAATCCCGCCCAAAGCGGGATTTTCCTTTCACCAGAAAGGAGCAAGTTGTGTTTTGAGCAGCGCGAAATGCAGGGCGCAGCTCAAAACAAACTTGTCCGCCACAGGCGGAGACTTAAAACACCCTCCGAAGTCGGGGTTTTTCAGCATTTGAAAATGATGTTTTATGGACGAGAATAATAAGAAGAAAGAGTTAAAGAAATACGGACGTCATCCCAAAAATGATCCTGCTGTATTCAGGTATTCTATATCACTAAATGCCCGGGAGAATGCCCGCTTTCTGTCGCTATTTGAAGCATCCGGTATGCAGGTAAAGGCGCATTTTATTACAGCCTGTGTATTCCAGAAGACCATTAAGACCGTAAAAATTGATAAGGCTGCAATGGATTTTTATATGCGGTTGACAACACTATATGGACAATTTCGTGCAGTTGGGGTTAACTATAACCAGGTAGTTAAGATATTATACCGCAATTTTTCTGAGAAAAAAGCTGCCGCATATCTCTTTAAATTAGAAAAACAAACCACGGAAATGGCTGCATTATGCCTGGAAATAATACAGTTGATACAGCAGTTTGAGACAATGCATTTGAATAAAAACGAGCGGTAATGATAGCAAAAATCGGCAGAGGGAGAAGTATTTACGGTGCATTATCTTACAATCAGATTAAGGTAAACAAGGAAAACGGAGAGATTTTGCTCCTGCATAAAATGCTGGAAACGCCTGACGGAAGTTACTCCGTTAACCAATTGTTGAGATCGTTTGAACCTTATTTACTGGCAAACCGAAATACTGAAAAACCGGTAGTACACATTTCTCTAAATCCTGATCCCAACGATAAGGTGAGTGATGAGAAGTATAAGCTGATGGCGATGCAATACATGCAGGAAATGGGTTACGGAGATCAGCCGTTCGTGGTTTTCAAACATACCGATACCAGCCGTACCCATATCCATATCGTTTCTGTATGTGTAGACGAAGAAGGTAAGAAGATTTCAGATTCATTTGAGCGAAAGCGATCAATGAATGTATGCCGCTCATTGGAACAACAGCATAATCTTATAGCGGCCACAGAAAAGACCCGTGAAAATGATAACCGGATATTTCAGCCGGTGAATTATAAAACAGGCGATATTAAAAGCCAGATGGCCGCCGTGGTCAGATACCTGCCCAAATACTACCAGTTTCAAACTCTTGGGGCATATAACGCCTTACTTTCCTTGTTCAACATTACCGCCGAAGAAGTTAAAGGCGAGCTGAACGGGCAACCTAAACATGGTTTAGTTTATATTGCTTTGAATGAACAGGGAGAAAAGGCAAGTAACCCGTTTAAGTCTTCACTATTTGGAAATTCTGCTGGTATAGTCTGGCTCCAAAAGCATTTTGAAAACGCTAAGGAGCAGATGAAGGTGGCCCCGGTAAAAGCTACACTTAAAAACAGCATTGAGATGGCAATACACATGACTACAAACGAAGCCGATTTTAAGAAGCAACTGATTGAGCAGGGTATCAATACCGTTATCAGGCGTAGCAATGAAGGGCGAATTTTCGGTATGACTTTCATAGATCATGAAAGCCACACTGTTTGGAATGGCTCACACTTGGATAAAAGTCTTTCAGCTAATGTTTTTAATGAACGTTGGCAACAAGAAATTGTAGAAAACGATAAAAATGGATTATCGAATAATATCGCGTGTACAAACGTGCCGAATAAAGTAAAAGATAATGACCCGAGCGAAGATGTTCATGAGCTTTTCGATTTTCTGTACAAAGAGCAACCCAGCAGTTCCAATGTAGAATATGGATTAATCGAAAGTCTCGGCGGACTTTTGCCGCAGGCGCACAGTGAGGATTATGAAGAACTGGCATTTGAAAATAGAATGAAGAAAGGGAAAAGAAAAACTAATAAAAAAACACAACGTTAACAGTGATAAGTTGTGTCTGTCTCCAGGCAAACGCTGATTACTAAATGACGGAGTTTATTCGTATCTTAAGTAATGAAACCAAAGATCAGTGGCAGACAAGTCGGAACTGGAAATGTATTTCCAAAATAATACAGTTTCTTTTGCTCTTCCCGTCTATTTCTTATATGTTTTTTACAATAAAAACAGCTACAATGGATAACCTGGCGGTGAAGGTGATTCAATACATAAAAAAGCAGAAATAATAGCTTTAAAAATGCTCAGGGAATGGAAATTGACCTCACTCCTGAAAATAAGTTGTGGACTTGCCTTCATTCATCCAGCATGTTGACTGAATCAATGGCTACCAGTATAAGCACCGAAGAAGATGCTATTAGTGATTTTACACGTTTATTCAACCTGAGGTCCGTGGAAGATATCGAAGAACTTGGGTACAATCAAGCCTGGATTCGATATCTTAACGGGAGTGCCAGCATTGATGTGGTGCCATTAGAACTGGACGGAGCAACGATTACATTTCGGATATATAAAAGCAAAACGATTGTATACAGCACAGACCTATATTACTACGATGAAGTCTATAAGCATCTAACCCTACCTGAAGATCTTGACGAATACGTTACAAAATATGCGAATAGACTTTTAATAGCCTGGGAGACCAGCTTAAAAATAGTCATTGATAAAATGGGGCTTGCTTAAAGAAGATAAATGTGCGACAAATAAAGCCCGGGATCATGCACTCATTACTTGATCACTTTCACGCTTCACTTTCTATGTCTATTATAGATCCATAGAGCTTAGCCACTCCACTCCAACTGAAGCCAACTAACGCCATGTACGGGAGGCCGCTTGATGTAGTGAATAATTTTCCCAAAACAATTGATTGTGCAGGGAGAAGACGATTTGAGAGGGCTGGCCAAGATCATGGCCTTCATGCGTGCCGTAAGCATCATCATGGTGCTGATGCACTTCTATTGGTTCTGTTACGGGTTCTTTGCCCAGCGTGGCTGGACCCTGGAGGTTATCAATAAAGTGTTGGGCAACTTCCACAGAACAGCAGGACTTTTTTCAAATACACTTTACACTAAAATATTTGCATTGGTACTACTGGCATTAAGCTGTCTCGGTACTAAAGGGGTTAAGAATGAGAAGATAACCTGGCCGAGGATTTATTCAACCTTAGCCATCGGGTTTATATTGTTCTTTTTCAGCACAACGCTATTAAAATTATCGGCTAGCATAGCAGCATCTTCATACATCCTCACGACCTCAACTGGGTACATCGCTTTAATGGTTGCAGGAATATGGATGAGCCGCCTGTTACGTAACAACCTAATGAGCGATGTATTCAATAATGAGAATGAAAGCTTCCAGCAGGAAACCAAACTCATGAGTAATGAGTACTCTGTAAACCTTCCCACTAAATTTTATTACAAAAGCAAATGGAATCAGGGATGGATTAACGTAGTAAACCCATTCAGAGCAACAATAGTGTTGGGTACGCCTGGTTCAGGTAAAAGCTATGCCATCATAAATAATTATATCAAACAGCATATTGAAAAGGGATTTTCAATGTACATCTACGATTTTAAGTTTGATGATCTTTCTACTATTGCTTACAATCATTTACTGAAACACACCGGTAAGTACAGCGTAAAACCAAAATTCTATGTGATCAACTTTGATGATCCGCGAAGAAGCCACCGCTGCAATCCGCTTAATCCTGAATTTATGACCGATATTTCCGATGCTTATGAAGCAGCTTATACCATCATGCTGAACCTGAACAGAACCTGGATACAGAAACAGGGCGACTTCTTTGTAGAAAGCCCGATCATTCTTCTGGCAGCTATCATCTGGTTTTTGAAAATTTATGATAACGGCAGGCACTGCACTTTTCCTCATGCCATTGAGCTATTGAACAAAAAGTATGCAGATGTATTTACCATCCTTACTTCATACCCAGAACTGGAAAACTATTTATCTCCTTTCATGGATGCCTGGCAGAGCGGAGCGCAAGACCAGCTACAGGGACAAATTGCATCGGCTAAAATTCCGCTTTCCAGAATGATCTCTCCGCAACTCTATTGGGTAATGACCGGCGATGATTTTTCTTTGGATATTAATAATCCGAAAGCGCCTAAAATACTTTGTGTAGGCAATAATCCTGACCGTCAAAACATTTATTCCGCAGCTTTAGGTTTATACAATTCAAGGATTGTAAAACTCATTAATAAGAAGGGACAATTGAAAAGTTCTGTGATCATTGATGAGTTCCCAACCATTTACTTCAGGGGCCTGGACAATCTCATTGCAACCGCCCGTAGTAATAAAGTAGCTGTTTGCCTGGGCTTCCAGGATTTTTCTCAATTAACCCGTGATTATGGCGACAAGGAAAGCAAGGTGATTCAAAATACAGTGGGTAATATTTTCAGTGGTCAGGTAGTTGGCGAAACTGCTAAACACTTATCCGACCGCTTTGGTAAAGTGTTACAAAAAAGACAGAGTTTAACGATCAACCGCAATGATAAATCCACCTCCATATCTACTCAAATGGATATATTGATACCAGCTTCCAAAATTTCTACGCTTACTCAGGGTATGTTTGTGGGTGCCGTATCAGATAATTTTGATGAACGCATTGAGCAGAAAATATTTCACGGCGAGATTGTAGTGGACAATGACAAGGTTACTTCGGAGACAAAAGAATATCAGAAAATCCCTCAGATATTATCTTTTGATGAAGCGGGAGAAGATAAAATGAAACAGGAAATTGAAGCAAATTACCGGCAGATCAAGCAGGATATTATTGGCATCGTTGAAACCGAAATGGAGCGGATAAAAAATGACCCTGAATTGCAGTATTTGGTGCAGAAGGAGAAATAGTATAAATAATAAGGTGGAATGCGATAAGATAATCTAAATTGCACAGTCGGATTTTGAAGAAAAGAAAACGGTTCTTGGATGTTCTAACTAAACAGCGCTATATCTTTTTCGATAATCTTTTTGGAAGTTGATTTGAGAAAAAGAGCCGCTTCCCGGTGACACTGCTTTAGTTTCCTGCCATTACCACAATAGCACTTATCATTCCTCCTGATTTTTACAGCACTAAGATAACGTTCTAAAAATTGTTTAATCATCCCCTTATCTGAAGTGTCCAATAAAGTTTCATAGACTTGGATTGTGCCTTTATCCCGATGTCCCCATTCCTGCAAATTCTCTGTTATTCCGTTTTGTTTTAATAAAACCCAGGAAAAATATCTTGGCAGGTAGTAGTTGATAAAGTCATATAAACGTAAACTCGCATTTGCTAATTTATTCGCAACATAAGTGTGTTCCACACAAATTTCCCCGTCCTTACTGATATGGAACTCATCTGTTTTTTCAATTTTATTATTTACAGAAACCACGACAGGAAAAGCATTGGGATACATCTTCGGGATAAGGATTATAATTCCAAAACTTTCTATCAGTTCTCCGTTCGGGTTGGTGAGGTAAAAATTGCCGCTAAACCTCGAGATCTTGTCTATTTTCCCATCATACCTCAATCCGGGGTTAGCCTCAAGGGTGGCAGCTTTATCCTCCTGAAAATTTCTTATCTTAAATCGCCTATTTGAGATAAGGTTTATATCCGGTAACATTTTGCTGTAAGTAATTAATATTTTGTTGAACACCTATGTTCGGAATGATGGAAGGTCCGATAAAAACCAGATTCCCTTCTTCATCCTCCTGGATCTGAGGATGATTTTTCAAGTATTTTTCCCAACTGAAATCGTGTTGTTTGTACCGGAAACCCTCGTCAGGTATTTCATATACATATGGCTGTTCGTCACCGTTCTTCTTATACTTCTTGTAGACGAAGTAATCCTTGTGGGTTGATTTATAGGATAAAATATTATCTCCAACAACTACCCCATTACTTTCCGCCTGTGCCTGCATTTTGCAAGCTAAACTCGTATGTAAACTGGTCGTAGTGACTTCACTGCATTCCCCAATTCCTGCATTGTGCCAAAGGGTGTCTTTGTCGTCACCAAAATCTATTCCTATTCTTGTATAAATCCGGTTCACGCCCTGTTCCTCAAACAGGTTCCTTAAGTCGTTTTTTACAAAGTAACTAATGAACGATGCTGCCATCAGCGCATTATCAACGGCTTTTTGTTTCGTTGTGCCTTTGCCACCGAAGTACACCATCAGTCCATCTCCTTGTAAACGATGCACATACCCGTCAAAGTACCAACAGGTATGAATTGCCGCAAGCTGAATGGTTCTGCAGATATTTGCTACCACGTCCGGATCATACTTTTTGAATAGACCGGTAGAGTTCCTAACATCTGCGAACATCGAAACGATGTAATGGTATTCACTGCCATTGGTGGTTTTTAAATGGCTGAAGCCTGGATGCGCGCCGAGCTTTTCTTCATACTTTGCATTGAGACCGGTTACGGTATTCAAAGCACCGAGACTCCTGAAATTTGCCTCGTTTTTGGTTTTATCTGACCAAAGCATTTTAGGATGCGATGCCAGTTTCTCATTGAGTTGTCCATACCCAAATCCTTTTTCGAGGTTATCTTTTTTACCCTGCCTTAAATAATGGGCAATGTCGTCCACGTAATTCTTGTAAAGTTTTTCTTTCATATTTCTATATTAAAATTTTAATCCCAATGATAATAATGCAAACGAAACACGCAGCCAATAAATAGGTAGCCGTTTTTAATCTGCTGAATTTCCTTTGAAGCCCCTGAGCCAGTAAGTACACTTGCTGAACGTAGTCTTCGTATCTTTTTTCATCTGTAGCATTTGCATACATGTTTTTAAAGCTTTCAAGTGGGATATTTGATACGTTGCCAAAATTGATAACGGATCCATTCACGCTATTAGCCTGTTTGTTCAGATAAGGTAATATTGCCCATAAAGTAAATCCCAGACTTAATAAGCAGGAGATTAAAGCAATCCATACAAAAAATGTCACAACGCAGCCGTCTGAAATGGTGTCTTTAATGCTGTAATAACCTGTGATTATTCCACCTAGTAAAAAGGTATTCAGTGTTAAGAATAGGTTCCCTTTGTTATTAATACTGTCGTAGTAATGATCATACCTGTCCATCGTGTGTTTCAATGTGTCAATCTTGTCTGGCAAAGATGTAGTGCCTAAAGTATTTGTTCCGTCCATATGTAACTTTTATCTGGTAAAACCGATACTTAACACCAAGGCGATAAGACCTGCAACCAGCCCAATATTTACCTGTTTGCTATAGCTTTTATTGTGCTGTACAGTATTGGCATAATGTTCACAGTTGAAATTGACCAGATCGTACGGTTTCCCGATTAACTGCATTGCCCGCTTTATAGCTTCATTACGTTGAAAAATATCACCCACAAAGGGCTCAATTCTTGTTACGTAGTGCCCGTCTCTGAAAAGGCGCTTTTCGTTTACCAACTGGACCCCTTTGCCTGCAAAATTTTCGATGTACGACCTGTTGCCGTTAGCATCAGTGCCAATGTATATAACGTGATGTTGAATTAAGTCCCATTCACTTTTGGGTAATACCAGCCTGTCTCCGGGTCTCAGGTTGTTTAAATTGAATACATTGTTCATAAGCTTTGTTTTGAAATTTTTTATTTATTAATTAGGTTAGATCTTCAATGGTTGCTGTAGGGGCATTACTTTTAACACTTGCAATTCCGACATCTCTTGTCGTGGTAGAAGAATACATTTCACTGGTTCCTAAAACCTGGTAGTTGTTCGCCACCTGGTTGAAGTAGGGCTGTCCTGCGACCGACGTCTTCTTATCGAAGTTTTTATCCGCAACAGATATTTTGCTGCTTGCTATCCCTGCCAGGCAATTTTGCTTGGTCGTATAGGTTTCACTGGTCAATAGCTTTTCGCCATTAGAAGCTTTTAACGTCCACCGAAACTGTTCATTTCTTGTTCTTGTTATCTGATATTTCCCCATTGCTATAAATTTTAAGTATAAAAATAGTTGGAATGTAAGTTACAAATTGTAGTCCAAAACATAAATATGTCAACCAAATAATGTAAATATGCCAAAATTTTGTTAAAAACGACAAAATGGCTTATTTTGACATGGTTATTGAATATGAATATTTGTCATAGTTACGTTCGATAATATAACGGATGACACTTTTTCACTATTTTGTCAACTGAAATATCATACCTTTGCACCCGAAAGAATTTTACAATGGAAATAAAACAAGTTTTTGCGGAACGATTCAGGTCAGCCCGTTTAATGAATGGTTTTTCATTGCAAGATTTGGCTGACGCGCTGGAGGGCAATTTGTCCCGCCAGGCATTACATCGTTATGAAAAGGGAGAAGTGATCCCGGATGCAGAGAAGATCAATATGCTTGCTAAAGCGCTTAAAGTAAGCCCTGATTATTTCTTCAGAACTACTACCGTTGAATTGAGTAATATTGAATACAGGAAGTTGAGCAAGATGCCTCAAAAGGAAGTGGGCATCATCAATGAAACCACTAAGGAATATCTTTCACGCTATTTAGAGTTAGAAGAAATCATTGGGCTTTCCAATGACTTTGAGAACCCGCTGGAAGATTTTGGTATCGTTACCACTTATGAGCAGGTAAATAAAGCCGCTAAATTATTACGGGAAAAATGGTCATTAGGAACCGGTCCTATATTCAATATTGTAGAGCTTTTGGAAGACAAAAATATAAAAGTTGTAAAGCTGAATGTTGATGAGGATTTTGATGGTTTGCAGACTTATGTAAATGGTAACATTGCGGTTATAGCATATAATGAGCGAAAGGCAAATAAACCCGACAGGATAAGATTTACTTTACTTCACGAACTGGCCCACTTATTATTAAAGTTTGGCGACATCACCGACCGGCAAAAGGAAACCTTATGTCATCAGTTTGCCGGAGCAATGTTATTGTCAGAAGAAGCAATCAAAGCCGAACTGGGAAATCATCGCAATAAACTTTCTACTTTAGAATTGGGTAATATTAAAAAGCAGTACGGTATTTCAATGCAGGCGATTGTAATGAGAGCGAAAGTATGTGGTATCATAAACGACCATTACACCAAGCAATTCTTCTTCCTGATCAAACAATTGAACTGGAAAGTAGATGAGCCTGTGGAATACCAGGGTATTGAAGAAAGTAATCGTTTTGAGCAGCTACTATTCCGAGCATTAATAGAAGACCAGATATCCATGTCCAAAGCAGCGTCATTATCTAATATGTCTTTGGCAGCATTTAAAAAGGAACATCAGCCGATGTATTAACGCTAATTCAAGACATGCAAAATACCTGCCTGGATAATGAAACTAAAAATAGCTGTCACCGATGCTTGTATCTTTATAGACCTGTATGATTTAGGTCTTGTAGCTTCATTTTTCAAACTTGAAATTGAGATACATACCACATCATCCGTTTATTTTGAATTATACGCGGAACAGCAGCAGGTTTTAAAAGCCTACCAGTCCGTTGACAGGCTTATTATTCATAACCTTAAAGAAGAAAATTTTCTTCAAATTCATTCAGCATCTTACCCCAAATCCTTATCCGAAACGGATAAGTCTGTTTTACATATAGCCAATAAACTAGGCGCTTGTGTGTTGAGCAGCGATAAAACCGTTCGTAATTGGGCTAAAAACAAAGACATCGAATATCATGGTATGATCTGGATTTTCGACAGACTTATTGAAGCAGATATTCTTACAAAAAAGGAAGCAGCAACAAAATTGAAAGAGCTTATTGCCACAAATTTCATTTTTCAAAACAATCAATCCCTGGTTACTGAGATTCAAAAGCGGTTGAAACTTTGGACTTAATGTGCCAAGTTAGCAAGAAAAGCCCTGTTGGCATAGTAAGTTCAATATCTCCCGACAGAAGATTTAATGGAAACGCTTTGTTTTATTTCATCGGGCTGAAAATGATCAGTTTGATCGTCTTTATGCTGTTCTGAACTAATAGACAATAGTATTTTCCTGTCCAATCCCGCAAGTTTATTTTTTAAATCTGTGAGTTGGTTTTCTTTCGTCCAGGTTCCGTTTACCACTTCCTGCAAAACAGGCAAATCCTTTTTCATGCCGGCAATTTTCTTTTCTTCCTGTTCCATCAGTCCAGGTAGTTTTTCCAGAGCGTTCAGGAAGTTCATGGAAGCAAGCTTTGGATCGGATGCCACCTGCCCGTTATTGTAGGTGTATTTGATATTACCTTCACCCATTACAAAGAAGCGATTATCCTTTATATCTATTCCATCTTTTTTTGATACTTCAGTTTTTACCAACAGCATAAATCCATACAAACTGCCGATCTCCAGGTATTCTCCTTCGGTTCTGGATTTGGCGGATAGATCATTTAGCTTAGTGCCAATTTGTTTCACATCGGCAGTAAGAGGTAGATCAGTTAACCGTATGGGATTGGCAATTGTACCATCCTGTCTTTTCTGTATGCGTTTTTGAAGATTATCCCAATCTGTTTTCATACGCTCCAAGCGTGAACTTGCAGCTTCCATTGATGCTGTTATATCTTCCAGCTTATATTTAGAACTGAGCTTAGAGCGGTTGAATGCCTGGCGTTCACTCTGCAGACCTGCAATTTGCTTTTCCATTTTTGCTTTTTCCAGTAGCTCGGTGTTGCCTGAAAGTATAGCTACATACTCCGAAAAATTCATTCCGGACTTTTCATCAATACCACCTTCATCAATGGTTCGTTTACCGAGATTATTGCTTTTGAGCTGGTCAATGAAAACCTGTTTGTTGTACAGGAGATTGAACTTATAACTATCCAAAGATTTTTCCACCGCGTAAATAATAACATCCACTGTATTCCCCGCAAAGAATTTTGCAATTTCATTGCCTTTGCGGATAGCCCGGCCATCGCGTTGGGCAAGGTCGCTGGGTCGCCACGGCGTATCTAAGTGATGAATGGCTATAGCCCTCTTTTGACCGTTAACACCTGTTCCAAGCATGTCAGTGGAGCCGAATAACACACGGATTCTACCCTCGTTGAATGCTTTAATTATTTCTTTCCGTTGCTTTTCATTCTTCACTTCCTGGATAAAGCGAATTTCATAGGCCGGTATGCCATAATCTTCTATCAGCTTGCGTTTGATCTCACTATACACATTCCATCCGCCAGGCTTATAGGTTCCCAGGTCAGAAAAGACAAACTGCGTTCCTTTCTGAGCATTGAACCTTTGATAGTATTTGGCAATATTGGCAGCGCAATGAGATGCTTTGTTATCGGGATGGTCGTCATACTTTGAACTTATCATCCGCATATCCAGTGACATCTTACGGGCATAATCAGTAGCAATCAGCATCTTTGCTTTTTCTTCTGACTCAGATAATTTTGATCTTCCAAGCAGGGTAGCATCACCCGTTTTGGCAAACTCCATCAATTTTTTGATAAACACTTCCTGCTGTGGTGTTGGTGGAATATTGTGCAGTATCTCTTTTTTTTCAGGACGATCAATTCCGATATCTTTTGCGGTTCTGTAGTCTGTTATTTCTGAATAGAACTGCGCCAGTTCAGGTACTTTAATAAAAAAACGGAAGCGCTCTTTCTGTACAATATTGTTGGCTACAGAAAATTCATAATCGGTGGTTTTTCTTGCATAAATAGCCGCCCAGGCGTCAAAACAGTTAATACCCTGTTTTTCCAATGCTTTAGGGCGCAGGTATTTGAACAACAGATAAAGCTCTGTCAGTGAGTTACTGATAGTAGTCCCCGAAAGAAAGGTTGCACCTAAATCTTTACCGGTACGTTCCTGAATTGTTCGGATAGCAAAAAGCAGGTTCATTGCCTTTTGGCTACCCTGCATATTACCGAGCCCGGCGACACGCTCATGACGGGTATTGAACATCAGGTTTTTAAAGCGATGGCTTTCATCAACAAACAAATGGTCTATGCCCATCATTTTAAAATCTACTACATCATCCTTGCGGGTACTAATATCGTGCTCCAGTGTTTTGAGCTTCACTTCAAGATTTAGCTTACGGACTATAACACCTTTGAGCATCGCTCTTGAAATCTCTTTGCCCTGTTTTTGTAAAGCGGCAAGATTTTCTTCCACACTATCCAGTTCAATTTGCAGTATCTCCTTTTGCAGCTCCGGTGATTGTGGTATCATGCCGAACTGGTCGTGTGTGAGTATCACGCAATCCCAATTGTTGTTTTTAATCTCGCCGAAAATGCGTAGCCGTTTCTTAGGGGTAAAATCCTCTTTACCAGGGTAAAGAATCCTGGCGTGTGGATAGGCGGTTCGGTAAGCCTCGGCAATTTCGTGGACGTTACTTTTCAAACCAATGATCATCGGTTTGTGGGCTAAGCCCAAACGCTTCATTTCCTGTGCTGCCGTACACATCACTAATGTTTTTCCGGCTCCTACTTCGTGATCACAGATAGCGCCGTTGTTCAGCTTGATCATCCATACCGTATCCTTTTGACTCGAATACAGGTCGTCAATGCCCAGGCCTTTCCTGTTCAGTTCGGGAAACTCCTGGTGGCTTCCATTGTACTGCGGACGAACAAAGCAGTTAAACGTATCGTTGTATTTATCGGTAAGTCTTTTTTTAAACTCATCATTCTGGGCGTGCAGCCATTCGGTAAAAGCAGTACGTATCTGATCAATTTTAGTGCCGGCCATCTGTATGGCTTCCATATCCCGCACCTTCATTTCCTGGTTGCCCACCATAACCTTTTTGGTGATATCGGGCGTAGTGTTTACCAACGCATGTTTTAACAGGGCAATACCATCATAGGTGCGGCTTTCAGATTTTACAGCATACTTGTCCCATATATGTACATTCTTTTTATCGCAATGGATGGAAAAATCATCCGTGTTTTCACTGTAGTGAATCCTCACCTCTGTATCGAACAAAGATGAGGCAAACCGGTTGTAAATACCTTGTGGTATCCATCGTTCACCCAGGTTAAAATCAAGTTCTTCAAATTCAATTCTTGTTGGACGTGCTTGTGTTAATGCCTTCAAACTTTCAACTACTTCTTTATCACCGGGGTTTTCATTTACATAGTTTTGTACATCCGCTGCTTTCTCCACCACATCTCCGCAAATCCATCGCTCTGAAATTTCATATTCCCTGTCAAGTGGATTGTAATAAATCCGGCCATGTAAAGCAGTCTTCAGCTCCTCTGTAGTCATTCCACTGATCCCGGACATAAAATCCAAATCAACTTTACCTGATTTATTAAGGGACGCCGCTAATGCTTCATCAGGATTACCGGCAGCTATTGTGTTTGTAGAAAAACTTACCGGGCGATGGAAGATATCTGCCTTATGTACAACACCGCCCACCACGCGTTCCATGTAGGGTATCTCATTTCCGACGCTATCTGTTTTTATCAGCTTTATATTGTCAGCGCTGTTCAGGTTGCCATACCGTTTTACAAAGCCGTCATACAGCCTGTTAAGTGTTGCCCGTTCTTCATTATGTTCACTTTGTAGTACTGCTTCTTTGTGGTAAAGATCAAGGTAGCTATCACGCACAGCGATATAGGCTTCCGCTCTGACTTTTTGTGAACCACTCAACTGCAAGGGATGAAACATAGCCTGTTGCTTTTCACTGTCCACTTTACGCAGGTAACCCACAAAACCATTATCCGTTACAAGACAATCATCACTATAATAAGAGCAAAAGTTTCCGCTGTAAAGGGAAGGCTCCGGTAAGACTACGGGTTGTGAAACCGATACACTGCTCCCATTTCCATTCAGCCCGGAAAACAGGTCACCTGCTACGCCCTGTGGTTTATTACCATTAAAAGGTTTGCCTTCTCCATTCAACGGTTTGCCATTGACAGGAAGTGGATGTGGTTGTTGATTTACAGCGCTGAATAAATTGGATTGTGCTCTTGCAATGGTCTTTTTTTTAACAGGGGATTGTTTGACGGCAGTGGAGGTGGCGCTTGTTGCAACGGTCTGCTGCGGGCTTGCCAACAAATCAAACAGGCTTAACTGCACATGCCCTGTAGATCTACTATTGGTATTTTGAACAGACGCATGACCAATCTGCTGCTGAATAGTTATTTGTTCCTCGTGGGGGCGTTCGGGCTTTGATTCAGCGGATATTTGATTTAAAGGTTCAACCCTTTTCAATCCCCTGTACAATCCGAGGTCTAAGCGTTCAGTCAGGTCTGATAACAGCATTTTTTTCATGTCCCTTGCTATCCCTTCAACGCCTTCACCGTGTTCATAAATCCAGGCGGGTCGTCCGTACAGATCAGTGTCCTTGTATAAGGAAGTATGAACCACCCGGTTCAGGTTTTCAAACAGCATACTATTGGTAGCATCGTCCGCAGTGGTATGGGTCTTACAAAATCGCTGTTCAATCTCTGAAAGACCCTGCTTTTGGCTGTTCTTTTGAAGTATGATTAAGTCACTACCAACCTGCGTACCGGCATGATCTGTGAAAAGATTGTTAGGCAACCGGATGGCAGAAACTAAGTTATTGTCATGCATCAATGCCTTTCGGATGGGCTCGTTCCTTGCGCTGTTGAGCACAGCTTGCGAAGTAATAAAAGCAAGCAAGCCACCATCGCGGAGCATATCGGTTCCCTTCAGGAAAAAATAATTGTGTATGCTTCTTGCCGCCTGTACCCTGGCTGGATATTTACCACGGCAATAAGAAAGATCAAATACCGAAGTATCCCCGAACGGAATATTACTTGTTACCAGATCATAGCTGTTCTTTTCATTTTCCGGGATTTCTTCAAATCCACTTACGCGGGTATTGACATCCGGATAAATGTGTTTTAATATCTTGGCTGTAAGCAAATCTTTTTCATACGCTGAAATCTCACTGGTAGCACCAAAGGTTTTTTTAAAAGATTCAATAAAAGCACCCGAGCCTGCCGATGGTTCCAGCATCCGGTCTATTGCTATGCTTTTTTCTTTTAGTGCCGCTGCAATGGCATTGATGACAGGCGGCGGCGTATAAAAAGCTGTTAGCACAGAACCGCGCATACTATCTACATAGCTGCGGTACTGCTTTTCATCAGTGGAATTTTCCCTTAATAATTGCAGGAGTTCCTGCGTTTTTGCAAACAGCGGGTGATCTGTCTTTCTCCATTCGTTGATGTCAATAGGATTATCGGCAGGGTTTAAAACGAATTTTAAGCCGCCAAAACCACTGTATTGCATCAGCAGCAGGCGCTCGCTGGCAGTAGCATTACGCTTTTCTTTTTCAAGTTTAAAAGCAATACTAAGGGCATCAATATTGCATTGGAGATGCTGCTGTTTACTAAAGCCCATGTTCCTCAATCCAGGTTGCTATGGTTCCGGTTAATTCAGTGTAGAGCAGGTCAAAATCTGTACTGTATGCGAAGTCACCGGTGAGTTCATACTTTGCAAATACCGATTCACAAACCGGTAGCATTTTCATGGCGAACGGACGTAACTCCTCATCCATCATAATGGTGTCGAACTCGTTGCTTACCACCTGCATTACGGTATCAAACTTTGAGAAATACAACCCGTCAAACAGTACACTGTCGGCAATGGCCTGGCATTGCCCTATGCTGTTCCCTGTTTTAAATGCACTCTCGTAAGTTTCGGCGGCGTATTGGGAGCGTTGCTGGATGAAGACATTATCATGTGCCAGTTCCGGGAAGCTTGTATTTAGTAATTCCTGTAGTCTTAATGAGAAATAGGAAAGTTCATTTTGCTGTTCCATATAGTTTTATTTAGTCTTTAATTGTTTGAAGATGCACCTTTGATAAATAATAGCTAAGCGTTAATTAAGTGTCGTTTAAAAAACCAAGCATCTTGCTTACCTCCCGGTCTATTTTGGAAAATGCAAACCATTTTTTACCCAGATCTTTTAGCGACGCACCGATATGATAAAGCTCCATCCCGTCAAGCAGTATAAACCTATCGTGGGCGTTAGAGAATCGCTGGATTTTGATATTGGGGTACTGGCTGTTGTAGCGTTGTAAATCCAATTGCAAGTGACTGTCAAAATTTTTGGTGTAAATGGTGGCTGATACCCCGGCGCCACGCTTTCCAAGAAGGGTGAGCACTGTGTCATCCACATAGTTGTCAATAAGTATAATGGACCTTTTGGCCGAACGGATAATATCAGCCACAAAACTGTAAGCATCAAATATCTGACCGTCGTAGAATACCCCCTTATCACTTTGCAGTTTGCCGCTGTCTAATGCCTTAAACAACTCTTCAAATTTGAGGTCTGCTTCTGATTGTTTGATCTCGATTTTATCCATCCTTGAAAACAGCGCCGCATTACTTATCAACATTTTCCGCATTTCCACAAATGCGTTCATTATTTCGACGCTAATCTTTACGGCAACATCGCTACGCAACACGGCAGACATCATTGCCACACCTTGTTCTGTAAATGCATAGGGCAAATATCGCCTTCCGCCTCTTCCAATGTTTGAGGTGCCAAATTGGAACCTCAAACGTTCAGCCTCATCTTCGGTAAGCAGAAAGCAAAAGGTAGCAGGAAAACGGTCTTCGTTTCTTTTTACCGCCCTGTTCAGCATTTTTGTTTCTACCTGGTACAGTGTTGCCAAATCATTATCAACTATAACCTGCTTATCCCTGATCGTGTGAATAAGCGGCGCTATTTCTTTCTGGGATATGAAGATATTGCTCATTATCTTTTTGATTTGCCATCTTCAAATTCAAAATGGGTTGCGCATTCCCCGTTCATCACGATGTATGCATCAAATGTTTTCCCAGCCTTGCTTTTCATTCCTTTCAAAAGTGATGTTCTCCCTTTGCTGACAAGTCTTTCGATGTCTTCCACGCTGATCTGAATCCCGCATACACTGCGAAACTGCCTCCAGTTGCAATCCTCATCCGGGCATTTTACAATTTTATCCCTGATAACTACTTGCTGCTTTTTGCATTTGGGGCATGATAATACCGGTAGCTGCTCCATATTTTCAGTAGTATTTAAAAGTTCATGGGTAATGCTGGTCGCATAGACTTCCATTTCCTTTTGAAAGGAATCCGCATCCAATTCGTTATTCTCAATCTTCTGCAGGGCGATTTCCCATTCGGCAGTCATGGCAATATCTGAGATCTTTTTGTCCTTCACTAAATGGTATACCTGTAGTCCTTTTTCAGTAGGAATGAGCGCTTTCTTTTCCCGTAGTATATAGCCGCGCTTAAACAGGGTTTCAATAATCGCGGCTCTTGTAGCGGCCGTTCCGATACCAATACCCTGCAATGCTTTTCGCTCCTCTTCTTTCTCAATTTCCTTTCCGGCATTTTCCATTGCCGATAGTAATCCGGCTTCGGTATAGAGTACAGGCGGTTTGGTTTTCTTTTCAAGCACCATAGCATTTTTTATTTTCAATTCATCCCCTACACTCAGTTCTGGTAGCTCCGCTGCTGCATCAGTTTCGTCATCAGAAAAATCACCTTTGATCGCCCGCCAACCAGGTTCCAGCACTTTGTAGCCTTTCAACATAAAATCATAGTGTGAGGCCTGTAAGGTTATATCAGTAATTTCCTTCAAACATGCCTGGGATATGGCTTCCAGTAAACGCCAGGCGATCATTTCATAAATAAGTCTTTCATTGGCGCCTATTGCTGAAGGGATGATGCCTGTTATGAGTATCCCATGATGGTCGGTTACTTTTACATCGTTCACTATGCGTTTATTAAAACGGCCCCATTGCAGTTTTGAGGTAACGGCTTTGAATTTTGCCACTTCATCCAGCGCTCTAACAAGGCCCGGAATTTCATCCCATATGTCCTGGGTTATATACTTACTGCCCGTACGCGGATAGGTAATGAATTTCTGTTCATAGAGGCTTTGAGCTATGTTTAAGGTAGTCTCAGCAGAAAAACCCAATTTCTGATTAGCTTCTTTTTGTAATGCCGTCAGGTCATATAGCAGGGGGGCTTGCTCCGTAACTACTTTTGTTTGCGTATCTGCTACGGTTGCAATGCCGGCACGTTGTATGGCTTTGAGGGCATCTTCCGCCTTGTTTTTATCATCCCACTTGTTTTTGGAAAGGCTTTTAAAATCTATGAACTCCTTTCGGTGTTCCAGCCCGATTTGATGGTAGCGCTGAACCGTGAAGTTTTTGTTTTCCAGGTAGCGCTTACAAATCAATGCAAGTGTGGGCGATTGCACCCTTCCTAAGGAATAGGTATCGCTACCGCCAGCAATGGTCAGCGCCTGCGAAGCGTTGATGCCCACTAACCAGTCAGCCCGGCTCCTGCATTGCGCTGCATGGTAAAGTCTGTTAAAATCACTTCCGGGTTTTAGGTTCTGAAAACCTTGTTTAATAGCCTTCTCCGTTAGTGAACTGATCCACAAACGCTCAAAAGGTTTTTTACATTTTAGATATTCGTAGATGTATCGGAATATCAATTCACCTTCCCGCCCGGCATCAGTAGCAACAATAATGCTGCCGCATTTTTTAATGAGCTGCTCAATAATTTTCAGTTGTTTTAATGCGCCGCTATCAGGCGTATACCCCTTACCGTTTCTAATCTTGCGAACTGTAAGTATAAAGGGATTGGGAAGTATAGGCAAGTTCTCTCTCCTAAATCCGGTAATTCCATAATCTTCCGGCATTGCCGGTACTATTAAATGGCCAAAAGCCCAGGTTACATAATAGCCGCCACCTGCCAGGAACCCATCTTTTTTTTCGGTGGCTCCCAGCAGGGCGGCTATCTCCCTGGCTACACCTGGCTTTTCTGCAATAACTACCTTCATGTCTTAGCGTATTATTTGCTAAATCTTTCTGCCTTTGGATTTGGCAGGTTTCTGCGTTTGTTTCTCCTGCTGTTTTTTGCTATCCGGCTCTTTTTGCCCTGACTTCAGCGGCTCTTTGATATTTTTAGTAGCCTCGTTGGTTTTGCCTTCGGAGTTTACGGCTGTCTGGGTTTTGTGTTCTTCCGTCGGTTTTACTTTTTCACGCAGCTTGTTGGGGTCGCTGAAAGAGAATTCGGTTTTAGCTGTCTCTTTGTTGAACGTCAGGTAACCTTTGTATTCTTTGCCTTCCTTATCTTTTAAATCAGGAACGTAAATAGTCTGTCCGTCCTTAAACCGCTGGTATTGATTATCATCCAACTCTTTACCCCGTATAAATCTCGGAGCATCCTTGCCCTGGTTTTGCTGTACGTTATCAGACAGGTTATTATTGAACAGGAACTCTACATAACGCTTGTCTGCATTGTACTGTACGGTAGCATTAAAAAGGTCTCCTTTTTTGGAGATCATACCTTCAATATAGAGCGGTTTACCTTCCTGCAAGACCTGCTTTTGCAGTTCATCCAGTTTTACACCTTTAATTTCATCAGGGGCTTTCATCTTATCAGTTCGCAAAGCAATCAGTTCATTGGTTAATCTGTCAACACTGATGATAGATGGTATGATTTCCCCGGTTTTGGGGTTGGTAAGATCAACAACCCGCCCCATATTACCGGTTTTGAGCAGGTTGTCTTTGTCTTCCTTTGTAAACGCATGTCCGAAAAATGGAAATTTCAGTTGTGGCTCTTTTCTTATTCCATGGATAGCTACTACCGCCTGACCATTATCACCGGGTTGCAGTGAAATCCTTGCATCCATGCGGGTAATAGCTGTACCAAGATTCAGGCTGACAGGTACCAGTTCATTGGTTTTATAGCCTTTTAGCAAAGGATCGAGCAGGTTCATTTTTTCGAGCCTTTCCTTACTTAATCCAAGATTGGACATCGTTTCCCAATCTATCTGCTGCGGCGTGTAGCGGTACTCTCCGTTCTGCGGTTTTGTTTGTGTTGTTGTTTCCATGTTGTTTGTATTTTCCTGTTGATGATTTTTCTGCTGTGACTGCTCCTGCTTTAGTTCTGTTTTCACTTCGTATTTTGACAGCAGTTGTTCACCTTCTTTAGTTGGAGTATCAATATGTTTTTGCATTTCTGTGGCAGTATCAACGGCGATGGGTGCAGGCACTTTAAAAAATGAAAACCGGGTTGGGTTCTTTAATTGTCGCAGAAAATTGGAAAAGAAGTTGGAGAATATATCTCCATGCTTATCCACCCGCATGAACTCACTATTGTTTTTCCCGTTGGGTTCTACTGTTTCCAGCCCGCCGTTTTTGTCAATACCTTTTACGGCCTGGATTTTCTTTTTTTCTTTATCCAGAACAAGAAGTATATCTGTTAACTGATCAGGTGATGACTGCTGCTGTACATTTTGTTCGTTCATCGTTATAATATTTTATTGTTTGCTAAAAATAGAGTGGATGCATACAGATTTTAAGAAATTGTCGCCTGTTGGCATCCCTTGTCATTTTATGGCTTTGGCTGGTTGTACAGGTTTATTGAAACTATCGCGGATAAATTGATGGACATCCGATAGTTTATAATACAGTTTACCGCTAATACTATAGTAGGGCAGCCTTCCTGATGAACGATAGCGCTGAAGGGAGCGGTTACTGATCTTCAGCATCTGGAGCAAATCCTGGTTATCCATCAGCTCTTCACCATCAACAACCTGCAACTTCTTTTGTTCAGTGATAAGATGTTCACTGAGAATATCGAAGCGCTCCATGATCCGCTCCATCCATGCAACAAATTCCATCCGGTCTATATTCATACGATTTGCTTTTGCAGCCGCCATTGAAATGCTGGTCTCTGTAACCAGCAATGCGGCCGTATCTGATAGCAAAAGAACAATCCCGATAGCGTCCTGTCAAGTCCAACTTTATGCTGTACCTTTTTGGACCCCTCTGGATTTGAATGGCTGAACGGGGACAAAGGGAGTAGTATGGAAATTCTCCATAAAGGAGATTTGGCAACAACCACATAATCGCTCCAGGTAATCTTATTCAGCATTGTTCTGATTTGTTATGCAAATATGAATACATAAAAAAGCGGTTTTTCAATAGTTGTTCCCGAGTCGGGAGAAATTATTTTTCAAGCATTCACTTACACTTACAATCATATTTAAAAAATACCAGCAGCCTGGGGTGTCGGGTATCTGAACTATATTCTGCCAACGAAGCATGGCTCACCTATCGTCCGCCTCATCCATCCGCTCAATTAATTTCTGGCGTAAAAGGTCAATAAAACACGTCCTGTTTTTTTTGCGCATCCGCATTTCCTGGAAAACATTGTACACATTGCCAAGACTGATATCAAATACCATTTCAAATAGGGATACGATTTGTTTTACATCCGCCAATCCATTTTTAAAGGCTCCGGTACTCTGTAAAGCGTATATCAATTCAATAAGCGAAACCTTAGAGGCGCTCCATTTGAGCGTAACCGGTAATACAGCAGCGCTTATAGGCTCCTGAGCCATGTTATTTAATTGCAGTAGGGCGGTATTTAGATAATCCATCAATAATTCATTGGCAAACAGTTTGGCCGCTTTGTAACTATGAACAGTACAGAAATCATTGTCAAAAAACAGACTCAATGCATCTGGAATTATTGGAGCAGCGCGGCTTCCCCTGGTAAAATAAACGTCATCGAAATGTGTGGCTCCTGTTCTGAAATATTGGTAAAATTCAAGATTGTTATCAAAAAAGAATTGTATACGCTGCATGTAATGCAACAGATATTTTCGCTGGACTTTATCACTTCCAATAGGGCGGTTGGCTTCTATGCTGAAAATCTTGACATGATAAATATACTGGCAATAGAACTTCGGTTGTATCTCTTTGAAAAACTGAATTTCTTCGGACGAGTCTTTGAAATGCACCTGTTTTATATATAATTTAAGTTCACCGATATGCTGCTCGCATACCCTGATACTGCGTCCGGCTTGCTGAATGGGATTAGATGAATCATTATGAATTTCATTTAACAGGTATGCGAGCCTGTCATAAAGTTTAGTGGTGTAGGGTAGCATATAGTAGGTTAAGGATTAATAAACCTTAAAATAATACAAATGGCTCAATTTTATTTACAGAAGACTATTGAGACTCGGACTTTTTGTTTCGCAACCGGGAGCGACCCAGCCTTAAAGCGCCGTTAAGGCAGGCTTAAATGATATATGATAAGAATAAAAGCATGTCACTACTTTTTTTATGCCTATATTGTTTAAACGGCATTAGGGCGCCTGCACTCTTTTGATTGAATTTATTCATCAGCGTTCCGAATATTATGCATATAGAATTGTTCAGGGATGAAAATATTCCATTAGCACTTACGCCTGCTACCGGCAGGAACCTGGATGCACAGCTTAAAGGCGGCAGCCTGCGGTCACACCATAGCGTGTTGGGTTCGCTATTTTTACAGGAATATGAGACCGCTTTCTGCACGGTTCATTATGCGCTTGCCCGGTCATACACCGACCATGAAATATACTCCCGGGAGCCTGCCGGAGGGATCCGGCTAATTGGGGCGATGAAAGAGGCGTTTAGATTTAAAGACGATATAACAACTACTGTCAAACCGGGCCAGTTTATTTTATTGGGAAGTAATGACCAAACTGTTCAGTTGTTTCTGGAGAAAGGAAAAGAATATCGCATGTTCTGTACCTATTACGCTACCGAATTACTTTCAGCACTTGGTATTGAGCCTGCAACACTAAAGCTTAAAGAGAAACCACGCGCCTTTACGCCTCAAATGTCGGACATTGTTTATGACATGTTTACCGCTGATTATCAACCGGAATTGTTGCGCTTTTTTTATGAGAATAAAGTAAGGGAATTGCTGTTTATGGCCCTGGCTTACGAAAAAAACAATCCACCACCCACTTTCAGCAGTGAGGACCTTGATAATATATACGCTATCAACAGCATGATTACTAATAACTATACCGAGCATTTTTCCATCCCTGAGATTTCCAGGCAGTTTGGGATCAATGAGTTTAAGTTGAAAAAGGGTTTCAGGCAAATCATTGGAACTGGTTTATTTGAGAAGCTCCTGGACACCCGCCTGGAAAGAGCAAAACAATTGCTCATTACAACCAATATGCCTGAAAAGGAAATTGCCCGACTTACCGGTTATAGCAGGTTAACCAGTTTCATAACGGCATTCCGCAAACGTACTAAAATAACGCCACGGGATTTTCGGATTGCAAATAAATGAAGGCTGTACCATCAATTTACTTAACTTCATCCCCCTTCCACCTTCGAAACTTTTGCTCCCAATTTCGAATGTTTTTGACAAAAAACAATTCCACATTCTTTGCAGCTTTACATTGTAACAGAAGCGACAGATTGTTTGAGGACTTAGCAGCGGAATTAATTCCTTACTCCATTCAACTCCATTTTATGAGGGCAAAGTTTGGTAACACAGTCTCAGAAATACTTTCCGCGTTATTGATACTGATATGGGTATATGCTGCTATTAGCAAGCTGGCGGCATTTGAAAAATTTACACTGGTACTGAAATCATCTCCATTGATTAGTTCACACGCTCATTTTTTCGCCATCAGCCTACCTGCTATCGAGTTATTGACCGCTCTTTTATTATTCATACCCCAGTATCGGTTATGGGGATTTGCAGCCTCCCTTATTTTAATGTTGCTATTAACCGGCTACCTGGGTTACATGATTCTGTTTGTACCCCATTTACCTTGCTCTTGCGGTGGAATACTGGAAAAAATCAGTTGGACCCAACATCTTTTTTTCAATATCACGCTGACGATTATAGCAGCGGTGGGATTATTGATCCATCAAAGAAACAAATATCTGATTGCAATAAATTCCCGGTAGCTGTGGCCACAGTTATGGGCAGGGGTAGCCGAAAACCTGTAGAAAAGAGTAGGTAGAATTTTAATAATTAAACTTTACAAACATGAAAAAGTATGCATTAGGAATTAGTGCCATTGTTGCAGGGATTGTAATTTCTGCATTTTCAATTCCTCCTTCCCAGCATGAAAAAGAAAATCTTATTAACTATGTTTGGTTCCAGGTAAAAGCAGGAAATGGTTTGGATGAAACCTTAGACGACAGCCAGGTGAATTTTTTGGCTCCTGCAAGTAGTATGCCTCCGGCTGGTAGTTGTACCGGGTCAGGCTATAATTGTGTAGTGGGTTTCGAAACAACACAAATTACAGGTGGAACACATTTGAATGGAACGCAGGATATTAGGGCCGAAGGAAATCCAAGAGGTACTCTGTAATTGAATAAGGAGGGGAATAAGGAATATGCTTCCTTACTCCTCCTTTTTAGTAATAACCAGTATCGGCAGTATCCTGTTTTCTTCAGCAATATCCCACCCATGAGAATTGAGGGATTTTCGCAAATACAGGAGAACCTTCTGGGGATCGCTGGTTTTTACACTAATATTCAACGTTACATTTTCATCTCCTTCTACACCTGATAAAAATACAGGTGAATTGAAATCGCGGGGAAGAAAATTTATCAGTTTTAGGTATAAATCTTTTGAATTACCATTTTGAATTGATAGTCTTCTACCGGATGTATCGCATGCTGGAATTTCTACAGTTTTTCTTGTCGACTTTTTTAAAATCAAGCACTTAACCACTTTGTTTTCTATCTTACTCTGACAATCAAAATAATCGTCCAGATCTTTTCGCATCTTAAGATAAAAATTTCCTTTATCTGGTTTATTGGATTGTGCAGCATAACAATAAGTGTGTTGATAGGCCCAGGAAAAATATTTTGAAAAATCTTCAGGTGGTGTGCTATTCTCAATTATGTTTTCACTTGTCTGTATTCTATTGTCAGGTATTCTTAAATTTCCCATGAGCTGTTTTCGATAAGCCACTTTATATAGTTCTATCATCGTTTTGTTTAAGCACATAATTCCACTAAGTGTACCTTTTGCAGAATCGTAAATTTCTTTACTGGAACTTCCTCCACCAGCTCCGTAATCAATTCTTTTCATTAGCAGTGAATACTCAACGAGACTTTCAGGTTCAGACTCTATCCAACTCCAGGAGTTATCTATTTCTATGGGTTTGTAATTTATCTCATCCAGGCGAACTGGCTTATTTTCAATAAACAGTGCTATATTTTCCTTTGAAGTTGAACTGCTATAAGTGATGTGTTTGAACGTAAAGTCCCTATCTATCCAAACATGTGTTGGTACCCCTTTATGAGGGAATAGTTGGGATATTGATTTATCACCAGCTACTATTGATAGTTGCTTACCTGCTGCAACCCAATTTGGTTTGACCTTCCGCCTTTCGAATATTTCCCAATGTTTTTGAATATCCGCTTCATCATCGGTTGTTACCAGAAGAATCTCCAGTCGTTCTTGAAAAGCTTCTTGAAAATTTAATATTTCAGGCATTTCAGCAAGGCAATCTACGCAATGCTTATTCCAAAATATGATCAAAATCGCTTTGCCTTTAAAGTCGGAAAAATGATGCATTGACTTAAATCCATTTTTTTTTACCTGAAAGTGTATATCTAATGGTATTGTATCTCCTATTTTCAACTGCGTGGATTGGGAGTACGTGATCTTAGCAATTAATAGAATAAGTAAATACCCAATTAATTTTGTATAATATTTCATGATTAGAAAAAGCGTTTATAATTAGTAACCCGGATTTTGAGAAAGATTTGGATTAGATTGCAACTCACCAAATGGGATAGGAAAAGTTGCCGAGGTAGGTTTCCATCCGGGCTTTACTGTTGTTAATATTTCATTTATTAAACCGGTTCTTTTAAGATCAAACCATCGGTGCCCCCATTCAAAACATAACTCCGTTTGCCGTTCATGTTCAATCGCTTTTAGGATTTCATCTTTATTTGATGAATTAAATGCAACCAAGCCTGCGCGTAACCGAATTTTATTAAGGTCATCTAAGGCGCCTCCAGGATTATTTTGCTGTGCCTTTGCTTCAGACCTGATCAGGTAAATTTCAGCAAGCCTGAATACTTTCAGGAATTCTTCAGGAGTCTCAGTTCCGTCATACCCTAACCTATATTTAAAAGGATAGAAATAAAATTGTCCATCAAAATCATTACTATTAAGCCAAAATGTTTTGCGTTTGTCAGTTGGCTCAAAGGCCTTAATCAATTGATCGCTAACAATATAGTTGGGGATAATTGTAGAAACATAAGGTACATATAGAAATCCTTCGGCTGTCTCAAATCCTGTTTGAACAGGTTGCATCTGCCATATAGTTTCTCTGCTGGCAGAAAGAAAAACACGGTCTGGTTCATTCTCAAGTTCGTATTCATTGTTATCAATGAGATTGTCAGCCGCTTGTTCGGCCAATGTCCAGTTTTGTTGATACAAATAAACCCTGGCTAATAGCGCCTCAACTGTAGCCCTATTGGGACGGGCCCTATTTGCTGAAATATAATTGACTGAAATAGTGGACTGTGCTTCCTGGAGATCTTTTATTATTTGTTCATAGATTTTTGTAGAAGGAGTTTTTGGAAGCAGCGCATTTACCGTATAATCAGTTGATAAAACCAAAGGTACTTCATCATAGATATTTATCAGGTAGAAATAAATAAATGCTCGCATAAACTTACATTCTCCCAATAAGTGATTTTGAACCGATGACGCGAGCAGTTGGGTAGCTTCTAACTGTTCAATGCAGGCATTTGTCTGATACAGTAATTGAAAGCCTTGCTGCCAGAGAGAGGCATTGATCGTGTTATTTTCCGGTGAGATGCCATTTGAATACAGTTCCTGTTCGCTTGGATCCTGAGTGGTAGAGTACAATTCATCGGCAGATAATCCACCAAAACAGCCTATTCCTCCATTGCCAAATTTGAACTGGGTAGAATAATTCATCATATTAATGTAGATGCCCACAACTGCGGCCGTTGACAGGGAACTATCTGAAAAAATTTGATCTGGTGTGAGTATGTTAGAAGACGGTTCAATCTTTAAAGCTTTTTTGCATGAAAAGCTTAATAAAAACATTAAGAAAGTGAAAAGTAGAGTTTGAATATTATATTTATGTTGGGTCATATTCCAGCTATTATAAGGTAAACAGAAGTCCTATTACAATGGTGCAGAGTGGCGGTATTCCGTAGAAACTTTGAGTCTCCGGATCATTGCCTTTGAAGCCGGTAATAGTTACCAGATTTTGAGATTGCATATACATTTGTACTTGTTGCATATGGAAACGGCTAAGGATTGTTTTGGGTAATCCATATGAAATTGAAACAGTTTTTAAGCGGATAAATGAAGCGTCGGAATAAGCACCACTCGAATTAGTGAACCTGTTGGCTGCAATTGATGTTGCATTTCCGCTGGACCGGCTGGTAAATTTTTGGATTGATGTAATATCTCCGGGGTTTTGCCATCTTTTCATTACCTCCGACGGTTGATTAATTTGCAATGATCCGGGAGGATAATTATTAATTTGTTGCAGATAATTAGCACCCCATTGTTTTCTGAAATTGATAAATACCTGAATAGAGAAACTCTTATAGCTAATCGAATTGCTCCAGCCACCGAAAAAATCCGGATCGAGGTCACCGATAATGACATCATCTTTATATTTTGTTGGCGTACTTGTTGGTCCATTTTTAGAATCAAATAAATAGATACCAGTGGCGGGATCTACTCCAAGATATTTAAATTTATTCAGGACATTTACAGATTGTCCAATTACATATATTGTGGCATAACTGGAGGATTCCATTCCTGGGAAACGTACCAACCTGTTCTTAGGAAAACTGAGGTTGATAGAAGTGGTCCACTGAAAATTAAGATTCTTCACAGGCGTTGCCTGGAAATCTATTTCCCAACCTTTGTTTTCTACCACTGCGGGAAAGTTTGCAGTCACTCCAGAAAACCCTGTCTGGGATGGCAAATTATAGGTTACTAATTCATTTGAACTCCGGTTTCTGTACCATGCCACAGAACCAATAATTCTATCTTTTAATAATCCAATTTCAACTGCTAATTCAAGTTTTTTATTGGAAGACCAGCTAAAATCCGGGTTGTAGAGATTTCCGGGAATATAGCCGATAATTTGTTCATAGTTATTATATTGATTTCCGGTGTGGAGCCATTGCTGAATATATTGGTAGTCCCCGATATTATCATTACCTGTAATGCCGTAACTCGCCCTCAATTTTCCATAGCTAATTGGTTTAATTTTTTTAATATAAGACTCTTCCGAAAATATCCATCCGGCTCCTGCAGAGCCAAAATTACCAAACTGTCTTCCTGGTCCAAAACGACTTGAGCCATCACGCCGGGCATTTAGATTCAGTATATACTTTTTTTGAAGAATGTAGTTTAGCCTTGCAAATCCAGCCACATATTTATAAGGGGTTTTGTTGTATTGCACAGTTACATTTCCTGCCGCCGAGGGAGATCCTAAAAGAGCGTCATTAGCGTAATCTGAACCGTTTATCTGGGAAAGGGTATTAATAGTATGATGCAGGGTGCCGCCCAATAATGTAATAAGTGTTCCACTCAAAAATCTAATTCTGTATTCAAGCTGAGGTTCTGCTATCCATGAAACGAAATTATTATTTCCAAAACCAGCACTTCCCCTAGGGGTGTATATTGGATTTTGTGAAGCTTTTGGAACCTGAACTATTTCATTACTGTTAATCGTGCTGTAACCAACGTTGGATTTAATTTTTAATCCGGGGGTTATTTGGTATGATGCATTTAAACTGGCAATTAAATTTGAATTCTGAATAGAATACTTTCTTTTTAAATAAGCCAGTTTATTATCAATGACGACTCCATCATAGTCCCATCTCAGTTTATTTTCTGTGTTTAAAAGGTCTGGGTGATTTGGAGGTAAGGTGAATGCCGTGAGCGCGTTTTGAGCATTGGCTGAGTTATTTTTATCTGTTGAATAATTTGCTGAAATTTCGATATTGAATTTTTTATCTTGTGTAGCATGGTTTAAATGCAAATTAAATGAGCCACGTATATGGCTAAAGTCACCTGGCAAAATATAGGATTCCTTGTGAAAGCCTGCCCCAATCAGAAACTGAGTAGAGAGTGATCCTCCCGTTAATTTTGCATTGGCATCAAATGTACTGGCAGTGTTCCCTAAAAAGTAATCCTCCCAATTAGTATAAGCTGTACTGTCAAAAACTTTGATATCAGGAGCGTATCCCCGTGTACCGGGAGTAATGTTAGCAATAATTCCATCATTTTTAAATGCCTCATTTCGCATAGCAAGGTATTGTTCAGTTGTCAACATTTGCATGGTTCGAGTAGCCGAACTCCAGCCTTTATATACATTTCCTGAAAAGTTGGTTTTACCTGCTTTACCCTTTTTGGTTGTGATTAAAATGACACCATTTGAGCCACGCGAACCATAAATCGAAGTGGCATCAGCATCTCGTAAAACTTCGATACTTTCAATATCTGCGGGATTAATACTGTTGAATGCACTTATACCACCATGTGGATTTCCGTATATGGCATTGCCCCCTGGCGAAGCCAATGAATTAAATTGATTAATATTATCATTTTGTGGTGCAAAGGGAACGCCATCTATGATAAATAAAGGGTTGTCTCTTGGTGAAATATTATTAAGCATAGGATTGGGATTAAGGGTGTTTTGCCCCCTGATTTGTATGGACACAGAAGATCCCGGCACTCCACTTGTCTGAGTTACCAATAATCCTGGCACCCTGTCCTGTAAAGCGCTGAGAGGATTTGCTACCGGCTGGGTAGAAATTATGCCTGAACTAACTTTAGTTACACTTCCAACATTATAACGTTTTGTTGTTGTTCCATATCCAATGATAATAGTCTCGTCCAGGTTGTTCACCTTTTGAGCCAAAGTGATGGCTAAATAATTCCCTCCATTGAGGCCAACTTCTCTCGTTTCCACTTCCGCGCCGCTAAATATCAGAATATCAGTTGGTGAAATTCCTTTCAAATTAAATTCCCCGTTCCCGTCTGTAGCGGTTGCAATATCCTTTCCTTTCACTCTTACCGTTATGCCTGCCAGGGGCGTGCCCTCTTTGTTGGTTACACGACCTTTAACGTCATGTAAAACCGGTTGATCTTTTGTTTGCTCCTTTTTGCGGACAATGACCAACCGGTCTTCGATTACGTAGGATAAGGGTTGCCCTTCAAAACATTGGATCAGGGCCGTTTCGAGCCGCACTTGTTTTACGTCCATAGTTACTAACCCGGCTTTTTCGATTTGTTCTTTTACATACACAAACCGGTAATCCGTTTGTTTTTCAATAGCATTCAGGGCTTCCTGCATGGAAACATTCTTAACCGAAAGCGTAATATCTTGGGAATGCAGCGTTGCTGTAAACAGCATGCAAAAAGTAGTAAGCAATAGTGCTATTAATTTCATACGCGATAAGGTTTTACGAATGAATGGCAATAGCGGGCAAAATAATTTGCCATAAGCTGTTAGTTGCATAGCTTTGATTTGTTCGGGTTAAGCAATTAGAGATCCTTCAAAATTTTTAAACGGGTTGATCCGGACACCGGCCAGCAGTGTTCCACCACTACTGGCCAATTTTTTTCTCGGGTCAACCTCCGGTGGTTATTTCACGGGATAAAATATCATAGTGTTCAGTTATTTTTCTTTTTGTGATGTATGGCTTACGATAATTTTACTATCACTTATCTTAAATTGTACATGACCGGTGAGTTGCAGGTAATGCAATAATTTTGATACCGGAACATTCCTCGAAATTGTAGCATTAAAATGGCCGTTGATTCCACCATCATATACTACCGGCACATTGTACCATCTTTCTACCTGCCGCATGATCATCTTAATATCAGTATCCTTAAATTTGAATAATCCTTCTTTCCAGGCTACTACTTCATCGGTGCTTACGTTATTTGAAACGGTTAATGTTCCATCGGGTGTTAAAATGCCCTGCTGTTCCGGCTTTAGCACTTTCGCCTGGTTTCCTTTAGCACCATGCATCCTGACACTGCCTTCTAATAAAGTGGTTTTTATTGATCCTTCGTTTTTATAAGCATTAATATTAAAGTGCGTGCCCAATACTTCAATTTGCGCATTGCCGGTTTTAACAACGAAGGAGCGCTTTTCATTCGTTTTGAGAGCAACGGAGGAGGCAACTTCAAAATATCCCTCCCCCGTAAGTTCCACTACCCGTTGCTTTCCCGTAAATACAACGGGGTACTTTAAGGATGAAGCAGCATTGAGCCACACCGTAGTACCATCTGACAGTACTATTTTAAAAGTGCCGCCATTGGGTATAGTCAGCGTATTGTATTTAGCCGGGATTTCTGTTGTTGTACTGGATGCATATACCAGTTCGCCATCGGCTGATTTATTAATGGTAACCCCAAACTCATTTTTGATCGCGCCGGTGGTGGCGCCCTCCATATCTACAACAGCGCCATCCGAGAGCGTTAGTGTGGCTTTGTTCCCTCCCGGTTCTATGTCCTGCTCTGTAACGGCAATTGCTGGCGCGCTTGAATTATTGGATGGTTGAGATGAAAAATAGTAGGCCGCAATTGATACTGCCAGCACTACAGACGCAGCAACGGCGTATGTCCATAATTTACCGGAGTTTTTTACCTTTTCCGGCGGCAAGCCTAATCTTTGCCGCAGATCCTGGTACGCTGCACCGGGATTTAATTTTTTCATTTTGGAAAGAACAGCCTCAATATTCTTTTCATCTGTAAGCTCTCCAAACAGCCTGTTATTATCATCACTTGCTGCAACCCAGTCGTCTAACTCATCATGTTCTTTTTCGGTGAGCGATTGTTGTATGTATCCCGCAATAAGGTAGGCTACACGATAAGGATCGCCCCGCGGAAATGATTCATCACCAGAATAATTATAGCCGTTTTGCTTCATCCTTCTAATATTTTATTTTTTGGGGTCGGTTGGAAATTCACATTAACATTTCGCATGAAAAGGTTTTTCATACGCTGTTTCATGGTATTAAGTTAACCAATGTACCCGACAATACTAATCCCGAATTCCTTTTCGTAATAAAGAGGTGATACAGGAGATAAACGTCTAAGAAAAGCTGCACTTTATTTTATAAGCCAGCATAAAAGTAGCAGATAGGGAAATATAATTTTTCTGCGGAGGGTATCCAAGCCCAATAGTTTTTGAGTGCGTACAGTGCTTTGCGCCACTTTTAATTGTTCTGCAATTTCGGGGATAGATTTACCTTCTATATAAAGCAACTGAAATATTTTCCTGCATTTGGGTGGAAGAATATTTAATGTTTGGTGCAGGTAACGGGCTACTTCTGTTCTTACAATTATATCAAAAGCATTTTCTTCAACCGCATCCTTGCGCCACTCCTGGCTATTTTGATGGAGCCGGATAATACGGTTTTCTTTTTGATGCCAGCTTGCTGCATCGTGCCGTACAATGGTATACAGGTAGGCTCTGATGGAGCCTGCATTGGTAAACTGGCTGCGTTGCCGCCAGGTTTTCACAAAAGCATCAGAAACAACCTCCTGCGCCGACGCCTCATTATGGGTGTAGTATGCTGCATAAATGCAAAGAGCGGAATAAAATTCATTAAAAAAGAAGGCAAGCGCCTTTTCATCGCCATTTTGAAAGGCGATGGCATACTCATTCCTTGTTGTTCTGTTTTTGTCTGCTTCCATCCCGTAGCAGCAACCTAAGAATTGACGTTAACGAGCCCAAGAAAAACATGTTGACTTTTACACATTTTTGGTTGACCTTTACTACATTTACAAAAAACTATTTTATGGAAACAGAGACAATGGAACAACCAGTTAAAAAACATATTGGTCAGAATCTTCAACGAGTTCGTGTTTACTTGGGCGTAAAACAGGATGCCTTAGCTTCTGACTTAAACATGAGCCAACAAACAATTTCAAAAATCGAACAACAAGAAGATATTGAAGACGGCTTGTTGAAACAAATTGCCGATGCATTAGGTGTTTCACCGGAATTAATAAGAAGCTTCGACTTGGAAAGATCTGTTTATAATATCAATCATCATAATTATCGGGAGGCAACAATATCTGAAGGAGCAACTACTTACGCTATTTCACAACAGGTTAATCCAGTTGATAAAATTATTGAGTTATACGAACGGCTATTACAAAGTGAAAGGGAGAAGATAGATATCTTAAAAGAGGGAAAATAATTTTTTTCATTCGTTTAATATTCGCAGGCAATGGAAACAAAAGACTATGCTAATATTGTTCACATGGGCAGAAAGATTGAGAGAGTTCGTCGGCTCCGTGGAATGACGCAAACTGAACTAGGTGAGGCATTGCATATATCCAAACAGGCTGTATCAAAAATGGAACAAACCGAACAAATTGATGATCAGAGATTGGACGGTATAGCAGCAGCATTGGGTGTGACATTGGATGGGTTGAAAAGATTCAATGAAGAAACCGTTTTATATAATACTATTAACTTCTATGAAAACTGCGGTGTTAAAACAAGTGCTGTAAGTAATAATCACACGTTTAATAATTTCCCAATTGAACAAGCAATAGAAATGTTCGAAAAGCTTTTGCAGAAAGAAAGAGAGAAGTACGAGGAGGTGAAGAAAACAAAGAAATAGAAGGGACGTCAATTTATCTGTATAGGAAGCCCTACTAATTTCTTTCCATTCCTTGCAAATTATAATGAGAAAGAGTAATAAAAAAAGTAAAATTGATCATTTTGTAATTTCTCAGGTTAAAAAATTGAGAGACAGGGATGGCCTGACCCAGGAAGATATAGCTATTCATCTAAATTTATCAACTGGATTTATTGGGCATATTGAAAGTCCGAATTTTAGAGCAAAATTACAATGCCCAGCACATAAATGAATTAGCTAAATTGTTTAAATGTTCTCCTAAAGATTTTATGCCGGATAAACCATTATAACATTACCGATCGAAATTATAAGTCCCGGACAAGAATGCCCGGGGCTTTGAACTTAGCTCACAATATTATAACAGGAAAGAAAACTGTTGAAGAAGCCTGCACAGCTTACGGCGATATTGTAAAAGAGAAGATGAATGGTGGAAACCCGGAATATATGCAAAAACTTACTTTCTCATCACAGGAAAACGCCGCTGATCCTGACAAAATATAGCAGGGCTGACCAAAGAGGATGTAATAAAGGGTATGAAAAAATAAGAGAAAAATAAGATGACCAATAAATAGGTGTTCGTTTTAAAAATCCTCCAAAATAAGTTGTCGGAAAAACATAAACTTTTCCGGCAATTTTAAATTTCACACGCAGGCAAATTTTGGTGAGAGGAGCGTCATTGCAATACCATGAGGATGAAAACCATGAAAGCGAATATTTTGACGCAATTTAGCATTGAAAGACTGTAATTTTAGACATGCAAAGTGATCAAAATCCAGTCGCTACCTGGACTATGGATTATTTTAACTGCACATATACACTGATAAAACTGTTCCAGAAATTTCCTTCACACTTGATTTTTCAGATCCATCCTATTTTGTCAAATATTTTAAAAAACTGGTAGGATTTACCCCGCAATCCTTTAGACTGACAAATGCCTGATACCATACTATTTTCATTTTTACCATGATTTACAAAACTTATTGCATCAATTTTGCTAAAGTCTTAGTACAGTCATAATACTGTCGCAGCATGAACAGGATAATATGAACGGCCGATACTCCAACAATCCTTTGCAGGTTAGCCGTAGGTTTAATATTTCTTTCTGAAGGATTGCAAAAGTATATAACGCCTGAGACAACCGGCACTGGACGTTTCGAAAAAATCGGGCTCACTAATCCTTCTTTCTGGGCTTATTTCACCGGTACATTTGAAATCATTTGCGGCATCTTATTATTAATTGGATTGCTAACCCGCTTTGCTGCTATCCCGCTGCTAATAATAATGGTAGTAGCCTTTATCTCTACTAAAATACCTATTCTTACAAATAAGGGATTTTGGTCAATGGCCCATGAATACAGGACTGATTTTGTTATGACGATCCTGTTGGTTTACCTTCTTATTTACGGCGGCGGCAATTACTCAATAGATAAAAAGATTGCACATCTTCAAAATAAACGATATGAAACAGGAAGCAAATCAGCAAAATGAAAGTTCTTCCACGCACAGGCGAACCTTTGTAAAGAGAGGATTGATCGTAACTTTTTCTGGCATCACCGGGATAAGTTTGCTACCAGGTTGTAGAGACCAAGAGGAAGAAGAAGGTGAAGGGCAGGAAGTTTCACCACCTGAAGATTTAATGCAGGAACACGGCTTATTGAATAGGATATTGCTTATTTATGATACCTGCAAAGTGCATCTTGCCAATAAAGAGTCCTTCCCGAAGGAAACCTTAGCCAATGCCGCTGGCATCATCCGAACATTTGTAGAGGATTATCACGAAAAACAGGAAGAAAATTATTTGTTTCCCCGCTTTCAAAAGGCCAACCAGTTAACCGGTTTGGTGCAGGTGCTTTTGCAACAGCACCAGGCAGGCAGAAGATTAACTGATCAGATCATACAACTTACCAAATCAACCACCGCCAGTGAAACCGAAAATCAAGAATTGGCGCAATGCCTTACCAGTTTTAATGCCATGTACCGTCCTCATGAAGCAAGAGAGGACATGGTTCTGTTTCCGGCATTCAGAAAAATCGTTTCAAAACATGAGTATGATAGCCTGGGTGAAGAATTTGAAAAAAATGAACACAGGCTCTTTGGCGAAAATGGCTTTGAAACAATGGTGGAAAAAGTAGCTGCCATAGAAAAGTCTTTAAACATTTACGAGCTGGCTCAATTTACCCCACAGGCGTAGTTTATTTTGATCATGAAATATTTAATCTTTAAAAGAGAAATTATGAAAAATGAAAACACAAGCAATCCGCTGGAGCATACATCTAATGTGAAGAAAGAATTTGACACACTTATAGATCATTTGCGCAGGGATGTTGAGAAAATGGATGATCCATCGGGTAAGGCGCTTTTTGAAGTCTGCGCAGAAGTGATTACCGGGCTTAAGAAAGCATTTACAGATTACGAACAAAAAAATGAACCTGCCTGGAAAAACTAAACAAGGTGAAAACGGAAGGGAGTTCACTGGCGGAAATAGCAAAATTATTTCTAAAATTAGGTACGATTGGCTTTGGTGGCCCCGCTGTGCATATTGCTATGATGGAAGAAGAAGTGGTAAGGAAAAAGGGTTGGATGACCGAAGATCATTTTTTAGATTTAGTAGGCGCAACCAATTTAATACCCGGCCCCAATTCTACTGAAATGACCATGCACATTGGCCATGAAAGAGCAGGATGGAAAGGTTTGATTGTTGCCGGTTGCTGTTTTATCATACCCGCGGTATTAATTACAGCAGCCTTTGCATGGGCTTACCAAAGCTATGGTCAACTGCCCCAGGTAAAACCCTTTCTGTATGGTATTCAGCCAGCCATCATAGCTGTAATAGTTTCCCTCATGATCAGGTTGGGCCGAAAAGCTTTAAAAAGTATAGAATTAGGCGTCATTGGATTATTGGCGGCAGTTGCGGTACTGGCAGGATTCAATGAAATATATGCGCTCTTTGGCGGTGGATTGGCAGGCATCTTACTACATCTTTTTAAGTCGCCCGGGAAATCTGTTAATGGTGTCTTTCCTTTTGTTCTATTGCAAATTTCGAATGCACCTGTTCATTCAACAGACTTCAGATTATTTTGGATTTTTCTAAAGATAGGTTCCCTTCTTTATGGCAGTGGTTATGTACTCTTTGCGTTTTTGGATGCTGAGTTCGTTGCTAAAGGAATACTTAGCAAGCAACAATTGATAGATGCTATTGCAGTTGGTCAGTTTACACCAGGTCCGGTTTTTTCGTCAGCTACTTTCATTGGTTGGCAAATCAACGGAATAAACGGTGCTATTGCAGCAACTGCAGGTATTTTTGCCCCCTCTTTTTTATTGGTTGCTTTTCTCAATCCATTAATACCTAAACTAAGGAAGTCCGCATTGATGTCAGCATTCCTGGATACCATCAACATCGTCTCCATAGCTATTATTTTATCAGTAATCATTGAAATGGGCAGAGCAACTCTGTTGGACTGGAGAACAATTTTGATAGCAATGATCAGTTTTTTTATTACCAGTTATTTCAAAAAGATGAATACTGCTTTCATTGTTTCAGGCGGTGCATTGCTTGGATATTTGCTAACACTGCTTTAAATAACCTATTTATAGATTTGTCAGTCGCATGTTGCAGTAAATAAAGCAACCGCAGATTCGCAATAGTAGTATAAACTCACGGCATAAGGCAAGCTGCCTTTACTGTTCTTAAAATGCTGCCTTTTTTTTAACTTCTAACCTTTCCTTTTTAGAACATGCGCTATTGAGTGTTTTAAGCATCATGAAGTTATTGCATCAATTATTTCACAAAGTTCGGTCCTTGCCTGGGATATGCTGGCAAGGAACTACGCCATAAACACTGATCCTTTCGCACAAGGCCTTCATTTATTGCGTTCCTCTTTGCGCAAATCCGGCGCGGGCCGGTAGTGCTTTCCTAATTTATTTCAATCACTTTAAAACAATGAATTATGGAAAGTACAAACACTCAATTAGCATGGACACAGGTAGCCGAAGTAGAACTTGTTTATAAAACAAAGGTGAAGCTGTCTGAACGCCCTAAAGTGCAAAGTTCATCTGACATGTATGAACTCTTTTTGCAATTATGGAACAAGGAACTGATAGAATTGCAGGAAGAATTTAAGGTGTTGCTTCTTAACAGAAGTAATAAGGTATTGGGAATCTACCCCGTTTCCAGCGGCGGAATAACCGGCACTGTCGCTGATCCCCGTCTCATTCTGATAGCTGCTTTGAAGGCGGGTGCCTGTGCCCTTGTTCTAAGCCATAATCATCCGTCAGGCAGTATAAAGCCAAGCAGGGCGGATGTAGAACTGACTTATAAAATTAAAGAAGCGGCGAGGTATCTTGAAATTCATTTGATTGATCATATCATCGTCAGCGTAGAAAACTATTACTCCTTTGCTGACGAAGGGCTGCTGTAAAGCACCCTTTTTTTATGCAACTATAAAAGGGCATACCTGGTGCGACTACTCAGTACGTTCATAAAATGTGAGCAAGTTGCGGTGATGGTCCAATGCCGGAAACTCCCTTGTTCCCCAGGGTTGAGTTTCAACAACCGTATCAGGATTATAAATGACACCTTGCTTTTTATATTCTTCAAACAACTCATTGATACCTTGTACTTCAATACGGCAACTGGCGGTACCGGCTAAGAAACTTTCAGCACCGCTGCAAATAGGCTCTGCAGCCAAAGCCGCTCCCTTGGTTTTCCAGGTTTCATCTCCTGACTTCCATAAATGTATTTCGACTTCATCACGAACAGCTATGACGAAGCCATCATCATGATGACGAATTGTAAAGCCCAGCTTAGTTGTATAGAATTCCATTGATTGTTTTATATCCTGAACAGGAAGGGCAGGAATGGTCTTTATCATTTTCATATTATGTACAACATGATTTATTCAACTGTATTGGTGGACAAGCCACATTTCCATAACTGCAAAATACACAGCAATCTCCCTGCTTTGGTTTTAGGATAGTTTCACAATTTGTACACTTATAAAAATATTGACAAGCATCTACAGGCATTGTTTCTTCTTTCTGAAAACCGCAATGTGGGCAGGTGATTGTTGATTGGAGTATTACAGTCGTTTCCATAATCTATTGTTTTTCGAAGCAGGATTTGCCGTTTTTACAAACTGCACTATAAGCATTTATTGAGCCGGGGGTTTTACAAGGACATAACTTTTTACTTTGTAACCTGTTTTATTAATTGCAGTTTCAATAGCAGATTCATTAACTTTTGATCTATCAAAATCTACTAAGCTGCTCCGTGTGGCATAAGAAGTTTTGTAACTTACTACACCTGTTACTTTTGACAACTCATTATTTACATGCTCTTCGCAAGCCTCACAGGTCATGCCTTGTATGGTGAATTTTGCCTGTTGTTTGTTATCAACGGCTACAACTGTTGCTGCCTGCACTTTTGGTTTTGGATAAAACACTTTTGCATACAATGGGAAAGTCATCATTAGAATAGCAAAAACAGTTACTATCACCAAAAAGGTTTTGGATTGAAGGAATGAAACCTTCTTTGTTGTTTCGCAATTACAATCCACATCATTTGTTTTAGCTGGTTTTAATTTAAGATACCAGGCAAATGCTAATACAGCAATTGATAATCCTATTAAATAAGGTCTTGCTGGTTCAAGCCAGGAAAAATTAGCGGCTACACTGCTGCTCCCGGCTAATAATGCAATAACCGGTGTTATACAACAAAGCGAAGCTGCTATAGCAGATAGAACACCTGCACCTGTAAATGTGTCAAGTGATTTTATCCTTGTCATACCGTTTGACTCTTTAAATTTTGCTGATTGATATATTTGAAAAATGGCTTCAGAACCTTCAGGTGTTCTTCTTTAAGCGAGTAATAAATAGTCTGACCTTCCCGTCTTGATTCAATAATATTTCCATCTTTTAATTTGCGCAAATGCTGAGATACAGCCGGAATAGACATACCTAAAATATCGCTGATATCACAAGGACAAAGCTCAGTTTCTTCTTCCAACAGATATAGTATTTTCAGACGAACTTCGTTGCCTGCCAGTTCAAGGACTTTGCTCAATTGGGAAAATGAAAGCGCATTTGCCTTTAGCTTGTTTTTGCATTCGCTGATCTGTGCCTGATCAGCAAATACCCTGATACATTTTGTTGGTTCCATAAAGCAATTATGAAACAAAGAAAAGCTTTTTTTCGCATTTAAGCAAATGCTTAAATACATGACTCTATTCAGTTTTACCATGCAGAAATATGGCTCCCAAGAGATTATGGCATAACTTTCTGATAATTAAAATGAATAATCCTACGGTATTAATCTCTGGTGCAGGGCCGTCAGGCTTAATGATGGCAGCCCAACTGGCAATGTTCCAGGTGCCGTTTCGCATTATTGATAAAAATGAAGATCACACTACACAGTCAAGAGCATTAGTCATACATGCACGTTCATTGGAGATATTTGATCAAATGGGAATAGCCAATGAAGCGATTAAACAGGGAGAAAAAGCAAGGGCGGTTAATTTAATTGCAAATGGAAAAAGAAAATTGCGGTTTAATCTTGAAGGCGTAGGTTGCATGGTGGATAGTTGCCGTGAGTGCAAATACTGCAAAGATGGATTAGAACAATATTGTGCAAAGGAAAATATCCAAACCTATATCGGAGCAAATAAACATTTGGGCAAACAAACTTTCGGCGGTTATTCGGAACGGATCATTGCAGATGAAGATTTTGTTTTGCATGTACCCGAAAACTTGGATATACCACGGAACCCAGGTAATTCCTAAAGCCATATTTGAGGGAACCGAAGGTGTCAGAACATTTATCAATAACATCCCCACACAAACAGAAATAATCAGCTTTGAACTGCAGCAATTTATTTGCGATGGGAAAATGGTTGTTGTTTTAGGCCTGGAACACCAAAAGGCAAAAAGATCGGGAAAGGAACTCAAAGCTAAGTGAGGTGGAGGATGATGAAAATCAAGCCCGTGAATCACGGGCCTGATTTAGCATTTATTATGCCTGAAGACTAAACCAAAATAAAGGTATACTTTTAAACAAAGAGCCTGGTAAAAACAGGGGCAATTTTTGAGGCTTCCTCTCTTTTATCAAAGTCTAATCTTTATGCCGCCATTTACTACAAAGCCATCCACAGGTGCATATATATCCTTGAAAATGGGATTGTTTATACTCCCGGTATAAATAGAATCAAATCTCGTTTGTCTTGTATCGAAAATATTCTCGAAGTTGATAAACACGGAAAACTTTTCCCAAAGCTTTTCAGCCATTAGCCCGCTTATCCAATAGGATTTGCCCACTGTACCGTCACCTAATTTCTGCGGGCTGAAATAATAGGCTTCCAAACCGATCTTTAATTTGTCCTCGATTTCATACATCAGCACATTGTTCAGCCTGTGTCTTGCCGTTAGCGGAAACCAGCTTTTATTGCCACTGAAATGAGTGTTCACATCTGCATACGTATAGCCAATGAATAATTTAAAATCACTATAACTAAAACGTAGATTTGTCTCCATTCCTTTTGTATCTATAAATCCCGGCGTATTCACAAACTCAAAGTTGCCACCGGTTGCAGGTCTTAAAACCAAGGGCTTGCTAAGGCGTGTATAAAAGAAAAGCTGGTTTATGGCGATACCTACTTCGCCAACCCTTGTACGGTAATTAAAATCAAGATTACCACCAACAGACTTTTCGTTATTGGCGATCTGCTGATTGATTGGTAAAATATTCTGGAATTGAATTTTCTCTGCATCTTCATTGAATACCGTAGGTGTTTTATAACCTAAACCACCGCCCAGCCTGATAGTGAGTTTTTGCGAAGCCTTTAGCATAGCAGATATGCGTGGCAATAGTGCAAAGCCATATTGTTTCACATAGTCTCCCCTCAAACCGGTTTCCAATGAAAAATCAGGTACTGGTGTCCAGGTGTTCTGTACAAAGACACCATAGGTGGTATAAGAGTAATTTCTAAGTGCAGTTGGATTGTGTTTCTTTTCCTTAAAATCATCCGTGAGGAAATTAACACCTGCTATCCAGAAAGCTTTTTCTCTTTTATGCGTAAAGTTCAGTTCTGAATACGAGGATTGCTGTGTTCCTTCAAATGTGTAAGTTGGCACCGTAATAAGCCTGTTGAAATTGGAGAAGCTGCTTTTAAAATTCAGGTTGCTGCTCTCACTTAATTTGTGTTGCACATCCACCTGTGTAGTAAACCGGTCAGTCTTGTTTTGTTCAAAATAACCGGATGTGCCGTTCTTAATATAGTCCATGCTACCTCCTGTTCTCTTCTCTTTAATATAACTGAATCCTACATTAGCATTAGTTTTCACTCCATAGATAAACAATCTTGGGTTAATCGTATATCGTTCGAACTCTGGTATAGCAGTCAGTCCAATATCCGCAGGGTCATAAGCGCTGCCCGTATTACGGGAACCAAAAACCGTTAAACCTACGCTTTTAAATTTCTGACTATAGAACCCACTTAGATCTAAACCCTTTGCAGATGTGGCATTGGCCAAAAAGCTGATTTCCCTTTTTGCTGTTGGCGTTTTTGATACCAGGTTTACAAGTCCTGCGATTGCACCACCACCGTACAAGGTGGATGAAGACCCTTTAATTACCTCTACTTGTTTTAAATCCAGGGGCGCTATCTGCATAAGGCTTAATCCGCCGGAAAATCCTGCGTATAGCGGAAAGCCATCTTTTAGTATTTGTGTGTACCGTCCGTCCAATCCCTGTATCCGGATAGATGAGTTATAAGAAGTAGCAGAGGTTTGCTGTGTTTGAATACCGGTGCTTTCATTTAACAACATTCGTATATCACCCGGCTTCATGTTACCTTTCTCTGTTAACTCTTCTCCTGAAATAGTTTCAACTCTTGTCGGGATATCGCTTATCGAACGACTTGTTCTTGTTGCAGAAACAATGATTTCTTCTTCATGCTCGTCTCCTTCTTCTAACAGAACTTCCGCAACTGCATTGTCCGTTTGTGGCACCGGCACAGTTACTTCCATGTCTTCCATATCTGTATAAGATACTTTGATAACATATGTACCTGTTGGAATATTTGTAAAAGTTATAATACCTGTGGTGTCTGCAGCAGCCGCTTTATTTAGCGAGGTTATAGTTGCAGTTGCGCCGGCAAGAGGCGTTTTATCACTGCTGTTCTTCACAGATAATTTTATGGTATGCTGCGAATAAGTATTGATAGCGCAGAAAGCCGCTAAAAATACAAAGAGTATTTTTTTCATTGATTGTAAAGAATAAAGTAAATAATTAATTCAGTCTGTTCTGATTTATCAGATGCTGCGGGGTGGCTGGAACAGGCTGGAGTAATATTCTGAAGTGAAAGAGAAATAAAAACTACTATAGCTGACCTGGATATAAAATCCACTTGGTTCAATCAATGGGTCATTATTTGTTACGGTAAATCCATTTGCTACCGAGCAAATAGAGAACGGTGAACAACCTTTGCAATTATTGTGTTCCCCAGGCTCTGCCGACCCGGCCGTATGCTCTTCCTGTTCGCAATTATCAAAAACGAAGCAGGGAAAAACTGCACAGAAAAGGATATAAAAGGAGAATATAAAGGCAATTATTTTCACAGGTGGCAAAACTAACTTAATTTTTGATAGGCTTTGCTTATTATATCAGCAGCCTGCTGCCATTAAAATAAGCAGCACATAACTTCCCCGGGAATACCGCCTTTTGTTTTACCTACGTACCAAAAATTAATTCATTGTGATAATAATTTTGTCTCGCTAACAGACGCTTTTTGCAACTTCATTACTAATTTTATCTTCTTTTTTATATAAAATTGAATCGTAACACGCTATTTTTGCAACAATGAAATTTTTATTCTCCTTTTTAGGTTTTTTTATGATCTACTTGTCATGCCTCCCATGCAGCGACAGTAAGGAGTGTAATGTAAGAGCTGAAGTAAAAATTTCAACTTCTAATAATCATCAGCAACACAATCATACTAAGGAAGCCTGTACTCCTTTTTGTACATGCTCTTGTTGCGCCGTTTCAGCATTTTATTCTCCATCATCTAAAATACAGGTTACAAAAGTTATTTTTCAATCAGAAAGGTATCTCATCTATAACATAGCTTTCAATACTGAAACATATTATTCTATCTGGCAGCCTCCTAAGTTAGCTGTATAATATCTAATCTTCAGTGCATTTGTCTATGCACTTTCTACATTTAATTTGTCACCTTTTCAACGAATTGAGGTTATGGCTAAATCGAAGTCATCAACCCGTAAAAAACCTGTTTACAGCAAAATAAAAGATCCTGTAAAACCAAAGTGGATGCGGGTTACAAAATTAATAACAATGATACTGCTTGGTATTATTATGTTGATGGCCATTGCTGGCATCATGATCAGGTACTATCGTCTTGTATCAACTCATAAATAAAATTATGCTCAATACAATCATTCGTTTCAGTATAAAAAATAAGCTGATTATCGGATTAATGACGCTGGCCCTTATCATCTGGGGGGTATGGAGCGCATCCAAACTTCCGCTTGATGCCGTGCCGGACATTACCAATAACCAGGTACAGATTATTACACTTACCCCAACTTTGGCCGCGCAGGAAACAGAACAATTGGTTACCTATCCTATTGAACAAAGCCTTGCCAACCTTCCCGACCTCGAAGAAATGCGTTCCATATCAAGGTTTGGTTTATCGGTTATCACCGTGGTTTTTCATGATGACATTAACATTTATTTTGCCCGTCAGTTAATTAATGAAAAACTGAAAGAAGCTGAAGAAAAAATTCCAAAGGGAATTGGCACACCGGAGTTAGCACCTGTTAGCACCGGCCTGGGTGAAATTTACCAATATGTTATTCATCCCAAAAAAGGTTCGGAAGATAAATACTCGGCCATGGATTTGCGTACCATGCAGGACTGGATTGTAGCACGGCAATTATATGGCACGGCAGGTGTAGCGGAAGTAAACAGTTTTGGCGGTTTGCTGAAACAGTACGAAGTAGCGGTAAACCCTAACCGCCTGAAGGCTATGAATACAACCATTGCCGAAATATTCTCCGCCCTGGAAAAGAATAATGAAAATACCGGCGGTGCTTACATTGATAAAAAACCAAACGCCTATTTTATCCGTGGTATCGGTTTAATTGGTTCAATGGATGATATAAAAAATATTGTTGTTAAAAAAGTAAATAATATTCCTGTTCTGGTAAAGGATGTGGCAGAAGTACAATTGGGTAATGCTGTTCGTTATGGGTCTGTTACCTACAATGGTGAAAAAGAAGTAGTAGGCGGTATTGTAATGATGCTTAAGGGGGCAAATAGTGCGGCCGTAGTGGAAAGGGTTAAGGCCAAAATGGAAATCATTAAAAAAGCAATGCCGGATGATGTGGAGATAGAAGCTTATGTGGATAGGACAAGTTTGGTAAACCGCGCCGTAAATACCGTGAAAACAAATTTAATTGAAGGGGCGTTGATTGTATTGCTGGTGCTGGTATTATTCCTGGGCAATCTTCGGGCGGGTTTGATTGTAGCTTCTGCCATTCCGCTTTCCATGCTGTTTGCATTGGGTATGATGAATATATTTGGTGTTAGCGCCAACCTCATGAGTTTGGGAGCCATAGATTTTGGTTTGATTGTAGATGGTGCGGTTATCATTGTAGAAGCAACACTGCATTTTTTAGTGGCTAAAAAAATAACGGGCAAGCTATCCCAGCAGCAAATGGATGAAGCCGTGGAAGGGAGTGCGAAAAAAATGATGAGTTCGGCGGCCTTCGGGCAAATTATTATTTTAATCGTTTACCTACCCATTCTTTCTTTACAGGGCATTGAGGGCAAAATGTTCCGGCCAATGGCACAGACCGTAAGCTTTGCTATTCTGGGAGCATTGATACTTTCTCTTACCTACATACCTATGGCATCGGCCCTGTTCCTGTCTAAAAATATATCGCACAGGAAAACGATTGCCGACAAGCTGATGAATTTCTTTCAACGCGGATATTCACCGCTAATACGTTGGGCCATCAAAATGAAATACACCGTGGTGAGTGGCGCTGTAGCATTACTGGCAATTGCATTGGTCATCTTTGGCAGGATGGGGGGCGAATTTATCCCTCAATTGCAGGAAGGTGACTATGCATTCCACTGCATACTACCGCAGGGTACCTCACTTACCCAAAGTGTGGAAACTTCCATGCAGGCCAGCCGCATCATCAAATCATTTCCCGAAGTGGAAATGGTGGTAGGTAAAACAGGAAGCGCCGAAGTACCCACTGACCCTATGCCACCGGAAGCTTCAGATCTTATCATTACGCTGAAACCAAAAAGCGAATGGACAACTACCAACGATTATAATGAATTGGCCGCAATGATGATGAAAAAATTGGAAATCATTCCCGGTGTTTTCTTTGAAGCGTCGCAACCCATTCAAATGCGGTTTAATGAATTAATGACAGGTGTAAGGCAGGATGTAGCTATTAAAATATTTGGAGAAAACATTGATACGCTGGCTGTACTTGCACCCAAAGTGGCCGCAATAGTGCAATCGGTAAAAGGAACAACAGATCCACAGGTGGAAAGAACCACCGGCCTGCCGCAGATAACTATTCAATACGACAGGGCGAAGATTGCCGGTTATGGTTTGAATATTGAAGACATTAATCACACGATCAGTACAGCGTTTGCGGGTGAGGCGGCCGGAGTGGTTTTTGAAAACGAAAGAAAATTTGATTTGGTAGTGAGGTTGGATAGTGCCAGTCGTACTTCTATTGATGATGTAAGCAATTTATATGTAGCAACCCCCGATGGCAGTCAAATTCCATTATCACAGGTGGCAACGGTTTCCTTTAAAGAGGGTCCGGCACAGATAAGTCGTGAAGACGGCAAGCGAAGAATAGTAGTTGGGTTTAATGTAAAAGACCGTGATGTGGCCAGTGTGGTAGCAGAGATACAGGAAAAACTGAACGCTGCTAAAATGTTGCCCACCGCCTATTATTATACTTATGGCGGCACATTTGAAAACCTGCAGGAAGCATCGGCAAGGTTACGAATCGCGGTGCCTGTGGCCCTTGCTTTGATTTTCCTGTTGCTCTATTTCGCCTTTGGCTCTATGAAAGAAGCTTTGTTGATTTTTACAGCCATTCCCATGAGTGCTATAGGTGGTGTGTTTGCATTGCTGTTAAGAGGAATGCCTTTTAGTATTTCAGCAGGTGTGGGTTTCATCGCCTTGTTTGGAGTGGCGGTATTAAACGGCATCGTCCTGATAAGCACATTCAATCAATTGGAAAAAGATGGAATAAAGGACATTATACAAAGGGTGCTTGAAGGAACAAAAATTCGTTTGCGACCTGTATTGATGACGGCAACTGTTGCTTCATTAGGGTTCATTCCAATGGCATTGTCCACTGGTGCAGGGGCAGAGGTACAAAAGCCATTAGCTACTGTTGTAATTGGTGGATTGATTACCGCTACATTTCTTACACTGGTAGTGCTGCCACTACTCTATATCATTTTTTCAACAAAAAGAAAAAAGAAAATGCCTGCCCGCCCTGGAGGGAAAATAGTTTTGCCTGCTATTGCAATAATTGCATTGTTAACCTTTTCTGGCAGTGTACAGGCACAACAGCCAAAAAGAATTGATATTAATGAAGCTATAACTTCAGCAAAAAGCAACCTGCAATACGAAATAAATAACCAGCAGATAAATAAAGGGAAAGCACAAATACGAACCGCAACCGCATTGCCCAAAACCGGTGTATTTGCCGAAAATGAAGACATGCGACCAAGTGATAACAAAGGCGTCTTAAAAATTGGCCTGTCACAAAATATTGCATGGCCCGGTTTGTACAGGTCACAAAAAAACCTGTACACACAACAATTGAAATATTACCAGGCGGGTACCGCCGCTATTGACGCCGATATTAAAAGAGATGTGCGAACAGTATATTACCAGCTTTGGTATTTACAGGATAAACAACAATTGTTTCATCGCTTAGACAGTATTTATAAATCCCTGAATGAAGCGGCAATATTAAAAGTGCAAACAGGCGATAGCCCCGGGTTGGACAGCATTGCAGCAAGTGTACGGATGAAAGAATTGCAGGCGCTGTTACAACAAATAAGTAATGATATACAAATTCAGCAACAGTCGTTGATGCAATTACTTAATACAAATGAACAGCTATTGCCTATGCAGGAGCCGTTGGAAAAACTAACAATGCATGGCGCCGCCAATGATAGTATGCATCCGGCGCTGGCTTTGCAAACACAAAATATAAATATTGCCAATGCCGGAATTGCTGTAATAAAAAATGAAAATAAGCCTGAGTTCTCAGGGCGTTTCTTCAGTCAGCGGTTGTATGGAGCTAAAGATCCATTTACCGGCTTTTCGGTAACAGCGGCATTTCCTTTGCTTGGTGGAGACGCTTATCGCAATAAAGTAAAGGTTGCACGGGCAAATATGGCGGTGCAACAAAAGCAATTTGAATATGGCAAACAGGTGTTCGCCACTCAGCAGGCGCAGGTACAAAATGAAGTGGAAAAGAATAACAGCCTTTTATTTTTTTATGAAACAACAGGATTGAAGCAAGCTGAGGAAATCATAAAAGCCGCATCGCTGGCATACCGGTCAGGAGAAATAAGTTTTGCGGAATTGTCTCAATTCTTAACCCAGTCAATAGATATTCAAAAGAATTATTTGGAAGTGTTGAATGCCTACAACCATTCAGTTATTCAATACAATTACTACATCAATCAATAAAAAAGTATTTAAAGATGAAAAAGTATTTAATTATAGTTATAACAGCTTTTGTGATTGCTCCGAGCTTTATTTCTTGCAGTGGCAAAGGCAATGCAGAAGCTGCAAGCGCCGAAGAACTCAAAAAAACAGGGGAAGGAGAGCATGAAGATGAACACGAAAATACCAACACCACCTCACTTAGCGATGCACAGTTAAAAAGCATTGGTATTGAATTGGGTGGTATTGAAGAAAAACAACTAACCGCTTCGCTAAAAGCAAACGGGGTGCTCAAAGTGCCCAATCAAAACAAAGCAAGTGTAAACTCTGTTTATAATGGTGTCATAAAATCATTGCTGGTGCAGCCCGGCAGCAGGGTCTCCAAAGGCCAGGTGATTGCCACCGTTACCAACCCGGAATTTGTACAAGTACAGAGCGATTACCTGAATGTAAGTGCAAAGATTGGTTTGGCAGAACTGGAAGTAAAGCGGCAGAAAGAATTGAATGCGGGCAATGCCGGAGCGTTAAAAAACCTGCAGGCTGCTGAAACGGAACTAAGCACATTGCGGACGGCCAAATCAACTTATGAACAGCAAATCCTGCTAATGGGTATCAATCCTGCTAATCTTTCAAATGGTAAATTGATTTCCGTGCTGTCCATCAAAAGTCCCATAAGCGGTGAGGTAAGCGATGTAAAAGTGGAAATGGGCAGTTACGTAGATTTTAGTACAGCCGTTGCCAGAATAGTGGACAACAGCCAGTTGCATTTGGATTTATTTGTGTACGAAAAAGATATACCAAAGCTAAAAAATAATCAACTTATCCATTTTACGCTCACCAATAATCCGGGCAAAGAATACGATGCACAAATATATTCGCTGGGCTCCTCTTTTGAAGGAGAAAGCAAAGCCGTAACCGTACATGCAAAAGTGCAGGGCGATAAAACAGGACTCATTGACGGTATGACTATTACCGCTGCCATAAGTTTGAACAGGAAAAGCAAACCGGCCGTCCCAACAGATGCCATTGTAACCGTTGCGGGACAGGATTATATTTTTATGGTAACGGATGAACATGCCGAACCTGCCTTGCCGGCAGGCGGGGAAGAACATCATGAAGAAGGAAATCATAAAGAAGAAAAAGGGCTGACCTTTGAAAAAATACCCGTAGTTAAAGGCACAACAGATGTGGGCTATACGGAAATCACTTTGCTGAAAGCAATTCCGAAAGACGCTAAGATTGTAGTGAAAGGGGCGTTTTTTGTATTAGCCAAGATGACCAATGCAGGCGAAGGAGAACATGGTCATTAAAACATTGTACTATGGATAGTTTTTTAAAAATATATCTGCCCCTTTATTTAGTTGTCTATATAACAGCTATTTTCATCTGGCCAAGCTACAGAACCTTTAAACAAACGGGCATTAACCCTATCACTTTTGGCAAGAGTGACAATGCGCATGATTATATAGGATTTATCATGAAAATTCTCATTGCCCTGTTATTCATTACGGTTATATGTTTTTCTGTTTTGGGTGAACATTACAAATACCTGTTGCCAATTTGGTATCTTGAAAAATATGGAAACCAATTATCAGGTTTGATTTTAATTCATATTGCATTAGTTTGGATTTTTCTTGCTCAAAGGAAAATGAATAATAGCTGGCGAATTGGTATTGATAAAAAAAACAAAACGGATTTAGTCACGGATGGTGTTTTTAGAATCAGTCGCAACCCAATCTTCTTTGGCATGATGATCAGCGTGATGGGCCTGTTTCTTATTTTACCAAATATGATGACATTCTTTTTGTTTTTTACTACCTGCATAATTATTCAGATTCAGATAAGGCTTGAAGAAGAATTTTTAGAAAAGCAGCATGGCCAAACTTATTTAGAGTATAAAAGAACAGTAAGACGGCTTATATGACATCCATTATAATTGGAAGCTTTTTAATCAGCCTGCTTCATGCAGTAATTCCCAGTCACTGGCTTCCTGTGCTTACAATTGGAAAGAAAGAACAATGGAGTTTGAAGGAAACTGAGCGGGTAACTTTTATCGCTGGTCTTGCCCATGTTCTCAGCACCATTATAATTGGCGTATTGCTTGGTGTGATCGGAATTGGGTTGAATGAACAAATTGATCACTTTACTCACCTTATTGCACCTTCCATTTTAATATTGATCGGGCTATATTTTGTAAGACAGCATTATGTCCACCACCATTTTCATCTGCAAAAACAGAAACTATCCGGTAAACCCAAAAGCAAGATCATTGGTGCCTTGATCATTGCCATGTTTCTTTCGCCCTGCCTTGAGATTGAGGCGTACTTTTTATTGGCCGGGGCAAAAGGATGGTGGTTATTAGTATCTATTGCCTTAATGTATGCTGTTGTCTCCATTTCGGGAATGCTTTTATGGATACGATTTGCCTATAAAGGCCTGCTGAAAATTAACTGGCATAAATGGGAGCATAATGCAGGTTTAATATCGGGGGGTGTTTTAATAGTAACAGGTATCTTGTCATTTTTTATCTATTAGTATAACATGGAAAAAATACAAATTAACTTGAATCTCTTATTGCCGGAAATCCCGGATGAACGGGATGCATGTGTGCAACGGATTATTTCTTTATTAAGAGGAAAAGAAGGCGTTGAGAAGGTACATCTGATTAATGAAGAAAAGAAAGATGAAGCCCAACTTTGTTTTCACTATGATCCGGCTATTATTTCGCTTGACAGGGTGCAACAGTTGGCGAAAAGTGCCGGTGCAAAAATGACAGAACGTTACGGTCATCTTTTGATCCAGGCAAGTGGCGTAAGACAACCACGTCATGCACGAATTTTAGAGGCGAAACTAAAAGGCATTAAAGGTGTACTAATGGCTGCTGTTGCAGGAACAGGTGCAATACAAATAGAGTTTGACCAAAAAGAAATAAAACAAGAAACAGTATTAAAAGAAATTACTAATTCCGGGCTGACTATTCAAAACCTTGAAGATTTTCATGTTCATGAAAAGGAGCATGATCATGAAAGGCATGAACATGAACAACGTCATGGAGGTATATTCGGTGAGAAAACAGAATTGATCTCCAGTATAATTTGCGGCACTTTATTAGGCATTGGTTTTGGACTTTCGTTTATGGATTCAATTCCGGCAGCCGTTCCTCTATCTTTTTATATTGGAGCTTATTTTTTTGGTGGATTTTTTACAGCAAAGGAAGCAATACAAACTATTGTAAAGGGTGGATTTGAAATAGATTTTTTAATGCTGGTTGCGGCCATAGGCGCAGCTATTCTGGGCGAATGGGCAGAAGGTGCATTGTTGCTTTTTTTGTTTAGCCTGGGACATGCATTGGAACATTTCGCTATGGAAAAAGCCCGAAAATCCATTGCTGCACTTGCAGGATTAGCTCCCAAAACAGCTTTGCTAAAAACAGATAATGAATTAAAAGAAGTGACAATAACGGACCTGAAGGAAGCTGATGTGATTGTTGTAAAACCAAATACCAAAATTGGAGCGGATGGTATTGTGATAAATGGAAATGGAAGTGTTAACCAGGCTCCTATTACTGGTGAAAGCATTCCTGTTGATAAGGTTCCTGTTGAAGATGCCGGAATCTCTATTGCCGAAGCAAATAAATTAGATGCTAAATACAGGGTGTTTGCAGGAACAATAAACGGTAATGAATCCCTGGAAATAAAAGTAACCCGGCTGGCGGCAGATTCAACAATATCCCGGATCGTAAAAATGGTAAATGAAGCGCAAACACAAAAATCCCCTACACAACGTTTTACCGACAAATTTGAAAAGTATTTTGTTCCTGCTATACTTGTACTGGTAGCCTTACTATGTTTTTCATTTGTAATTATAGATGAGCCTTTCAGCAAAAGCTTCTATCGTGCAATGAGCGTATTGGTAGCAGCAAGCCCTTGTGCATTGGCTATTTCAACGCCCAGTGCCGTATTAAGTGGCGTAGCAAGGGCTGCAAGAGGAGGCGTATTAATTAAGGGCGGTAAACCTTTAGAAGACCTAGGAAGCTTAACAGCAATAGCATTTGATAAGACAGGGACTTTAACAGAAGGAAAGCCAAAACTGACACAAGTAATACCCTGTGCAGGGATGGACGAGGATGATCTGCTAAAAATTGCAGTAGCCGTTGAAGCGCTGAGCGATCACCCCATTGCAAAAGCCATAGTAAAAAATGGTAAAGACAAATTAAAGGACCGGGATATTCCGCAGGCAAAAGACCTGGAAGCAGTGCTGGGTAAAGGTATTAAAGCAAGGTTAGGAAGCGATACGATCTACATAGGCAATCTTGCTTTATTTGAAAAACTTGATGAAAATAAACCCGGCGATCAGATAATCAATGACGTTAAAAATTTAGAAGCGTCCGGCAGTACAACTATGATGGTGAGAAGAAACAATGATTATATTGGAATACTTTCCGTAATGGATACACCAAGGCAAGAGGCAAAGAATGCGCTGGATCAATTGAAGCAATTGGGTATTCGCCGTATGATCATGCTTTCCGGAGATAATCAACAGGTAGCAGAAGCTATAGCAAAGCAAACAGGTATCACCGATGCATGGGGAGGTCTTTTGCCCGAACAAAAAGTTGAGGCCATTAAAAAATTAAAACAGGAAGAAGGTAAGGTCGCTATGGTGGGCGATGGTGTGAATGATGCCCCCGCCATGGCAAACAGCACCGTAGGAATTGCGATGGGAGCGGCAGGCAGCGATGTAGCATTGGAAACTGCTGATATTGCTTTGATGGGTGATAAACTTTCACTCCTTCCATTCGCTATTGGTTTAAGCAGGAAAGCAAGTGGCATTATCAAACAGAACCTGGTCATTAGTCTGGGGATGGTAGCCTTGCTTATACCTTTAACCATTTTGGGTATCGCAACAATTGGACCTGCAGTTATTGCACACGAAGGCTCTACCCTGATTGTTGTGTTTAATGCATTGCGGTTGCTGGCATATAAAAAATAAATAGCAGAGAAGAAACGCTAACAGGTTACGAGTACATTATCGCAGAATTTTTTTGATACCGATAATTGATGATCCTTTTTTAGCATAATCTTTAAAGAGCCGTCAAAAGGAATTTTTTCGATCACTTTTATTTTTGTTCCAATACCTACGTTTATTTGTTGAAGGTATTGCAGGAAAAGAGTTGAACTATCCTTTACTCCAACAACCTGGCAGGCTTTACCTTCTTGAACTTCTGAAAGGATGGTTCTTTTTATCTCGTTTAATTCCCCGCTGGCTGAAGGGATAGGATCGCCATGCGGATCATATTGAGGAAATCCCAGGTATTTTTCCAGTCGCAGTATCAATTGTTCCGATTGAATATGCTCCAATTGCTCAGCTACCTCATGCACTTCATCCCATGCGAATTCCAGCTTATCATGGAGAAACACTTCCCAAAGACGGTGCTTTCGAATGATAAGAATAGCTACTTGCTTTCCTGCTTTGGTTAATTGAATCCTCTTATATTTTTCGTAAGAAATCAATTTTTTTTCAGTGAGCTTGCGAAGCATATCGGTAACCGTTGGTGGCTTTGTTTTGATTTTATCAGCAATCTCGCTTGTTGAAGTATCGAACGATTCATTTCTTTCAGAGAGCGAAAAAATAGCCTTAAGATAATTTTCTTCTGTAAAGCTTAACTGTACGACAGGTTTCATCTGTTAAAGGTATAGATATTGGGGAAACTTGTTATTTAGACTAATCTAACTTTATTATTCGATTAATAAAAACTTGTATTATATTTGCTGCAAAGTCCATAACATATGGGGAAGAAACAGTTGCTGGGGATACTTGTTCTTTCGGTGTTAATTACCGGCATCATTTCCTGTGGTAAATTAATGCCTGAGGCTCCGGCGGATGACGAGATACTTGATGGACCAATGGAGGGATTAACACCCGAACAGAGAAGGATTTTTTTGCGTGGAGATGTGGCTTTTAATGATGAAATATTCTCTGTAAATAATGGTCTCGGCCCCAGGTTTGTCGCTACTTCCTGCGGTTCCTGTCATGCAGGCGATGGTAAAGGACATCCTTTCACAACACTTACCCGGTTTGGGCAAAGTGATACATTAGCTAACGGGTTCCTTCATTTAGGAGGACCACAACTGCAGCAACGGGCTCTTCTGGGTTTTCAACCTGAACAAATTCCGGCAGATGCTACCTTTTCTAAATTTACTCCACCCGCCAACACCGGGTTAGGATTACTGGAAGCAATTACAGACGCCACTATACTTGCTTTGGCGGATGAAAAGGATGCAGATGCTGATGGAATATCAGGGCGGCCCAATTGGATAAATATACCTTCATATAGCCTGCTACGCCCAGGCACAGTTGAACGTAATGGAAAATACATCGGGCGCTTTGGGAAAAAAGCAGCCGTATATGACCTTCTTCAGCAAACTGCCAATGCGTATAATCAGGACATGGGAATTAATTCTACTTACGAGCCGTACAATACGTATGACGGACTGGAGGTTGATCCCGAAATTTCAAATCAAACTGTATTGGATGTAGTCTTCTATCTCCAGACACTCAAAGCCCCCATTCAAAGAAATCAAAATGACGCGGATGTTATTGCAGGAAAACAGCTTTTCATGAATATTTCATGCGGTAAATGCCATACACCTCAACTTCAAACCGGACTGTCTTCCATTGCAGCTTTATCAAATAAAACCATCTTTCCATATACCGATTTGCTATTGCATGATATGGGCCCGGATTTGAATGATGGTTATACTGAAGGAACAGCGTTACCAGCCGAATGGAGAACTCCGCCCTTGTGGGGATTGGGCTTGTCGAAGAATTCTCAGGGAGGACAACTTTTTTTAATGCATGATGGACGGGCCAAAAGTATTGAAGAAGCTATTCTGTTGCACGGCGGTGAGGCATCACAGAGTAAAATCAATTTTCAAGGGCTTTCTTCAGCAGACAAAATTAGCATTATCAGGTTTCTTGAATCCTTATAACTTTAAAATATAGCATGACCAGAAAAGATTTTATTGTAAATGCCTGCACTGCCTGTATGTCTGCAACAGCAATTTCCTCTTTACTTCCTTCCTGCACTTTCACCAGGTATACTTCCGGCAATCTGGCAAAAGATGGGTTAACAGTGAACAAAGATGAATTTATGATAAGGCAAAAAGGAAATACAGCTTACAGATCATTTATCATTGTACGAAATGATGCACTGCAATATCCTATATGCGTATACAGGTTCAACGAACAGGAGTACTCAGCTTTATGGATGAAGTGTACCCACCAGGGAACTGAACTACAGGCATCCGGGGATTTTCTGCAATGCCCGGCACATGGCAGTGAATTCAATAATAAAGGCCAGGTTACCAATGGCCCTGCCGATAATGGTCTGAGAACATTTCCTGTGATAATTACCAATAACGAATTATTCATAGACCTGAGAAAACAATTATGAAAAAGCTTTTCTTACTGCTTTCATTCGTTTTAGCATTGCGTGTTGCTTTTGGGCAGATCGATCCTGAATTATTGAGAAAGCCTTTAAAAGACACATCCGGTTTACAATTGAATATGGATGCCGTATATAACCGTCCATTTATCCAGCTTGGAAAGTTACCAGTGGCTTTGGGAGGTTATGTTGAAGCCAATTATCAATATTTAAGTGAGGATGGCGTGAGCGAAGGTCATCAGTTCCAGATGCGCAGATTAACACTATTTATTTCCTCGTCCATTGCAAAAAGAATAAAATTTTTATCTGAAATCGAATTTGAAGATGGTACAAAAGAAATAAATATAGAATTTGCTTCTGTTGATTTTGAATTCGCTCCCTTACTGAACTTTAGAGGTGGCGTTGTGATGAACCCGATCGGGGGATTCAATCAAAACCATGACGGACCCAAATGGGAATTTGTTGATCGCCCCATTTCTGCAACGCAAATGTTGCCTGCAACCTGGAGTAATGTTGGTTTTGGCATATTTGGAAAAAAATACAAAAAAAATTGGGTATACGCTTATGAAGCCTACCTGACCAATGGCTTTGATGAAAGTATCATTTCAAATTCGGAGAATAAAACATTTCTGCCTGCTGCCAAAGAAAATGGCGACCGCTTTGAAGAAAGTTTCAACGGAAGCCCTTTGCTGACAGGAAAAATTGCAGTAAAAAACAGTAAAATCGGGGAGCTCGGATTATCCTATATGGGTGGGGTGTACAATAAGTTTAAAGATGATGGACTAATCTTAGACAAGAAACGTCGGCTAAATGTGTTTGCTGTTGATTTTAATACCACCATTTCAAAAACCAACACTTTTATTAACGGTGAATGGGCATGGGTAAATGTAGATATTGCCGACACATACACAGAACAATTTGGCCGAAAACAACAAGGAGGCTTCATAGATATTGTTCAACCCATTATCAAAAAACCTATGTTTGGATTTGACAAGGCAGTTCTAAATGCAGCAGTACGATTTGAATATGTGGATTGGAATAAAGGGTCTTTTAAATCAACCGGGCATAATATAGCCGACCATATTATTTCCGTAGTGCCGGCAATAAGTTGGCGTCCGGCAGGCCAAACAGTAATACGATTCAATTACAGGTATAACTGGCAAACTGATCTGCTGGGAAACCCTCCATCAAAGCTGGCAGGCTTTCAGTTTGGATTTTCAACGTATTTCTAGATCACTCAGATTTTCTCAATCTTTTCATTATTTACTTTCATAAATGAACATAAAATTCTGAAAGATCAACTAATACCCTTTCAAGTTAAAAATAACACAGCTTTTTTAAAAACTACTCCATCTTTCAAGAACAAAAATCATACAAAGCAGGAAACCTTAACTTGCATAGTCTATAAAGTAATATAGCGATTTGAAACTTTTCAAAGTTTAAATGCTATTAAAATCAAAATCCTGTTATATGAAATTCAGTTTATTAGTCATTACAACAATTATTGGTGCATCACTTACAAGCTGTAAAGATGGAAGACCACAAGATATCACTTCCGAAGTAATAATAGGGAATGGTCAAATGCCAAACGCAACAAATGATAATACTGGTAATTTTCATATCGTTTTTGGTAGTGGTGACAGTATCATGTATGCTGCGTCAACAGATCACGGCAAATCGTTTTCTGCTCCAGCCTTAGTTTCGGTTTTACCAGGGCTTGCCGCTTCACATATGCGCGGGCCGCAAATTGCTACCACATCAAATGGATTAACTATCATCGCCTGCAATAAGGAAGGTGATATTTTTTCATATAACATGACAGATTCAGGTAACTGGATAAAATCTGCCAGGGTAAATGATACAGATACAGTAGCAAAAGAACAATTGATGGCGCTAAGTGGTAATCAGGGAAATCTTTATGCTGTATGGCTCGACCTGCGGGATAAGCATAATAAAATAGTTGGTGCAGGATCAAATGATGGCGGCAAAACCTGGTCAAAAAACGTAATGATCTATGCTTCTCCGGATACAACAGTATGTGAATGTTGCAAGCCTTCCGTGGTTATAGAAGGAAATAATGTTTATGTTATGTTTCGTAACTGGTTAAATGGAAACAGGGATTTATATTTAATTCAATCAAATAATAGAGGGCTTACTTTTAGCAATGCTCAAAAATTAGGGACGGGAAGCTGGGCTTTAAATGGTTGTCCTATGGACGGCGGCAGTCTGGTAGTACAGAATAACAAAGCACAAACGGTCTGGAACAGGAAAGGAAAAATATATGCCTGTGAGCCCGGGAAGCCTGAGCAGCAAATCGGGGAAGGAAGGAATTGCACTTTGGAAATAGCAGATGGAAAAAATGTATACGCCTGGATAGAAAAAGGAGCCGTTATATGCTTGTTACCTCAAGGGGAGAAAAAAATATTGGGCAAAGGCACTACTCCGGTTCTCAAAGCCATTGGGAATGAGCAAATTTTGTGTGTTTGGGAAAATGAAAATCAAATACATTCAAGAATATTAAGCTTGTAGGTTCAATAAAGATGTATCGCTATATTAAAAAACATGGTTTGTAAACGCTGTGTAATGGTAGTAAAACAGGAACTGGAAAATCCTCAGCTTTTTGTATGAACTTCCGGGAAAAAGGAATGGACAGTTATTATAAACAAACACTGGAAACAACACCTGGCATCGGAATATGATGAAAAGACGAAATAGTAAGGATTAAATAAAAGCCAAAGAAAAATTCACTTACAGAAAGACTGCAATATTTTATTACCGCCGGAAAAAATAATAACGGAACAATCGCCATGACTTGGGAAAAACTGAGGATTGAATTCGCCTTTAGCGTTTTATAGATCATGTTTTAATCCTAAAAAATGTAACTTTTTCCCATAATTATATAACAGCAGCAGCCTTTCAGGACAGTAGTTTTGCTATTATTAAAATTGAAAGGATATGTCAAAAGATAATAACAATTCTATTTATATGCCACTGGAAGGAGTGGACAGCGAACATTGCGCCCTGATTGTTGATAAAGGATTAAGTAAAGTAAAAGGCATCACTGCTCACAAAGTAGAACTCAATAATAACAGGGCTGTCATTGATGCGGATGACGCCGTTGATGTAGTGCCAAAAGCCGTGAAAGCAATCCGGGATTTAGGCTATGATGTAGCTACTGTAAAGAAATCTTTCCCGGTATTAAACA